>CAIMZI010000114.1 GCA_903845935.1 uncultured beta proteobacterium | reverse complement strand
GGGTGCAAACAACTTCACCAGCATCGGCAGACCCTTGGTATTGCCGGGAGCGGGCAACAGCGGAACCAGGGTGTTGGTCACTGGAACGGTGCCAGTCAGATTGGCCGTCGTGCCTACAACAGCAGTAGAGGCAATCAGTTTGGCGTTGGCGTCGATCACACCGTTTCCGGTCACGTCGTAATAGACCGTGGCAGTCCATCCGGCAGCTTGCGAAGCGCTATCCAGAGACAGTGCCACGTTGAAGCCGTTGCCCAATCCGCAAGTCGTCGTACCGGTGTTGGTCAGTGTGACTGGTTGAACCGTGGTTCCGCCATTGGGCGTGGTGTTGCTGCCGATGTTCGGACCCAAAGCCATGCCTGGTTGCACCGGCAATGTCACCTTCACAGCGTCCGTGATGGTGTCATACACCGTGGGATCGGTAGACTTAGTAGCCGTGACCGTGATGGGCGTGGTGCCGGGCGTGGTGCCTGCCGGGGGGGTTACGCATGCCAATACTTCGACCTGGGCACCGCTGGCCACTGCAATGGGTTGTGTCACTGCAGCGCTGGCGCAGGTGCCGGTGCTTGGCACAAACTTCACGGTCCATCCTGGAGGAACGCTGTCGGTCAGGTTATACGTGCTGGGTGTGGTTTCCTGATTCTTGATGTAGATCGGGAAAGAAGCAGGCGTAGCAGGCGTGGTGACTGTCGTAAAGGTGGGGTTGGTCGAAGGACCTTGGCCCAGATCGCAATTGGAGCCAGCGGTACATGCCACCGTTGTCGTACCGCCGTCGGTCGAAGTCAGGTTACCGGCTGCGGTATTGGTCAGGTCCACCTTGGCCGACAGGATGCTGTCCACTTGTTCCCACACCGAGTCGATCACCGGAGTGACCGTGCCTGCACCGACGGAACTAGCGGTCATCAGAGCATCAAAGGGTGCCGTACCGATGATCGCTGTGCCGGGCAAGCTTGCCACTACAACGATGGACACAGAGGCGTTGGGAGCCAAGGGGCCGGTGTCAGGAATGCTATCACCCGTGGTGTCAAGCAGGGGAGTCACGCCATCTGCCTTGAAGAAGGCAAAGGTGGTGCCAACGGGGAAGTTGTTGTTTGCACCGGTCGCAGCAATAGCCACGTTGAAGCTGTCGGTGACATTGCCCTTGTTGATCACGTAGTCGGTGAATTTCACCTTGTTGCCGAGGAACGCGGAGGGAACGTCGACCAGCTCCACACCCGTCTTGGGCGGTGGAGTCGTTGCGTCAAAGGTCGTGGCCGTAGACACGTTCGCAGCAATCACCGCATAGGTGGGAGTCACGGGGAAGGGACTCGGGTTGGTCGGCGTGCTGGGCGGGGTAGTCGCTACGCAAGCAGCGTTGCAATCCGTCGTGCTGTACAAGGCCGTATTGGTAGTCGTGGTGCTGCCTGCGAGCGCCGTGTTGTTGACCATGACCACGAAGCTGATGGAGCCTGCGGTGTTGGGAGCCACATTCGACACGGTAGCCGAGAACTTGCCAGCGGCAAAGGTCGAGGCAATCAGATTGGGCGTGGTGCCAGTGGATCCACCGGATTCGGACAAGGCAGTTCCACCTGCTCCGCTCCACACTGCAGTACCGGGCACATAGGTCAAGCCAGTGGGAAGCGTATCCGACATACTGTACGAACCCGTTGCGCCGCCGGTGTTGTTGTAACCGATGGTGTAGACGGTGTAGGTACAGTTTGCGGCTGCCGTATTGACACCCGCGACAGTGGCTGCACAGCTTGCGTCACTTGCCTTGCCGGAAGTCAATGCTGCTGGCCAACCTGCGCTCAGGGTAGACGGCGCGGCCACAGCGGGCTTGGCAATAGCCTTGTTGGATGCAAAGGCAGCCAGCGTGGTCAGGTTAACCGTATCGGTCCTGGACACAGTGCCTGATGGGTAGGGAATAGCGGGCGTAGAGGCCACGGGAACCACGGTAATCGTCGCCGTATCAAACGGCGTCGTCGGCGTGGTGGCAGTAGACGGAATCGTATAGGCGGCTACGAAATTGAAGGTTCCGCCATTGCCGCCCACCGGCTGCACAAAGCCAGTGGTACACAATGGTATGCTGCCCGAAACAGGCGATGCGCAAAGGGGAGCGCCAGAGGGAACGCCAGTTCCGTTGGGGTCAGCATAGATAACCACATTGCTGAAAGTACCCGTGGCCCCATTGTCAACCGCCGTAATGGTGAACGAGTCGGTACCGTTACCGGTGTTGGTCAGGGTGTGGGGAACATACACGGTATTGCCAGCGGCAGCCGTCTTGTTGCCCGTGTTGGACAGCGTATCGCCACCAATCTGTGCCACCGTGGTGTTGACCTGATTGGACGAGGCCGACTGCGTTTTACCAGACGCGTCCGTATAGGAGGCCGCAGCCTGATTGCCGATGACTGTGTTCGCAGCCGGAGCGACTGCGGACACCACCAGAGGTACCAGCATTGCCGATGCGGCAATCCCGGCTCCCGCCAACAACACCCGTATGGGTGTTATCCAATTCTTATTCCAATTTTTCATGTTAATTCCTTGACTAAGTTCTTAAATGTTTTTTTCAAAAGTGCTCTTTAGTAGCTAGTTTTTGATGGGGGTAGAGCCAATGGCTATCGCCTTGTCTCCAGCGCTTGCATCGACTTCACTGTTTTGCGCAACCTTGGCACGCACACTCACCTCGATCGATTTGCCAGAGGCCAACCTGCCGAGATCCCAGCGCACGTACCGATACGATGCATACGGTATGGGCTGCGATAAAGTTGCACCGCCTGAAGTTGTTAGCTTCTGAATAAGCGGCTCGCTTGCAAACTGGGAGTCTTTAAGAGCGACGGTGTGGGCGAGCTCACCGGCGGCCTTGGCACTGTCTTTGATGTATTCCGTGCTTTCAGGAATGGGCAGCGTGGCTACGACCGGAATGGCCGTGGCGCTGCGATTGGAGTAGGTGGCACGGTATTCGATGACATCGCCCGGCAGCACCAGGGCGGCGTCCACAAACTGGGTGCCTCCCTTTGGATCCTTCAGCACCTTGAATTGCTTGAGACTGACAACGATGGGGGTTTTTGCACTTACGGAAACAGCATCTGCATCCGCAGCCAAGGCATGGACAGAGCCCAATCCTGCAGCCAGGAAGCAGGCCAACACAGCAGAGCTGCGCAGCCATTGACCCACGGCGAAGAAAGAGGATCGGCCGCCCCGCAATGCAATTCGACTGCTTGCGCTGCGACTGAGACTGGAAGTAATACGCATAAAATTCACCCCGTTGATTGCTGATGGGTGAATGATCTGGCGGCGAGAGAAAACGGGCGGGGCCGTTTGTTCACTCACTGACAATTGAGCGAAATTTTTTTGCAAAGGCTGCAAAATTTGATTTTTTTCAAAGGCTCTTTACGTCCCTCGCCTAGGCAAAAAAACCAAACCAAAATAAGAGCGCAAGGATTCCATGCCGTCACCCCCACCACCGGAAATGTGCTGTGTGATTCCGCAAAATCACTACTGACGGCATTCGGGAAGGCATATTTGTGCTTTTCAGTGTACGAAACGCCGCATGCTCTGTACACTGGCAAACAATTGCACCGTCGCGCTTTTTATCAATGCCCCATAGTTGACGCCCATGCCCATTCGAACCAGAAGCCAGCCAACGCAGCGTCGATTGCCTGACCGTTCGAGCGGTGTACTCAAGCCCCGTCCCGATTCAAGGCGCTTAGTGCAGCGGGGTGTTCTCTAGCGTGCGGCAACCACTATGTACGGAAATTTCAAATACCAACAGCTAAGGAACGTGGGCATTTCGCAGGACAAAGCACTGCAGATGGCCGCCTTCATCCGGATTTCCTCTTTTGAGGAAGGTCAGGTCATTTGGTCCAAGGGCTCCAAGATCGATTCCTGGAAATTCATTATTTCCGGTCTGGTCGCGGCCTCCATCGAATCCACCAGTGGGATGCTCATGCCCATCAGCATCTACGGCGAAGGATCGTGGTTTGGAGAGCAGTCCATCATCAACAAGAAGACCAGCTACGCCGACTTTGTCTGTCTGGCTTCCACCGACGTCATGAGCATATCGAGTGACATCGTTTTGGAACTGATGGAAACGCAGCCGACGTTTGCGCTCTACCTCACGCGCCTGATGGCCTGGCGGGTGCAAAAAACGTCCGAGATGCTGATGCTGATGAAATTCGGCAATCCCTGCCTACGGGTTGTGATGGGCTTATCCCAGTTTGCCGAAGCGCTTTTTTACCACTCGGACCGACCGCCGACGATTGGTTTTGGCCAAGGCGTGGAGATTCCGGTGAAACAAAAACTGCTGTCCGATCTGTGCGGCGTTTCCAGAACCATTTTTTCTGAATTCGTGCAAAAGCTCGCGGTCGCCGGTTGGCTAAAAATTTCCTACGGCAAGCTGGAAATCTTGTCCTTGCCCAACTGGCACCAATTTTCGCAAAAGCAGCGGGAGAGAAAGCTCAACGAAATGAACCCTTCGTTTGAGGAGATACTCAAAGAGCTCCAGGGCGAACCGGCTTAAAGAGCCACACTCCCTTCGGCCAACACGCCCTGGCTGGTGGGCGGCAACTAGAGGCCGACACCCGTTAAATGCTCGGAGTCGGAGTCATTCAGCTTGTCTTGAACGTAGTCATGAATCAAACGGATGCAATGGGTCACCACCGCATCGTCAAAGTGGCGGTGCTGCAACTTCAGTATTTCACTGATTTTCTCCAGTAGAACTATCGCCTGCTGTGACTCGACAGACAAAGTCCGGGGTGAGCTGAGTTTCGTTGACATCAAATGGCTTCAAAAGATTGAAAACTGGGCCTGAACTGTTTACTCGCCAGCTAATGCCCTAGCTTGTTCCGCAATGCGCTTACGCATCCGCACTTTTGTTCGCCATTGAACAGATTTAGAAATATATTTTGCTCACACTTCGCATTCCCAGGTCCTAAAACGGGATGTCGTCGTCCATGTCGTCAAAGCCGCTGGCCGGGCGCGGTGCCGGAGCCTGGCGGGCGGCGACAGGCGCTGCGGAGCGGGGTGCCGGGGCCGGACGGCGTGCCGGCGCGGGTGCGGAACGCTCATCACCACCGTCGCCACCATCGCTGGGGCCACCCATGCCTTCACGGCCGCCGAGCAGCTGCAGTTCGGTGGCCACGATGTCCACCGTGTTCTTTTCCACGCCGGCCTGGTCGGTGTATTTGCCGTACTTTAGGCGGCCTTCCACGTAAATGGGGCGGCCCTTGCGCACATACTCGCCGGCGATTTCGGCCAGGCGGTCGTAAAAGGTGACGCGGTGCCACTGGGTGTCTTCAATGGTTTCGCCGGTGTTCTTGTCCTTGCGGCGGCTGCTGGTGGCCACGCTGACGTTGGCCACGGCCTGGCCTGAGGGCAGGTAACGGATTTCGGGGTCGCGGCCGCAGTTGCCGACCAGAATGACTTTGTTAACGGATGCCATGTTTTTCTCCAGAATGTGGAGGAGATTATCCTGCCTTTGCAGACTGACTATCATGGACGGTTGTCTCCCACCCGGTCATTGCCTTGAATTCTCCTACCGACGCTCTCCCTCTAGATCCCGCCGACCAGGGTACGTACCTGGGCCGCGCCCTGCAGCAGCAAAGCATCAGCATCCGGGGGGCACGCACGCACAATCTCAAAAACATCGACCTCGACATCCCGCGCAACCAGCTGGTGGTGATCACGGGACTCTCCGGCTCCGGCAAGTCCAGCCTGGCCTTTGACACGCTGTACGCCGAAGGCCAGCGCCGCTATGTGGAAAGCCTGTCCACCTACGCGCGCCAGTTCCTGCAGGTGATGGACAAGCCCGATGTGGACATGATCGAGGGCCTGTCGCCCGCCATCTCCATCGAGCAGAAGGCCACCAGCCACAACCCACGCTCCACCGTGGGCACAGTGACCGAGATCCACGACTACCTGCGCCTGCTGTTTGCCCGCGCCGGCACGCCCTACTGCCCAGAACACCAGCTGCCGCTGCAAAGCCAGACCGTGAGCCAGATGGTGGACGCCGTGCTGGCGCTGCCCGAAGACACCCGGCTGATGATTCTGGCCCCGGTGGCGCGCGAAAAAAAGGGCGAGTTCCTGGATGTGTTTGCCGAGATGCAGGCCCAGGGCTATGTGCGCTTTCGGGTCAACGGTGCGGTGTTTGAATACGACGACCTGCCTAAGCTCAAAAAGACCGAGAAGCACGATATCGACGTGGTGATAGACCGCGTGAAGGTGCGGCCTGAAGCGCGCAACACGGTGGTGGCCGATGCCCAAAGCAGCGAAGCAGTGACGGCCACCGCTGCCCTGACCGCCGCACTCAACCCGGCCGCCGCCCCGGCGCCCGGCCTGCGCCAGCGCCTGGCCGAGAGCTTTGAGGCCGCGTTGCGCCTGGCCCAGGGCCGCGCCATTGCGCTGGAAATGGATTCGCCCAAAAACGCGGAAAGCGGCAAGCAGGCGGAGCATTTGTTCAACGCCAAGTTCGCCTGCCCGGTCTGCAACTACTCCATCAGCGAGCTGGAACCACGCCTGTTTTCCTTCAACTCGCCGGTGGGCGCCTGCCCCAGCTGCGACGGCCTGGGCCAGCAGGACTTTTTCGACCCCGAGCGCGTGGTGGCCTTCCCCACCCTGAGCCTGGCCAGCGGCGCCATCAAGGGCTGGGATAGGCGCAACGGCTATTACTTCTCGATGCTGGAGAGCTTGGCCAAGCACTACAAGTTTGATATCGACCAGGGCTTTGACACGCTGCCACCAGCCGTGCAGCAGGCGATTCTGCATGGCTCGGGCGAAGAAGAAATCAGGTTCCACTACGTGATTGATTCGGGCGCATCCCAGGGCAAGAAACTGGCCAAGAAGCATCCCTTCGAGGGCATCATCCCGAACATGCAGCGGCGCTACCGCGAGACCGATTCGGCCCTGGTGCGCGAAGACCTGGCGCGTCTGCGCAGCACCCAGCATTGCCCGGACTGCGATGGCAGCCGCCTGCGCATCGAGGCGCGCAACGTCAAAATCGGCGAAGGCGATCAGGCGCGCGCCATTTACGAGATCAGCCGCGCCACCCTGCGTGAGAGCTTTGCCTACTTCAACACCCTGACCATGTTTGGCTCGCGCGGCGAGATTGCGTCCAAGGTGATCCGCGAGGTGGGCCTGCGCCTGAAGTTTTTGAACGACGTGGGCCTGAACTACCTCAGCCTGGACCGCAGCGCCGAGACACTCAGCGGCGGTGAGTCGCAGCGCATCCGCCTGGCCAGCCAGATCGGCTCGGGCCTGACCGGCGTGATGTATGTGCTCGACGAGCCCAGCATCGGCCTGCACCAGCGCGACAACGACCGCCTGATCGAAACCTTGAAGCACCTGCGCGACATCGGCAACAGCGTGCTGGTGGTTGAGCACGACGAGGACATGATGCGCGCCGCCGACCATGTGATCGACATGGGGCCGGGCGCCGGCATCCACGGTGGGCGCGTGATTGCACAAGGCACGTTTGACGACGTCAAGGCCACGCCGGAATCGCTCACCGGGCAGTACCTGGCGGGTACGCTGAAGATCGAAGTGCCCAGGCGCCGCACGCCTTGGCTACCGACGGTACAAATCACCGCCGCCGAGAAAAAAAACGTCGCCAAGGGCGCACCGAGCAAGGCCGCCCTGGCCTGGGCCGAACGCCATGCCGCGCATCTGGCAACCCAGGGCGACCTGCAGGCGATCCGCATCATTGGCGCCAGCGGCCATAACCTGAAAAACGTGAGTGCCGATTTCCCGGTCGGCCTGCTGACCTGCGTCACCGGCGTCTCCGGCTCCGGCAAATCCACGCTGGTGAACGACACGCTGTATACGGCCGTGGCGCGCCAGCTGTATCGGGCGCATGACGAACCGGCACCGTTTGAGGCCATTGAGGGCATCGAGCATTTCGACAAGGTGATCAATGTCGACCAGTCGCCGATTGGCCGCACACCGCGCAGCAATCCGGCCACCTACACCGGCCTGTTCACTCCCATTCGAGAGCTGATGGCCGAGGTGCCGATGGCGCGTGAACGCGGCTACAGCGGCGGACGCTTCAGCTTCAACGTGGCCGGTGGACGCTGCGAGGCTTGCCAGGGCGACGGCATGGTCAAGGTGGAGATGCACTTTCTGCCGGATGTGTACGTGCCCTGTGACGTCTGCGCCGGCATGCGCTACAACCGCGAGACGCTCGAAGTCTTGTACAAGGGCAAGAACATCGCGCAGATTCTGGAGCTCACCGTCGAGGCCGCCTATGCTTTCTTCCAGGCCGTGCCCACCCTGGCGCGCAAGCTGCAAACCCTGCTCGATGTGGGCCTCAGCTACATCAAGCTCGGCCAGGCCGCCACCACCCTGTCGGGCGGCGAGGCGCAGCGCGTCAAGCTGGCGCTGGAGCTCTCCAAGCGCGACACCGGCCGCACGCTCTACATCCTGGACGAGCCCACCACCGGTCTGCACTTTGCCGACATTGCCTTGCTGCTGAAAGTCTTGCACCAGTTGCGCGACGCCGGCAACACCATCGTGGTGATCGAGCACAACCTGGACGTGATCAAGACCGCCGACTGGCTGATCGACATGGGGCCCGAAGGCGGCTCCGGTGGCGGCACCGTGGTGGGCGTGGGCACGCCAGAAACCATTGCGGCCAACCCGGCCAGCTTTACCGGGCGCTACTTGGCGAAGTTGCTGGGCTGAACCGCGTAGTTAGCAAGCGGCCGTGGTAACGAAGGCGCACTTTCATGCTCCGGTGCTGTCGGTTTGCAGCGCTAAGCCATGAAGCCCAGGTCCACCGGATAACCAGTCCCACCGAAATTTCCGATGCTCGGCAGCACGCCAGCCATCTCGCTGGCGCTCACGCCAAACCACTTTGCCAGGGTCGCGGCGTACTGGTCGACCGAAGTGCTGGGCAACAAACGGCCTTGGCCCACATGCCACTGGTTTTGCGGCAGATAGTTGCCGCCGGCATCCTTGGTGTCGGCCACACTGACCGGTGGGGCCGTGCCATAAAACTGCTGACCCTTGACCGCGCCACCCACCACAAAATGGTGGCTGCCCCAGCCATGGTCTGCGCCATCGCCGTTGGAGGCCAGGGTGCGACCAAAGTCGGACGCGGTAAAGGCCGTCACCTGCTTGGCAATGCCCATCTCGACGGTGGCAGCATGGAAGGCGGTCATGGCGTCGCTGACCTTTGCCAACAAGGGGCCGTGGTCGCGAATCAGGTTGTCGTGCAGATCAAAGCCACCCATGGACACCAGAAACACTTGGCGGCGCGCACCCAGCACCGTGCGACCCTTGATCAGACGCGCCACCATCTTGAGTTGCTGCGCCAGACTGTCGGTGGCAAAGACGGTGGTGGGTGGCGCTGCGGCCAAGGCGGAGGTGACCACGCCTTCGGCCGCCAAGGCCCGCGTGCTGACCTTGTTGTATTCGTTTTCCAGGATATGGCTGCGCTTTTGTTGCAGCAAGCTATTCATCGCGGCGCCGACGGCGCTGGAGCCGTACACGGAAGCGCCCGCAACGGCCGCGTTGATCTTGATGGCGCCACCGGTGCTCACCTGGTATTGCAGTGCCTGATTGCCGGATAAAAAGACGGCATTGCCGGTCACCGACATGCAGGAAAACGTGGCCGCCGTGTTCAAACTGAGCGCCAAGTCAGCCATGCTGCCACCCCATCCAATGGTCGAGCCTTCGGGCGAAGAGGACTGCCAGATGGATTGCTGGTCGTTGTGCGAAAACAGCTGGGGCGGGCGCGGATAGCTCACATGGTCGGCGCTGTTGTACTGGACGCGCGTCAGCGGTTTGACCAGGGTCCCCACGTTCAACTGCACCGCCGCCTGACCGCTGTTGAACAGGCCGGCCAGGGCCGTCATGCCGGGGTTCAAGGCAAATTGGCGCGACACCGACAGCGAATCCAGGGGCGCGCTTAGAGGGCCGAGCAACGTGGGTGCCAGCGCGCTCTGGCCCAGCGCGATGCCACCGGCGCTGCGCGCTGGGCCGCCACCGCGAATCGTGCTGTACAGGTCGTAGCTGGCATTGTCATAGGGCACGACGGTGTTGCCATAGTCGTTGCCGCCGTACAGAAAGATGCAGACCAGGGCCTTGTAGTCTCCCGCCGGGGCGTTAAAGGCGGCGGCTTCACCCATGGCCGCCAGGTTCAAGGCAAAGGGCAAGGCCGTGCCGCTCAGAGCCAGCTGGCCCGAGCGCTTGAGAAAGGCGCGGCGTGAGTGCAGGTCGGGTTGGAGCAAATGCATGGTGTTCCTTACTTTTGCACCAGATATTCAGCCGAGGCCATCACCAGCAGCACGGCCGCATAAACCCGGTTGAGTTGCTGCGCATTGCTGGCAAAAGGCATGGCATTCAGCGCGTTGACGATCAGCGTCTGGTTGGCGGCAGAAAGCTGGTCGGCGCACAGCAGTAGACTGATGCGCTTGAGCAAGGCCGCGCTGTCGGTTACCAGCGCCAGCTCGTTGGCATAGGCCGACTTGATATCGCCGCTATTGAGTCCGTTCTGAATCACCGACTGCAGAAAATTCAGATAGCCTCCGACACTGCTTTCGTTCACCAGTTGAAACTCGGGCGCCACAGCGCCCAGGCCCAGTGCGGTCGCTGGCGGCACATAGCCGGGTCTAAAGAAATTGAACACCGTGGGCGAGCGCAGCGGGCTCTGGCCCAGCTGGGTTCCGGCATTGCTCAGGTCGCCCATCTTCCAGCTGCCGCTGGCTGAAGTCGCGCCAAAGGTTCGGCCCCACTGCACCAGGCGCAGCATGGGTTCGCGCAGCTTGCCAAATTGCGGGTCGCTTAAACCCGCAGTGCCGCGCGCCTCGTCGTCCAGCAGGATGGCGGCATAGACATGAGCCAGGCTGCCGCGCACTCCCGCACCGTTGTTGGCAAACACCGCAGCCACCCGAGCCACGTAAGCCGGGCTGGGGTTGCTGGTAACCAGGCGCTGGATCAGCTGCTTGCTGATAAAGGGCGCCGTATTTTGGTGGTTGAACAGCCGGTCCAGCGCCAGCTTCAGGCCCTCGACCGGTGTGGCCGTGCCGGGCACGGTGATGCCCAAAAAGGTCGAGTCCACGGTGGAATGGTAGTTGCCCACCTGCACCATGGGCAGGCGCGCAAAGTCGATGCTGGAAACCGTGCGTGTGCCACCACCGGTTTGCGCAATCACGGTGTTCACGTTGCCGCTCATGTCCAGGTCATAACCGGTAAACACCTGCGCCAGCATACTGACATCGCTAGCGCCATAGGTATCGATCTTGTTGCCGCTGCCATCCAGTTGCGGACTGCCGTCCGGATTCAGCAGCACCAAGCCGACGCTGAACAACTGCATCACCTCACGCGCATAGTTTTCGTCGGGCTGGGTACCCCGTCCATCGGCCTTCCTGCTGCCCTTGACGTTCAGGTAATAGCCCATGGCCACATTCAGCGTGATGGCACCCAGCAGGTCGCGGTAGTTGCCAAAGGCATGGCTGTTGAGCGTGTCCCAGTAATGGGCGGCGGCATGGCTGCGCCAGTTGAAATTCAAACCCACCAGGGACACCACAAATATTTCCGACAAGGCCAGCGCCATGCGCTTGCGCGCCGCATCGGGCGCGGCCATGAGCTGGCTCCACACCATGTAGTCGCCGGGATAGCTGTTGTCGTAATAGTTGGCGCTGTTGTTGACGTCGCCATAGCCCTGGGCGTTGAGCCAGTCCCAGCCCAGCGTGCCAGATGCGGTGGCCACTTGGGTCTGAATCCAGGGCGCATAACCCTGCGCCTTGACGGCGGCAATCTCGGTGTCGGATGCAGAAAACTGCGCCTGCAATAAAAAGCGGCTGGCTTGCGCGTCGGTGACCGAGGACAGTTGCGTATAGCCGCTGGTGTTGAGAGTCACGGCGGCCCCGGGTATGACGGCGGTGGGCGCGCCACCAGCCCCACCGCCACACGCAGCCAGCGCAGTCGATGCCAGCGCGGCTATGCCCGGACCCGACCAGCTGACCTCATCGCTCTCAGGCCTGGAAATGGCACTGTTGCCTTTTGCATCCTGCAAGTCAATCCCCTGAACCCTCCAGAAGCGAAGGGATAGCGCAGCTTACGGGCAAACAGTGACAGCCCACACCGCTTTTGCAATTGCTTACAAACTCAAACCGCCTTGGCGCTGGGCCTCGCATTGACCTTGTCGCGCCAGGCCTGCAGGGCGTGCAGACCGGCTTCTGCGGGCACAAACTTCATCAGACCGCGTGCAAATTCCAGGCCGCAAAACGCGGTGATGTCGGCGATGGTGAAGCGCTCTCCGGCCATCCATTCCTGCCCTTGCAGCAAGCCATCAAACACGGTGGCCGTGGCCACCATCTTCTCGGCTTGCGACTTGCCGAAGTCGGAAAACTGCGGCTGCTCCAGCGCCACCAGACCGGGGTGCGTGTGGCGAATGGCGTTGGCGATTTGCGCCATCAGGGTCAGTTCCACGCGCCGGTCTGCCATCTCGATAAAGGCACGCTCGGTGGCGTCCACACCCATCAGGTTCGGCTCTGGGTACAGGCCTTCGAGATAGGTGCAGATGGCGCGGGTTTCGGTCAGCACGCGGCCATCGTCCAGTTCCAGCGCGGGCACCTTGGCCAATGGACTTTTGACCAGAAACTCCGGCGTGCGGTGGCCACCAGCGTTCAAATCGATATTGCTCACTGCAATACCGGTGATGGCTTTTTCGGCGATGAACATCAGCACGCGGCGGGGGTTGGGTGCGCGGTGAGAAGAAAAGAGTTTCATGGCTTGCTTTGTCCCATTTCGATCATGCTGCGTGCTTCCAGCGAGAATTTGCGCGCCTGCTCTTCGTTATCGTTATGCGTCAGGTCCCGCGCCGAGGGCGGCGCCAGGATGCCGCGCTGCACGGCGGGCCTTGCGCGTATGGCTTCTATCCAGCGCTGCAAATGCGGCAACTCGTCCACCGTCACGCCCGACCACTTGTGTGTTCGCACCCAGGCCCAGTTCGCAATGTCGGCAATCGAGTAATCACCGGCCAGGTATTCGTGGTCTTTGAGGTGGCCGTCGAGCACGCGAAACAGGCGGCGGCTTTCGCCCTGGTAACGGTCTATGGCGGCCTGAATCTTCTCGGGAAAGTAACGAAAAAACACATTCGCCTGGCCCATCATGGGGCCTATGCCACCCATCTGGAACATCAGCCACTGCAACACCAGCGAGCGGCCCTTCATGTCCGACGGTATAAGTTGACCGGTCTTCTCGGCCAGGTAAATGAGGATGGCACCGGACTCAAATACCGCGAAGTCATCTTCCGCGTGGTCGACGATGGCCGGGATGCGGCCGTTCGGATTGATGGCCAAAAAGTCGGGCTGCTTCTGCTCGTTCTTGGCGAAGTCCAGAATCTTCAGCGTATAGGGCAACTCCAATTCCTCCAGCGCGATGGAGACCTTGTGGCCATTGGGAGTGGCGGCGGTATAGAGATCGATCATGGGTGTGGGTTCCTGCTTATGCGGTCTGGGCGGCACGCAACTGGTCGCGTGTGGCAATGGCCGCGGCGCGTGCAGCCTGCGCGAAGTCTGCACCAGCAGAGGCATACAACACGGCGCGCGAGGAATTGACCACAATCGGCGCCGTGGTTTCGCCGTTCGCTGCGCGGTACCCTGCCTTGACCGTGGCCACCGCATCACCGCCCTGCGCACCGACACCGGGAATCAGCAACGGCACGGTAGCTGCCACGGCACGCACGCGCTCAATCTCAGCGGGACGGGTGGCACCCACCACCAGCCCGAGCTGGCCGTTCAGATTCCACGGGCCCTGCACCAGGGACGCAATGTGTTCGAACAGCGTCGGCTGGCCCGGCAGATCGCTCAGGCGCTGGTTCTGCAAATCGTCGCCGCCGGGGTTGGAGGTGCGGCACAGCAAAAAGGCCCCCTTGCCGTGGTACTTCAGGTACGGCTGGACCGAGTCAAAACCCATGAAGGGCGAGAGCGTCACGCAGTCGGCGCCATAGCGCTCAAAGGCTTCCCTTGCGTATTGCTCGGCGGTGCTGCCGATGTCGCCGCGCTTGGCGTCCAGGATGATGGGCACCTGGGGCGCGGTGCGGCGCATGTGCTCCATCAGACGTTCCAGTTGGCCTTCCGCGCCGTGAGCGGCAAAGTAGGCAATCTGAGGCTTGAAGGCAATCACCAGGTCGGCTGTGGCGTCGACGATGGCCGCGCAAAAGTCGTAAATCTTGCTGGCGTCGCCCCTCATGGCGTCGGGAAATTTAGCCGGTTCCGGGTCCAGGCCCACACACAAAAGAGAGCCGTTGGTGCGCTCGGCCTGGCGCAGTTGTTCAATAAAAGTCATGGGCAAGATTATGGCCCTGCGAAGGGCTGGCGCTAGGTCTCGAGGGTAGCGGCAGCCAGGCACAAATCTGCCCAGGCCTTGGCCTTGTCGGCGCCGTTGCGCATCAACAGCTTAGGGTGGTAGCTGACGACGACGGGCGTGCCCTGGTAACTGTGTACGCTGCCACGCAGCTTACCCAAGGGTTGGGCGGCCAGCGCGGGAGTCTCGGCCAACAAGACCTGGTTGGCAAAGCGGCCCATGGCCAGAATCATCTTCGGCCTCACCAAGGCAATCTCGCGCTGCAGGTAGGCGGCACATTGCGCCAGCTCGGCGGCCTGCGGCACCACGCCATGGGCGGGGCGACACTTCAGCACATTGGTGACGTAGGCCCGTTGCGCAGCCGATGCGGACTGCAAGGCCAGCGCCGCCGCAGGAGTCTTGGGCGCCATCGGATTGGCGCGCTGCAGCCCCAGAGCTCGCAGCATATGGGCCAACAGCATGCCATCGGGTCCGGCGAACGGCGCACCGGCCCGGTCCTCGTCCTCATCCGGCGCATCGCCCACCACCATCCAGTCACATGGCAGCTGGCCTTCTGCGGGCGCCAGAAAGCTGGCGTGGCTGCGCCCGGCACACAGGCCGCAAGCCTGACAGTTGCGCACGCTGTCCGACAATGCCGTCCAGTCCAGTGAGGCGGCAATCGGCGCAACCTGCACACCGAGCGCAATCGGTGTCGATGTCGGAGCTGACGCTGCAAGCAGCGGGCTTAGCGGCTGGCGCACCACTGGCGGCGGCGCTTCGGCCGGCGCCAGAACGACCACACCCGTTTCAGGCAACCAGACGTGTACGCCCATCTCCTGCAGCATGGCGCGTTGGCGGGTATCAAGTTCAAGAGCCATGGGTGCGAGCTTAGCTCAGAGCCGCAGGCTCATGACGATGGCGTCTTCGCGCTTTCCGTGCTGTGCCGGGTAATATTCCTTGCGCAGACCGACGCGGCGATAACCGTGCGCTTCGTAGACGTGCAATGCACGCAGATTGCCCACGCGCACCTCCAGCCACAGCCACTCGGCGCCCTGGCCGCGCGCCCAAATGGCAAGCGCCTCCAGCAGCAGGCGCGACCAGCCCTGACCCTGGTACTCGGGCGCCACGGTGATGTTGAGCAGGTGCACCTCGTCCACGCCCTTCATGGCAACGAAGTAACCCAGCAAGTAACCGTCGGCCATCAACATCTGCGCCTGATAACCGCTGTGCAGCGCGTCGATAAAGTTGGCCCGCGACCAGGGCAAGGCATAGGCGCGGTTTTCCACCCGCAAGACCTCGTCCAGGCGGTCGGCCAACAGCGGCTCGAAGCGGGCCTCTGCGTGGTCAGATTCCAGCGGGGTGCTCATGAAATTAAAGGGCAGCGGCCAGCTGCGCGGCCTTGATGGCGGCGCGCTCGGCCGTGGTTTGCGCCACCTTGTCGCGGATATAGGTGGGCAAGGCCTGCTCGGCGGACACCGCCTTGCCTGCAGCCAACAACTGCGGCGCCAAGCGCAGCATGGCTGTGGCCTGGGGCAAGGCCGGAATGCGCGCCGCCGCCTCGGCCAAACCGGTCAAGCGCGTGCCATAAACGGCAAAGGCATTGCCTGCCGCCACCGCGTCCCCTGCGCTTGGTACCGGCAAGGCCACGGCTTCGGGCTTCACCAGGTGCGCCGCCTGCAACTCGGTCCAGAGGCCAGCCTCAAAGTAGAAAGTAGCCAGATAAATTTCGTCCATGCGCGCGTCCAGCAAGGCAGTGACCTGGCCAGTCGCCGCATCGCCCAAACCATGGTGGCGCGCCTCTTCGGCCACGGCCAACAGCGAATTCACCGGCAGCACCGGCACGCCCGCGCCAAAGGCCAAGCCCTGCGCCACGGCACAGGCCGTGCGCAGGCCGGTGAAGGAGCCGGGGCCGCAACCAAAGCAGATGGCATCGAGTTCACTCAAGGTCAGACCGGATTGGAGCATCAGCTCCAGCACCCCGGAAATCAGACCGATGGACGCCTTGGCGCCACCCTCGCTCTGTTGCTGCCAGAGGCCTGCAGCGGCGCCGTCGTCGCGCGAAACGGCGATCGACATCGCATCGGTACTGGTATCAAAGGCCAGCAGTTTCATGATTTTTTGGCTCCGGCCTGGCGCACACCAAACACAATGCCCAGGGTCACCAGGGCCAGGCCGGTCATCACATTCCACGGCAGGGGCTCAGCCAGCACCAGCGCGGCGGACAGGGCAGACAGCCCAGGCACCACCGCGGTCAACATGGTGGAGCGTACCGGGCCGAAGGTGCGGATCATCATGTTGAAGCTGATGCCCGACACCACCACCGAGGCCACACCCTGCATCAGCATTTGCCAGAGCACATCGCGCAGGGGCGCCGTGAACACATGACCGGGCACGATGCCAGACCAGACCAGACCCGCATACGCCGGCACGTAGACAAAAAAGGCAAACACGGTGATGGCGGTGGTAGCGTGCACCGCCGGAAGACTGTGCCTTCGCACCAGCACGCTGTAACCGGACCAGCTAAGGGCACCCAGAATAAACAGCACATCACCGCGCCAGATGCCACTGCCATCAAATGCATGCAACAAACTGGCGCCACCCACCAGTAGATCGCCCGCCACAATGCACAGCAGGCCTATGGCGCGGCTGCCGCTGATGCGCTCACCCAGCAAAACCACGGCCAGCAGCGCGGTCCACAACGGCAGACTGCCGGGCAACAGCACCGAGGCATGGGCGGCGGGCGCATAAACAAAGCCGCTATAGGCGAACAGGCCGTACAAAATGCCGCCGAAGGTCCCGGTCAGCATCGTGATGTTCAGCGGTAGTGGGGAAAGGCCCCACATCGAACCTGCGCTGCGCATTTGTCCGGTATCACGCAACGCCGCACGCTGCGTTTGGGTCAACCAGCAGCCCAGAGGCAGCATCACCAGCCCGGCGCCTAGCAATCGGGCAAACACGATGTCGAACGCCGTCAGCGTGGGTGCGCGTGCCGGGTCGGCCGAGGCCCGCGCCACCACAATAAAGGCCGTCCAGATCAACACCGTCACCAGCGCTGCCAGCAGACCTACCACTTTGGGTGAGAGGCGCGGCATGGCGCCGGGCAAGGCAGAGGTGGTGGTGAGTGACATGCAGCGATTATCGGGGCTAGCGCGTTGCCGCCCGGGATAATGGCCACATGTTGTATCGACTCCTGTGCCCCGCACTGCTGGTCTCCTGTCATGCGTTTGCCGCAGCGGGTAGCGCCATTCCTGCCGAAGTGGATGCAGCCCTGGCCCGCGCCAAAATACCGCGCGAAGCCGTGGCGCTGCTGGTGCTGGACGCGGATGCGAGCAACGCGGCCCCGCGCCTGACTCACCGCGCCCAGGTGCCCATGAACCCGGCCTCGGTGATGAAACTGAGCACCACCATTGCCGCGCTCGACCTGCTGGGCCCGGCCTATTCCTGGAGCACGCCGGTCTATGTGGACGGGCCGGTGCAGGGCGGCACGCTCGCTGGCAACGTCTATATCAAGGGACAAGGCGACCCCAAGCTGGTGCTGGAAAAGCTGTGGCTGCTGCTGCGCCGGCTGCAGGGCATGGGCATACACAGCATTGCCGGTGACATCGTGTTGGACCGCAGCGCCTTCGAAGTACCTGACACCAATCCGGCGAGCTTTGACGGCGAGCCGCTGCGCCCCTACAACGCCGCGCCCGATGCACTGCTGATCAACTTCAAGGCGGTGGTGATGACGTTCACTCCGGACCGTGGCGGCAACAGCGCCCAGGTGCAGTTTGACCCGCCGCTGTTTGGCGTGCAGATGCAGGCCAGCGTGCCCTTGGGCAATGGCGACTGTGGAGACTACCGGGGCGCGCTCAAGGCTGATTTTTCGGACGCCAAGCGCATCCGCTTTGGTGGCAGCTATGCGGCGAGTTGCGGTGAAAAAATCTGGCCGGTGGCCTATGCCGACCCAAGCGGCTATGGCGTGCGTGCCGTGCAGGGACTGTGGCTGGACATGGGTGGGAAGCTCAGCGGCAGCGTGCGCTATGGCACGGTCCCTGTAGCCCTGGCTGCGGGCAAACCAGCGTTTGAAGTGAGCTCCGCGCCGCTGGCAGAAATCATCCGAGTCATCAACAAATACAGCAACAACGTGATGGCGCAGCAGGTGTTCCTGACCCTTGGGCGGGTCGTGGCAGCGAGCGCCATGGGTGCTAATGGCGAAGTTCCGGCAAGCGATGCACCGCCGAGCAGCGGCAGCTTTACAGCCTC
>CAIMZI010000113.1 GCA_903845935.1 uncultured beta proteobacterium | reverse complement strand
CGCGTACGCCAGGGCGACACGGTGGAGTTCCACCTGAAGAACCACCCCGGCAGCAAGATGCCGCACAACATTGACCTGCACGGCGTGACCGGCCCTGGCGGCGGTGCCGCTTCCAGCTTTACCGCGCCCGGCCATGAATCGCAATTCACCTTCAAGGCGCTTAATGAAGGCATCTTTGTCTACCACTGCGCTACCGCCCCAGTGGGCATGCACGTGGCCAACGGCATGTACGGCCTGATTCTGGTCGAGCCTCCCGAAGGCCTGTCACCCGTGGACCATGAGTACTACGTGATGCAGGGCGACTTCTACACCACGGGCAAGTACCGCGAAAAAGGCAACCAGCCTTTTGACATGGAAAAAGCCATTGATGAAAAGCCCACCTATGTGCTGTTCAACGGCGCCGAAGGCGCGCTCACCGGTGACAAGGCGCTCAAGGCCAAGACCAACGAAAAAATCCGCTTGTTTGTCGGCAACGGCGGCCCGAATCTGGTGTCCAGTTTCCACGTAATCGGCGCCATCTTTGACAAGGTGCGCTTCGAAGGCGGCTCCAACTTCCAAACCAATGTGCAGACGACGCTGATCCCTTCCGGCGGTGCCGCTGTCGTCGAATACCAGACCAAGGTGCCCGGCAGCTACGTAATGGTGGACCACTCCATCTTCCGCGCCTTCAACAAGGGTGCGCTGGCCATCATGAAGGTCGAAGGACCCGAGAACAAGGCCATCTACTCCGGCAAGGAAGTGGACTCGGTGTATCTGGGTGACCGCGCTGCGCCCAACATGGCAGCCGTCACCACGGCCGCCGCCAACGCCGCCAGCGGCACACTGACGCTGCAGGATCAAATCGCAGCCGGCAAGGCGCTGTTCAACGGCACCTGCTCGGTCTGCCACCAGATCACCGGTGCCGGCCTGCCCGGCGTGTTCCCGCCCCTGGCCAAGTCGGATTTCCTGAATGCCGACCCCAAGCGCGCAGTGGGTATTGTGGTGCGCGGCCTGAACGGCAAGCTCACAGTCAACGGCAAAGAGTACGACTCGGTAATGCCGCCCATGAACCAGCTCAACGACGACGAAGTGGCCAACATACTGACCTATGTGCTCAACGCCTTTGACAACCTGGGCGGCCAGGTCAAGACCAGCGATGTCAAGGCCGAGCGCGCCAAGGCTGCAGCCAAAACGGTGGCAGAACACTGAGCAACGCTGGACACAACCGCCATGTTTGCGATGCCTGCCATTCGGCGCCTGGCCTGCGTGGCCAGTCTGCTGTGTGCTGCCATCCGTCCCGGCTGGGCCGGACCGGCAGAGCTGCCCGTAGCGCTGCGACCGGATGTGCCCTACCTGAGCGTTGCGGCGGGCACGCTGGCCAGCGTGCTTTCAGGCGGTAGCAGTGACAACGCGCCCACCCCGGTTGCCGCCTTTGCCCTGCGTACGCGGCCGGTCACCGTGGCGGAGTTTCTACGCTTCACAGACGCCCAACCCGAATGGAGCCGCACCCAGGTGCCGGCCCTATTTGCCGACGGCAACTACCTGCACGACATGGAAGTGCTTGGAGCCGCACAGCGCGGCGCGCAGGCCGTCACCAATGTGAGCTGGTTTGCTGCCCAGGCCTTTTGCGAGAGCGAGCAGGCCAGGTTGCCGACCTGGTACGAATGGGAATATGTGGCCGCAGCCGATGCCACACACGCCGATGCCCGCAAGGACCCGGCTTGGCGCGCACGGATTCTGGGCTGGTATTCGCAACCGGCCAGCCAGCGCCAGTTGCGCGTTGGCGGCGACGCCAACTTTTACGGTGTGCAGGACATGCACGGTCTGATCTGGGAATGGGTGGACGACTTCAACGCCCTGCTGGTCAGCGCCGACAGCCGCAACCAGGGTGACCCCGACCAGCTGCAGTACTGCGGCGCCGGCGCCATTAGCCTGCAGGACCGCGAAAACTTTGCCATTCTGATGCGGGTGGCCTTGCTGTCCTCGCTTAGCGGCACCGACTCCACAATGGACCTGGGCTTTCGCTGCGCCCGCAGTCTGGCGCCATGAGCGTCATGCGATTAACTGAAACGCCATCAACAACACGCCAACAGCATCCCGAAAGAAACACCATGCAATCCCATCTCCGCAGCCCCCTGGAACGCGCTTGCGCCCGCGCCGGGCTGGCCTTGTTTGCTGGCATGGCGCTGTCCAGTACAGGCTTCGCACAGACCCTCACTCCCGCACCCAAGGTGAAGCCGGACACGGAATATGCCCTGGCGGGCGACTCGCTTTACCAGTTGAGCGCCAGCCTGACCGACCAGAATGGCCGCGCCTTCCAGCTCAAAGACCATCTGGGCAAACCCATGCTGGTCAGCATGTTCTACACGTCCTGCAAGTTTGTCTGCCCCATGCTGATCGATGCCATGGAAACCACACGCCAAGGACTCACCGTGGCCGAGCGTGCGCAGTTGGACTTGCTGCTCGTCAGCTTCGATCCGGCGCATGACGACGTGAAAAAGTTGAAGTCGATTGCCACCTCGCGTGAACTCGACAGCAGCCAATGGACGCTGGCCCGCACCGACAGCGCCAGTGCCCGCAAGATCGCCGCGACGCTGGGCATCCAGTTCCGACTGCTGTCCGATGGTGACTACAACCACACCACGGTGCTCGTGCTGCTCGACGCCGAGGGCCGCATTGTCGGCCGCACCAAGAAGCTGGGAGGGGCGGATGCCGAGTTTATTCAACTGGTGAAGACAACCCTGCGGGCCAATGCAATCGCGCATTCCTGAGGCGGTTGCCAGCGTAACGGTTTGCAAAATTCAGTAACCCTACCGGCGTAGCCAGTACCCGCGCTCCCCAAACTCCAGCAAAGCCTCTTGTCGCGCGCGTTTCTGCGCACATTCCAAATACCTATCTGGACCCGAATGCCGATTTGGCGTGGCTGCCGCCAGAAAGGCTGCAAAGAGCTATATCCAAATCAAGTCGTTCAGTGCTGAAGCGCACGAAGCAAAGATAGCGGCGATCGTTAGCACTACTCCACTGTTTCCGTCCGATACGGGCTACGACTGCGACCGGTGGCCGCGCTTAAGCTTCAGTCGCGAGCGTGGTGTCTGATTCCCGGACAGTTACTCTGTTCCGATCTGCTAAGGCAGCAGATTTGCAGTGGTCACTAGGGCCGTTTGATCGCATCCTGGCGGCACGTGCTTGATCGAGCCCATGCGTTTGATGACGCATGACGCATGACGCGAAAGTCGCGCTTTGCAGCACCACCATCATTTAGGTTAGAAGCCCATACAACAGGGTTGTAAATACCATTCAAATGGTATTTACAACCCTGTTTTAAATGGTACTACAAACCACTATTTTACATAAGTTATTGATTTATATAGGTAAATAACATGGCATGTCGCTTGCGATATCCAGAGTGGATTGAATCCATTCGCTCATCGGCAGGTGCCCCTGGCCTGCCGATCTGTATAACTTGAAGAGGAAAGAAAACATGCAGCAAATCTTCACCAAGGCAATGGCGCGCAACATCTTTTTGGGCAGCGCCGCCATCTTTCTGGTGATCTATATCGCGCTCAGCGTGGATACCTGGCGACAGATTCCCGCACGCGACCATGCCGACCAACTTACGGCCTCCGTCATACGCGGCAAGAGCCTGATGGATAACAACAACTGCATCGGCTGCCATACGGTGAATGGCGAAGGCGCTTACTTTGCGCCCGAGCTGGGCAACGTCTATGTGCGCCGCGGCCCGGAGTTCATCAAGGCCTGGATCCAGACCCAACCCACCGGCATTGCCGGACGTCGCCAGATGCCGCATTTCAACTTCACAGATGCGCAATACGACGACCTGAACGCCTACTTCAAGTGGCTGTCCAACATTGACACCAACCATTGGCCACCGAACACCCAGGGCTAAGCACAGCAGCCTGTGGACTTCAAAAAACCAACCAATGAGAAACACCTAAACACCATGATCAAAGCATCTCAAAGTGTGGCGAAACCCTATTTCATTGCCGCCCTGGCATTGTTTTTGGGGCAGATCCTTTTCGGCCTGGTGGCCGGCATGCAATACCTGGACGGGAACTTTCTGTTCCCCGCCATCCCCTTCAGCGTCAGCCGCATGGTGCACACCAATCTGCTGATCGTCTGGCTGCTGATGGCCTATATGGGCGCGGCCTATTTCATCGTGCCCGAAGAGGCGCAGACGCCGCTGTATTCGCCCAAACTGGCGCTAGCCACCTTCTGGGTCTTTTTGATCGCAGGGGCTGCCACCATCCTGGGCTATCTGTTCGTGCCTTATGACCAGCTCGCAGCGGCGACCGGCAACGCCATCGTTCCCACCATGGGACGCGGCTACCTGGAGCAGCCGCTGCCGACCAAGGTGGGGATTGTGCTGGTCGCGTTGTCGCTGCTGTTCAACATCACGATGACGCTGATCAAGGGCCGCAAGACCTCGCTCAACGTTATTCTGGTGGTGGCGCTATGGGGCCTAGCCCTGCTGTTCCTGCCCGCGTTCTACTTCCCTGACGACACTGTCAAAGCGAGCTACGGCTGGTGGTGGGTGGTGCACGGCTGGGTGGAAGGCGACTGGGAACTGATTCTGAGCGCACTGCTCGGCTTCATCCTGATCAAGATGACCGGCGTGGACCGCGAAATCATCGAGAAGTGGCTTTACGTGATCATCGCCATGACCCTGGTCTCCGGCATCATCGGCATCGGCCACCACTACTACTACACCGGTGCGCCCGAGTACTGGATCTGGCTG
Organism: uncultured beta proteobacterium; assembly: GCA_903845935.1. Lineage (GTDB taxonomy): Bacteria > Pseudomonadota > Gammaproteobacteria > Burkholderiales > Burkholderiaceae_C > Allorhodoferax. Next base: position 1,092 of record CAIMZI010000113.1, on the reverse strand, counting down.
GGTTCGATCTTCAGCGCCATTGAGCCGATCCCCTTCATCATGCTGATCGCGTTCGCCTTCAAGACGCTGTTCCAGCGCCGCCGCGAGCATCCCAACAAGGCCGCCATGCTGTGGGCCATGGGTACCCCCATCGTCGCCTTCCTGGGTGCCGGCCTGTGGGGCTTCATGATCACGCTGGCACCGGTACAGTTCTATGCGCACGGCACCAACCTGACCGCTGCCCACGGTCACCTGGCCTTCTTCGGCGCCTACGCCATGGTCTCCATGGCCATCATTTCCTACGCCATGCCCTTGCTGCGCGGCCGCACCGCCAACAGCGTGACCTCACAGCGTTGGGAAATGACAGGCTTCTGGACCATGGTGATCAGCATGATGGGCATTACGCTCGCGCTGACTGGCGCCGGTCTGGTGACCATGTTCACGCAGCGCATGGGTGCCAACCCGTCGAGCTTCATGGATGTGGCCGATTCGTCCAGAGTCTTTTTCTGGCTGCGTGAAATCTTCGGTTGCGGCTTCCTACTTGGACTGTTGTCTTACCTGACCAGTTTCTTCATCAAGGGCGAATACAACTTTGCCGCCGAAGTGAAGCGCGCTGTTGCCTGAGCAGCAAACGGCACCTGATTGCAGCACCCCACCATGCGCACCCACGCACTGACGGCCAACGCAATCGGGTCCGCGCCCGCCCACCGGGAAGCTCACAAGGCCCTTCCCGGTGACCTGGCGGTCTGGATCTTTATCTTTGCCGAGCTGCTGGTGTTTGGCGTGCTGTTTGTGGTCTATGCGCAAGCGCGGCGCTCCCACATCGAACTCTTCAACAGCGAGCAGGCCCTGCTGGACCGCCAGGGCGGCCTGGTCAACACGCTGGTGCTGATCAGCAGCAGTTATGCCGTGGCCTGCGCCAGTGCCGCTATCCGCGCAGACCGGGTGCGCGCTTGCGCACTTTGGCTCGGTGGCGCCTGGGTTCTGGGCGCCGCATTTCTTGTTCTCAAAGTGCTGGAGTTCAGCCACGATGCGGACATTGGTATGCAGCTCTCGCGCAACCTGTTCGACATGTTTTATCTGTCGCTCACCTTTTTTCACTTCATGCATGTG
>CAIMZI010000112.1 GCA_903845935.1 uncultured beta proteobacterium | reverse complement strand
GTCTGGGGCTTTTTGCTGCAGGTGCTGCAATAGCCTGTCTGACTGGGTTAACATTCCGCATCATCATGAAGGCATCCCATGTTAAGCAGGTTTTTTGGCAAAAGCGATAAGCCTGACGATTCGCCGGCCAAGGAGTCTGCTGGGAACGCGGTTCGGCCAAGCCCTAAGCCAGTGCCGGCAGCTAGCCCCCGCCACGTGGTGCAGAACGACGTTCCAACGCCAAGTCTGACGGAGGTCGACTTTGAGTTCGCTACCGAGCAAATGTCCTTGGAGCCCGAGCCACCTAGCCTGATTGAGCGCAAAAACATGGCGCTTGACATCGTTGAGCGGCACCACCAGCGCATTGCCAACACCATTCGCACCCTGTGGGGTTACCCGGAGTGCGGTGCCTACATCAATAAACTCATCATGGCCGGTGGCGATGGCATGGGCCAGGCGCGTGTCGGCTTCAATCAGGACGCAGTGCAGGCCATGCTGGAACTGTCTGACCTGCACGATGTCGAGTTTGGCCCGCCGGAAATACCTGGCAGCGTTTTGGGCTTCTGAATCAAGGCCTCAGCCTAGCGTGCGCTAGCTGCCGCTGCCGCCGAGGCCTGTGCCTTGAGGGCAAATTCGGCCCGCAGCGCGCGCAACTTTTCGCGGGGATCTTCTTTTACCGTTGCCTGGTTCAACGCCATCTCGGCAATAAAGCGGCTGGGCAGTGCGGCCACCAGTTCGCGGCCTTTTTTGCGCCTACGCGTCCAGCTCACCGCCAAGCTGCGCTGGGCCCTGGTAATGCCCACATACATCAGGCGCCGCTCTTCCTGCAGGCGGGTGGCCAGGTCTTCGTTGACCGCCTCTTCGTCGCGCACTACGCCGCCGTCGGCACCCGTGGCTTCCTTGAGCTTGAAGGGCAGTACGCCCTCGTTCACCCCCACCAGCATCACATGCGGCCACTCCAGGCCCTTGGAGGCGTGCAGGGTGGAGAGCGTCACCACGTTTTGGTCCTTCTCGCGCTCACTCAAGGTGGAGAGCAGGGCGATGGTCTGCGACACCTCCAGCAAGTTTTTGATTTCGCGCTCGTCCACTCCCGCTACGCCCTCCACCCGGCCGCCGCAGCGCTGCGCCATCCATTCGCAGAATTCGATTACGTTAGACCATTTGGCAGCCGCCAGCTTCTCGCTCTCCTCGCCGTCATACAGGTGCTTTTCGTAGCCGATTTCCTTCAGCCACTCGGCCAGAAACAGGGTGGCGTTTTCGGCGCCCAAGGTGTGGCGGGCGCGGAACTGCAGGTCGTTCACATAGCGGCCGAACTCATGCAGACTGCCCAGGGCCTTGCCGCTCAGCGCCCCGCCTAGCGACGATGAAAACAGGGCCTCAAACAGGCTGAGCTTGTACTGGCCGGCATACACACCCAGCGTGCCCAGGGTCTGGTGGCCAATGCCGCGCTTGGGTGTGGTCACAGCCCGCACAAAGGCCGGGTCGTCATCGTTATTGGCCCACAGGCGGAACCAGGCGCACAGGTCGCGGATCTCGGCGCGGTCAAAAAAGCTCTGGCCGCCCGACACCTTGTACGGGATATTCGCCTTGCGCAGCGCCTTCTCAAAGGGCTTGGCCTGGTGATTGGCCCGGTACAGCACCGCAAAATCTCCGAACTCCCGGTATTGCTTGCCATCCTGCGCCAGGCTGCCTTCGGCGCGCAGGCTCTGGATGCGGGCCACCGCGCGCTCGGCCTCATGTTCCTCGCTGTCGGCGTCGATGACGCGCACCGGCTCGCCCTCGCCCAGGTCACTCCACAAGTTCTTGGGAAACAGTTTGGGGTTGGGGCCGATCACATTGTTCGCTGCGCGCAGGATGGCCGAGGTGGAACGGTAGTTCTGCTCCAGCGTGATGACCTTGAGCGCCGGAAAGTCCACCGGCAGTTTGCGCAGGTTGTCCAGCGTGGCGCCGCGCCAGCCGTAAATAGACTGGTCGTCATCGCCCACGGCGGTAAAGCGGGCGGCGTCGGCCGTCTCGCCCACCAGAAGTTTCAGCATCTCGTATTGGGTGGCGTTGGTGTCCTGGTATTCGTCGACCAGCACATGGCCCATCTGCGCCTGCCAGCGGTGCCGCACCTCGGAATGGTTTTGCAGCAGCTTGAGCGGCAGGCTGATCAGGTCATCAAAGTCCACGCTCTGGTAGGCGGTCAGGCGCTCTTGGTAACGGCCCATCACCACGGCGGCCTGGCGCTCGTTGTCATTTTCGGCTGCGGCCAGCGCCTGTTCGGCGTTGAGCCCGGCGCTTTTCCAGCCGCTGATGGTCCATTGCCAGGCGCGGGCTGTGGCGGCGTCCACCGTGCCCCCGGCGTCCTTCAGGATGCTGGTGACGTCATCGGTGTCAATGATGGAAAACGAGGGCTTGAGCCCCAGCACCGCGCCGTCCTGGCGCAGCATGCGCACACCCAGCGAGTGGAAGGTGCATACCACCACGTCCTTGGCCGGCTTGCCGATCAGGCTCTTGGCGCGCTCGCGCATCTCGGCGGCGGCCTTGTTGGTGAAGGTGATTGCGGCTATGCGCTTGGCCGGCATGCCGGTCTGGATCAGGCGCGCAATCTTGTGTGTGATCACCCGCGTCTTGCCCGAGCCCGCCCCGGCCAGCACCAGGCAGGGACCGTGCAAGAAATTGACGGCCTCTTGCTGGGCCAGGTTCATACCGGAGGAGGCGGACGAAGAGGGGGCGGACATGCGAACGGAAGTGGGGGGCGGGCAGAGCGAGGGCTGATCTTAACGGTACCTATACGGCCAGAGGGTCCACATCCACGGCCCAGCGGATCAGGCCCTTGCAGGCCGGGTCGGAGCGGCTGGCATGCAGCACGTCGTGCCACGCCGCCAGAAACTTTTGCAGCGCCGCACGCGAGGGGCTTTCGACCAGCATCTGGGCGCGCTCGATATTGGCCACGCGCTGGATGCTCATGGGCACGGCCGGGTAGACAAACACCTGCTCCAGGATAGTCGCCCAGCCCGGCCACTGCGCCATGTCCTCTAGCGCCGCAGCCCGTGCCAGCGTCAAAAAGGCCTGGGCCGCCTCCTGGGTGCGGGCCTCGGCGCGCACCAAGGCCTGGGCGCTGAAGGGGGGCATGCCGGCCTGCTGGCGCTCCTTGAGTTGCTGCTCTGCAAAGCTCGGGTAGTCGTGCGCCTTGAGCGACGCATAGAGTGGGTGATCCGGCTGAAAGGTCTGAATCCAGACCTCGCTGCTGTTACCCAGCATGGCGTCGCGCCCGGAGCGTCCTGCAGCCTGCATCAACAGGGCAAACAGGCGCTCGGGGGCACGGAAGTCGCTGGAGAACAGGGCGCCGTCCGGGTTGATGGCCGCCACCAAGGTGATGCGGCGAAAGTCATGGCCCTTGGCGATCATTTGCGTGCCCACCAACACATCCACCTCGCCCGCATGCACGGCCGCCAGCTGGGTTTCCAGCGCACCCTTCAGCCTGGTGCTGTCGGCGTCGATGCGGGCTATGCGCAGCGGCTCGCCGTTCGGTTGCGCATCGCTGACAGTGCCGGGTCTGCGCACATCGGCCAGCAGCTCGCCCAGTTGTTCTTCCAGTTGCTCGGTGCCGCGACCCATGGGTTCAATGTCGACGTTGCCGCAGGCGGGGCAGGCGCGTGGCACGCGCTCGGTAAAGCCGCAATGGTGGCAGCGCAGGGTGCGGTCTATCTTGTGAAACACGCGGAAGGCCGAGCAATGCGGGCACTCACTTTTCCAGCCGCAGTCGGCGCAATGCAGCACGGGGGCATAGCCGCGCCGGTTCAAAAACACCATGCATTGTTCGCCGTGTGCGACGCGCTCGCGGATGGCGTCCAGCAGCGGCAGCGAGAAAACGGCATGGCGTGGCTGGTGGTTCATGTCCACCCGCCGCACCAGGGGCAGACCCTCGGGCGTACCCGCCTTCAGGCGCATGGCCTTGCGGGCAGCCTGGTCTGCATGCGGCGCCGTTGCGGCCAGCTGCGCGCTAGAGGGCGTTGGCGGCTTGTCTGTAGTGCCAATCCGGCTGGGCATGTGTAGGCGCAAATAGCGCCCACCATCCGGGCGGCTTTGGTACCAACTCTCCAGCGAAGGGGTGGCCGATCCCAGAATCACCTTGGCGTCCTCCAGCTTGCCCCGGTACACAGCCAGGTCGCGTGCCGAGTAGCGCGCACCTTCGCTGCTCTTGTAGCTGGGGTCGTGTTCCTCGTCCACCACGATCAGGCGCAAACAGGGCAGGGACGCAAACACCGCCATGCGCGTGCCCAGCACGATGCGTGCGGTCCCATTGTGGGCGGACAGCCAGCTTTTTAGTCGCTGCGGATTGGTCATGCCGCTGTGCAGGGATACCACCGCCTGCTCGCCGTACAGCGGCGCAAAGCGCGCCAGAAAGCGCGCCTCCAGCTGTGGCGTCAGGTTGATTTCCGGCACCATCACCAGGGCCTGGGCCTGCGGGTCGCGCGCCAGCAGCTCGGCCACGGCATGCAAATAGACCTCGGTCTTGCCGCTGCCGGTGGCACCGAACAGCAAAAAAGGCCCGGTTTGGGATGCGATTTGTTCCAGCACCAAGGTCTGTTCCGCACTGAGCGTTTGCGCTGCCTGCAGCTCGCCTGGGTCATGCGCGGCAGCCGGTTTGCGTTTGAGGCGACGCTGCATTTGCACCGCAGACAGATCGCGCAGCTGCGGCGGCAGGGCCGCCAGCGCCACTTCACCGATGGAGCGCTGGTAATACTGGGCAGCAAACGTGACCAGTTGCCGCCATGGCGCGCCCAGCGGCGCAATGCCTTCCAGGATACCGGCGATATCGCGCACCTTGTCCGGGTCAATTTCGCCGGTTGCGTCGGCCGCTGCGGGTTCCCACACCACGCCCAGCGTCTCGCGCTTGCCCAGCGGCACCCGCACCAGGCTGCCCAGTGGCAGCGCCTGGGGGCTGCGATAGGTCAGCACCGAGCCCAGCGCGGAGTGCGCAGGTGTCTGCACCAGAACACAAAGCCAGGTGTTCATGGCTGGAGCGGCAAAAGCGGCAAACAGGTCATGCGCGGGAGTGTCGGGGCGTCGCTAGGGCTGGTTGTTGATGTGAATGTGAGAAAAGTGGGCTAAGTGCTTGATTTACAAGACGTTTGCAAGTAGTCCAAGATTTCTGTGGATAACTTTGTTTATATCTTCCCTGAAGCCTCTCCAAAGCCTTGCGCTGCAAGGCTTTGACTGGAATGCCCGGAAAAAAAGCAAAGTTTTAAATCTATATAAATCAAGCACTTACAAGAGCCATGGTGTTTGTAGCAGAAAGCCTGCAGCTTTTGAAATGCTGCTCTGCCGCACCACCATTTTTGTGCATAAGTAACCCTTGATGAGTTTGCTTGCGGGCCAAAACGTGGTATGAAATTAGGCCCTTTGGCCTTTTGAATGTGTATGTACCGCTTCCACCAGCGCGGCGACGTTTTCTGGCGGTGTGTATTGGCTGATGCCGTGGCCGAGGTTGAAAATGTGCGTGGGACCGGTTCCACTGCCCTGGTAGGGTACGCCAAAGCTGTCGAGCACGCGGCCCACTTCCTTGGCAATCTGGGCCGGGGGCGCAAACAGCACATTGGGATCGATATTGCCCTGCAAGGCCTTACCGGGGCCGTTTTCTACACCGCCGACCAGGGAACGCGCGCTGCCCAGATTGACGGTCCAGTCCAGGCCTAGAACTTCGCAGTCCAGCGCCGCCATTTCCTTCAGCCACAGGCCACCGCCCTTGGTGAAGACCAGGCGCGGCACGATCTGACCGTCGGTACCCGTGCGCTTGAGCTGGGCCAGCACGCGCCTGGTGTATTCCAGCGAGAACTCCTGGAATGCGCCATCGGCCAGCACGCCGCCCCAGCTGTCAAAAATCATCACGGCCTGGGCCCCGGCATCAATCTGGGCGTTCAGGTAGCTTGCCACGGCATCGGCGTTGATGGCCAGGATTCGGTGCATCAGGTCTGGGCGGCTGTACAGCATGGTCTTGACAAGTCGGTAGTCGTCCGAGCCTTTGCCTTCGACCATGTAGCAGGCCAGCGTCCAGGGGCTGCCGGAGAAGCCAATCAGCGGCACGCGGCCGTTCAATGCCTTGCGGATGGATGTGACGGCGTCAAACACATAGCGCAGCTTCTCCATGTCGGGTACTTCGAGCTTGGCTACGGCCGCTTCATCGCGCACGGCGGTGGCAAAGCGCGGGCCTTCGCCCAAGGCAAAGGACAGGCCAAGACCCATGGCATCGGGCACGGTCAGGATGTCGGAAAACAGAATGGCGGCGTCCAGCGGATAGCGCTCCAACGGCTGCAGCGTCACTTCGGTGGCGAAGTCGGTATTGGTGGCCAAGCCCATAAAGCTGCCGGCACGGGCGCGGGTGGCGCAGTACTCGGGCAGGTAGCGTCCGGCCTGACGCATCAGCCACAAGGGCGTGTAGGGTGTGGCTTGGCGCATGCAAGCGCGCAAAAAAGTGTCGTTCTGGAGCGGAGCAAATGGGGTCATGGGGGAGGTTCTCAGGGCAAAAGGGAGGTGCCTGCATTGTCGCAGCAGGCGCTCGTACCGGGTTTGACCTGACACAGGTCAAGTGCAATGAACCAGTTTCAGAGCCTTGCCAGGGCTGCGCGCAAATCGCCCACATCCAGGATTTCCGACAGCACCACCGGTGTCTGACCGGCCTGGTAAATCACATACACCGGCACGCCGCTGCGGCCCAGGGCGCTGAGCGCCTGGCTGATGGCCGGGTCGCGGCGGGTCCAGTCGGCGCGCAGCAGCGTCACCTTCTTGGCGGCGAAATCGGCCAGCACCTCGGGCTTGGCCAGCGTGGTTTTCTTGTTGTACTGGCAGGTAATGCACCAGGCGGCGGTGAAATCCACAAACACCGGCTTGCCCGCAGCCAGCTCGGCGTCCACGCGGCCCGGCACCCAGGCCTGCCAGCCGCCTGCGCTTTGCGCATTGCCGGGTGCCGAGGGCGCGTCTTCCAGTTTGAAAATGGTCGGTCCTATGGAATAGGCCAACCAGAAGCCCACGGCCAGCGACAACGCCGCCATCACGCTGCGGCTGCGCCCCTGCAGGTTCAGGCACCAGACCAGCAGCGCCAGACACAGCAGCAGGGCCAGCAGGCTGGCGGCGCCATCCACGCCGCTCAAATGCCCTAGCACCCAGACCAGCCAGACCACCGTGGCCCACATCGGAAAGGCCATAAAGCGGCGCAGCGTGTCCATCCACGCGCCAGGCCTTGGCAGCAGCTTGCCGACAGACGGCATCCAGCTGGCTGCCAGGTAGGGCAGGGCCAGTCCCAGACCCAGGGCGGCAAAAATGCCCAGGGCCTGTGCGGCAGGCAGGGCAATCGCATAGCCGAGCGAGGCGCCCATAAACGGCGCGGTGCAAGGTGAGGCAATCGCCACTGCCAGCACGCCAGATAAAAACGCATCACCCAGCGGATGGCGAAGCTGCAGCGCGCCCAGATTGCCGGGCAGCAGATTGCCCACCTCCAGCAGGCCCATCAGGTTCAGGCCAATCAGCGTGAACAGCAGGGCTAGCACGGCGATGACGGCTGGCGACTGCAACTGAAAGCCCCAGCCCAGTTGCTCGCCACCGGCGCGCAGGGCCAGCATCAGTCCGCCCAGTGCCAGAAACGACGCCACGACACCGGCGGTATAGGCCAGCCCCAGGGCGCGGTGGCTGTGGCGCTCGCCGGGCTTGGTAAAGGCCAGCACCTTGATCGCCAGCACCGGGAACACGCAGGGCATCAGGTTCAGAATCAGCCCGCCCAAGAGGGCGGCCGCCAGTGCCAGCGCAAAACTGCCAAGACCTTGCGCGGCCAGTGGCGCCGGGGTGTTCGGGTTGCTGATGGCGCTATTCACGGTGGGCGCCGCGGCGTTGGCCGTGCCAGCGCTGATGGCTGGCCAGTTGCCAGAAACGGCGGCTTCGGTGCGCAGGCTTTTCCCCTCCAGCGCCAGCACAAAGCCCAGCTTGGCCGGTGACTCGCTGCGCATACTGGACAGCGCCATGGTGCTGGACCAACTGCCGTCGGCTTGCCAGTTTTGCGGCGCGCCGTCGGTCGGTGAGGGTGCGCCTGCGGTCTCGATCAGGTCGGGCGTTTCAATAAAGGCGCTGATGTTCTTGCCGTGCCAGGCGGCGGGCAGGCCGAATACCCTCAAGGTCAGGCCGTGCTTGTCCACCTGTAGCTCTGACTTACCATTGAGCGCCACCGGCTCGGTGGCCCTGGCTTTTTCAAAATCGGCTGCATGCAGGGCGGTAGAGCCACGCAGCGGCACCTGCAGCACAAAGCTGCCCTCTTGGGGCACGCATTCCTGCTTGCACACCAGCCAGGAGGCCGAGAGTTTGATCTCCAGACTGTCTGCCAGCGCGCCCGGCGCAAAACCGGGGCTGATGGTCAGCGGCACCGGCAGCAGCAACTGGCCCTCGTAGCCAAAGTTGGACAGGCTGCCGATATTGATTTTTTGCGGTGTCGGCCAGGCGATGTCACCGGCGCTCACGCCCGCAGGCAGGATCCATTCCAGGCGCGTGGGCAGACCGGAGTCGCCGGCATTTTTCCAGTAGGTATGCCAGTGCGGCTGGTGGGCGATTTGCAGGCCGACCCAGACCGTCTTGCCGGAACCTACGCCGTCTGGCGCAAAGGCCATCAGTTCGGCACGCACCTGCTCGGTTTGCACCACGGCGCTGCCCATTGCAGTCGAGGTCTTGGCAAACTGGGCCAAGGCACTGCAGCAAAACGTCAGCAAGGCCAGGCAGACAGCCGCCAGGCGCATGGCCGATTCAAAGGAGGAAAACAACCGGTTCATAAAAGGAGCAAGCGCGCGGCTCACGAATAAGGGAAAAAAACGTCCATGCAGGGCGCACATTGTCGCCTCAGTCGGCCGGAGCTGCAGCGTCGGTGAATACAGCCGGCAGTTTCTTGGGGGCACGGATGCGCAATTGTTTGTTGACGTTCTCTTGTCCGAACACCACCTCGATGTCGGAGACCGCCACGCCAAACAGCGGCGCCAGAAAGCGCACCATATAGTCCGTAGCCCGTCCATCCTTGGGCGCGGCCGTCACGCTGATCTTGAGCTGGGTGCCCTTGGGTTTGCCAATGGCGTCCTTGCTGGCGGAAGGTTTGCCCAGCACGTTGAGCACCAGCACCTCACCGTCCCAGCCGAAGAAGGTATCGCCGGTGGTCTTGCGCGGGGCTGGAGCCGGGAGGATGGCCTTTGCCGGAGCCTTGGGTCTTTGCTTGGAAGCCATGCTTTGATAATACGACCATGTCCGCCATTGTTCTCGCCACCCTCAACGCCAAATACATCCACGCCTCGTTGGGGCTGCGCTACCTGATGGCCAATATGGCGCGCTATGGCGGCGCCGATCTGGCAGCTATCACCACACTGCAGGAGTTCACCATCCAGCGGCCGGCGCAGCAGATTGTGGATGCGCTGCTGCAGACCCTGGGCGAGTCGGGTGGCGTGCGCGTGGTCGGCTTTGGCGTGTACATCTGGAACGTGGCGCAGACCACCGAGGTGATCCGCTTACTCAAGCAACAATGTCCGCAAGTCAAGCTGGTGTTGGGTGGGCCGGAGCTCAGCCACGAGTGGGAGCCACAGGAAATCGTTCTGCTGGCCGACCACTTGATCACCGGCTGGGGCGATGTGAGCTTTCCCAAGCTGTGCCGCGCCCTGGTGCACGGCCCGCAGCCGCTGATGAAGGTGATCGCCGGTGAACAGCCACCGCTGGACGCCATTGAACTGCCCTACGACCAGTACAGCGACAGTGACCTGGCGCAGCGCGTACTCTATGTGGAGGCCTCGCGCGGTTGCCCGTTCAAATGCGCATTCTGTTTGAGCGCGCTGGACAAGACAGCCTGGGCCTTCGATCTGGAGCCGTTTCTACAGGCACTGGCCACGCTGTACCAACGCGGTGCGCGCAACTTCAAGTTTGTGGACCGCACCTTCAACCTCAAGGTGGAAACCTCGCTGCGCATCCTGCAGTTTTTTCTGGACCGCTGGCAGGCCGCTCCAAAGGAACTCTTGCATCTGCACTTTGAACTGGTACCTGACCATCTGCCCGATGCGCTCAAGGCCATGGTGGAGCGCTTCCCGGCCGGGGTGTTGCAGTTCGAAATCGGTATCCAGTCGTTTAACCCGGAAGTGCAGGCGCGCATTTCCCGCAGGCAAGACAACGCCAAGACCAGTGAGAACATCCACTGGCTGCTGGAGCACAGCCAGGCGCATTTACACACCGATCTGATTTTCGGCCTGCCCGGCGAAAGTTGGGCGAGTTTTGCCGAAGGATTTGATCGCCTTTACGCACTCGGGCCGCATGAAATCCAGCTGGGCCTGCTCAAGCGCCTGCGTGGCACACCCTTGGCAAGACGCAGCCTGCCCGGCGCCGTGGCCGAGGACGGCATGGTCTATGCCACAGAGCCACCTTACACCGTGCTGCAAACGGACGCGGTCACAGCAGAGCAGGTGCAGCGTTTTGCCCGCATGGCCCGCTACTGGGATCTGCTGGTGAATTCAGGGCGCTTTGGCCAAAGCAGCCGCTTGCTGCTGCAGGGCGAGAGCGCCTTTGCCGCCTGGTCTGAGTTTTCGCAATGGCTGTGGCGGCGCACATCCAGCACCCATCAGTTCACGCCCGAAGTTCTGCTGGACGCGGTGTTTGACTACCTGTCGGTGGAGCGAAGCTTGCCCGTCGATGGGGTGCGCAGCGCCCTGCTGGCGGACTACCTGGCCAGCGGCGCGCGATCCAATCCGCAGTGCCTGCAGGGCCTGCTGCCGCGTCGGGAGAAGGCAGCGGTGCAGAGGAAGGCCGCAGCCCAACGACAAGCGCGGCATCTAACATCTAAGATAGACGCATGAGAACCACATCACGTTTCTGGGCCGACTGGACCGCACGCGACTTTGCCCAGGCCCACGCCCATGGCCGCAGCGCGCAACTGATTGCGGTGCTGCCAGTGGCCGCCATCGAGCAGCATGGTCCGCACCTGCCCCTGGCTGTGGACCAGGCCCTGGTCGACGGCGTGATCGCCGCCGCGCTGCCGCACCTGGACGCCCATGTTCCTGCGCTGTTTTTGCCGACGCAGGCCGTCGGCTTTAGCCCCGAACATTGCGCCTTTGCCGGCACGCTGACGCTCAAGGCCGAGACGCTGATTCGCCTGTGGACCGACATCGGCGAGAGCGTTGCGGCGGCCGGTGTACGCAAGCTGGTGCTGCTCAACTCCCATGGCGGCCAGGTCGGGCTGCTGGACGTGGTGGCGCGTGATCTGCGTGCACGCCTTGGCATGCTGGTCTACAGCGTCAATTGGTTTGGCCTGCCCCTGGTCGGTCCCAATGGCGAGGATGTGAATGCGCTATTCAGCGCCCATGAGCACCGCTTTGGCATCCATGCAGGTGAGATTGAAACCTCGATGATGCTGGCGCTCGCACCCGAGCGGGTGGACATGGCGCTGGCGCAGAACTTTGCCTCCACCTCCGAAGACCGCTCCAAGGCCTACCCGATTCTGGGCAATGGCAAGAGCGCCAAGCTGGGCTGGCAGATGCAGGACTACAACGCCGCCGGTGCAGTGGGCAATGCCGCAGCGGCCTCGGCGGAGAAGGGGCGTGCCGTTCTTGATGCGGCGGGGCGCTCGCTGGCGCAGATGTTGGCGGAGCTGCACCAGTTGCCGCTAGAGACCTTGGTTCAGCAGCCCTAATTTTTGCGCTGATCAACGCCAGTTCAAGCCCGCCGTCGTGCCACCCGGCTGGCTGCCCCGAGCGGGCCGGTATTCGCAGCCAACCCAGCCGTCCCAGCCACATTGCGCTGACAACTCGTCAATCAAACCAAACAAGTAGCTGTAGTTCAGTTCCCCCACATTCGGCTCATGGCGCTCGGGCACACCGGCAATTTGCAAATGGTCCACGCGGCCCGTGGGTAGATACTGGCGCAGCTTCATGGCCACGTCGCCCTCCATGATCTGGCAGTGGTACAGGTCCATCTGCACCTTGAGGTTGGGCGCACCCAGGCGCTGCACAATGGCGTGTGCCTCTTCCTGGCGGTTCAGCAAATAGCCGGGAAAGTCGCGCGTGTTGATGGGCTCGATCAGCACCCGCCGCCCGCAGCTATGGGCCTGCTCTGACGCCCAAAGCAGATTGGCCTCGTAACACTCCAAGAGCCGTTCAGACTCCACTCCCGCAGGAGCAAGCCCGGCCATGACGTGGATGCGCGGACAGTCCAGCGCTTCTGCATAGCGCAGGGCGGCATCAAAACCGCGTTTGAAATCGTCTTCGCGCCCCGGCAGACAGGCCAGACCGCGCTCACCGGCGTCCCAGTCGCCAGGGGGCGCGTTGAACAGCACTTGTTGCAGGCCGTGCTCGCGCAAGTGCTGGGCCAGCAGAGCGGCGGGGTGAGCGTAGGGAAACAGAAATTCCACGGCTTGAAAGCCGTCGGCAGCGGCGGCGGCAAAGCGGTTCAGAAAACCGTGCTCGGGGTAGAGCAGGCTGATATTGGCGGCAAAACGGGGCATAGGTCCTCAGGCGTAGCTGATCCAGTGCGCATAGTCCGGCTGGTCCAGATGCGCCAGGGTGTTGAAGCTCAGCAGCACATGGCGCTTGGGGTTGAAGGCAAACTCGCTGACGGCCGTGTTGCGTATGCGCAGATTCAGTTCCACGAAGGCCTCCGACGGAGCACCCAGAATCTGCGCCACGGCGGTGGCAATCGGGCCGCCGCTGCTGACCAGCAGCACGTTGCCGCTGTGCTGGCTGCGCACATGGTCCAGCGCAGCACAGACACCGGAGACAAAGGCGGCATAGCTCGGCATACCGGTCGGATGGAGTTCGCCCTGGGCCCACTGCAGCAGGGCCTGGCGCAGCCGCCGGAAATGTTCGCGGTAGCCCTCGGGCGTTTCGGTCTTGGAATGGGTGCCGGGGTACAGGCTGTGAATCAGCGCGTCGCTGTCGTACTCGTTCAGGCCCGGCCACAGCAAGGCCTGCAGATCCGCTGCAGGAGCGCCCATGCCGCTTCGAATACATTCCCAAGTTTGAGCGTGGCGCTTCAAGCTGCCGGTCAGCACGGCCTCGAATTGCAGCCCCTTGGCCGCAAGGCATTCGCCCAGGCGCAGGCTCTGGCGCTGACCCAGCGCGATCAAGTTGACGTAATCGTCGGCGCCTAGCGACGCTTGTCCGTGGCGGACCAAATACAGTGTT
>CAIMZI010000111.1 GCA_903845935.1 uncultured beta proteobacterium | reverse complement strand
GGATGAAGTGCTGCAGGCAGCAGATTCATCGTCTTCCAAAGGAGCTTCGGGGACCAGCGCGCCATGGACAGTGAAAACAGCGGAGGTCAAACTAGCGCGTAGCGGGTTAGTTCAACAGCCCTTATGGACATCTCTACATAAGGGCTGTTACCGGTCTTAGAGGTTTTCGATCTGCCTGCTCCATACCGGCCATTCAATCCTGTGTTTCAGGGTCAGCTTTCTGGCGATGATTTCACCAATTCGAGCACCCGCCAAGAGCCAACTGCCGTCGGTCGAGGTAGCACGCCTATAGCAGACAGCGGACTTGGTACTTTTGGAGTTCCGGTCATCCGCCTGTCATTTCGGCGTGCCCTTTCTATGCGTCCCCACAACGTAATCAAGCTTCGACGTTGGCAATCCACGTGCTGGGTGAAACGCCTGTGCGCCGTGCAAACACACGTGCAAACGCGGCCGGGTTCGTGTAGCCGACGGCTGGGGCCACTATTTTGAGTGACTTGCCGCGCTTGAGCAGGGATTGCGCCACGCTGATGCGCCAGTCTGTAAGGTAGTCCAAGGGGGTCGCGCCCACCACTTCGTGAAAGTGCAGCGCAAAACGTGCACGTGACATGTTGGCGGTTTGGGCCAGTTCATCCAGAGACCAGGCGTGCTCAGGCTTGGCCTGCATTGCCAACAACGCTTTGGCCAGTTTGTCGTCCGCCAGACCTGCCAGCAAGCCACTCTTGACGAGACTCGCATCCAACATGTGACGCAAAAGCAGGATGGCAAAAAACTCGACCAATCGCTCAATCCCTGCCGCGCGCCCAGAGCGCTGCGAAAAAGCCTCATCAAACAGCAGTGCCAGCGTTGATTCGACCCCCACGATGTCCGAAAGCGGCACCAACAGCCTTTCAGGCAACCCGAGCAACACCTGGTTGCCCATGCCCGCCCCGAAGTCAATGAAGGCGCAGACCAGATCAGCACCACTCTTGTCATCCACTTCAAAGCGATGCGGATACGAAGTGCGATAGAAAAGCAGTGAGGGCTGGGTGATCTGGAAACTGTCCATTGGCTGGCCAATGACGCGCACGGTTCCTCGATGCAGGACATGCAGGATGCATTGCCCAGTGTCGTTTGAAAAGTCTGCGATGCCGCACAGCGCACCCGAGTAAAAAACACGGGCGCCGAGATTCATGCGGTCAAACAAAAGAGATAGTCGGTCCATGTGGCGCTGCGAGACGGATAGTGCGTAAATCGAGATAGTCAGTGCCCCATGATAGTGCGTAGGCAGGCAAAGTCTGTCTTGTGCAAACCCGCACAAGACACCAACTTTTCAAGGTGAACCCATGACACGTATTGCAGCTCTCAACCCCGCCAACGCCCCCGCACAGTCCCAACCCCTGTTGGCGGCTGTCAAATCCAAACTGGGCATGGTCCCGAATCTCTTCAAAACGTTTGCCCACTCGCCGGCCGTCTTGCAGTTCTACCTGAGCGGCAGTGAAGCCCTTGCCGGCACCAGCATTTCTGCTGCTCTGCGTGAGCAAATTGCGCTGACTACAGCTGGTGAGAACGAATGCAACTACTGCGCATCGGCCCACACGCTGATGGCCAAAGGCGCTGGTGTTGCGGCGCCCGAAACGGCTGCGAACCTGCGTGGCCAATCCGCCGATACCAAGACCCAAGCTGCTTTGACCTTTGCCAAGGTCATTGTTGCAGAGCGTGGACGCGTTTCCGACTCGGATCTGGCACAAGTGCGTGCTGCAGGCTACAGCGAGGCCGAAATCACTGAAATCGTGGCCACAGTATCTGCCAACATCTTCACGAACTACTTCAACCATGTTGCCGACACCGCAGTGGATTTCCCGCTGGTCAACGCGACGGCTCTTGAAACCGCGTGAATCTCATCTTTACCCCAACTAAGGTGTCCACCATGACTTCCCCAACACAACTTATCACGCCCAGCCGCCGCCTTTTCATGGGCGCTGGCGCCACCACATTATCAGCCGGCGCTTTGGCCCTCCTGGGCGGAAACCAGGCCCTGGCCGCAGTCAGCCAGACGGATACTAAAAGCGACTTGGCCATTCTGAATGTTGCAGTCGGTCTTGAATATGAAGGCATCAATGCCTATGAGATTGCTTTGCGCAGTGGCTTGTTGAATTCCCAGCACGTTAAGGCAGCAACCAAGTTTCAGGACGATCACAAGGCCCACAATGACGCACTGATTGGCACCATCCGCAAGTTGGGTGGAAGGCCCGTGGAAGCCAAGTCAATTGAAGAATACGCGAAAGAATTGAAGGTCGATTTGCTCAAGACCGAAGACGATGTGCTGGATTTGGCCGCCCGTCTTGAATTGGGTGCCGCCAATGCGTATTTGGGTGTTCTGACGGCATTCAAGGATCCACAACTGGGGAAAATTGCCGCCCGTTTAGCTGCCGACGAAGCAGCGCACTTTGCATTGTTGAACTTTGATCTGAAACGCCCATTCTCCAAGGCGTTTGCCTTTGGTGCCTGATCGACAAAGTCCAATGAGTGGGTCAGCAGCGTGGCGCACTTGCGCTGCGTCTGCGGACTGCTTACGTTTACTGAATGGAGATGCATCATGAAATTTCATGCACAAGGTCTCACCCTGACTGTTGCATTGGCATTGACGGGCCAAGCGCTGGCAACTGGCGACGCTGTCCGTGGCAAGGAACTCTACGATAGCCGGTGTGTTGGCTGTCATGCAGTGGATCAAAACCGAGTGGGTCCGGCGCACCAGGGTGTGTTTGGTCGCAAGGCAGGGTTGGCCGCAGGCTATGATTATTCAGCCGCAGTCAAGAAGTCGAAAATTGTTTGGTCAGAGCCCACCTTGCAGGCTTGGCTGACGAATCCGGAAAAGCTGATTCCCGGTCAAAAAATGGGCTACTCAGTCACCGACAAACATGATCGAAGCGACTTGATCTCATATTTGCAAACAATCTCATCCCATTGAGCAAAGATCGCCAATGTCGACATCCATCAAACTGCCCATTCTGTTGAGCGAGGTGCGCAGCTGCGCCTTGTGTGCGCCACACCTTGAGGACGGAGTGCGCCCGGTGTTGCAGGTTGATGCCAAAGCCCGCATCCTCGTGGCAGGCCAGGCGCCGGGCCGCAAGGTGCATGCCAGTGGAGTGCCCTTTGACGATGCGAGTGGCGAGCGGCTGCGGGCCTGGATGGGCGTTCGACGGGACGTTTTTTACGACGCCAGACAGGTCGCCATTCTGCCGATGGGCTTTTGTTACCCCGGAACGGGCAAGTCTGGGGATCTGCCACCGCGCAAAGAGTGTGCGCCTCAGTGGCGTGCTCCTCTGATTGCAAGGATGCCTCGGATAGAACTGATACTGGTGATTGGTCAATACGCCATCGATTGGCATTTGCCACAGTGCGCTGGCAAGTCGCTGACCGATACCGTGCGCGCCTGGCGCAATCACTGGCCCCGTGTCCTGCCGCTACCCCACCCGAGTCCGCGCAACAATATCTGGCTTAAGGCGAACCCATGGTTCGTCGATGAGGTAGTGCCGGTTTTGCAGGCCAGGATGGCCGAGATACTTGCTCAGTCGTGACGCCACCTGCGGTTCACTTCGCTGTGGCTCCAGATCTCGGGCAAGAGGCCTGACTGAGCATATAGACCGAAACCTTACACACGGAAAACTCCCATAAGTACACAATCGACAGCATGCACCGCATGGCCCGAGATTGCGGCCTAGTGCCGGGCCCGGTATGGACCGACCCGCTGCATGCATTCGGTTTGCTGTGGCTAGACATTCCCGCGTAATCACCCCCAAGGAGTCCTGATGAAAGCCGTATGGAACAACACCGTCATCGCCGAAAGCGACGATACCGTCTTGGTGGAGGGCAATCACTACTTTCCCGAGAGCGCACTCAGGAGGGAGTACATCTCTTTCAGCAACCACAAAACCACCTGTGGCTGGAAAGGCCTGGCTAGCTATTACTCTATCAACGTGAACGGTGATGTGAATCCGGACGCTGTCTGGTATTACGCCGAACCCAAACCGGAAGCTGCCAACATCAGAGACCGCGTTGCATTTTGGAAAGGTGTGAAAGTCAGCTGACGCGGCGAACCCGAAGAAACTTCAGCGCAACGTGAGCTTGCCTTCGCGCTCTGAATTCAAGGCATCAAAGCCCTCTTTCAGTTCAGCAAAAATATCGCGTTTGTGGGTCATCACGTTTCCGTCATGCGACTGCCGATCAGCTTGCCAGATGTATCGGCTGTGCCATGATCAATGAGTTCACCGAACTCAAGTGGATCACCATCGAGCCGTCGGTGCAGCAGTACCCGGTGTAGCGCAAGCTTCCTGCAGCCATTTTTTTTCAATGGACCAGCCTGAACAACTGGTTCCTGAAATGGATGCCCAGCCGGTCAAAGGCGCGGGCCCGATAGGTTTTGGCCGAGGCGACGGAGATGCCCATGTCCTGGGCGATGCCGTCGTAGGTCCAGCCGCGCAACAGGCGCTCGCACACATCGAGTTCGCGTGGCGTCAGCTTGGCGCACTGCGCCGTGAGTCGGCTGCGCGCATCGTTGGCCTGTCGGTTCGCAGCATCCGACACCAGGGCGTGTACCGCCAGATGCTTGCCCACACAGCGCAACAGGAAGTCGGCCAACTGGCTGGCGGCATCCACTTCGCGGTCGGCAAAGGCGCCGGTTGTGCGGAACCGGTACAGGTTCATGGCCAACGCGCCGTGGCCATCCAATGAGACCACCGAGAGCCGCTCCAGAATTCCATGGCGGCTATAAATCTGGTCACGGTGTGGCTCGGGTATCTCGGCTTCGTTCCAGAGCGTCATGGCCAGGCTGCCCGCGTCGGCATAGGCGCGCGCAGATGCAAAGGTTTGGTCGGTTTTGTAAAGGCCCTGGCGGTAGCGTTGGAAGCAGTCGGCAGACACGTCCCGGGTGCTGAGGCTGGCCGACACGTACATTTTCGGTGGCAGGTCTGAGCCCACCTGGTACACCGACCAGAAGTCCACCGGCAGCACCTGGTTCAGGCAGCCCAGCACCTGCGAGCCGAAATCGGGTTCGCCAATGGCGCCGACTGCGCCACCCAGGCCGGACCAGAAATCCGACGCGGAAGGTTTTTGGGCGTCCGATGTGGCAATGGCCCAGGTATTCATGTGTCTCCTCAGTGTGAGGGTTTGGCCTTGTGGCACTTGTGCAGACGATTCTACCGGTGCGGTAAACGCTTGAAGACTTCACGCCGCTAACGCTGTCATCTTTTGGTAGGACAGACAAAGACCAAGCCGACGCTGACAATGCGCCAGACCTGAGCTCAGGCCGAGGGCGGCGCACCGACAGCGCCCCGCATTCCAAACATTGAGGAGACACTATGCAAGCAAAACGTTTCAACCGTAGCCACCGCATCACCCTGCTGGCAGCCGCGCTGCTGGGCGCCTCGGGCTATGCCCTGGCGGATCTAAACGTGGGGGTGATTCTGTCCACCTCCGGGCCCGGCGCCTCGCTGGGTATGCCGGCGGAGAACACCATCAAGCTCTGGCCCAAGGAGATCGGCGGCCAGAAGGTCAACCTGACCATCCTCAATGACAACTCGGATACCGTCGAATCGTCCAAGATCGCCAACCGACTGATCACCGAGAACAAGGTCGATGTGATCGTCGGTCCGTCGCTCACGCCCAACTCCATGGCCGCGGTAGATGTGGCCGGCCGCAACCAGACGCCCATCATTGCGCTGGGCGGTGGCGGCGTGATCGTCGAGCCGCAGGAAGGCGCGCGCAAATGGGCCTTCAAAATGCCGGCTCCGGAAGCCTTGTCGGTGAACCTGGTGTTGGACCATATGATCAAGAACAAGGTCAAGAATGTGGGCGCCATTGTGGTCAGCACCAGCTATGGCGAAGGCTTCCTCAAGACGCTGCAGGCGCTCGCACCTGGCAAAGGCATCACCGTCGGTGCCGTCGAGAAATACCAGGCATCGGACGTCAGCGTCACCTCGCAGATGCTGAAGATTCTGGCCACTAACCCGGACGCGGTCTATGTGCTCAGCTTTGGCACGGCTGCGGTGTTGCCGCAGTTTGAGTTGGTCAACCGCGGCTACAAAGGCCTGGTCTACCAGACCCACGGCGTGGCCAATGCCAAGTACCTGGAGCTGGGTGGAAAGAATGTGGAGGGCACCTATTTGGCCGTGGCGCCGGTGCTTGTGGCGGAGCAGTTGCCCGACAGCAATGTGACCAGGAAGATCGGCATGGAATACGCCAAGCGCTACGAGGCGCAGAACGGCGCGGGCTCGCGTTCACTGTTTGGATCGACGGCGTGGACGGCACTCGAATGGCTGCAAGACGCCGTGCCCCATGCCCTGAAGAAGGCCAAGCCCGGCACGCCGGAATTCCGGGTTGCGCTGCGCGACAGCCTGGAGGGCATGAAGGAAGTGGTCAGCCCTGAAGGTGTTTTCAACATGAGTGCTACCAACCACAACGGTCTGGATGAGCGCGCCCAGGTGCTGATCCGGGTGGAAGGTGGAACCTGGAAGCTGGTCAAGTAAGACGTGCCACGGCTCATGGAAAAAAAGCTGCTGGACGGACTGGCGGAGCGGCCGCAGATTGGCGGCCTGCCAGACATCGAACAGATCGAAGCACAGCCCTACCAGGTAGCTGTGCCGGTAGACAACATGCACGCGCTGCTGCAGCGCTCGGCAAGCCTGTTTGGAGACAAGTGCGCCATCCTGCAGCTGCACAGCGACTCGCTCGATGCGCCCGCCACCCGCATCAGTTACCAAGCGATGCTGGAGGGCGTTCAGCAGGCAGCCAACCTGTTTCGCAGCCTGGGCGTGGGCGAAGAAGACGCGGTGGTGTTGCTGCTGCCCTCCATGGTCGAGGCGCACTACGCACTGTGGGGCGCCGAGATTGCAGGGCGCGCCTGCCCCATCAACTTCATGTTGGAGCCCGACCACCTCATCGAACTGGTGCAGGCGTCTGGCGCCAAGGTGATCGTGGCGCTCGGCCCGGACCCGGATTTCGAGATCTGGCAAAAGGCCTGCGCCATTGCGGCCCGGCTACCCGAGGTGCAGGTGCTGGGCATAGGCCGTGAGGGCATCAACGCGGGCCGCAACTTTGTCACGCTGCTGCAGACCCAGCCAACGGAACTCGTTTTTCAGCGGGCGCTGGGTCCCGCATCCATTGCCGCCTGCTACCACACAGGGGGCACCACCGGTGCGCCCAAGCTGGCCGTTCACACGCACGGCAACCAGGTGCACACCAGCTGGTTTGCCGGTTTGTTTTATGGCCTGAGCTCTAGCGACTGCATCATCAACGGCTTTCCGCTGTTCCATGTGGCCGGTGCCTTTGTCTATGGCGCGGCCTGCCTGTGCGCAGGCGCCAGCATCCTGATTCCGCCGCGCCTGGGCATGCGGCACAAGGGCTTTGTGGCGAACTACTGGCGCTTTGTTGAGAAGTACCATGTGAGCTATCTGGCAGCCGTGCCCACCATGATGTCGGCTTTGCTGCAGGTGCCGGTGCAGGGCGCCGACATCCAAACGGTCAAGGCGCTTTACACCGGCGGCTCGCCCCTGCCGACCGAGCTGGCCAACAATTTTGAGCGGACCTTTGGCATCCCGGTGCGCAATATCCTGGGCATGACGGAGTCTGCCGGGTTGGTCTCCATTGAGCCGCTGGCCGCGCCCCGGCAGGCGCTGTCTTGCGGCCTGCGCTTGCCCTTTACGCAGGTATATGCGGTGGCACCCGGCATCGAGGTGGACCTGGGTCAGCGCTGCGGCGCCAACGTGCCGGGCATCATGGTGATTGCCGGCCCCCATGTGAGCCCGGGCTATAGCGATACGCGCCGCAACGCAGGCATGTTTGCCGCCACCGGCGAACTGATCAGCGGCGACCTGGGCCATGTGGACGAGGGTGGACGCATTGCGCTCACCGGGCGCTCCAAGGACGTCATCATCCGCGGCGCCCACAACATCGATCCTTCGCTGATCGAAGAAGCCTTTATCAAACACCCGGACGTGCTGGCCTGCGCCGCCGTGGGTGCGCCAGATCCCTATGCCGGCGAGCTGCCTGTGGTGTTTATTTCCCTGCGCGCCAACGCCACAGCGGATGCTGCGGCCATTCTGGCCTCGGTGGCTCCGCACATCTTCGAGAAAGCCGCCGTGCCCAAACGCGTCACCGTGCTGGAGGCGCTGCCAACCACGGCCATTGGCAAGATCTTCAAACCCGCACTGCGGCTGCGCGCGGTAGAAGAGGCCTACCGCGATGCCCTTGCCCCGCTGCAAGACTTGTGCTCTCGCATGGAGGTGGTGGCGGTGCAGCAGGCCGGAGGCATCCGGGTCGAGCTGCACCTGCGCTGCGACAAAAACCAGGCGGAAGTGCAGGCCCGGATTAGCGACACTCTGGCCAGCTACGTGCTGCCCTTTGAGATCCAATGGCTATAAACACCCACCCCGCCGTGCCCCCGGTTCCATCACCGGTCAGCGCAGAGGGGGAAGGGATGTGCGTGGATTTTTACTTCGACTTCATTTCGCCCTTTGGCTTTTTTGCCAGCCTGCAGATTGACGCCCTGGCTGCCCGCCACGGCTATGGGGTGCGCTGGCACTCCATGCTGATCGGGGTGAGTGTGCTGAAAGTCATGGGCATGAAGCCCTTGCTGGAGACACCGCTCAAAGGCCCTTACACCGTCCGCGATGCCCAAAGGCATGCGCGCAAACTGGGCCTGCAGCTGGGCCGCAAGGTGGACGATCCGCTGGCGGACCCGCGTCCCGCCGGCAAGGCCTTTCACTGGATGCAGCAGCACGAGCCGCGCATCAGCAAGGCCTTTGCGCAAGGCGTTTTTCACGCCTATTGGATGGATGGCAAAGACATCTCTCAAGCGCAGGTGCTGACCGAAGTGTTGGCCGATCTGTGCCCGGCGCGCTCGGGCGACATCGCCGCAATGCAGGGGGAGGAAGCGGCTGCCTTGCTTAGGCAATCGGTTGACGCATCGCTGGCCCGTGGCGTCTTTGGTTCGCCCTTTTTTCTGGTGGGAGACGAGCCCTTTTTTGGTGTGGAAAAACTCGGGCAACTGGACGAGTGGTTGGCGGGTGGGGGCTGGTAGTTTTCGCAGGGCTGGAATAAATCCTGCTTGGTGCGATGCAGCATTGTTGCTGAGCCCACCCAGGAGTTGTCATGCTTGATCGAACTGCCACCACGTTCTCCCACGTAACGCCCACCGACACCCCCTTTGCCGCAGGCGGTTTGCGTGATTTCTTCTTGTACCGTGATCTGGGAATTGCCGAAGCCACGCACGGAAAGGTGATTGCGCACCTGGTCAAGGCGAATATGGCACCAGAAACGGGCACGGGTTGGCACCGCCACGAAGCCGATTTCCAGATCGTCATCATGACCAAGGGCTGGGCCAAGTTCATGTACGAGGACAAAGAGACGCTGGTGCAGGCCGGTGATGTGGTGCACCAGCGCCCCGGCATACGCCACTATCTGTTCGACTATTCACCCGATATGGAGTATCTGGAAATCGTCTCGCCGGCCGACTTCAAGACGGTGGCGGTCGAGCCGGTGTGCGACATTCCGGCACCCACGCCCTGGGTGTAGTCCAGATTAGAACTCGGCGTCGAGCTCGTCGATCTCGTCGGGTTCTGCCTTGGCCGCTGCCACCCATTCCTGCATGGCGGGCAGGGCCATTATGGCCTTGGCATAGGCTGCGCAGGCCCTATCCAGCGGCACGTCGTAGCTCAAGAAACGCGTCACCACCGGGGCATACATGGCATCGGCCAGGGTCGGGTGCTTGCCAAAAAGATACGGCCCTTTGTAGCTGCTCAGGCACTCGGCCCAGATTTCTTTGACCCGGTCGACATCGGCCTGCGCACGCGACCAGAGCTTGAAGCCGGGGAAGTGCGCCTTGATGTTCATGGGCAGCGAGCCGCGCAGCGAGCCAAAGCCGGAATGCATCTCGCCGCAGATGGCGCGGCAGTGCGCTCTGGCCTTGGCATCGGTAGGTAACAAGCCGGCCTTGGGTTTGAGCTCATTGAGGTATTCGCCAATCGCCAGCGTGTCCCAGACCTTGATGCCGTCGTGCAGCAGCGAGGGCACCAGCATGCTCGACGACAGCAGCAGCATTTCGGCCTTCATGGCAGGGTCGTCTGGCGAGATCACATGCTCGGTGAACTCCAAGCCGGCAAAGCGGGCCATCAGCCAGCCGCGCAGCGCCCAGGCGCCATAGTTCTTGCTACTGATCGTCAACACTGCTGTGCTCATGGTCGATTCCTTGTGCTGTGAGATCTTCGAGTCGCAAGCCTTGTGCCAGCAATCAAGAAATTCTGGCCCGCAACTTGCCTGTCTTTTTGCATTAGCGCTGCAAGCGTGTCACCAGGAGTCCCATGCTGTATCAGGCTTACCAGCTTCAATCGGATGTAAGCGCGCCCTTGCGTCTGATGTCCGAGATCGGGAGCGCTGTCTTTGGCTTGAGCAAGTCGGACGGTGGCGCATTGCGCAAGCTGTCTGCCGCACTGGATGTGTTTTCGCGCCTGCGCCTGACCCACAGCCGCCCCGATTACGCAATCCATTCCGTGGCAGTGGCGCAGGACACGATAGGCGTGCAGGAAGAAGTGGTTCTGGACCTGCCTTTTGGGCGCCTGCTGCATTTCAAAAAGAACCTGGGTGCGGCGCTGGCAAACCAGCCCAAGGTCTTGCTGGTGGCGCCCCTGTCCGGCCACTTTGCCACGCTGCTGCGCGAGACCGTGCGTACCCTGTTGCAGGACCACGATGTGTTTATCACCGACTGGCACAACGCGCGCGACGTGCCGCTGTCGCAGGGCGGCTTCAGCCTGGACGATTACATTGACCACATGATTCGCTTCATGGAAACCATAGGGCCCGGCAGCCATGTGGTGGCAGTCTGCCAGCCCTGCGTGGCGGCGCTGGCGGCCACGGCCCTCATGGCCGAGGACGACAACCCCTGCCAGCCGCGCAGCCTGACGCTGATGGCCGGCCCGGTGGACTGCCGTGTCAACCCGACTGCGGTGAACGAACTTGCCAATAGCAAGCCGATCGAATGGTTTGAAAAGAACCTGATCAGCCGGGTGCCCTTGCCGCACGCCGGCTTTATGCGCCGGGTCTATCCGGGTTTTGTGCAACTGAGCGCCTTCCTGAGCATGAACCCGGAGCGCCACAAGCAGGCCTTCAAGGATTTGTACCGGCACCTGGTGGACGGCGAGCAGGAAAAGGCGCATGGCATCAAGAGCTTTTACGACGAGTACCTGGCGGTCAACGACCTGCCCGCGGAGTTCTACCTGGAAACCATTGTCAAGGTGTTCCAGACCTATGACCTGGCCAAAGGCGAACTGATGTACCGCGGCCGTCTAGTGGACACCAAGGCCATACGCCGCACCGCCCTGATGACGGTAGAGGGTGAGCGCGATGACATTTGTGCGGTGGGGCAAACAGTGGCGGCGCAAGACCTGTGCAGCAGCATCCGTCCGTATTTGAAGAACCACCATGTACAAACCGGCGTGGGCCATTACGGCGTGTTCAGCGGCAAGAAGTGGAACCAGCAAATTTACCCGCGCGTGCGGGACGCCATTCACGCCAGCAACGCTTAGTCAGCACCTATGGAAGAGGGAAAATCATGAACTTGCAAGAAATCGTGTTCAGCATTTTTCCGGGTTGCACGCTCACCGGTGCCGTGAGCGATGAGGGCATTTACGAAGTGGGCGGCATCACCGGCGCCATGGTTCCGCAAAACTGCGAGGTGCTGGCCAGCGGCGTGTTCCAGTACGCGATCAGCGAACGCTCACGCCGGACCTATCTGGTCAAGGCCAATGAACGAACGCTGATGGTGCGCATACTTCCGGATGCTTCCAACCATTTGTGCGCTCAAATCATGGAGCGGCCGTCGCGACCGGTGCTGGGGTCCAAGCGCCTGCACTAAGCGGGCCTGAAAATCTTGCATGCAATGTGGGCACTTTGCATCCAAATGGCGCATTTCTCCATGCAATCCAAGCTTCTCTGGCGCACGTTTTGATGCGCTGCTTTCTACGCCAAAAATACAAGCAAGGAGAAATCTGTTTGCTTGCAGGCACTTAGAAAATACATCTCGCCATAGCTTCAAAGTGGCACGCTCCATGCGATTTATCGATTGCGTAGCGTGAACATTTTGGAGATATTTATGAAGCCTTTCAGCAAACTTCCCCGTTGGCTGCTGTCGATACCCTTGGCGCTGTGCCTGCACAGCGGATTGCATGCAGAGACCGTGGCGCGCTACGGCATCTCCATGGCCGACATTCCCCTCACCACCGGCCAACCGGACCGCGGTGCCGGGGCTTACCAATTCACCGGCCATACGTTGTATGACCCGCTGGTAGCCTGGGAGGCGAATATTTCTACCCGCCCGGGCAAGCTGGTGGCCGGTCTTGCCACCGCCTGGAAGCCCGATGCAAGCGATCCGAAAAAATGGAGCTTCACATTGCGCCACGGCGTCAAGTTCCATGATGGTTCCGACTTCAAGGCCGACGCCGTGGTCTGGAATCTGGACAAGGTGCTGGCCGACAAGTCGCCGCAGTTCGATGCCAAGCAAAGCGCCCAGGTGCGCTCGCGCATTCCCTCGATTGCCAGCTACCGCAAGGTCGATGAGTACACGGTGGAAATCGTCACCAAGAGCGTGGATGCGCTGTTTCCCTATCAGCTGCCCTGGTTCCTGATTTCCAGCCCGGCCCAATGGGAAAAGCTGGGCAAGGATTGGTCCAAGGTGGCGCTGCAACCCTCCGGCACCGGTCCCTTCAAGCTCGACAAGCTGGTTCCCCGTGAACGCGCCGAGCTGGTCAAGAACGCCGCCTATTGGGACAAGACGCGCATGGCCAAGACCGACCGCATTGTGCTGCTGCCGATTCCGGACGCCATGACCCGCGTGAATGCGCTGCTGAGTGGCCAGGTGGACATCATCGAGACGCCACCGCCAGACGTGCTGCCCCAGCTGAAAAACGGTGGCTTCAAGCTGGTGCAAAACGTCACTCCCCATGTCTGGCCCTACCACTTTTCCACCCAGCCCGGTTCACCCTGGACCGACATCCGGGTGCGCAAGGCCGCCAACCTGGCGATCGACCGCGAAGCCGTGGTCAAGCTGATGGGCGGTCTGGCCACTGCTGCCAAGGGTCAGGTGGACGCAAGCAGCCCCTGGTTTGGCAAGCCCACGTTCAAGCTCGCCTATGACCTGACAGCGGCGCGCGCCCTGATGGCGCAGGCCGGTTACACCAAGGCCAATCCGCTGAAAGCCAAGGTCATCATTGCCCAGGGTGGTACCGGCCAAATGTTGTCCTTGCCGATGAACGAGTTCATTCAGCAAAGCCTGGCCGAGATCAATATCGACATCACCTTTGAAGTGGTGGAGCTGGAGAACCTGTACCTGCACTGGCGCAGCGGTGCCAAGTCGGACATGAACGTCGGCAAGGGCATCACCGCCATCAACCTGGGCTATGTCACGGCCGACCCCTTTTATGCCATCACCCGCTTTGCCGACAGCCGCTATGTGGCGCCCAACGGCGTCAACTGGGGTGGCTTTAACGACCCCGCGGTGGATGCCTTGCTGGACAAGATCCGTACCACCTTTGATGTAAAGGCGCAGGACGCTCTGCTGGCCCAAGTACACCAGACCATGGTCGACCAGGCCCTGATGCTGTGGGTGGTGCATGACACCAATCCGCATGCGCTGTCGCCCAAGGTCAAAGAGTTTGTGCAGGCCCAACATTGGTTTCAGGACCTGACCACCATCCGCATGTAATGCAGCGCACGGCATAAAGACAAGCCATGATCTTCTACATTTTGAAGCGCCTGCTCTATGCCGTGCCGATTGCGCTCGGCGTCACCTTGGTGGCCTTTATGCTGGTGCACCTGGCACCGGGCGATGCGCTGAACGCCATCGCCCCCGCCGATGCTCCGGCCGATGTGATCGAGGCACTCAAGGCCGCCTATGGTCTGGACCGTCCCCTGCCGGTGCAATACGGCCTGTGGCTGTGGCGGGCAGTCCAGGGCGACCTGGGGACCTCGATTGCGTCGGGCCGCGCCGTGGCCGGCGAGGTATTGGGCGCAGTGAGTAACACCCTGATGCTGGCGGGCGTGGCCTCTTTGGTCGGCGTGCTGGTGGGTTGCGTGCTGGGAGCCTTGGCCGGTTACAAGAGCGGCTCGGCCATAGACCGCTTGGCCACCGTGCTGTCGGTGGTGGGCGTGAGCATTCCGCACTACTGGCTGGGCCTGGTGCTGACGATTGTGTTTTCCATCACGCTGGGCTGGCTGCCGGCCATGGGTGCCGGCTCCGACGGCTCTGCTGCTTGGGCTTGGGATTGGCAGCACCTGCAGTACCTGGTGCTGCCGGCGGCCACGATGTCGGTGATTCCCATGGGCATCATCACCCGCACCGTGCGCGCCCTGGTGGCTGAGATGCTGAACAAGGAATTTGTGGTGGCCTTGCGGGCACGCGGTCTGGGCGAGGGCGCGGTGTTTCGCCATATCGCCAAAAACGTGGCGCCCACGGTGCTGGCCGTGGCTGGCCTGCAGGTCGGCTATTTGATGGGCGGCTCGATTTTGGTGGAGACGGTTTTCTCCTGGCCTGGCACCGGCTTCTTGCTCAACACCGCCATTTTTCAACGCGATCTGCCGCTGCTGCAGGGAACGATTTTGATCCTGTGCATGTTTTTTGTGGCCCTCAATCTGGTGGTGGACATTTTGCAACCACTGATCGATCCCCGCATGGTCCGCGCTTAAACCCCCGCTTTATGAAAATTGCACTTTCCATGCCGGTATCGGCAGCACCAGCGCTGCCTGGCGCAGCGCCTCTGATCACCACGCCCATTGTCAGTCCGGGTTACTGGGGCACGGTGTGGGCCCAACTGCGGCGCGATCCGATCGCCATCGCCGCCGCTGCCGTGCTGCTGCTACTCGTGATGGCCGCCTTGCTTGCGCCCTGGCTGGCACCGGCCGATCCGTACAAGGCCAGCATGATTAAGCGTCTCTTGCCCATGGGCAGCGCGGGCCACTGGCTGGGCACCGATGAGCTGGGGCGTGACCTGCTGACACGCCTGATGTATGGCGGTCGGCTCTCGCTGCTGATGGGCGTGGTGCCGGTCGCTGCGGCCTTTGTTTTTGGTACCAGCATCGGACTGTTTGCGGGTTATGTGGGCGGCAGGGTCAACATGCTGATCATGCGAACGCTGGATATTTTTTATGCCTTTCCCTCGGTGCTGCTGGCCGTCGCCATTGCCGGGGCACTTGGGCCGGGCTTAAGCAACAGCCTGCTGGCGCTGACGCTGGTGTTTGTGCCCCAGGTGGTGCGGGTGGCCGAAAGCGTGACCACCCAGGTGCGCGCACTGGACTATGTGGAGGCGGCGCGCATGAGCGGAGCCAGCGCCTTTTCCATCATCCGCGTGCATGTGCTGGGCAATGTGCTGGGCCCGATTTTTGTCTATGCCTCGGGCCTGTTGAGCGTGAGCATGATCCTGGCCTCCGGCCTGTCGTTTCTGGGCCTGGGCGTCAAGCCGCCCGAACCCGAATGGGGGCTGATGCTCAACACCTTGCGCTCTGCCATTTACCTCAACCCTTGGATCGCGGCCCTGCCCGGAGCGATGATTTTTATCACCTCGATTGCCTTCAATGTGCTGGCCGACAGCGTGCGTTCGGCCATGGAGTTGCGAACATGAACACCCATCCCTTGACGGTCGATATCCACCAGGATCGCGGTGGCCCCAAGCAGGCACTGCTGGAAGTGCGTGAGCTCAAAAAATACTTCCCCGTGCGCAGCACCGGCTTTTCGGCCAAGCCTCAGTTTGTGCACGCGGTGGACGGCGTGAGCTTCTCCGTGGCTAAAGGCCAAACCCTGGGCATCGTCGGCGAATCCGGTTGCGGTAAATCGACCACGGCGCGGCTGGTGGCCAAGCTGATGGCCCCCGACAGCGGCAGCATGGTGTTCGACGGCGATGGTGTCGACGAGTTTCGCGGCATTGCGCTGAAAGACTTCCGGCGCAATTTGCAGATGGTGTTTCAGGATTCATTTGCATCGCTCAATCCGCGCCTGACCGTGGCGCAGACGATTGCCTTCGGCCCGCAAGTGCACGGCATGGGCGCACAAGAGGCCAACCAGCTGGCGCGTGACTTGCTGGCCCGCGTGGGCATGGAGCCCGATCAGTTCGGTGCGCGCTATCCGCACGAGCTCTCGGGTGGCCAGCGCCAACGGGTCAATATCGCACGCGCACTGGCCTTTGATCCGCGCCTCTTGATCCTGGACGAGGCGGTGGCCGCGCTCGACAAATCGGTGCAGGCCCAGGTGCTTAATCTGTTGCAGGAACTAAAAAGCGAGCGGCAGCTGACCTATCTCTTTATCTCGCACGACCTGCATGTGGTGCATTACCTCAGCGACCAGGTGATGGTGATGTACCTGGGACAAATTGTGGAAATCGGCCCGGTGGAGCGCATCTACGGCCACGCCGTGCATCCCTATACGCAAGCCCTGCTGTCGGCCGTGCCGTCGATGGACCCGGCCCAACGCACGCTGGCCTCACCGATCAGCGGTGACCCACCGAATCCGATTGACCCGCCTGCGGGTTGCCGTTTCCATGACCGCTGCCCGAAGGCGCAGGCGGTCTGCAAGGCGCGGGCGCCGCGCTTGCTGTCTGTTGCCGCCGATGCGGCACACCAGGTGGCTTGCCATCTCAACGATCCGCAATCCGGCCATGGCGCCCCTGCGTCCAGCGCGACCTATGCGGGCCTTCCATTGCACGAGGTCAGCGCATGAGCACGCCACTGGTTTCCATCAAAGACATGGGTCTGCGCTTTACGGCCAAGCGCACCGTCAGCGCCGTCAACCAGATCAGCCTGGAGCTGGCGCACGGTGAGGTGCTGGGTCTGTTGGGCGAATCGGGCTCGGGCAAGAGCGCCACGCTGCGCGCGCTGTTACGCCTTTATCCCGAGAGCCGCGCAAAGGTCAGCGGCCAGATTCGCATCGACGGGCAAGACGTTTTGTCGCTCAAGGGCCGCGCCCTGGAGCAGTACCGCGGCGGCACCGTATCCATGGTGTTTCAGGAGCCCGGACTGGCTTTTGATCCGGTCTACACCATTGGCCAGCAAATTGTGCAAGCCATTCAGGCCCATGCCGCCGTCAGCCAGCAGGACGCCGCAGAGCAGGCCCTGGCGATGCTGGAGCGGGTGCAGATTCCGCAGGCGCGCCGCCGCTTTGATGCCTATCCACACGAGCTCTCGGGCGGCATGCGCCAGCGCGCAATGATTGCGCTGGCACTCAGCTGCAAGCCCAAACTGTTGCTGGCCGACGAGCCCACCACCGCGCTCGACGCCACCGTGCAGATCCAGATCCTGCTGCTGCTGCGCGAACTGCAAAAAGAAATGAACATGTCGGTGATCTTCGTCACCCACGACATTGGTGCCGCCGTGGAAGTGGCCGACCGCATTGCCGTCATGTATGCCGGGCGCATTGTCGAGCAGGGCGCGGTGGCCGACATCGTGCACCGACCGCTGCATCCGTACACGGCTGGGCTGCTGGCCTCGTCGGTGGGGGCGGCCAACAAGGGCCAGCCGCTGCAGGCGGTACCGGGCTCGCCGCCCGATATGTCCAACCCGCCGGTGGGCTGTGCCTTTGCGCCGCGCTGCAGCCGTGCCAGCGATATCTGCCGCACCGAGGCGCCGCCCGTGGAACAGCTTGGCGGGCGCAGCCTGGCCTGCTGGTTCCCACCGCATTCAGAGCCCACATGAACACAGTGGACTTGCAATTCGGCGCCAAGCTGCGCGGCAGCCTGGCAGATTCGGTGTGCCGGCGCATTGCCGACGAGATCGCACTCGGTCACTTTGTGCCCGGCAGCAAGCTCGACGAACTGATGTTGGCCGAGCGCTTCCAGGTGTCGCGCACACCGGTACGCGAAGCGCTTAAACAATTGGCGATCATGGGTCTGGTGGACTGCAGACCGAATCGGGGCTCGGTGGTGTCCGCCATGAGTACTGAACAGCTCGACCAAATGTTTGAAGCCATTGGCGAACTAGAGGCGGCCTGTGCGCGCCACGCGGCGCTGCGCATGACAGAGCAGGACCGTGGCTTGTTGCGCGAGCTGCACCAGGAGGGCCGTGCTGCCATGCAGGCCAGCGACTTTGAACGTTACGACGCCGCCAACCTGGCCCTGCACAGCCACATCCTTCGCGGCAGCTACAACGTGGTGCTGATCGACATGGCGACCAGCTTGAGGCATCGGGTGTCGCCATTCAGGCGCACCCAGTTTCACAATATTGAGCGCATGGGCGAGTCGTTTGAAGAACATTCGGTGATTGTCGAGGCCATACTCGCACATGATGCGGTGACCGCCTATCGGCAGATGCGCTCCCACCTGCAGTCGGCCCGCACGGCCACCTCAAGGGTTGCGCCGGCCTGGGCCAGTGCAACCTCCCCAATACAGTCAAAATAGCTCAGGAGACTTATTCACATGAACCCCATTCTTGGTATGCGTGGTGCCGTCGTAGCACCGCATTCGTTGGCTGCGCAAGCGGGCCTGGACATCTTGCGCGAAGGTGGCAACGCGATAGAGGCGACGATTGCTGTGGCCTCTACGCTGGCCGTGGTCTATCCGCACATGACCGGCATTGGTGGCGATGGTTTCTGGCTGATGCACAAGCCCGGTTCCGCTATGTTGTCGATCGATGCCTGCGGTGCCACCGGCTCGGCAGTCAACCGTGAGCTGTACCAAGGCATGGACAGCATTCCGTGGCGCGGGCCACTGGCGGCCAATACCGTGGCCGGCACGGTGTCGGGTTGGGGTGCGGCTTACGAACATAGTCGCACCCAGTGGGGCGGCAAACTGCCGTTTGCGCGATTGCTGGAGAGCGCGATTCATTACGCCCGCCATGGCTTTGCCGTCACCCACAGCCAGGAAGCAAATACGCGCAACAAGCTGGCCGAATTGGTCAATCAGCCCAACTTTGCCAAGACCTTTTTAAAGGACGGCCAGGTGCCTGTGTATGGCCAGCGCCACGCCTTCCCCGAACTCGCCGCCACGCTGGAGCAAATTGCACGGGCCGGTGCCGACGACTTTTACCGAGGTGAGCTGGCGCAGCAAATCGGGCGTGACCTGGCCGCCGTGGGCAGCCCCGTCACCGCGCAGGATCTGGCCGTGCACCAGGCGCACATCAAGCCGCCGCTGCAGCTCAAAATTTCCAGTGCCACGCTCTACAACATGGCGCCGCCGACGCAGGGCTTGGCCTCGCTGATGATTCTAGGCACCTATGACCGCATCCGCCAGCCGGGCTGGAGTCCGGACAATGTGCAGGGCATTCACGCGCTGGTGGAGTCCACCAAGCAAGCGTTTATCCAACGCGACCGCTTTGTCACCGACCCGGCCCACATGCCTACCGATGCCCAGGCCTTACTGACCGCTAGTCGACTGGATGCCATGGCCGCAGCGGTGCCCTTGGACCGGGCCAGCCCCTGGCCGGCGCCCAACAGCGACGGCGACACCACCTGGATGGGCGTGGTGGATTCGGCGGGGCGTGCGGTCAGCATGATCCAAAGCATTTATTTTGAATTCGGCAGCGGCGTGGTGCTGCCGCACAGCGGCTTCTGGTGGCAGAACCGAGGCTGCTCGTTTGACCTGCGACCGAACCAATTGCGCAGCCTGGAGCCTGGCCGCAAACCCTTTCACACGCTCAACCCCGCCATGGCGAAGCTGGACGATGGCCGCCTGCTGGTCTACGGCACCATGGGCGGTGAGGGGCAACCACAAACCCAGGCCGCCGTGTTCGCCCGCTACCTGTGGGGCGGTCACCATGTTCGCAGTGCCATCGCCGCACCACGCTGGCTGTTGGGGCGCACCTGGGCCGAGCAAAGCACCAGCCTGAAACTGGAGAGCCGCTTCTCCGAAGAAATCATTCAGGGCTTGCGCGAGCTGGGTCATCCGGTGGAAGTGGTGGCCGACTTTGACGAACGCATGGGACACGCCGGTGCGCTGGTGCTGCATCCGGACGGCTGGATTGAGGGCGGCGAAGACCCGCGCAGCGACGGTTGCGTGGCCGCCTGGTAAATAAGTAGAAACCATGAAATTTACATTCGATTGGTTTATGAAGGGCATGGTGCTGGTGGTGGCGCTGGCCTTTGTCTGGCCGCAACCCGGCGCACAGGGTGGCTTCCTGCATCCGGAAATGCTCAACAAGCTCGGCATTGCGTTGGTGTTCTTCCTCAACGGCATGAGCCTTTCCATGGCCTCGCTGCGCCAGGGCATTTCGCGCTGGCGCGTACACCTGCTGGTGCAGACCAGCACCTTTTTGCTGTTCCCGCTGCTGGGCCTGGGTTTTCTTAAACTCGGCGATACCTGGATGTCACCCGATTTGCAGCTCGGTTTCTTCTACCTCTGTGCACTGCCGTCTACCGTGTCGTCTTCGGTGGCGCTGACGGTGGCGGCGCGCGGCAATGTGCCTGTGGCCTTATTCAACGCCACCTTGTCCTCACTGATTGGTGTGGTACTGACCCCGCTATGGATGGCCTGGGCCATGGGGCAAGAGGGCGCCGCTTTTGACGTGATGCCGGTGGTGCTCAATTTGCTGCTGTGGGTGCTGCTGCCGCTGGTGGCGGGTCAGGCGCTGCGGCCGCTGCTCAGCCTGTGGGCCGGGCGCCACAAGGCGCGCATCCATATCGTGGACCGGCTCACCATCCTGATGCTGGTCTACACCTCGTTCAGCGACTCGGTGCAGCAAGGCATCTGGACGCACTATGGTTTTGCCGTGGTGCTGCAGACCCTGTTCTTCACCACGCTCTTGTTCTTCACCATGCTCAAGCTGACCGAGCTGGCCTCAGGCCTGATGGGCCTGCCGGAGGAAGACCGCATTGCGGCCGTGTTGTGCGGCTCTAAAAAGACGCTGGCCTCGGGTGTGCCCATGGCGCATCTGATCTTTGGTGCCAATCCGGCGCTGGGCCTGATCCTGATACCCATCATGGTCTACCACCCGCTGCAACTGGCCATCTGCGGTGTGTTGGCGCAGCGCTGGGCGGCAAGAAACCCCGGTACAGCGATGGCGTCCCCATAAAGCCGGTCGCACAAAAGCGCTAAAGTGGGACGTTGATTTCAAGCCCTTTGCATGCGCCCAAGCCTATTTGCCCACGACTACGCCTTCGATCCGTCCTACCAGATGGACCTGGCGCAGTTGCTGGCCATCGATGCGCCACTTCCACCGCCCGGCTTTGCGGAGTTCTGGCGTCAGCGCCATGCCGCAGCGTTGACGCTGTCGCCACGGCCACGCATCACGCGGGCGGCTCTGCAAAGCCCGCACCATGTGGTGTATGACCTGCGCTTTGTATCGACCGACGCGGTGGACATTGGAGGCTGGCTGCTGCTGCCCAAGGACGCGCCGGTGCGCCGCGCCATCATCTTCGGACATGGCTACGGCGGCTGCGAGTTGCCCGAGGACCTGTTGGAAATCGAGGATGCGGTGCTGCTTTATCCCTGCTTTCGGGGTATCGGTCGCAGCCCCAGGCCGGGTGTTTCGCCCGACCCTCAGCACCATGTCCTGCATCGCATCCAGGACCTGCAGCACTATGTCATCGGTGGCTGCGTGGAAGACCTGTGGCTGGCGGTGTCTGCTCTGCTTGAACTATTTCCCGAAGTGGCGGGCCGGGTGGCCTATTCGGGCATCAGCTTCGGCGGTGGTATAGGCGCGCTTGCCGTGCCATGGGATGCGCGTGTCGGGAGTTTGCATCTGCATGTGCCCACATTCGGTCACCAGGCGTTGCGCCTGACGCTTCCCAGCAGCGGCAGCGCTGAGTCGGTGCGCGACTTTCAGCGCCACCACGATTTTCACGTGATGGACACATTGTCTTATTACGATGCCGCCGTGGCTGCGCGACATCTGCGTATACCGGTATTGGTGGCTGCAGCGCTGTTCGATCCGGTGGTGGCGCCACCCGGACAGTTTGCGATTTTCAATGCCATAGATAAGTCGCTGAAACGCTTGTTTGTGTTGCAGGCCGGGCACTTTGAGTACGCTGACCAGGCGCAGGAATTGCGTCAAATGCATAGGGAAGTCGTCCATTTTTTCATGCAAGCCTGACACCGTATGAAGGCAATCGTCCATGCATCGAGAGTATCACCGCTGGTATAGCCAGCGTCTGCAGCGCGACATGGAGTTACTGGTGTTTGGCCATGCGGGTGCCAAGGTGATTGTTTTTCCGACCCGCGACGGCAGCTTTCATGAATACGAAGATTTGCGCATCGTCCAGGGCCTTGCCGAGAAGATCGATGCTGGCCAATTGCAGCTGTGGTGCATGGACAATGTGGCGTCCGAGACCTTTTATTGCTTTTGGCGCCACCCCGCCGAGCGCATCCGGCGCCACGCCCACTACGAGGAATACGTGCTCAATGAGGTGATGCCGCTGATGCGGCAGAAAAATCCCCACCCCTGCACCATCGCCCATGGCTGCAGCCTGGGCGCATTTCAGGCCGCCAATTTGGCCTTCCGGCATCCGCAACATTTCCAGAAACTGGTGGCATTTTCCGGGCGCTACGACCTGAGCTTGAATGTCGACAGCTTCCAAGATCTGTTCGGCGGCTATTACGATGCCAACGTCTATTTCCACATGCCCAGCCATTTTCTGCCCAACCTGGCCTGTGACTGGCGCCTGGCGCAGCTGCGCCGCATGGACATCGTGATGGCGGTAGGACGTGAGGATCCGTTTTTACAGAACAACCAGCAGTTGAGCGAAATCCTGAGCGCCAAGGGAGTGCGCAACCAGCTTCACCTCTGGGACGGCCGTGCCCACAGTGGAAAATACTGGCGACGCATGGCAGCCCTGTACCTGTAGTTGGCCCGTAGCCCATCAATAGCTGGAAATTTTGGCGTCCGAACGCTGACAACGTATCGCGCATAAGGACGACCCAGCACCGTTAACGCGAGCCCCGGCATTCATCGATTTGTCATGCGCCGACTCTAGAATTTTCACGCGAGTCCGGTTTTCGGCGCGCAAATCCTTGCGACGATTGCGTCGTCAACATTTCCCTGAAATGGTCACATGAAGAAATACTCCAGACTCGCGAACAAGCAGTGCTTCGCCTTTTCACTGACATTGGGTGCCGTATTGGCACTCACAGCCTGCGGTGGCGCAAGCGACAGCTCTACTTGCGCAAGCTGTGGCCCGGTGGTGGTCAGCAGCAACCTGCTGGTCAGTCGCACGGTGTACGCGGGTACGAAATCAACCGTTACGGTTGGCCAGGCCTTGCCCGGTGGCGGTGTCGCCATTGCCGATGGCACATTTCCGAACGTGTTCACCAATGAGACTCCCGATCCATCCTTTGGCGTGAGCTCGCCGATTTACCTGGATCAGTTGAGCAGCAGTGGCGCGTTGATCAGAAGCATTCCGGTGGACCCGACTCTGATCACCACCAGTTTTGCCTCCAAGTCCGAGTTGGCGCTGAATGTGTCGTCCGATCAGACTTCGGTGAGCTTCATGGGCTACAAGGCCACGGTCAATCAACTGGATGTCTCCAATTCAAACACAGCGGCGGTGCTTGACACTACCAATCCGGTAACGACTACTTTCGCGCGCGCCGTGGCGCAATTTAATCTCAACAGCGGTGCGCTGGCGGTGACCAGTGTCAATGCCTACAGCGGCAATAACGGTCGTGCGGCGGTCAACGTCGGTGGTAACTTTTACATGGTCGGAAATGCCGGTAACGGCAACGGCGATGGAAACATGCTGAGCGCGCTCAGCGACAACACCGGCGTGCAAATAATTGCGGCAAACAGCACGACGGGCGCCTCGACTGCCGTTGGCGTAGTCAATGGTGTCTTCGGCAGCACCACCGGTTACCAGCGCGGTTTTTCACTGGCACAGCTGGCCGATCCGGCAAGCCCGGGCAAGAACTATGTGGCGGACAAGACCGGTAAGGACGACAACTTTCGGGGTATGACGGTTTTCAATAACACGCTTTATGTCACCAAGGGCAGCGGTAGCAACGGCGTCAACACCGTCTATCAGGTCGGCGCAGCGAATGCCTTGGCCGGCGGCAGCTTGAGTGGCACGACTCTATTCACCATTTTGCCAGGCTTCAATGCACTGTCCGAGAAGGTTGCCGAAGCCAAGGCGACCCTGACGGCCACGCCCCATCCCTTCGGGATCTGGTTTGCCGATGCGAACACGCTCTTTGTCGCGGACGAAGGCGATGGTGTTCGGATCGGAGTGGCTGGAAAGGTGACAACTTTCGCCGGTCTGCAAGAATACAAGCTGGTAAGTGGTGTGTGGACGCTGGCCGCAACCTTTCAAAAAGGGCTGCTGGATCAAGCGGCTACGACACCCACAGGCTTGACCTGGAAGGTACAGACGGATGGTCTTCGCAATATTTCAGGCAAGCGCAATGCCGACGGGTCGTTTACGATTTATGCAACGACTTCGACCGTCAGCGACGAAACCACGCATGACCTTGGCGCCGATCCCAACGAACTGGTGGCTATCACCGTGAACGCTGCGTCAACCGCGGCCGGCACCTCCTTCACCGTGCTGAAGAATTCAGCCACCGGTGAGCGCTTTGGTGGGGTTGCCTACATTCAGTAAGGAGTCACGAAGCGCTGGCGCAGACCGCATCGGGCACAGGCTTCAAGCGCCTTTGCCATGAGAAGATGGCGGATTGCGCTGGCGTTTTCCCCTGGGTGGTGGACTCGCCCTGGACGATAATGCAGGCCTATGGACCATGCACCGATATGAACGACGATCAGCTGGACGCGCTGCGGGCGCAGGTCCGGGGCCCACTGTTGGCGGACAAGCTTTCCGAGGACAAACGGCTTAAGGCAGAAATTCTCCTGATGCGCGGCCATGCCAGCATGGCGGAAGGCAAGCCGGGGAGTTTTGTCTGCGAGGGCCACTATGGTCGAGCCGTTGCCGAGCAAAAGGAGGCCACGCTCTACGACGCGGCCACCCAGAAACCGCTGCGCTGGCAGCCCTACAAGAGTCACCTGGTGGCGGTTCACAGCGCCCTGTGCTGGGCCGTGCTGGGTATTTCAATCGGTTGAAAAGCCTGACTTCGCTTTGGCCGCGAAGTTCAGAACGCGGCCTGGTAAAGCGCCAGGGCGTCTGCCTGTGACACGTCGCGCGGGTTGTTCACCAGCAGTCGCTGCACCTTCATGGCGTCATCGGCCAGCATGGGCAGGTCTTCCGGCTTGACACCTGCTTCTCTCAGCGTCTGGGCATAGGGCATGGCCGCCACCCGCGCACGGATCGCCGCCACAAAGGCGGCAGCAGCGGCGGCATCTTCCACAGTTTCCAGTCCGGGCAGGATGGCTCGGCCCAGTTCCGCGTAAAGGCCTTGTGCCACGCCCAGGTTGAATTCCAGTACCGGCAGCAGCACCAGGGAATTGCTTAGTCCGTGGGGCAGGCCGTAGTGCCCGCCCAAGGGATAGGCCAGGGCGTGGACCGCGCCCACGGGCGCATTGGCAAAGGCCATGCCGGCAAACAGCGAGCCCAGCAACATGGCCTCGCGCACGTCCGCATCGCGTCCATCGTTCACGGCGGACGGCAGATTCGTATATAGCAGTTGCAGCGCCTTGATGGCCAGCGCGTCGGACAGGGGGTTTTTCTTGAGCCGCGTGCTAAAGGCCTCGACCGCATGGACCATGGCGTCCACGCCAGTCATTGCCGTCACCGCCGGTGGCAGGCCCAGCGTGAGTCGGCTGTCCAGCAGCGCGATATCCGGATACAGCAGCGGGGAGACCACGCCTTTTTTCTCGTGGCTGGGCGTGGTGAGGATGGAGATGGGTGTGACCTCGGAACCGGTGCCCGCCGTGGTGGGCACCTGAATCAGTGGCAGACGCGGTCCGCGCGCCAGGCCGATGCCGTAGATGTCGGGCAGTGCTTGCGCAGTGCGCACCAGCAGTGCCACGAGTTTGGCGGTGTCCAGCGAACTGCCGCCGCCAAAGCCGACCACGCCATCCACGCCAGCGGCCCGGGCGGCGTCCACGGCGGCCTGCACGCTGGCTTCCGGCGGGTCTGCCAGCACATCGGAAAATACGGTGGCGCTGAGGCCGGCGGCAGACAGGGATGCAAGCGCGCCATTCAGCAGCCCGGCCCTGGACAGCCCGGCGTCGGTGACCAGAAAGACATGGCTTATGCCCAGGCCGTGACAGATTGCACCCAGGCGATCGGCCCCGCCCTGTTCGCAGATGATTTTGGGCGCGGTTTCAAAGGAAAACGGTGTCATGAGCGAAGCCTTCCGGGGAGTTGGGTTGCAGTGCTAGCGTTCGCCGAGGATGGCGCTGCGCACTTCATGCGCCTGCACGTCCACGATGTCTGCGTTGCTTTGAGTAGTCGGTGCTGCCCGCCCTGGCCAGCCCGCGTTCTGGAACTGGCGCGAGGCCTGGCGAAAGCGCATAAAGGTGGTGTAGGCCGCGGGTCTGCGCCCGGTCAACAGACACCAAACCAGTGTGATCAGCGCGGCGCTCAGGCCGATCAGCAGCAGGCCCGTCACCAAGATGGCAGCAGACGCCATCAACACCAGCTTGATCAGGCTGCGAAAGAGCAGAGCCATAGGGCTTTCCATGGGGTGAACATGCAAGCATTCTGCACCACGCAGCAATGATCCAGGCTAGGGCCGCACGCACTCTGAGTGGCTCAGCTGCGGGCGAGCATGATTTCCTTGACGCGAGCAATGATGCGTTGTCCGATTTGCGTGGCCTCTATGGAGTCCACATTACCCATCGAGGACAGGTCTGAATCCACTTCTTGGCGTTTGGCGCGCGGCAGGCAATTGAGCATTTTCTCGCGCGCCTTGCCGGGCTCCATCTTGGAGATCAGTTTGGCCAGGTCAAAGGTGTCAATCGGCGCCAGCACCTCGACAATCGATTTCTGATCCGCAAACTCAATGTCTTCAATGTCCATGAATTCGTCGGGCTGTTTGATCTTGCGGTCGCTGAAGAATTTCTTGCCCTTGGTGTCGAGCAGGCGCACCACTTCGCTTTTTCGAAACGTGAAGATGTCTTCCGAAAACTCACTGCGTGCCAACTTGGTCAACAGGGTGCTGCGGTCTACCTCCACAATGTCGGCGAACTCGTTGATGGTGACGTACTCGTAGTCCATCTTTTCCTTTTCCTTGTCGTTGCTCGACAGCTTTTTGGCCAGCAACACAATGTCCTTGGGCGAAAAAATAATGCGCTTGCCATTGCCCGTCTCGTCCTCTACGCGGATCATGTGCTGGCGTAGCAGCTTGCCCAGGGTGTGGCGAAAGTGCAGATCCGAATGGCCCAAAATCGTGCGCACCTGAGCGAAAAAATCGCCCAATAAGACGCTGGCCAGCACCTGCTTTTCAGCGGCGCCACGGGCTTCGCCCTTGCGTATTCCCAGCTCAGCCATCCCCACCATTTGCAGCAACTGGGCGTAAACCAGAATTTCGGGCTGGTAATTGACGCGGGTGGCAATCAGCTCGCTCAGAGTGGCAATGCGGCTGGCCAGGGTGGTCAGCATGGCTCGAACCGGCGTGGGCGTGGCGCCCAGATAGCCCTCGAGCGCCGCACCATCCACCACGTACAGCTCGCTATAGGTGGCAGCCATCGCATTGGCGGCCCGACCGTTGTTGAGCAGGCTGGAATTCATGCCAAAGCACTGGCCCTTGGTCAGCGACTCCACCACCACCCGACGCTCCTCGCGCATCAGGAACAGGTCCACCTGGCCCTCCTTGATGATGTAGACCTGGGTGCCCGCCATCTTTTCGGTGAACAAGACGTCGCCGGTATAGGCACGCGCCTGAGAAAATTGGATGCCATCTTCCTCCATGCTTTGGAGAAGTTGCATTGCGACGTCCTGGTTGTTCATGCCATCTTGCTTTCGCTGGTTGCTTATTCGGTCCCTGCTGGGAGAATCTCAAAGGCTTGCCTTTGTTACGCCATTGATTAAACAACAATTAGCACGGCCGGGAGAGCGCCGCCAGCCTGCCTTTGTTGCCCTGGCGCGCAAGCGGGCATCCCATGCTTAGGCATGATCACCCATTCGCACATATACTGCCGCTCAGGTTGGGGAAATGCGGATGCCCCTACAGGAATATATGGTTGGTTTTTAGAGTGCCGACATGGTGCGGGCCAGTGCACTGATCGTTGCCAATGTGATTTGCGGTTGCCTACGAATTGGCCATCGCCAATCTAGCTTTTGGCAACACCGTAGTAGCGGATGCCGTTAACCCTCTGACCGTCATCCGAGAGACTTGGCGAGAGCTAGCAAGGAACGC
Organism: uncultured beta proteobacterium; assembly: GCA_903845935.1. Lineage (GTDB taxonomy): Bacteria > Pseudomonadota > Gammaproteobacteria > Burkholderiales > Burkholderiaceae_C > Allorhodoferax. Next base: position 11,956 of record CAIMZI010000111.1, on the reverse strand, counting down.
TGCCTCTGAAATCGTCGAAATCGAAATTGTGTGCTCCAACAGAATTGAGCATAGAAGAAGGGTGGAAAGCCGTGAGGCAGACATTTCCGGTCACGTCCTACCTGACTGGGATGAAGTTCAAAATCGGAAGTATGAAGCGTGGGCCAACGACTGCCTAGTTAGCGCTGAGGACGCCTCGCAAGTGGTTCTCGATTCAATATGGCTTCTTCGAAAGGCCGATGACCGCTTACCACCCCTAGCTACCTTGGGCTTTGCAACCTGTCACCTACGCGCACGCCGTCGCTGATTTCCAGAATCAGGGCGTAGGAAAGTTTCTCAAAGCTGCGAAACACCATCAACAGCCCTATGCGTTCGTCCGGCAGTTTGATGGTGGGGTGCGTGGCGTCCTCCTTGTCGACCACGCGTGCGCCATTTTTGAGAATGGCCAGCACGGTACCGGCATCCACTGCGTCGGCCGAGCCCTTATTGATGACCACCACCTGATTTTGTGCGGCGTTTTCCACGGCACTGCCATAGACCGACACAATGCGTGCACTCAAGCGTCCGGTCGGCGCGTGCGGGGTAAAGATTCGGACCTGGCGCGGTGGCTCGGTCAGCAGGCGGTCGCCGACCCGGATTTCTTCCTTGGCCGAGATGATGTCAATGCGTGCCGGAACAACCGACGTGACGGGCTTGCCATCGGCATCGGTTTCATCGATCGTGGACTCGCCGCTCATCAGCCGGGCCTTGCCTGCATAAATCGCTTCATAGCCCAGCACCGCGCCGGTTTCGGGGTCCTTGAGCGGCGTGGCGGTGCGGAACACGCGGAACAGCTTTTCCCTGGCCTGGTCGTCCAGCAAAGGCGCGCCAGCCTGGCCGCGCGCATAGGCCCGGTCGCCGCGGGTCAACAGCACGCGGCCCTCCTGAGCCGACACAATGCGCGGTGCCGCCAGGAATTCGGCCTCCTCGACGATGAGTGCCTCAGCCAGAAAGGGCTCGATGGCACTGGGGCGCAGGGTGGGCAGGGCGCTGTCGGCCAGGGTTTCGATGCGCTTGCGTGGCGAGACGCGCACCGTGGGAACATCCTCAGTTGCCAGGCTGGCACCGTCGTCCACGCGCAGCGAGGCGCGGCCATTGCTGCGCTCCAGCACCAGCACCTGGCCGGGGAAGATACGGTGCGGGTTCTTGATCTGTTCCAGATTCATGCCCCACAGCTCGGGCCAGCGCCAGGGGTTTTTCAGGTAGAGCTTGGAGACGGCCCACAAGCTGTCACCGGACTTGATGCTATAGCGTTCCGGAGCGTTAGCGGCGAGTTCGCTCAAGGCCAGGCCTTTTTGGGCGACCTCATTGGCGGTGGACCTTTGCGCATCGGTGATTGGCAAGACCTGGGCGACCGCCGCCGCCATCAGACAGGCACTGGAACAGGCCGTCAGCGTGGCCCACGCCAGTTTGGATTTCGCCTTGAGGAATATCGTCATATCGTGCTGCCGTCCCGGGTGTTGACTGGAGAGTTTACGCACGATTTTGCGCCTAAGCCCTGGGTGCAGCCACGATTTTGGATGGCGCCCCAAAACGCCACAGGCAAAAGTAGCGAAAATAGCGGAATCCTTTTGTGAAAACCATGGCTCTATTACCCATTCTTTGTTATCCCGACCCGAAGTTGCTGACGGTTGCTAAATCGGTTGGCGCCGTGGATGCGCGCATCCAGACCCTGGTGTCCGACATGCTTGTCACCATGTACGAGGCCAAGGGCATAGGCCTGGCCGCCACCCAGGTGGATGTGCATGAGCGCGTCATCGTCATCGACACATCGGAGGAACGCGACCAGCCCCTGGTGCTGATCAATCCCGAAATTGTCTGGAAGAGCGAAGCCACGCATCTGAATGAGGAGGGCTGTCTGTCGGTGCCCGGAATTTACGATGGCGTGGTGCGCCATGACGCGGTGCATGTGAGCGCGCTGGACGAAACCGGTGCCAGCCGCCGCATTGAGGCCGAGGAGCTTCTGGCGGTCTGCATCCAGCATGAGATGGACCATTTGCTGGGCAAGGTTTTTGTGGAATACCTGTCGCCGCTCAAGCGCAACCGCATCAAGACCAAGATGATGAAATTGCAGCGTGAGGAATCGCGTTGAAGCCGTCGGCGGATAGACCGCTCAAAGTTATTTTTGCCGGTACGCCGGAATTCGCCCGCGTGGCGCTGGAGCGCATCCATGCTGCCGGTGCAGAAATAGTGCTGGTGCTGAGCCAGCCGGACCGCCCGGCGGGGCGCGGCATGAAGTTGCAGGCCTCCAGCGTCAAGCAATATGCCCTGGCGCATGAGTTGCCGGTGGCGCAACCGGCGGGGCTGCGTCTGGACGGCAAATATGCCGTAGACGCTGCCGCTGCACGCGAAGCCATTTTGGCGGCAGACGCCGACGTCATGGTGGTGGCTGCCTACGGCCTGATCCTGCCGCAATGGGTGCTGGACGCCATGGAAGCGCCACACGCCGATGGCAGGGCACGCCTGGGTTGCCTGAATATTCATGGCTCGCTGCTGCCGCGCTGGCGCGGTGCCGCGCCAATTCACCGCGCCATTGAGGCCGGAGACAGCCACACCGGTGTCACCATCATGCAAATGGATGTGGGCCTGGACACCGGCGACATGCTGCTGCAGCAGGCACTGCCCATTGAGGCCGACGACAACACCGCCAGCCTGCATGACAAGGTGGCCGAGCTGGGCGCCGGCCTGATCGTCGGCGCATTGGAGCTGGCGACCCAAGGCCGACTGCAGGTCACGCCTCAACCCGCAGTGGGCGTAACCTATGCCCACAAGATCGAAAAGCACGAGGCCGCCATCGACTGGAGCCTGGACGCTGGGACGATCTGTCGCCGGGTGCGTGCCTTCAACCCCTTTCCCGGTGCCAGTACGGTGCTGACTGGCGAGACCATCAAGGTCTGGCGTGCCAAGCCGGGTCCGTCGTGCAGCGGCGAGCCCGGGGGCAGGGTGCTTGCCGTGGAAACGTCCGGCATTGCCGTGGCGACAGGCGAAGGCATTGTGCTGCTGCAAGAGTTGCAGCGCCCCGGCGGCAAGCGCCTGGCGGTGGCCGACTTTCTGCGCGGCTTCGAGCTTCAGCCCGGCATGCAGTTGGGGCTGCCGGTCGGCCTCACGCCTTGATCCGTGTCAGTAAGTCGGCCGGCCTCGGCTTCTACAATCCGCATTCGCTTTTTGATCTTCCAAACAAGGTGACTCCATGAACGTTATCCGCTTCTCCGATCTGTGCGCCCAGGGCAAAGTTGCCGGCAAACGCGTGTTTATCCGCGCCGACCTGAATGTGCCGCAGGACGCCGCCGGCAACATCACCGAAGACACGCGCATCCGTGCCAGTGTGCCCTGTATAGAGATGGCCCTGAAGGCCGGCGCCGCCGTCATGGTCACCTCGCATCTGGGTCGTCCAACCGAGGGCGCTTTCAAGCCCGCAGACTCGCTTACACCTGTGGCGCGCCGCATGGGCGAGCTGATGGGCCGCGAAATTCCCGTGCTGGCCGATTGGGTGGATGGAGTCAGCGTGGCGCCGGGTCAACTGGTGATGCTGGAAAACTGCCGCGTCAACAAGGGCGAGAAGAAGAACAATGAAGAGCTGGCAAAGAAAATGGCTGCCCTGTGCGACATCTTTGTGCACGACGCCTTTGGCACCGCCCACCGCGCCGAGGCCAGCACCTACGGCATTGCAGAGTTTGCGCCGATTGCCTGCGCCGGCCCGCTCTTGGCCGCTGAAATGGACGCCATCACCAAGGCCCTGCTGAACCCGAAGCGCCCGCTGGTGGCCATCGTCGCCGGCTCCAAGGTCTCGACCAAGCTGACCATTCTGAAGGCCCTGGCCGCCAATGTGGACCAGCTAATTGTGGGCGGCGGCATTGCCAACACCTTCCTGCTGGCCGCAGGTTTGAAGATTGGCAAGAGCCTGGCCGAGCCCGATCTGCTGGCCGAGGCCACCGCCGTGATCGAGGCCATGCGTGCCCGCGGTGCTGCCGTGCCCATTCCCACCGACGTGGTCACCGCCAAGAGCTTTGCCATTGACGCCGTTGCCACCACCAAGCTGGCCACCGAAGTGGAAGACGACGACCTGATTCTGGACATCGGTCCGGTCACCGCCCAGCTTCTCGCAGACCAGCTGAAATCTGCCGGCACCATCGTCTGGAATGGCCCGGTGGGTGTGTTCGAGTTCCCCGCCTTTGAGAACGGCACCAAGACGATTGCCCACGCGATTGCCGAGTCCAGCGCGTTTTCGATTGCCGGTGGCGGCGACACCCTGGCGGCGATTGCCAAGTACGGCATTGAGGACAAAATTGGCTATATTTCCACCGGCGGTGGCGCCTTTCTGGAAGTGCTGGAAGGCAAGACCCTGCCGGCCTTTGAGATCCTGACGCGGCGTGCCGCAAATTAAATAGCGCGTATTCCGCCTTGACCCGCCAAATTCGCGGAATACTGGGGGCTGGATCAACAAAAATGGACTGGGATTGCGGTGCCTGCAGGCAAACGCAGGTTCCAGAATTCCCAGGTCGGCTTTTTGGCGCTACCATGCAAGAAAATACTTTATCTATCGGGATGCCCATACCCTCAGAACAAGCTGTCGCAGCGGATACGGCCCAACCGCTGGTCGAGCTCTGCGCCGGAGTCTTCCCGGTGTGGGCGCGCCATTTGGCGGCATCGCGGGCGCAATCCGAAACCGCTGTATCCGAGATGATGCAGGCCTTCGCGGCCCTGAGTCCGCATCTGCAATCGGCGCAGCTTCAGTCCCAGCAGATTACCGCAGCACTTAGTCCCGTGGATGGCACCGTCATCGGTCTGGAGCAGGCCTGCGCGCAGGCCTTGGCGCCTTTACGCGCTGACCCTGCCGTGTCTGCAGGCGGCGCTGCTGCTATCGATGCCGCCTTGACCTTGGTGCGCGACGCCGTACATGCCATTGAGCAAATCAACCGTCCCTTCTCTCATGAGACCGAGGCCGTGGCCGCGCAGGTGGAGCGCATGTACATCGGCTTTCAGTACCAGGACCGCATCAGCCAGATGATTGCCCTGCTGGAGTCCGACATGGCCCGCTTGCAGGATGCAGTGGCCGGGCGGGCCGCCGATACCCCGGAGCTGCAGGCCTGGCTGGCACGACTGGAAGACCAATACGCCATGGCTGAACAGCGACACAACCACCACGGTGGCGCAGACTCAGGCGCGGATGCAGACAACGAAACGACATTTTTCTAAGAGGTGGATATGGCAAAGACGATTTTGGTAGTGGACGACTCGGCCAGCTTGCGCCAAGTGGTGAAGATGGCTCTGACGGGCGCTGGCTACAACGTGTTGGAGGCTGGCGACGGCCAGGCCGCTCTGGCGCTGTTGGACGGTCGCACCATCAATATGGTGGTGTGTGACGTCAACATGCCGATCATGAATGGCATTGAGTTTGTCAAGGCGGCCAAGCAGTTGCCGGCCTACAAATTCCTGCCCATTCTGATGCTGACCACCGAAAGCCAGGAAGAGAAAAAGGAACAGGGCAAGGCTGCTGGTGCCAAGGCCTGGATGGTCAAGCCCTTTGCGCCCACCCAACTGGTCAATGCGGTGTCCAAGCTGTGCACCTAAAGTAGTTACCCCAGGACGCGGCGCCCGCAATCGGGCTGTCCGGGTCCGCAACGCGATCAGGGAGATACCATGGCTGAACGGTTTGAATTGCCTGCCGAGTTGAACATCTACAGCGCGCTGGAAACCCGCGACGCCCTGCTGGCCTGGGTGGCCGAGCAGACGGCCGAGGGGCGTGACCTGCTGGAGGTTTCTGCGCGCGATGTGGCCGAGGTCGATGGCTCCGGCCTGCAACTGCTGGCAGCACTTGCCAACGGCGACCTGCCCTGGCATCTGGTGGAAGCCAGTGTGCCGTTTATGGCCGCCTGCCGCACCCTTGGCCTTGGTAAATGGCTGGACGGCCGAACCCTCAAGACCGGAGCAACCCAATGAGCATGGACGCAGACCTGGCCTTTATCGCGCAGGCCATGCCGGCCTTTATCAGCGAAGCGGCCGAACAGATTGAAGCCATAGAAATCCTGTTGCTCGAACTCGAGGAGCAGCCCGACAACCGCGAACTGCTGGATTCGTTGTTTCGCTGTGCTCACACCGTCAAGGGCTCGGCCGGCATCTTTGGTCTGAACCGGGTGGTGGAATTTACCCACCATGTGGAGACCCTGCTCGACAAGATGCGTGAGGGCGAGCTGGCCCTGAATCCGGACATCAGCACCCTGCTGCTGCAATGCAATGACCAGATCAAGTTTCTGGTCGACACCGCCGCCGATGAGAGCGCCGACACGCCCGAGCAAAAGGACTTGCGCGCCGATCTGGTGGTGCAGTTGCGCGCCCTGACCGAAGCCGGTCAGGCGCCAGCGTCGCAGGCTGCTGCTGTCAGTGCCGGGCCGGCCGCCAAGCCCGGTGCCGAAGCGATCTGGAATATTTCTGCCCGTTTTGGCGTGGAAACCTTTCGCAACGGCATGGACCCGCTGTCCATCGCCCGCTATTTGGGCGGCATGGGCGAGGTGGTTTCGGTGCGCTGCGGCTCGGATGCGGTGCCGCCCCTGGTGAATCTCAATCCGGAAAGCTGTTACCTCAGCTTCAGCATGCAGTTGAAGACCAAGGCCAGCCGCGAGGACATTGAGGGTGCCTTCAGCTTTGTGATGGACGACTGCGAACTCGACGTGGTGGCGCCAGAAACCGCCGACCAGAAGATGGCGCGTGCCCTGGAGGATATGCCGGGCACACCGCGTCTGGGCGACATGCTGGTGTCGGTGGGGGCGCTTACGCAGGACAAGCTGACCCAGGTGCTGAGCACGCAGGAGTCCAGCCGCGGCATGCCGGCTGTGGCCAAGTCCAAGATTGGCGACCTGCTGGAGGCGCAGGCCGGCGTGGCACCCGAAGTGGTGGCGGCGGCCCTGGGCAAACAGCAAAAGTTGCGCGAGTCTGCGCCCTCTGAGGAGCGCTATATCCGGGTCCAGGCCGACCGCCTGGACGCAGTCATCAACCTGCTGGGCGAACTGGTGATTGCCGGTGCCGGTGCCACGCTGCTGGCGCGCGAAACCCATGGCGAGGCGCTGATCGAGGCCAACCTGCACATGAACGGTCTGATCGAAGAGATTCGCAACGGCACCCTGGGCCTGCGCATGGTGCCGGTGGGCGAGACCTTCAGCCGTTTTCGCCGCGTGGTGCGCGACACCGCCTCCAGCCTGGGCAAGGAAGTCAATTTTGAAATCGTGGGCGGCGACGCCGAGCTCGACAAATCCATGGTCGAGAAGATCGCCGATCCGCTGATGCACCTCGTGCGCAATTCGCTGGACCATGGGCTGGAAACGGCGCAGGAACGCCTGTCCGCTGGCAAACCGGCCGCTGGCAAGCTGGTGCTGAGTGCACGCCACGAAACCGGTGCCATTCTGATCCGCATTGAAGACGACGGCCGCGGCATCAACCGCGAGCGCGTGCTGCAGCGGGCTTGGAATCGAGGGCTGGTGGAGCAGGGCGTGGTGCCGCCGGATGACGACATCCACATGTTGATATTCGAGCCCGGCTTTTCCACCGCCGAGCAGGTCACCAACCTGTCGGGTCGGGGTGTCGGCATGGATGTGGTGCGCCGCAATATCGAGGCCTTGCGCGGCAGCATCCGCCTCAACAGCAATCCGGGCAAGGGCCTGCAGGTGGATATTCGCCTGCCGCTGACGCTGGCCATCATCGACGGTTTCATGGTCGGTGTGGGCGCATCCAAATTCGTGTTGCCGCTGGAGGCCGTGGTCGAAGTGATCGAGTCAGGGGGCGAACACGTGCGCGTCGATGAGCGCGGCCGCCACTGTCTGGAGCTGCGTGGCGCGGTGTTGCCGGTGGTGCGATTGCGTACCCTGTATTCGGTGGAGTCGGATCTGCCCGAACGCGTCAGCGTGGTGGTGGTGCATTCGCCGCGTGGCAAATACGGGATTGAGGTGGAAGTGCTGCTGGGTCAGAACCAGACCGTCATCAAGCCGCTGGGTCGTTTGTTCAAAACCCTGCGTGGCATTTCCGGCTCCAGCATTTTGGGCAATGGTGAAGTGGCGCTGATTCTGGACGTGGTGTCGCTGGGCGAGCTGATTACCGGCACGGACCTGCTGGCCTTGGCGGGGTAAACAGTTTGTTGATAAGCAATATCAAATCAAGGAGTTGGATCCATGTCGTCTAGTCAATCCTCATGGTGGGGGCGGATGTTCCATGGCGCCGCGATGCAGCGGCGCATTGTCGAACTCGAGGCTGAGCTCAAGGTGCGCACCGACATCATGAACCTGACCAGCATCGTCTCTGAGGGCGACAAAAAGGGCGACATTCTCAGCATCAATGACAAGTTCATGGCGGTCTCCAAGTACAGCAGCAAGGAGTTGCTGGGCCAGCCTCACAGCACCACGCGCCACCCGGACATGCCCAAGGCGGTGTTCAAGGAAATGTGGTCCACCATTGGCCGTGGCGAGATCTTTCGCGGCATTGTGAAGAACCGCGCCAAGGACGGCACGCCCTATTACGTGGATGCGGTGATCGCGCCGATTCTGGGCGACAACGGCAAACCCATGAAATACCTAGGTGTGCGCTACGACATCACCGAGGTCGAAATCGAGCGCCAAAACGCGCGCGGCATTCTGGCGGCCATCGACGCTTCCTACGCCTACATCGAGTTTGATCTGGGCGGCCATGTGCTCAGCGCCAACCCCCGCTTTTTACAGGCCATGGGCTACCAACTCGCCGACATCCAGGGCAAGCACCATCGCATGTTCTGCGCGTCCGAGACCAGTGGTGCGCCCAGTTACCAGCAGTTTTGGGCCGATCTGAACCAGGGCCAGGCGCAGAGCGCGGTCTTCAGGCGCATGGCCAAATCGGGCAGGGAAGTGTTTCTGCAGGCGGTGTATGCGCCGGTGACCGACGAAATGGGCCGCGTGGTCAAGATCGTCAAGATCGCCACCGACGTCACCACCGAAGTCACTGTGGCCAATATGCTCAAGAACGCGGTGGAGCAGGCCAACCGCGTGACCTCGGCGGCGCAGGTCGGCGACCTCAGCCAGCGCATTGCCATGCAGGGTCTGAGTGGACCTATCGAAGCCCTGTGTTCAGGCGTCAATGCGCTGATGGAAACCACCTCGGTTATTTTTGCCGATGTGGGGCGTGTCATGGGTGGTCTGTCGGAGGGAGACCTGAGCCAGCGCATCACGCGCGACTACGTGGGCACCTTCGGCAATCTCAAACAAGACGCCAACGAAACCAGCGAAAAGCTCGGCGCCGTCGTGGAAGACATGGCGCGCATGTTCTCGGGCCTGGCCGACGGCAAGCTGACCCAGCGCATCACGCGCGACATGCAGGGAGCATTCAACCAGGTCAAGCAAGACGCCAACAGCAGCTTTGCCAAACTGGCAGAAATCATTGACGAGGTGCGCAGCGCTGCGGATGCGCTCACCGGTGCCGCCAACCAGGTGTCGGCCACGGCGCAATCGCTGTCGCAGGCCGCCAGCGAACAGGCGGCCAGCGTGGAAGAAACCACGGCGTCTATCGATGCGATGTCGGCCTCGATTGCGCAAAACAGCGACAACGCCCGCGTCACCGAAGGCATGGCAACCAAGACCAGCACCGAGGCGCAGGAGGGTGGCGGTGCCGTCAGCCAGACCGTCACCGCCATGAAGCAGATCGCCTCCAAGATCGGTATCGTCGACGACATTGCATACCAGACCAATCTGCTGGCGCTCAACGCCGCCATTGAGGCCGCACGGGCCGGTGAACACGGCAAGGGTTTTGCAGTGGTGGCCGCCGAGGTGCGCAAACTGGCCGAGCGCAGCCAGCAGGCAGCGCGTGAAATTGGCGACCTGGCGGGCAACAGCGTGTCTACCGCCGAACGCGCCGGGCGCTTGCTCCAGGCGATTGTTCCCAGCATTCAGAAAACCAGCGAACTGGTGCAAGAAATTGCCGCCGCCAGCGCCGAGCAAAGCGATTCGGTGCTGCAGATTGGTGGCGCCATGGGTCAGCTCAGCAAGGCCACGCAGCAAAACGCTTCGGCCTCGGAACAGCTGGCCGCCACCAGCGAAGAACTGAGCGGCCAGGCCGAACAGTTGCAGCAGTCAGTGGCCTTTTTTGATACCGCCTCCGGCGCCGTCCTGCCCCCCAGCCGCCATGAGCCGGTCCAGCGCCGTGGGACTGCACCGCGCCTGGCATCCACGCTCAGCCCGGCACCGGTGCGCGGCGGCGGGTCTTCGAACTTCCGTCCTTACTGAGCCAGAACCATGTTTGACGAAATTGCCAACCAACCCGACGCCAAGGCCGACCACGGTCCGGCGCTCCAGTATCTGACCTTCACCCTGGGCGACGAGGTCTTCGCCATGGACATCCGCTGCGTGCGCGAAATCATCCAGCACGGCAGCATGACCATGGTGCCGCTGATGCCTGACTTTGTGCGCGGTGTTATCAACTTGCGCGGCTCCGTGGTGCCGGTGATCGATTTGCAGTCGCGCTTTGGCCGTGCCCGCGCCCAGATCGGCAAGAAGACCTGCATCATTATTTTTGACTCGGTGAGCGCCGATGAAAAGGTGGAGCTGGGCCTGCTGGTGGATGCGGTCAGCGAGGTCATAGACATTGCACAGGCCAATGTCGAGCCGGCGCCGCAGTTTGGCAGCTCCATCCGGCGCGAATTCATACACGGCATCGGCAAGGTGGGTGGGGAATTTATCGTGATCCTGGCGCCCGAGCGCGCCCTGGACATTACTGAAATGGCCGAACTGGTCGAACACGCATAAAACTATGAAAACCTCCATCCGCACTAGGATACTGCTGGGATTTGCCCTGCCAATCGTTTTGTTTATTGGTTTTACTTGGTGGCTCAGCACCCAACTCACCGAGGTCAAGCAGGGCATGGTGAAGGTGTCTGACGAAAGCGTGAAATACGCGCTGCTTGCTGCAGCCATGGACAAGAACGTGGTGCAAATACAGCAGTTTCTTTCCGATGTGTCGGCCACCCGTGGTCTGGACGGAATGGATGACGGCTTCAAGAACGCACAAGAAAATTTCGACACTCTCAATGTGTCGCTGAACGAGTTCGAAAAACATTTCAAATTGCTCGACGACAAACCGTCGGTCCAGCGTGTTGACGCGATACGCGCCGGTGCGGCACGCTACTTTCAGATCGGCAAGGCCATGGCGCAAGCCTATGTGGCCGGAGGCCCGGAGCTTGGCAACAAGCAAATGGGTGGGTTTGACGCGGCCAGTGACGAGTTGCAAAAGCTGCTGGCGCCCTTTGTCAAAACGCAGGTGGAGCAAATGCAGCAACAGGTCGGCGCTACGGTGCAAACCGCCGACCATATTCTGCAGACCGCAATGGTGCTGGTGGCGCTGACGGTGTTGGCTGCGGTGTTGCTGGCATGGCTGGTGATTGTCAGCATCACGCGGCCTTTGAACAAGGCGCTGGCGGTGGCTAATCAGGTGGCCTCGGGCCGAGTGGATACACCGATTGAGGTGGACGAAAGTGAAATCGGTCAGTTGCTGGCGCCTCTGGCCAGAATGCAATCGACTCTGCAGCAGTTTGAAGTAGAGCAGGCCGAGATGGCGCGCCAACATGCCACCGGCATGCTGGACTACCGCATGCCGGTGGCCGAACTGGAGGGCGCCTATCGCAGCATGGGCGAATCCATCAACACCCTGGTGCGCTCGCATATCGACGACACGCTCAAGGTGGTGTCCACCGTCAGCGCCTATGCCGAAGGTCGGCTCGACGCCGTCATGCCGCCCATGCCCGGAGACAAGGCGCGCATCAGCGAAGCGATTGGCAGGGTGCAGAAATCCTTGCAAGACGCGGCGGCCGCCGCCACCTTTAACCAGCGTATTCGCTTGTCGCTGGACAGCCTGCCGGTCTGCGTCACGGTGTCCAATGCCGAGGCGCTGCTGGTGCACGCCACGCCCCCGGCCAAGGATCTGCTCAAGCTGT
>CAIMZI010000110.1 GCA_903845935.1 uncultured beta proteobacterium | reverse complement strand
TGGCGCAAACCCTGGACGAGGTGGTGGTGTCCGCCTCACGCAGCGAACAGCGCAGCTTTGACGCACCCGCCTCGGTGCAAAGTGTGGGACGCGAGACCATTCAGGGCGCAGGCCCCCAGGTCAACCTGTCGGAATCACTCAACCGCGTGCCGGGCCTGACCATTCTGGACCGGCAGAACTATGCCCAGGATCTGCAACTTTCGATTCGCGGCTTTGGCGCCCGCGCGGCCTTCGGCATTCGCGGTATCCGCCTGCTGATTGACGGCATCCCCGCCACCACGCCGGACGGCCAGGGCCAGGGCTCCTCCATCAGTCTGACCTCCACCGACCACATCGAAGTGCTGCGCGGCCCCATGGCCCAGCTTTATGGCAATTCGTCCGGCGGCGTCATCCAGGCCTTTAGCAAGGCTGCGCCCACGGAGGCCGAGCTGGGCTACCAGTATTTTGTGGGCTCCTACGGCCTGCACCGCGCCGACTACCAAATGGGCGACACGCTCGGCACGGTCGGCATCATGGCCGACTACAGCACCATGAGCATTGACGGCTACCGCGCCAACAGCGCCACCGAACGCAAGCAGTTCAACGGGAAACTGGGCTTTGACCTGACTGAGCAAATGCATGTCAACTTGGTGTTCAACCAGTTTGACATGCCGTTGGCCCTGGACCCGCTGGGCCTGACGCGGGCACAACTCATCGCCGATCCGACCCAGGCCGGCAGCGGTGCCAGCAAATTCCAGACACGCAAGACCGTGCTGCAAAACCAGCTCGGCAGTTCCGCCACCTACACCATCGACCAGGACCGCTCTATCACCGGTCATGCCTATTACGGCACGCGCGACAACCTGCAGTACCAGGCCGCCACGCCAGTGACCAACGCCAATGGTCTTTGGACCGGCCTGAACCGGGCCTACTTTGGAGTGGGCATGCAATACAACGAGCGCGCCGTGTGGGCAGGTACGCCGCTGGAGTGGGCGGCCGGCTATGAATTCGACCGTTCGCGCGAGTACCGCCAGGGCGGGGCCACACTGGCAGGCCAGAAAACGGGCGCACCCACGCGCAGCGAAGACAACCAATCTGAAAACAGCGACTGGTTTGTGCAGGGCACGGCCCTGCTGACCGACACACTGTCGCTCAGCACCGGCCTGCGCCAAAGTCTGGTGCGCTTTGTCAGCGACGACTATTACCTGGGCGATGGCAATGACGGGTCCGGCAACGTCTCGTACCAGGCGACCAGCCCGGTGCTGGGCTTCACCTGGCACGCCACGGACCAGCTAAACCTGTATGCCAACTATGGCAAGGGCTTTGAGACACCGACGCTGGCCGAGATGGCTTACAAGCTGGGGCCTGCGGCTACCGTCATCGGGCAGTTCAATCCGACGTTGAATGCCTCCAGCAGCCAGCACTACGAAGTCGGCACCAAGTGGGTCCCCAACCCCAGGTCACGCGTCGACTTTGCGCTCTACCAAATTGATACCGTGGACGAGATCGTGACCTCGCGCAGCGTCAGTGGCCAGACCGCCTACAAAAACGCACCCGGCACCTCGCGCAGCGGTTGGGAACTGTCTGGAAACACGCAAATCACAGAACATGTCGCCCTTAACGCATCGGCTTCCATGATTGACGCGCATTATTCGCAGGCCTTTACCAGTGGCAGCACGGCAATCGCCTCGGGCAAGCAGTTGCCCGGCATTCCCCAGTCCTACCTGTTCTCCGAGCTGGCCTGGACCAGCGAGCCCGCAGCTGCCGCCAAGCAGGGCTTGCGTCTGGGCGTGGAGCTGGTGCAGGCCGGGCGCATCTATGCCAACGACACCAATACCGAATCGGCCGACGGCCACACGGTTTTCAACCTGAGTGCCAGCCAGCGCTGGAGTCTGGGCAAAGGCGCACTTACGGCCTATGCGCGTGTCAACAATGTGGGCGACGAGCGCTATGTAGGCTCGGTCATCGTCAACCAGAGTTCGTCCCAGTATTACGAGCCGGGCCTGCCGCAAAACTGGACCCTGGGTCTGAGCCTGAACCTTCCGCTCTGAG
>CAIMZI010000109.1 GCA_903845935.1 uncultured beta proteobacterium | reverse complement strand
CGACACCGGTGTAAAAATTGGCGGCGGTGAAATCAAACAGCAAATTTTTTGTGACGAAGTATTCTGCATAGCCAGGATAGAGCTGATTGCTGGTGATGCTGTTGGCACCCGAATAGGGATTAAGTGTTGGCTCGTATCCCGATACATCGCCCATTTGCCCGACCATCAAACGGGTTTGTGAGTCGGTCAGTGGTATGGAGGCGGAGGCTTCCTGGATGATGCTGCCACTGAATCCGGATGCCACGCTTTTGGTCGGCGCCAGCGTCAGACGCAGTTTGCTTCCTCCCTCCATCTCCTTCTGGAAATCGATGTACGCCATTCCAAAATAGGAATTGTCGTAGGAGTACATCTCACTGCTGCCGTTGATGGGCGCAAAGTTATTCCCAAAGGCAAATGAACTGGTGTTCTTGTTCTGGTTCCAGATATACACAGGGTCAATGCCGCCGCTGATGCGCAGGCCCTTCATGCCGTTGCTGTTGGACACGTCGTCGGCGGCCTCGACCTTGGTCTTGATGCGATTGAACTCTTCCAGTTCCACCGCGGGAGGTGCTTCGGCCACGGTGGGCGCAGCAGCCTTTCCCCTGATCAGGTCCTGGAGTTCCTTGACCTGCGCCTTCAGGATCTCGATTTCACTTTGCAACTGCGCGCTGCTTTGCGCGCTGGCAAGGAATGGAAAAGCCAACGCCATCGCAACCACCGTGTCTCTCAATTTCATATCAAGTCCTCCAAGTTAAAAACCAATGAATCATGCTGGCAAGGCTTCCATCGACACGCCTTCCCGATAGGCTGCGGCCTGCTCGGCGGCGCGCCTGCGTTCCTGGCGGCTCATCCAAAGGCTTCCGGCCAGGACGCCTACCGATACCACCGCCACCGTGATCGTAGCAATCACGTTGATGGTGGGATTCAGGCCCAGGCGAGCCCGCGACAGGATGATGATGGGCAAGGTGGTGGAGCCCGGGCCAGACAAAAAGGCCGTGGCCACCACATCGTCCAGCGAAATCGTGAAGGTCAGCAACCAGGACGAGGCCAGGGATTGCACGATCATGGGAAAGGTCACCAGCCTGAACACTTGGAACGGGCGGCAACCCAGATCCATGGCGGCCTCTTCCAGTGACTTGTCCATTTCCATCAGACGCGACTGGATGACCACCGCCGCATAGGCCATGCCGACCGAGGTGTGGCCAGCCCAGATGGTGAACAGGCCGCGGTCAGGCGCGCCGAACACGCGCTGGCACATCACAAAAAACAAGAGCAGCGACAGCCCGGTAATCACTTCGGGCACCACCAGCGGCGCGTTGATATGCGCGATAAAGGAGGTGCGGCCGACAAACTTCTTGTACTTGACCATGGCAAAGGCAGCCAGCATGCCCAGGACCACCGAGCTGCTGGCCGACAGCAGCGCAATTTTCAGCGACAGCTTGAGTCCGTCAATCACCTCGGTGTCGTGCGCAATCAGCCCATACCATTTGAAGGTGAAGCCGCCCCACAGCGTCACCATCTTGGAGTCGTTAAAAGAAAACGCGATCAGGGTGAAGATCGGCAGATACAGAAACAGATAGCCCAGGGTGAGCCAGATTTTTCCGATGCGGCTGTCCATGCTTTACGCTCCCTTGACAGCGCCGTCTTGGGCCTGGTATTTGTTGAAGATCACCAGGGGCAGCAGAATCAGCAACACCATGCTGACGGCCACGGCAGAGGCCATGGCCCAGTCGTTGTTGCTGAAGAACTCGTCCCACAGCACGCGGCCAATCATCAAGGTGCTGGGGCCGCCCAACAATTCCGGAATCACATATTCGCCGACGCTGGGAATAAAAACCAGCATGGAGCCCGCAATGATGCCGTTCTTGGACAGCGGCACGGTAATCAGCCAGAAGGTTTTGAAGGGCGTGGCGCCCAGGTCCTTGGCGGCTTCCAGCAGGCGCAAATCCATTTTTGCCAGGTTGGCGTAGAGCGGCAAAATCATGAACGGCAAATAGGTGTAGACCATGCCCAGCATCATGGAAAAACTGGTGTGCATCATCTTGATCGGCTCATCAATCAGGTGCAGGCCCATCATGAGGTTGTTGAACACGCCGTTGTCATCGAGCAGGCCCTTCCAGGCATAAACGCGCAACAGGTACGACGTCCAGAACGGCAGCGACACCAGCATCAGCAGGGCCGGCCTGGCGTTGGCCGGTGAGCGCGCCATGAAATAGGCGAAGGGATAACCGATGGCCAGACAGATCAGCGTGTTGATGGCAGCAAACTTCAGCGACGAGATATAGGTCTCAATGTAGAGCGGGTCTGAGGTTAAAAAGAGATAGTTGGAGAGCTTGATCTTGAACGTCAACATGCCATCGGCATAGCTGCTCAGATCCATGATATGGACGCCGTCCATTTCGGTAATGCTCAAGCGCAACACCACCAAAAACGGAATGGTGAACAACAGGATCAGGAACACATAGGGGATGCCGATCACAGCCAAACGACCCCAGTTGAGTCGACGCAGGCTAGCCAGCATTTTTATCGGCTGCAGCATGTTCATGGCTCAGGAGCTCAGAACCACCAGCGAGTCGGGCGCGAAGCTGGCATAAGCCTCCTCGCCGTCGCTGAGCAATTCGATGTGTCGGTGCTGGTGGGTGATCTGGATTTGCAGCCTTCGGCCACCGGCCAGCGTCATGCGGTACAGCGAAAAACTGCCAAAATAACCGCTGTCGCTGATGATGCCCTTGAAGCAATTTTGCGATGTGTCCGCGGGCGGGGTGCGCGACAAATTGATTTTTTCGGGCCGCACGGCAACCGTCAGGTCCATGCCCTGGGTGCCGGTGATGCCGTGGTCCAGATAGAAGCGGCCGTGCTCAGAGGCCACCACACAATGGTCCGACTCATCTTCCACCAGCTTGCCGTCAAACAGATTGACATTGCCAATGAAGTCGGCCACAAACTTGCAGCTCGGCGTTTCATAAATTTCGTGTGGCTTGCCCACCTGCATAAAGCGTCCGGAACTCATCACCGCGATGCGGTCGGCCATGGTCATGGCCTCTTCCTGGTCGTGCGTCACCAGCACGCAGGTCACGCCCACCTTCTTGATGATGTTGTGCAGTTCAAACTGGGTTTGCTCGCGCAGCTTGCGGTCCAGTGCGCCCAGCGGCTCGTCGAGCAAGAGCAGCTTGGGGCTCTTGGCCAGGCAGCGTGCCAGTGCCACGCGCTGCTGCTGGCCGCCGGACAACTGGTGGGGCTTGCGCTTGGCATAGGGCTTGAGCTGCACGATGTTGAGCATGGACTCGACCCGGTCGCCAATTTCCTTGGTGGGCATGCCTTCGCGCTTGAGTCCAAAGGCCACGTTTTCCCAGACCGTCAGGTGCGGGAACAAGGCATAGGACTGAAACATCATGTTGATCGGCCGCTCATACGGCGGCATGCTGGCAATGTCCACGCCATCGAGCTCAATCGTGCCCGTCGTCGGTGTCTCAAAGCCTGCCAACATGCGCAGCAGGGTCGATTTGCCGCAGCCGGAGGAACCCAGCAGGGCAAAGATTTCACCCTTGGCAATATCCACCGACACCTCGTCCACCGCAGCCACGTCATCAAAACGCTTGATCAGCCGGTCTATGTGGACAAAGCGCTGGTCTGCAGACTTGACAAGCATCGGATGGGATGGATTCGCCATGTCAGAGACCGGTCTTGAAGCTCGTGTACAAGCGCGTGCGAACGCGTCGGATGTCGTTGTTCACCGCGTCCGGTGGCACCATCTTGGCCAGGTCTTCCTTGCCCAGGAAAACGGTCTTGTCGTTGAGCGTTTCCGCCGCAATGAACTTGGCAGAGGAAGGTATGGGGTTGGCGTAGTGCACCTTGTTCACCATGGCGGCATTGACCTCGGGCCGGTAGATGTAGCTCATCCATTTGTAGGCATTTTGCACATGGGTGGCATCGGCGGGAATGGCCATGGTGTCAAAGAACAGCACAGCTCCGGTTTTGGGAATCAGGGTTTCCACAAGCACGCCATTTTTGGCCTCCTTGGCACGCGACTTGGCAATGCCTATGTCGCCGCTCCAGCCCACCACCAGGCACAGCGAACCGCTGGCCAGGTCGTTGATGTATCCGGAGGATGAAAACAGCGAGATATAGGGGCGAATGGTCTTCAGCATAGCGGCCGCTTCCTGGTAGTCGGCCGGGCTTTTACTGTAGGGCGGCTTGCCCAGGTAGCGCAGGGCGGCGGGAAAAATTTCATCACCCGAGTCCAGCACCGAGATGCCGCAGGACTTGGCCTTGCTGGCGTATTCCGGTTTGAAGATCAGGTCCCAGGCATTTTCCGGCATCGGCAGATTGCCCAGCGCGGCCTTGAGCTTGTTGACGTTGATGCCCACCGTGGTGACGCCCCAAAGCCAGGGCGCCAGGTACTGGTTGCCCGGGTCCATTTTCTTCAACTGGTCCATGACGAAGGGATCCAGATTGCCGTAGGTCGTGATCTTGCTCTTGTCGAGCTTCATCAGCAGACCACCCTCGCCCTGCACCTTGCCCCAGTTGGAGGAAGGCACAACGATGTCGTAACCGGTTTTTCCGGCCACCATTTTGGCGTGCAAGGTCTCATTGCTGTCAAAGGTGTCGTAGCGCACTTTGATGCCGGTCTCTTTCTCAAAATTGGCAATCGTGTCTTCGGCAATGTAGTCCGACCAATTGTAAATATTCAGCACTTTTTCTTCGTCGGCCAAGGCAGCCGTTGCAACAAAGGTCATCAGACCCGCAACTGCCATCCCGCCTAGGAGCCTGCTCACCCATTTAAGACTGGAAAGATTCAACAATTTATTCTCCTGAAAGGTATGTTGCTTTGAAAAAGATGCACCATGGTAATGCTGCGCGGACCCAAAAGGACTACATGCAATCCCTATGCCAACCAGCCATTTTTTTGCACATCGGCATAGGTCAGGTCCAGGCATTTAACGATCAAGGCCATCATTTCGTCGATTTGCGCGTGCGTCATCACCAGCGGCGGCGCAATGATCATGCGGTCGCCGACGGCGCGCATGATCAGTCCGTTGCCAAAGCAGTGGCCGCGACAGACCATGCCCACGCCCAGTTCCGAATCAAAAGCCTGCATCGTCGCCTTGTTCTTTACCAAGACCAGTCCGGCGGCGAAGCCACAGGTCTCGGCCACGCCCACCAGCGGATGGCTATTGAGCTCGGCAAAGCGCTGAGCCAGATAGGGGCCGATGTCGTCCTTGACGCGGCCCACCAGGTTTTCGCGCTCCATCAGCTCCAGGTTGGCCAGGGCCACGGCGCAGGCCACCGGGTGGCCGCTGTAGGTGTAGCCGTGGTTGAACTCGCCGCCCTTCTCGATCAGCACCTCCGCCACGCGGTTGCCCACCATCACACCGCCCAGGGGGATGTAGCCGCTGGTCACGCCCTTGGCAAAGGTCACCAGGTCGGGCTTGTAGCCAAATTTTTCGTAGGCAAACCAGTGGCCCAGGCGGCCAAAGGCGCAGATCACCTCGTCGCTGATCAGCAGGATGCCGTACTTGTCGACGATGCGCTGGATCTCGGGCCAATAGGTGGCGGGCGGAATAATCACGCCACCGGCGCCCTGCACCGGCTCGCCGATAAAGGCAGCCACCTTGTCGGCGCCCAGCTCCAGAATCTTGGTCTCCAGCCAGCCGGCGGCACGAATGCCAAAGTCGGCCTCGCTCTCGCCCGGCAGTCCGTTCTCAAAATAGTAGGGTTGCTCAATATGGGTGATGTTGGGAATGGGCAGGTCGCCTTGCGCATGCATGCCGCTCATGCCGCCCAGCGAGGCGCCCGCCATGGTGCTGCCGTGGTAACCGTTGATGCGCCCAATGATGGTCTTGCGCTCGGGCTGGCCCAGCAGGTCCCAGTAGCGGCGCACCATGCGCACATTGGTGTCGTTGCTCTCGCTGCCGCTGCTGGAATAAAACACGTGCTTGAAGCTGCGCTCGCCCACCGTGGGCGCCAGCGACGCCAGCTTGGCTGCCAACTTGGTGGCAGGGATGTTGGTGGTCTGGAAGAAGCTGTTGTAGTAGGGCAGCGTCATCATCTGCTGGTAGGCGGCGTCGGCCAGTTCCTTGCGGCCATAACCCACGTTCACGCACCACAGGCCGCTCATGCCGTCCAGCACCTTTTTGCCCTCGGAGTCCCACACAAAAATGCCCTCGGCATGGGTCATGACCCGGGCGCCGCGGGTGGCCAGGTCGCCATGGTCGGTAAACGAATGGATGTAATGCGCGCTGTCCATGGCCTGAATGGCCTGGGTGTCCATGCTCTGGGCACGGCTGACGAGGGCGGGAGGGGCAATCAGGGATGAAAAAGATGGCTTGCTCATGAAAATTCTTTCAATGTCTGTGAATGCGGGGCTTAGACGTGGAGCAGCAAATGCTCGCGCTCCCAGGGCGAAATCACCTTCATGAATTCGTCAAATTCGAGTTCCTTGATCTCGGAATAGACGGTGATGAACTCCTTGCCCAACACCTCGTGCAAATCGCTTTCCTTGCGCAGCCAGTCCAGTGCTTCCCCCAGGCTGCGTGGCAGCGAATAGGGCGCCAGATAGGCGTCGCCGCGCATCTCGGGCTTGGGCTTGATCTTGTTTTTGATGCCCAGATAGCCGCAGGCCAGCGTCATGGCCATGGCCACATAGGGGTTGGCGTCGGCGCCTATCACGCGGTTTTCCACGCGGCGCGCGGCCGGCGAGGAAATCGGCGAGCGGATGCCCACGGTGCGGTTGTCATAGCCCCACTCGATGTTGATGGGTGCTGCAGTATTTCGCGACAGGCGGCGGTAGCTGTTCACATAGGGTGCCACCAGCACCATGGCAGCCGGGATGTAGCGCTGCAGGCCGCCGATGTAGTGCATGAACATCTCGGAAGGCGTGCCATCCGGGTTGCTGAACACATTCTTGCCGGTGGCCACATCCAGCAGACTCTGGTGCACATGCATGGCGCTGCCCGGCTCGCCGGCAATCGGCTTGGCCATAAAGGTGGCATACATGTCGTGGCGCAGCGCCGCTTCGCGTACCGTGCGCTTGAAGAAGAACACCTCGTCCGCCAGGCCCATGGGCTCGGCATGGAAGAAATTGATTTCCATCTGACCGGCGCCGACCTCGTGGATCAGCGTGTCCACATTGAGCTCCATCTTGTCGCTGTAGTCGTAGATTTCCTCGAACAAAGGGTCGAACTCGTTGACCGCATCGATGCTGTAGGCCTGGCGCGAAGTCTCGGCGCGGCCGCTGCGGCCAATCGGCGGCTTCAGCAGGGTGTTGGGGTCGGTATTGCGGGCGGTGAGGTAAAACTCCAGCTCGGGCGCCACGATCGGTTGCAGGCCCTCGGCGGCAAACAGATCGCAAACCCGGCGCAACACGCTGCGCGGCGCAAACGGCACCAAATTGCCGGAATGGTCAAAACAATCGTGAATCACCTGCGCCGTCGGGTCGGTGGCCCAGGGCACGATGCGTACGGTGGAGGGATCCGGGCGCAGCTGCATGTCCTTGTCGGTCGGGTCGATCACGTCGTAGTAGGGGCCGCTCTCGGGGAACTCGCCGGTCACGCCCATGGCCACAATCGCCTGGGGCAGACGCATGCCGCGGTCTTCGGTGAACTTGCCACGCGGCAGAATCTTGCCGCGCGCCACACCGGTCAAGTCGGGCACCAGGCATTCCACCTCGGTGACGCGGCGCTCGTTGAGCCACTGTTCCAGATCGTTGAATGTCATGTTCTTGGTTTCAGTCATCGCTCTCTCCTTGCTGCATGGCAGCGTAGTTTGCCCTGTGGCATTCGGTCCACTCCATTGTGTTGCAAAATTGGACCCACGCCGGAGCCATTTGGAGCCGCCCCATGGTGCCATTTGAGATACGTCAAAATAAGGGGAAGAGCATGCTGTCCGAACTTCTACTCACCGAAATGGGGCGCCTTAGCCACAGCATGCCGCTGCATCGGCAGCTCTACGAGGCTTTACGCCGCGCCATTTTGGACGGCAAACTTGTTGCCGGCGACCGCCTGCCCTCCAGCCGGGAACTGACACAGGATCTGAAACTCTCGCGCAACACCGTGGTGGCCGCCCTCAACCAGCTGGCAGTAGAAGGCTATCTGGTCAGCCATGTGGGTAGCGGCACCTATGTCCATGACAACGTGCCCAGAGCGCAAGGCCGCAGCTCGCAGGTCCGTGCCAGCACCCGATTAGCCCAGTTATCCAGACGCGGCACGGCCCTAAGCACCACCTTTTGTGCCACGCAACTTGAGGTGCAACCATTCACGCCCGGCCTGGCCGATTTCAGCGCGTTTCCGGTAGCCCTTTGGCAGCGCCTGCAAAACAAGCATTGGCGTATGACCTATCCCGAGATGCTGGACTACAGCTACTCCGGTGGCCACGCACCGTTGCGCCGCGCCGTGGCCGACTATCTGCGCGTGTTTCGCAGTGTGCCGCTGGAGGTGGAGCAGGTCCTCATCACCAGCGGCACCCAGCAGTCGCTGGAGCTGTGTGCGCAGTTGCTCGGTGACCATGGCGACACCGTGTGGCTGGAGGATCCGGCCTACTGGGGCGCCATCAAGGCCTTTATGGCCACGGGCTTAAGCGCCCACCCGGTCAAGGTCGATGAACAGGGCATGGCACCCACTGCGGCCGATGAAAAGCACCCGCCCCGGTTGATCTACACCACGCCCTCGCACCAATACCCCACCGGCGCCGTCATGTCGCTGCCGCGCCGCCAGCAACTGCTGTCGATTGCCGCAAGCCACAAGGCCTGGATTCTGGAGGACGACTACGACAGCGAATTCCGCTTCAGCGGCCCGCCCCTGTCGTCCCTGGCAGGGCTGGACCAGGACCAGCGCGTGCTCTACATGGGCTCGTTTTCCAAGGTCTTGTACCCCGGACTCAAGCTCGGCTACCTGGTGGTGCCCAAGCGGCTGGTGACGGCCTTCAAACAGGCGCACTACGATCTCAACCGCCCGGGTCAAATGCCCTTGCAGGCGGCGCTGGCGGAGTTCATCGAGTTGGGCCACTTTGCCACGGCCCTGCGCCGCGCTCGTCACAGCTATGCCGAGCGCCGTCACTGCCTGCTGGACGCCTTGCAACCCTGTCTGGGTCAACACGCGCAAATCACCGGTGCTGAGCAGGGCCTGCACCTGTGCCTGCGCCTGCCCACCGGCGTGGATGACAAGGCGCTGGCGCTGCGCATTGGCAATCTTGGCCTGACGGTGCGGGCCCTCAGCGCCTACTGCCTGGAGCGCACGGATGCCAAGGGTCTGGTCATAGGTTACGGCTACGCGCCGTTGGCCGACATCGCGCGCTACGGCACGGTGCTGGCCAAGGCCATACAAAGCGCGTTGGCGCAGCTGAACTAAAGCAAATCCTTAAGTTGGTGGTAGGCCATGCCTAGCACCAGGCTAGGCGTGCGCAGCAGCGCTCCACCTGGAAAATGGCGATGCTGCAGCTTGGCAAACACATCAAAGCGCTCGGCTTGGCCGGCCACCGCCTCGGCCACCAACTTGCCGGCCATCCCGGTCAGTGCCACGCCATGGCCGCTAAAGCCCTGGAGGTAAAACAGGTTGCCGCCCAGTCGCCCGAAGTCCGGTGCGCGGTTCATGCTGATGTCCACAAAGCCACCCCACACATAATCCACCGCCACTCCCTTGAGTTGGGGAAATACCTGGGCCATGCGCTTGGCCATCCGCTCGGAAAGATTCGCCGGGGTGCGCGTGGAGTAACTCACCCGCCCACCAAACAGCAGGCGACTATCGGCGCTAAAGCGGAAGTAGTCGAGCACAAAATTGTTGTCGCAGACCGCCGCATTGCCGGGAATCAGGCGCTCGCACAGCTCCACGCCCAAGCGCTCGGTGGCAATGATGTAGGTGCCCACCGGCATGATGCGCGGGGCCAACTCAGGCGCCACACGCGGGCCGTATTCACCCAGCGTGCAGTTGCCCGCCAGCACGCCCCATTGCGCGCCGACCGAGCCGCCGCTGGTCTTGGCGCACAGCTTGAGGCCGCGCTGGATATCCAGCACCGCCGAGCGCTCAAAAATCTGCACCCCCAGGCTGCGTGCGGCACGCGCCAAACCCAGACCGAATTTCAGCGGATGCAAATGGCCGGAGCGGCGCTCGAAAGCCGACGCGCAGTAGCGTGGGCTCTGGATGTGGCGCTGCACCGCCTGGCCCCGCGCAAAATCCACCTGGAAACCGTAGTCGCGCTCCAGGACCTGCAACTCCTGCTCCAGGGCGCGGGCCTTGCGCTGTGAGTCGGCAACGTACAGATAGCCCGCCACATGGTCGCAATCGATCTGGAATTCGGCAATGCGCTGGTCCAGCAGTTCCATGGACTGCATCGAAAGGTCCCAGGCCAGGCGCGCCCCAGCCCTGCCCAGCTGCACCTCAAACGGCTGCTGGCCGCTGGCATAGCCGACGATGGCCTGGCCACCGTTGCGCCCGGAGGCGCCGCTGCAAATGCGATCGGCTTCCAGCACCACCACGCTATAGCCGCGCTGGGCCAACTCGATGGCAGCCGACAGACCGGCAAAGCCCGCACCCACCACCAGCACGTCGGCCATGATATCGCCACGCAAAGGCTCGCTCAAGGGCTCCCGCTGCGCACTGGCTTCGTAATAGCTTTTCTGGTTGAGCTGGGTATCGGAGTCGAGCAGCATGAACGGGCTTTCAGATTGGCAAGCGTGGGGGCTGTTGTTTTGCCGCCGGGCCGCCCCAAGGCAAAACGCGCCCCCTTGGGCGGCAGAGCAGCACACGAAGTGGCAAGCGTGGGGGCATATTTATTTTGCGATCTGGCCGCACAGATAGGTCCAAATGAACTGGGCGGCGGCATTGCTGGTCAGCTCGGCATGGTCATAGGCAGGCGCCACTTCCACACAGTCCATGCCGACCAAGTTCAGCGGCGCGAGTTCTTCCAGAAACGTCATCAGCTGCGAACTGGTCAGGCCGCCGGGCTCGGGTGTGCCGGTGCCTGGGGCAAAGGCCGGGTCCAGGCAGTCGATGTCCAGCGTCAGGTAACAGGGCGTGTTGCCTATGCGGGCCTTGATTGCGTCCAGGATAGGCGACAACTGCTCGCCGTCCTTACCGCGCAGCGCGCGTGCCGTGTAAATCAGGCCACCCTGATCCGCGACATACTCACGCGCCGCACGCTCGCCGCTGGAGCGAATGCCTATCTGCACGGTTTTCGTGCGGTCTACCAGGCCCTCCTGAAAAGCTTCATAGGTCCAGGTGCCGTGGCCCGATGGCTCATCAAAGTGCGTACTCCAGGTGTCGCAATGGGCATCAAAATGGACCAATGCCACCGGTCCGTGCTGAGCATGCAAGGCGCGCAGCAAAGGCAAGGTCACCGAGTGATCACCGCCTATAAACACACAGTGGTGAGCCGCCATCAGGCTGGCTGCCTGCTGCTGAATGGCGGCGCGCACCTCGGCCAAGGGCGAGGCATTGGGCAGACGCATATCACCCGCATCTCCCAAGTGGCCCAGCGGGCTGACATCGAACAGGGGGTGAATGCCATCGCACAGCATCAGCGAGGCACGGCGAATTTCCTGCGGCCCAAAGCGCGCGCCGGGGCGGTTGGTGACCGCGCCGTCGAAGGGAATTCCGCATAGCGCAAAGTGCTGTTTGTCCAGCTCGGGGGCGGCCAGAAAACGGTTGCTGTTGTTGGCGTAGGCAAATTGTCCAATGGCCATGGTGTTTCCGGTTGGTGAATGGCAAAGGCACAACGGTAACGCAACAGGCAGGCTGTGACTGGGTCCAATTCAAACGCGGCGCGGCAAACCACTGTGATCAAGCGCGCCGCTCCCCGGCCCGATGCTGCGCCATGGTGTACGCTGCGTTCCTGCCTGCCGCTGAAAGCATCGTCCCGTCCATGTCTGCCAACACCCGTCCCCCCAGCCGCTGGTTTGCCTATGGCCATCTGGCGCTTTCCATGGCCTTGGTCGGCAGCTATGTGGCACTCAGCAAACCGCTGGTCGCGGCGCTGCCGGTGTTTTTGCTGGCCTGGTTGCGCTTTGGCATTGGCGGCATTGCCATGGTCGGTTGGCTCAGGAAGCCACTCGGTGAGGCGCCCATGACGCGCAGCACCAAACAGTTGCTGTTTCTGGAGTCTTTTCTGGGCAACTTCCTGTTTTCCATCTGCATGTTGTTTGGCGTCAGCATGACCAGCGCCGTGTCGGCCGGCGTCATCATGGCCGCCATCCCAGCCGTGGTGGCGGTGCTGAGTTGGGTCTTTTTAAGGGAATACATTGGACCGCGCATCTGGGCCGCGGTGAGCTGCGGCGCCCTGGGCATTGGCCTGCTGGCATGGAATGGACATGGCGCCGCATCTGCCGCCCCCCACGCAGACAGCGCACGCATGCTGTGGGGCAATCTGCTGGTGTTTGCAGCGGTGCTGTGCGAGGCCTCTTATGCCGTCATTGGCAAGAAGCTCACCGGCGCCGTTTCACCCAAGCGCATCTCGGCCCTCATCAATCTGTTTGGCTTTCTGTTGATGACGCCCTTGGGTCTCTACACCGCGCTGCACTTCGACTTTGTCGCCGTGCAGGCAACATCGTGGTTGCTGCTGGTGTTTTATGCGCTGGCGGCCAGCGTCTGGTCGGTGTGGCTGTGGATGACAGGCGCCAAACAGGTGCCGGCATCGCACGCCGGGGTGTTCACCGTGTTGCTGCCGATCTCCGCCGCTCTGGTGGGCGTGCTGGTACTGGGCGAAGGTTTAAGCGCCATGCAGGTGCTGGCCTTTGCCATCGCCATGCTCGGCGTGTTGCTGGCCACGCTGCCGGGGCGATCGCCGATCAGCCAGTTGAACGCGATTGAAGCTGCAGATCGGGTGCAGCCGTAGCGGCTATTGCAAGGGCTTGCTGCTGACCACCATGCCATCGGCATCGGCATAAAGCCAGTCGCCTGGACGGACCCACACGCCCTGGATCTGCACCGCCACCTGGCTTTGTCCCTCGTTGCGCTTTTCGGTAGGCAGGGGAATCGGTGCCAGCGCACGTATGCCCACGGCCTGAGCTGCCAGCTCGGCCGTGTCGCGCACACAGCCGTCAATCACCACACCGGCCCAGCCATTGCGTGCCGCAGCCGCGCCCAGATTGCCGCCCAGCAGCGCTCGGCGCAGCGAGCCACCACCGTCCACCACCAACACCTTGGCCACGCGCCCCTGCGGCGTGTCTATCCAGCCCTGCGAATCCACCGCGGCCTTGACCAGGGTGTTGTCCTCAAAACATTTCACGGTATCCACCGGGCCACAGAACTGGGTGAGCTGTCCGAAATCACGAAATACTGGAGGAAGCACACGAAAATCACCCGAGCTATCGCCCTTGTGAACATCACAAAAATCACAGCTTGCGAACGAGGCGGTCATGCGGAGGCTCTCCTTTTGCCAAAAAGGCCTATTCTCCAATGAAAAAAACCCTTCCTCGAGTGAAAAAAGTATTTACCCGCTTGGAAAGCCCTATTTTCTCCAGTAGCATGCGCTCTACCAGTGAAGACGCAGACTTTTCGCTGGTGATTAATCAACTTCTAGAAGGACAATCAATCATGGCAACTGCAAAAAAACCGGCTGCAAAAAAAGCCGCCCCTGCAAAGAAAGCTGCAGCGCCCGCGACCAAGGCGGCTCCTGCTAAAAAAGTAGCGGTCAAGGCTGCCGCCGCGCCAGCCAAGAAGGCGGCTCCTGCAGCTCCTGCAAAAAAGGCAGCTCCCGCCAAGAAGCGCACCGTCAACGCCGCCTTCATGAAGGAACTGACTCCCAGCGCCGCCCTGGCAGCTGTGGTGGGCGCCAAGCCCCTGCCCCGCACCGAAGTGGTGAAGCAGCTCTGGGTTTACATCAAGAAGCACGGCCTGCAAGACGCTGTCGACAAGCGCATGATCAATG
This sequence comes from uncultured beta proteobacterium, assembly GCA_903845935.1. Taxonomy (GTDB): domain Bacteria; phylum Pseudomonadota; class Gammaproteobacteria; order Burkholderiales; family Burkholderiaceae_C; genus Allorhodoferax. Next base: position 21,852 of record CAIMZI010000109.1, on the reverse strand, counting down.
CCGACGCCAAACTCAAGGAAGTATTTGGCAAGGCCAAGGCGACGATGTTTGAGATGGCTGGCCTGATCGGCAAGCACCTCAAGTAATCGCAGCTCACTGCACTCTTAAAAAAGGTCGGCCTCATGCCGGCCTTTTTTATTGGCAGCCCACAGCAAGATTCGACCCATGTTCCGCTTTGCACTGACCCGATTGAGTCTGATCATTCCGACTTTTTTCGGCATGACGCTGCTGGCGTTTTTTCTGATCCGACTGGTCCCGGGTGACCCTATTGAGACCCTGGCCGGCGAGCGCGGAATAGACGCCGCACGCCACGCCAGACTGCTGACCGAATACGGACTGGATCAGCCGGTGATCGTGCAATACGGCAGCTACATCGGCCGGGTGCTGCAGGGTGATTTGGGCAAGTCCATCATTACCCATGCACCTGTGCTGAGCGAATTCGCCACCTTGTTTCCAGCCACCATCGAGCTGGCCATCTGCGCCATTTTGTTCGCACTCATCATCGGCATTCCGGCGGGCGTTCTGGCCGCCGTCAAGCGCAATTCCTGGTTGGATCACGGCGTGATAGGCATCTCTCTGGCAGGCTACTCCATGCCGATCTTCTGGTGGGGCCTGCTGCTGGTTCTGCTGTTCTCGGTGCAGCTCGATCTGACACCGGTCTCAGGGCGCATGGGGGTGGAATACTACTTCGACTCCGTCACCGGATTTTTGCTGATCGACTCGCTGCTCTCGGGCCAGAAAGGTGCTTTTCAGTCGGCTCTCTCGCATCTGATTTTGCCGATGATTGTGCTGGGCACCAATCCACTGGCCGTGATTGCGCGCATGACGCGCTCGGCCATGTTGGAGGTTCTGGGCGAGGACTACATACGCACGGCGCGCGCCAAGGGCCTGTCCAATTTTCGCGTGGTGGCCGTGCATGGCCTGCGCAATGCGCTGATACCGGTGATCACCGTCATCGGCCTGCAGGTGGGCGTGCTATTTACCGGCGCCATACTGACCGAAACCATTTTTTCCTGGCCCGGCGTGGGCAAGTGGCTGATCGAGGCCATCAGCCGCCGCGACTACCCCGTGCTGCAAGGCGGCATGCTGCTCTTGGGCATGGTGGTGATGGTGGTCAATCTGCTGGTCGACCTGAGCTACGGCATCATCAATCCGCGCATTCGCCATCCCTCATGAACGCGAGCACCCGTTCCGCAAGCAAGGCCGACGCGCTGGCCGGGCATGTCAGTCCGCTGCGCGATTTCTGGCGCTCGTTTTCCACCAACAAGGGCGCCCTAGTCGGCCTGGTCATCGTCTGTCTGGTGCTGCTGCTGGCGGCCTTTGCTCAGCAGATCGCGCCCTATGCGCCGGACCTGACCGATAACGCGGTGTTTCTGGTGCCACCCGTCTGGCAAAGCGGCGGCAGCTCCGCCCATCTGCTGGGCACCGATGCGATTGGCCGCGACATGCTGTCACGCCTGATTTTCGGCGCTCGCCTGTCGCTGCTGATTGGCGTGGCGGTGGTGTCGCTGTCCATCGTCATCGGCACCGTGCTGGGCCTGCTGTCGGGCTATATACGCGGCATCTTCGAGGTGCTGGTGATGCGCCTGATGGACATCATCCTGACCCTGCCCAGCCTGCTGCTGGCGATTGTCATCGTCGCCATCCTCGGCCCGGGCCTGATGAATGCCATGCTGGCGGTGGCGATTGTGGTGCTGCCGCATTACGTTCGCATCACCCGCGCCGCCGTGATCGCCGAGGCCTCGCGCGACTATGTCACTGCCGCACGCATGGGCGGCGCCAGCCACCTGCGCCTGATGTTCAGCGAGATCTTGCCCAACTGCACCGCGCCCTTGATCGTGCAAGCATCGCTGGGTATTTCGGCGGCAATTCTGGATGCTGCGGCCCTGGGCTTTCTGGGCCTGGGCGCGCAACCGCCCTCACCCGAATGGGGCACCATGCTGGCCGACGCACGCGAGTTTGTGCTGCGCGCCTGGTGGGTTGTCACCTTCCCCGGCCTGGCCATCCTGATCACGGTTCTGGCCTTCAATCTGCTGGGCGACGGCCTGCGCGACGCGCTAGACCCCAAGCTCAAACGCTAGGCCACAGCTTTCAAAGAACCACACCATGGCATTGCTGGAAATACAAAACCTGTCGGTGGATTTCCCCTCGCACCAAGCTGTGATGCACGCCGTCGACGGGGTGAGCTTTTCGATAGCACCCGGCGAGGTGCTGGGCATTGTGGGCGAGTCTGGTTCGGGCAAAAGTGTTGCCATGATGGCACTGATGGGTCTGGTCGCTTACCCCGGCCGGGTCAGAGCCGACACCCTGCGCTTTGACGGCCACGAGTTGCAAAAAATGTCCGAACGCGAGCGCCGCAGAATCACCGGCAAAGACCTGGCGATGATTTTCCAGGACCCGAGCACCAGCCTGAATCCCTGCTTCACCGTGGGTTTTCAGCTGACCGAAACCTTGAAACTGCACATGGGTATGACACGCGCACAGGCCCGCAAGCGCTCCATAGAACTGTTGGAGCAGGTCGGCATTCCGGCAGCCGAGAGCCGGCTTGATTTGTACCCGCACCAATTTTCCGGTGGCATGGCGCAGCGCGTGATGATTGCCATGGCGATTGCCTGCAACCCAAAGCTCTTGATTGCCGATGAGCCGACCACGGCCCTGGATGTGACCATTCAGGCCCAGATTCTGGACCTGTTGCGCAGCCTGCAAAAGGAGCGCGGCATGGCCCTGGTGCTGATCAGCCACAACCTGGGCGTGGTCAGCGAGATGGCGCAGCGCGTGGCGGTGATGTATGCGGGCCAGCTGATGGAACAGCGCAGCGCAATGGATCTATTTGCCAGGCCCCTGCATCCCTACACCGAGGCACTGATGGCATCCATGCCCGAGCGCAGCAGCGGCCGACTGGCTAACATTCCCGGCATGGTTCCGGGGCTATACGACAGGCCGAATGGCTGCCTGTTCGGCCCGCGCTGCAGCTACCGCGTTGCCACCTGTGACCAGCGCCCCGCGCTGCAACACAGCGCTGCCGATGCCGTGCGCTGCCACTTCCCGTTGAACACTAGCCAAGCAAAGGAAGCTGGCGTATGAGCGAAGCCGTGCTCATTGCCGAGCAGCTCAGGCAGATCTATCCGATCAGCCGTGGCCTCTTGCGCGCACCGGCCCAACTGCAAGCCGTCAACGGAATCTCCTTCACGCTGCAAGCCGGCAAGACGCTGGCCGTGGTCGGAGAGTCTGGCTGCGGCAAGTCCACGCTGGCGCGCATGGTCTCGCTGATCGAAAAACCCAGCTCAGGCGAGCTCACGCTGGGTGGCGTGAATGTGCTGCAAGCCCATGACAAAAAAGCCCTGCGCCAGAAGGTGCAACTGGTGTTCCAGAACCCCTATGGCTCGCTCAATCCGCGCAAGCGCATAGGCCAGATTCTGGAAGCGCCGCTGGAAATCAATACCGATCTCAGCGCCGAGCAGCGAGCAGAAAAGGCAAAGGCCATGCTGGCCCAGGTGGGGCTGCGCACCGAGCATTACGAGCGCTATCCGCATATGTTTTCGGGCGGCCAGCGCCAGCGCATTGCGATTGCACGCGCCCTGATGCTGAACCCCTTGCTGGTGGTGGCCGATGAGCCGGTGTCGGCGCTGGACGTGTCGGTTCAGGCGCAGGTGCTCAACCTGCTGGCCGATCTGCAGCGCGACCTGGGGCTGGCCTATCTGTTCATTTCGCACGACCTGGGTGTGGTGCGCCACATTGCCCACGATGTGCTGGTGATGTACCTGGGTTGCACGGTGGAGCAGGGCGACAAGGAAACCATCTTCGGCCGACCGCTGCACCCCTATACGCAGGCCCTGCTGGCCTCCACGCCGGGCCTGGCCGGTAGCGGCTCGCAGGCCAGGCGCATGGTGCTGAACGGTGAACTGCCCTCGCCCTTGAATCCACCCAAGGGCTGCGTTTTTTCCACCCGCTGCCCGCACGCCGTGGCGCACTGCCATGCAGAGCGCCCGCCCCTGCTGGACTGGATGGGGCGCAAGCTGGCCTGCTTTGAGGCAGAGCAACTGGCGGCCCGTTAGGCACGGTGCTGCAAGGCAGCAAGCGCTGCCGTAATATGCTTGTTTTTATTCGGAGCTTTGACAATGACCCGTTTCCTCGCACGTCTGGGCTTGCGTAAAACCGCGCTGCTGGCAGCCATTGCGCTACCCGCGCTCATGGCGGTTTCTGCCGCATCCGCCAAGACCCTGGTGTATTGCTCCGAGGGCAGTCCGGAAAACTTCTATCCCGGCATCAATACCACAGGCACTTCCTTTGACGTGACCGAACAAATTTACGACAACCTGGTCAACTTCGATCGTGGCGGCACCAAGGTAGTGCCCGGTCTGGCCGAAAAGTGGAGCGTCTCCAAGGACGGTCTGGAATACACATTCAACTTACGCCACGGCGTGAAGTGGCAGTCCAGCAAGAACTTTGCCCCCTCGCGCGACTTCAACGCCGACGACGTGCTGTTCATGTTCGAGCGCCAGTGGAAAGAGAACGATCCCTTCTTCAAGGTGACCAGCTCCAATCACTCCTACTTCAACGACATGGGCATGCCGACCCTGCTCAAATCGGTGGACAAGGTCGATGCCTACACCGTCAAGATCACGCTCAATGCGCCGGAGGCGCCGTTCCTGGCGAATCTGGCCATGCAGTTTGCCGGCATTCAGTCCAAGGAATACGCGATTGCCATGCTGAAAGTCGGCACACCCGAGAAGGTCGATCAAGACCCCATCGGTACCGGTCCGTTCCAACTGGTTCAGTACCAGAAGGATGCCATCATCCGCTTCAAGGCCTTCCCGCAGTACTGGGCCGGCAAGGCCAAGATTGACGACCTGATCTTTGCCATCACACCCGACGCCTCGGTGCGCTGGGCCAAGCTGCAAAAGGGCGAGTGCCATGTCATGCCCTACCCCAACCCGGCCGACCTGGACAGCATGCGCCATGACAGCCATGTGGTGGTGCTGGAGCAAGCCGGCCTGAACATCGGCTACCTGGCCTACAACACCACCAAGAAACCGTTTGACGATGTGCGCGTGCGCCGGGCCCTCAACATGGCCATAGACAAAAAGGCGATTGTGTCGGCCGTGTACTTAAGCACCGGCATTGCCGCCACCAACCCGATTCCGCCGGGACAATGGTCGTACAACAAGGCCATCAAGGACGATGCATTCAACCCCACCGAGGCCAAAAAGCTGTTGTCTGCAGCGGGCTACCCCAACGGCTTCAGCACCGACCTGTGGGCCATGCCGGTGCAGCGCCCCTACAACCCGAACGCCAGGCGCATTGCCGAGCTGATGCAGGCGGATCTGCTCAAGATCGGCGTCAAGGCCGAGATCAAGAGCTTTGAGTGGGGTGAATACCGCAAGCGCATGCAAAATGGCGAACACCAAATGGGCATGATGGGCTGGGTGGGTGACAACGGCGATCCGGACAACTTCCTCAACACCCTGCTGGGTTGCGCCTCGGCCAAGAGCAACGGCTCCAATGTGGCCAAGTTCTGCTACAAGCCCTTCGACGATCTGGTGCTGAAGGCCAAAACCGTGACCAACCCGACCGAGCGCACCAAGCTCTATGAAAAAGCCCAGGTGATTTTCAAGGAGCAGGCACCCTGGTTCACCATCGCCCACGCCGTGCAGGCGATGCCGGTGCGCAAGGAAGTGATCGACTACAAGCTCAGCCCGTTTGGCAAGCACAGCTTCTACGGCGTGGACATCAATTAAGCCTCCCAACCACCTCACCTCACCGCGCAAATGCCCTGCCAAATTCGTTTGGGCAGGGCATTTTTACAACATTGAACACTCATCAATACGGTACGCAAGCTTTCTTCACAAAATCTGACTTTTCGCAAGCCGCACACTTACCAATTCCTGGTTTTTTTTGTTAATCTGACCGGAATTTGATTTCCACGATGGAAAGACAGGATGCGACGCAGCATTGCCAAACTTTTGATGGAGATTTCCCATTGAATCCGATCACACCAATCCAGCGCATGGCCTCACGCCAGGGGCAGTCGGACTGTGCGTTGACCCAGGGCAGGCCCGTGGCGGCAGAGTCGCGCGTGGTGGAAAGTTCAAGCGATCAGACCTGGACGGAATTTTGCGGATCACTGAACCGCAACGCATTTTTGTTGGCCGAAAGCGGCTTTGCCGAGCTAGAGCAGTCCTGATATTTTGGCTTCGCCTGCAGACCGACTCAGGCCCAAAGTGAATTAGAAACCGATCCGCAGCAGGCTAAAGGCCGCCACCAGCGTCATTACGAAGGCGCTGCCATAGCACACGAGTTTGGACGGCGTGCCATGGGGAATGCCGACATCATGCAGACTGTGAAAAATGCGGTGCGCTGCATGCCAGGCAAACAGCGCAATCACCACAAACACAAAACCCTTGCCGATGATGTTCTGAGAAAAAGCCAGCATGCGCGGGTAACTCATGAAGTCTCTGTGCAGTCCGACATCCAAGGGCGTGGCAAGGCCGGTGATGATGACGAGTGCGCTGCCCAAAAGGGCCGACAACATGCCACCGGCACCAAACAGCAGCCAGAAAAATGGCGCATTGGAACGTTTTTTCATGACTGGCTCCAGACCGCCAGCAGCAGTGCCAGCACAAACACCACGACCGCCACGCCCCAGCCGGTGCGCTGTATGCGCTGGGCGCTCAGCCGCTCGCCGTTGATCACCACAGGGGCCATGGTCTTGGGCATGATTTCGAACCAACTATACGTGTGGACCAGCATGCTGATCAGCAACGCAAGATGCAGGAACACCGAAAGAGGCGACTTCAGGGCCTCCAACCAGCCGTTCCATGCAGCTTCGCCCTGGCCCAAGCGCCACGCTCCGACGGTGAGAATCAGCGCGTAGATCCACACTGCCACAGCAGTGGCCTCGCGCACCATGTAGCGCAGGAAGAAGGCATTGCCCTTCCACCAGCCCGCCATGGGCCGCACATAAGGGCGACGCCTGGTTTTGACTTCCACTTGAGACTTCATATCAGCATCCTTTCTTGGGAAAGAAACGCGCAAAGTAGTCCACCGCGCTGTTGATCTTGTTCTGATTCACGGCGTTGGCAGGGTCCACACCCTTGGGGCAGACCTCGGAGCAATAGCCCACCGCGGTGCAGCTCCAGACGCCCTCCTCCGCGTTCAGGATTTCCATGCGTTCGGCACGTCCGCCGTCGCGCGAATCGGCGTTATAGCGGTGCAAAAGCGCCAGCACACCGGGGCCAGTGAAGTCCGGGTTCAGGCCGAACTGCGGGCAGGCGGCGTAGCACAGCATGCAATTGATGCAGGAGCTGTACTGCTCAAACGCTTCCAGCTGCGCCGGGGTTTGCAGGTATTCGCCTTCGCTCAAGGCCCGCTCTTCCGTCGGGATAAGGTAGGGCTTGATGCTTTCCAGCTTCTTCACAAAGGGTTCCACGCTAACCACCAGATCGCGCTCTATAGGCAGGTGATCCAGTGCCTCAACCCGCACCGGACCGGGCGCCAGATCGCGTAAAAAGGTCTGACAGGACAGGCTGGGCTTTCGGTTGATCATCATGCCGCAGCTGCCGCAAATCGCCATGCGACAGGACCAGCGAAAGCTCACGCTGCCGTCGATCTCGTCCTTGATGTATTGCAGGCCTTGTAGCACCGACATGTCTTCGGTAAAAGGAACCTGGTAGCTTTGCCAGACGGGTTTTTCTTCCTGCTCCGGACGGTAACGCAGCACCTGGATTTCAATGCTCTTGGTGGCTTCAACCATTTGCACTCTCCTTGGCCTGTTGTTCGGCATCGGCCTTTTCACCGGCTGCGCCATAGGCACGTGTGCCGGGCTGGGAGCTGGTGATCTTCACCGGACCGTAGGCAATGCGCGGCGGCCCGTCACCCTGGTAATAGGCCAGCGAGTGCGCCAGAAAGTTGACGTCATCGCGCGCCTCAAAGCCGTCCAGACGCTGATGGGATCCGCGCGATTCCTTTCGGTTGAGGGCGGAATGCGCCATGGCCTCGGCCACGTCCAGCAAATAGCCCAGTTCAATCGCCAGCAGCCACTCTGTGTTCCAACCTTGCGAATGGTCGTCCAGCTTGATGTGCTTGTAGCGCAGGCGCAGTTCGGCAAGTTTGTCGCAGTTGGCCTGCAGGGTGACGGCCGTGCGGTAAATGCCGCAGCCGTCCTCCATGCTTTGCGCCATTTCGCGGCGGATGGTGGCAATGCGCTCGGTCCCGCTCTGGCTGCTGCGAAGCGCCTCGGCAGCAACCTTGGATGCCCTGGCCTGCTCCATCATGCGTGGCGTGGGCATGGCCTTACTCGCGTTCTTCTTGGCAAAAGCGGCAGCCTGAACGCCTGCTATTCGGCCAAACACAATCAGCTCGGTCAGCGAATTCGACCCCAGACGATTGGCGCCGTGGATGCCGACGCTGGAGCATTCTCCGACCGAGTACAGGCCCGGCAAGGTGGACGCGGTGTTGCCATCGGCAACAATGCCGCCCATGGTGTAGTGCACGGCAGGCAGCACTGGGATGGGTTCCTTGGCAGGATCAACGCCCAGGTACTCCACCGCCAGTTCGTAAATTTGCGGCAGTCGCTCGCGCAGCTTTTTTTCGCCCAGATGGCGCAGGTCCAGATGCACCACCTCGCCATGGCGGCTGCTGATGGTTTTGCCTTTTTGCTTCTCATGCCAGATGGCCTGGCTCAGTCGATCGCGCGGGCCCAGTTCCATGGCCTTGTTGCGCGGCTCCGGCGTGGCCGGGCCCAGACCATAGTCTTGCAGGAAGCGGTAACCGTCCTTGTTGAGCAAAAAGCCGCCCTCGCCACGGCAGGCCTCGGTAAACAGCAGGCCGGTGCCCGGCATGCAGGTGGGGTGGTATTGCACAAACTCCATGTCGCGCAGCGGCACGCCGTGGCGGTAGGCCAGCGCCATGCCGTCGCCGGTGACGATGCCGCCATTGGTATTCTCGCGAAACACCCGGCCGGCGCCGCCGGTGGCGATGACGACCGACTTGGCCTGGATCAGCGTGAATTCGCCGGTCGCAATGTCGATGACCAGAGCGCCCCGCACGGCCCCCTCGTCCTGCACCAAGTCCATGCAAAAGTACTCGTCAAAGCGCTGGATGCTGGGGTATTTGATGCTGGTCTGGAATAGCGTGTGCAGCATGTGAAAGCCGGTCTTGTCGGCGGCAAACCAGGTGCGCTCGATCTTCATGCCGCCAAAGGCACGGACATTGACATGGCCGTCTGTCTTGCGGCTCCAGGGACAGCCCCAATGCTCCATTTGCACCAACGACTCGTGCGCCTGGGCGACAAACGACTCGACCACATCCTGCTCGCACAACCAGTCGCCGCCGGCCACCGTGTCGTGGAAATGCGCCTCCAGGCTGTCGTGCGCCTGCGTCACCGCAGCGGCACCACCTTCGGCTGCCACGGTGTGGCTGCGCATGGGGTAAACCTTGGACACCAACGCGATCTTGAGGGATGGGTCGGCCTCGGCCACCGCAATGGCCGCCCGCAAACCACCACCTCCGGCGCCAATAATGGCCACGTCCACTTGAACAACTTGCATTCGATACTCCTTGGGGAATCTGGGTCCACCACAGGAGGTCAATCTACGCCTTTGCTCCCATTACATGATGACTTGCATCAAGAAGGAGCCTGCTTAGTGATCGGCCAGGCTGGCAATATGGCGTTCGCACAGTTGCCGGGCCAGCTCCAGATCCAGCGCCTGCAGTGCCTGGTGCAATTCTGCAACCTCGTCAGCTGACAAAGCATCGAGCGCATCGCGCTGCTGCGCAAAGAGATCCAGTGACGACAAATCACCGACCTGCAACAGCTCCGTCAGCCCCTGCAAAAGCTCCCTTGCTTGGGCGCGGTCGCCAGCACTGGTGGCAGTGACCCGCGCTACCGCCGTAGCTCTGAGCCCGGGCACTGCCGCCCGGGCCGCGAGCGTGGTGGACTGCACCAGGGCAAGCAGGCCTGGCAGTTCGTCCAAGGCCACCAGGTTCTGGGGCGGGTTGCGAAACTTTTGCTCCAGCTTTGCAGCGTGCTCGGACAGCGGCATGGCGCCCAAGGTGGCTGCGGTGCCCTTGAGCGTATGCATTTGTGCAGACAAGGTCTTGAAGTCGCCGGCCTGGGTCGCCTGCGTGAACTCACCCTCCACAGCGACCAACGCCTGCATAAAGTCCTGCAACAAATCGCCATACAGCTCGACCAGTCCGGACAGGCGCTCCACCGCAATCGCCACGTCTAGGTACGGGCGGTCGGCCAGCGCGGGCTGCCGCACAACTGGCTGCGGGTCCGTGGACTGCAGCGCAGTCGGTGCAGCAGCCACTGCATGCCCGGTCACCCTGAGCAGCACCGACACCAGATATCCCATGTCAAAGGGCTTGCCCACATGATCGTTCATGCCGGCCTCCAGACAGGCCTGGCGGTCGCTGGCCATGGCATTGGCCGTCATGGCCACAATCGGTAAGGCCGTCAAGCCCAGTTCCTCGCGAATCTTGCGGGTCGCGCCATAGCCATCGAGCACCGGCATCTGGATGTCCATCAGCACCACATCAAAGGGTGGGCCCGGCGCGGCCACCGCTGCCACACCCAACTGTCCATTGGCGGCCAGCGATACCAGCGCGCCCTCGGCATGGAGCAGCTCTTGGGCCACCTGCTGGTTGATCAGGTTGTCCTCCACCACCAGAATGCGCAGACCTGCCAGTTGCCGACTACCGCCGCGCCTGGCCTTCAGTCGCACATCGCCTGCGCTGCGGCCCAGGGCCGCGTCCTGCAGCGCACTGGCGGTCACCGGTTTGAACAGAAATCCGTCCAGCATGTCATGCTCCTGCGGAGTGCGCTGGCTCAGGCTGTCGCCGCCATTGGCGCTGAGCATGACCAGACGCGGCCGCAGCGTCAGACCGCGCTGGCGAATCTGGCGAACTAGCTCCCAACCGTCCATGCCCGGCATTTGCCAGTCCAGATATATGAGGTCAAAGGGCTGGCCCGCATCCAGCAGCTCCAGTGCCTGCTGGCCACTGGCTGCCAGCGTTGTGGGCCAGCCCCAAGAACGGGTGATGGCCGACAGAATGTCACGTGCAACCCGGTTGTCATCGACCACCAGCACGCGCTTGGGCTGTACCGAGAGGCGCGCAGCCTCGCCGCCACCATCGGACACTTTGCCTGCTAGCGGCAACAGCAGTGAGAAGCTAAAGATGCTGCCCACGCCGGGTTCACTTTGCAGGCTGAGCTCGCCACCCATCAACTCCACCAGTCGCTTGCAAATGGCCAGTCCCAGACCGGTGCCGCCAAAGCGACGTGTGGTGGAGGCCTCGGCCTGCGAAAAGCCGGTGAAGATGTGCTCCTGTTTGTCATGGGCAATGCCAATGCCGGAGTCCTGAATGACAAATTCCAGCAAGGCCCGGTCCCTGTCAGCGTCGCCCGACTGTGGCAGTCCTTGCACCCGCAACACCACCTGGCCTTGGGCAGTGAACTTGATGGCGTTGCTGGCCAGATTCACCAGCACCTGCTGCAGCCGCATGGCATCTCCTACCACCACCGAGGGCACGCCCGGAGCGATGTCGAACAGTACCTCGATTGCCTTGCCCTCCAAGTTGGATCCCAGAATGACGGCGATGTCGCGCAGCATGCGGTCCAGCCGGAAGGCCTGTGGATCCAGCTCCATCTTGCCGGCTTCGACCTTGGAAAAATCTAAAATGTCGTTGAGCAAGCCCAGCAGCGATTGGGCCGCACTGAATGTTTTGCTGGCGTAATCCCGCTGGACTTCGCTCAGATCGGTGTTTTGCAAAAGCGACAGCAGACCCAAAATGGCGTTCATGGGCGTGCGTATTTCGTGGCTCATGTTGGCCAGAAACTGGCTCTTGTAACGCGATGCCTCCTGCGCCTCTTCAGTGGCCCGCACCATGTCGGTGATGTCCACGCGGATTCCGACAATATTTGAATCCGGTGTTTTGCGGTCAATGACGCGCAGCACACGCCCGTCATCGCGCTTCTGGACGCGCGTCGCATTGCCCTGGCGGTGTGCCTGCAGGCGCTCGGAAATCCATTCTTCCTCGCGCCCGACCGATTCGCGGTACAAGCCGCGCTTGGCACCGATGCGGACCAGTTCCTCAAACCGGACTCCTGGCACCAGCAGATCCTCCAGGTCGGGGTAGAGCTGGATGTACTTCGCGTTGCAATACACCAAGCGATCCTCTGCATCAAACAGCACAAAGGCTTCGTCCACCGCGTCAATGGCGCCGCGCAGCATGGACGTGCTGCGCTGGACTTCGGCTTCGGCCTGTTTGCGCTCGCTTAAATCGCGAAGAAAGGCAAAGTTGTATTCCTGGCCTTCAAACTCAATGAAGTTGAGTTCGGCCTCGACCGGCACATCCACACCCTGGCGGTCGCGGTGTGTAGTCTCAAAACGCAGGTTGTGCTGGCTGCGCAATTTCTGCCAATGGGCCGGCCAGCGCTCTGGGGACATGCCGGGGTTGAGGTCGAATATGCGCAGCGCGCACATTTCTTCTTCGGTATAGCCATGCAAGTCACAGGCAGCCTGATTGACGCGCAGAACCCTTGCATCCGAGCCTATCCACAGCGTTGGCAGAGACGACTTGAAAAGCGAAATTTCACTCAGCTTGAGCGTCCACTCGGCGCGGACTCGACGGCGCAGCTGCACCATCAGCAGCCAGGTAGAGCCGCCTAGGAACAGCAGCAGGAGCAGCAGAGCCGCAGCTTCCCGCCAGGCTCTGGTGCGCCAGGACGAAAGTAGGTGCTCCTGTGGAAGCGCCATGGTCACCACCAGCGGATAGTCTTGAAGGGCGCGGTAGCTGACCAAACTGGGCGTAGCGCCAAACGCATAGGCCACTCGCACGCTGTCCACGGGCGCCTGCGCAATATCCTGTGCAATCAGTGGCATATCAAGCCTGTTGCGTTGGGCCAGCTCCGGGCGCAAGGGCCAGCTTGCAATGGCCCAGCCCTGCTTGGTGAACAGGGTGACCGATGCGTCATCACCGCCGTCAATGGCACGGTAAAGGCGCTGGAAATATTCCGGATCTACAGCTCCCATCAGATAGCCGCTAAAACCGCCCGCCAACTTGATGCTGACCGGAATAATCCACAGGCCACTGATACGGCTCTTGACCGCCTGACCCACAAACAGTCCATTCTGTGCCGGGCTCTGTTGGGCCATAAAGAAATCTCGGTCATTGGCCAGCGGCAAGACATTCGGCGCGTCTGTCAGTGTGGACGCCAAAATCTTGCCTGACTTGTCCAGCACGGCAAATGAGGCAATCAGTCCGTCTTGCGGCAGGAAAGCCCGCAGACTCGGTCCGTTGGCGGGGCTGATCCTGCCTTGGCGCAGATACTGAGCCTGAAGTTCCTGAGCAGCCAAAGACAGGGAAAGCTCCACCCGGCGCATGGTCTGGCGCGTGTGCTCTTCCAGCAAATGGGTCAGACCGCTGGTTTTAGACTGGGCGGCAGCCAATTGCTGCCCACGGTCACGCACCAAGTCCTTGGCCACCAAGGCGCACAGCAGCAGCGCGATCAAAAGTGCCAGCACAGCCACGACGTGCTGGGGCTGAGATTGCAGCCAGCGCAATACGCCGGAGGGCCGTGGTGGAGTCATGCCGGATTCTACGGCCTGAGTTCCAAGGCCTAAGCCCAAGAGCTGAACACCGCTAAGGCCTGGTTCTCTGACCCACTCCCAGGGCCGCGACCACGCTCAGCATCAGCACCGCTGCCGCACCCAGGAGGGTTGCACCATATTGACCACGGTCCATCAGCGGCCCAAACAACAAAGGGGACAGTGCAAAGCCGGTATCCAGCCCGGAGTAGACCAGGCCATAGACACGTCCGGTTGCGCCCTTGGGCGTGGCCTTCTTGATCATCAGGTCGCGCGATGGCCCGCCAATGCCGATGGCAAAACCGGTGCAGGCCAGAATCACCATGGTGGCATTGGCACCCAGCCAACCGGTGCCGCACAGCGCAAACAGCAGCGCACCTGCCGCCATGCAAACGGCCACCACGCGGTCGCTATTGAGCATGCGCGCCGCCACAAAACCACCGATGAACATGCCCACGGCACCGGCCAACATGTAAAAGGTGATGGTCAGTGTGGCCGCCTCAAAACTCACACCCTGCATCGCCTTGAGAATCGAGACCGAGAAGTTTTGCACCACGGCCAGGGTCATGGTGGAGAGTAAAAAGAAGGCAAAGCACCACCAGACCACTGGCAGCTTCATAAAGGCCAGGCTGTGTTCAGCCGGGCCATGCAAGCCCACATCATGCGCCTTGTGGTGGGTGCTGAGCTTGGCACGATGGACGACCAGCAAAGCCAGGATCAACGCATACAGAACGGCGGCAGCCAGATAGGCATTGCGCCAGCCAAAGCCTGCGCTCATGCCGGCCATAAAGAGCGGTGCCGCCGCCCAACCCAGATTGCCGGTCAGGCCGTGGGCACTGAAGGCATAACCCAGACGTGGCGCAGAAACACGCTGATTCAGAATGGTGAAGTCCACCGGGTGAAAGCTGGCATTGCCCAGGCCAGCCAGCGCCGCCACCAGCATCAAGCCGGTATAACCGGTGGCCATGGATGCGCAAACACAGGTCAACACGAGGATGGCAATGGCCGCAAACAGCAGGGGCCGCGCACCCAGCCGATCCACCACAAAGCCGGCACAGGCCTGACCGACACCAGAGACCACGAAGAACACGCTCATCAACAGGCCCAGCTCGGAGTAGCTGAAGCCAAACTCCTTGATGAACACCGGAAACATCAGCGGCAGAATCAGGTGGCTAAAGTGCGAGCTGGCGTGCGCCAGCCCGACCAAGCCGACGATGCCGGCATCTTGGCGCAGGGGAACGATGGGGGGTGGGAAAGTGGCAGCGGCGGCAGAGGTCATGCAGCCATCTTACGTGGCCGCACTATTCCCCGTCCCGCGCTGCGCTACTTAGCTGAAGCTGAACTGCCCCGGCGTCTGGATCGGATCCACTCCGACGTGGATCGTGGACTTCGGCAAGAACTTGCCTTCCAGCAAGAGCTTGGAGAGCGGATTTTCTATGCGCTGTTGGATCGCACGCTTCAGGGGCCGCGCGCCATACACCGGATCAAAGCCGACCTTGGCGAGTTCGGCCACGGCCGCCTCCGACACCTCCAGCGTCAGATCCATCTTGGCCAGGCGCGCCAACAGCACGGCCAACTGGATTTTGGCAATAGAGGCAATGTGGGCCGCATCCAGCGCGTGGAACACCACAATCTCGTCGATCCGGTTCAGGAACTCGGGACGGAAGTGGTTCTTCAGCTCGCCGGTGACGGCTTCCTTGATGTCGTCCGCGTCCTGGCCCACCATGCTCTGGATCAGATGCGAGCCGATGTTGCTGGTCATCACAATGACGGTGTTTTTGAAGTCCACGGTGCGGCCCTGGCCGTCGGTCAAGCGGCCGTCGTCCAGCACCTGCAACAGCACGTTGAACACATCCGGGTGGGCCTTTTCCACCTCGTCGAGCAGCAGCACGCTATAGGGGTTGCGGCGCACGGCCTCGGTCAGGTAGCCGCCCTCTTCATAACCCACATAGCCCGGAGGCGCGCCTATCAGGCGGGCCACGGAATGCTTTTCCATGAACTCGCTCATGTCGATGCGGATCAAATGGTCTTCGCTGTCAAACAGGAAACCGGCGAGGGCCTTGCACAGCTCGGTCTTGCCAACGCCCGTCGGGCCCAGGAACAGAAAGGAGCCGGTGGGGCGGTTCGGGTCTGACAGGCCGGAGCGCGAGCGGCGAATGGCGTTGGCAATCGCGCCAATCGCCTCTTCTTGCCCGACCACGCGGTCGTGCAGCTTGGTCTCCATCTGCAACAGCTTGTCGCGTTCGCCCTGCAGCATCTTGGACACCGGAATGCCGGTGGCGCGGCTCACCACCTCGGCAATTTCCTCGGCCCCCACCATGGTGCGCAACAGTTGCGCGCGTCCTCCGTCCTTGGCCGATTGGGCCTTGCCGGCTTCCTGGTCCTGTGCGTCCTTGAGACGCTTTTCCAGCTCGGGCAGCTTGCCGTATTGCAGTTCGCCGGCCTTGTTGAAGTCGCCCTTGTCGGTGAGCTCCTTGATCTGGAAACGCAGCTTTTCCACCTCCTGCATGATGGTCTTGGAGCCTTGCGCCTGCGCCTTCTCGGCCTTCCACAATTCGTCCAAATCGGCAATTTCCTTTTGCAGCGATTGAATCTCTTCGTTGATCAGCTCCAGCCGCTTTTGCGAGGCCTCGTCCTTCTCGCGCTTGACGGCTTCGCGTTCGATCTGCAACTGGATCAGACGCCTATCCTTCTTGTCCATCACCTCGGGCTTGGAGTCCAGCTCGATCTTGATCTTGCTGGCGGCCTCGTCGATCAGGTCAATCGCCTTGTCCGGCAAAAAGCGGTCGGTGATATAGCGCTGCGACAACTCGGCAGCAGCCACGATGGCCGGGTCGGTGATCTGCACGCCGTGGTGGGTTTCATAGCGCTCTTTGAGGCCACGCAGGATGGCAATCGTGGCTTCCACGGTAGGTTCACCGACCAGGATTTTTTGGAAGCGGCGCTCCAGCGCAGCGTCCTTCTCGATGTACTTGCGATACTCATCCAGCGTGGTGGCGCCCACGCAATGCAACTCGCCACGCGCCAGGGCGGGCTTGAGCATATTGCCAGCGTCCATGGCACCCTCGGCCTTGCCGGCACCGACCATGGTGTGTAGCTCGTCGATGAAGACGATGGTCTGGCCCTCGTCCTTGGCCAGGTCTTTGAGCACATTTTTCAGCCGCTCCTCGAACTCGCCACGGAACTTGGCACCCGCCAGGAGCGAGGCCATGTCCAGCGACAGCACGCGCTTGCCCTTGAGCGAATCCGGCACCGCGCCGTCCACAATGCGCTGGGCCAGGCCTTCGACGATGGCCGTCTTGCCCACGCCAGGCTCGCCGATCAGCACCGGGTTGTTCTTGGTGCGGCGCTGCAGCACCTGGATGGCACGGCGGATTTCGTCGTCGCGGCCGATGACCGGGTCGAGCTTACCCAGGCGGGCGCGCTCGGTAAGGTCCACGCAGTATTTCTTCAGCGACTCGCGCTGGTCTTCGGCGTCCGCATTGTCCACGCTTTGACCGCCGCGCACGGCCTCAATGGCCGACTCCAAACTCTTGCGGGTCAGGCCGTTGGCACGCACCAAGTTACCGATGTCGCCCTTGTGGTCGGCCATTGCCAACAGGAACAAGGAGCCCTCCACAAATTGGTCGCCGCGCTTGATGGACTCCTTTTCGGCCGCCTGCAACAGGCTCACCGTATCGCGACCCACCTGCACCTGCTCCTGGCCTTGCACCTGCGGGAACTTCTTGATGGCGGCCTCGGCCCCGGCCAACAAGCCATTGACGTTGACGCCCGCGCGTTGCAGCAAGGCCTTGGGGCCATCGTCCTGGCGCAGCATGGCCGCCAGCACGTGGGCCGGCTCGATATAGGCGTGGTCATTGCCCAGCGCCAGCGATTGGGCGTCGCCCAGGGCTTCCTGAAATTTAGTTGTTAGTTTGTCAGTACGCATAAAAACTCCTTTTGACTATGATGTCTGGTGTTTTGCAGCTTGAGGCCAAACGAAATATTTTCAAGTGCGCTGGGCCACAAAGCCTGCTTGGTTGGCTGATCCAGGTCAAAGGCTTGTCTCTGTGCCGCTGCTTTCATGCAGGCGGGCAACGGGGGTAAGAGGCCTACGCAAGCAGGCGGAAGACGGCGGAGAACCCTCAGGCGGCGTTGGACACGGAAATGCCCCAACGCGCCAGCGCTTCGTCATCAGTAACGCGTGCATCGACCCAATGCGCTCCTTCGGGCGTGGCTTCCTTCTTCCAGAACGGCGCCTGGGTTTTGAGGTAGTCCATCAAAAACTCGCAGGCCTTGAAGCTCTCGCCCCGGTGCGCCGAAGTGACCGCCACCAAAACAATCTGGTCCAGCGGCTGCAGCAGGCCGACCCGGTGCACCACGCGCGCGCCAAAAATGTCAAAGCGCCGGTGGGCTTCATCAATCATGGCCTCAATAGCCTTCTCGGTCATGCCGGGGTAATGCTCCAGCTCCAGAGACTGAACGGACGGCTTGCCACCGCCATTGCGGTCTCGCACCGTGCCAACGAAGCTGCAGACCGCACCCACCCGCATGTCACCCGCACGCAGGCTTGCAAGCTCTTCGGACAAATCGAAGTCCTGGGTCTGGATGGAAACGCGGGGAATGGTCATAGCAAAGTTTAGCCGCCGGTAACGGGTGGAAAAAACGCGACCTCGCAGCCGTCGGTGAGCGCCGCGGATTCGTCGCTCATGACCTGGTTCAAGGCCATGCGCAGGGTGCGGCCACGGGCCAAGGCTTCACCAGCAGAATCGGGTCTGGCAATCAGCGCGTCGCGCAACTGCGCCAGCGTGGCGGCCTGGGTTTCCAAGGCTTCGGAGGACTTTCCCATGGCCTCACGGATGGAGGCAAAGTAGCGCACGGTGATCTTCATGCCAGCAGCTCCGCAAAGGACAGAAAACGCACAGCATCCCCTTTTTGAATGGTCTGCCCAATAGCGTTATCCACCAGTCCATCGCCCCAGACAGCCGAGGTCAGCACGCCGGAACTCTGGTTGGGAAACAGGTCCAGGCCGCCCTGGGCATTGCGGCGCACGCGCAGGAATTCCTGACGCTTGTCGGCACGCAGCCAGTCGAAATCGGCACGCAGACTCGCCGCCACAGGTGCCACATCGGTCACGCCCTGCAGGCGTAGCAGAAAGGGGCGCACCAGCAGCAGGAAGGTCACAAAGCTGGATACCGGGTTGCCAGGCAGGCCGATGAAATGCGCCGAACCCACCTTGCCATGAGCAAAGGGCTTGCCGGGTTTCATGGCGATTTGCAAGAGGTCCAGGCTGCCCAGAGCCAGCACGGCCGGCTTGATGTGGTCTTCCTCGCCAACCGATACGCCGCCGCTGGTCAGTATGACGTCATGGGCGGCACTGGCCTCACGCATGGCGTTCACAGTTGCATCCAGGCGGTCGGGCACGATGCCGAAGTCTGTCACCACACAGCCCATGCGTCGCAGCAGACTACTCAGGAAAAAGCGATTCGAGTTGTAAATGGCGCCAGGACGCATGTCCTCTGGCGCCACCGTGCCCGGCATGACCAGCTCGTCTCCGGTGGAAAACAGGGCCACGCGCGGACGCCGCAGCACGGTCAAGCTGGCCATGCCAATGCTTGCGGCCAAACCCAATTCTGCCGGACCCAAACGCTGGCCCCGGGCAAGCACGACGGCACCGCTTGCCACATCCTCACCGGCGCGGCGAATCCATTGGCCTGGCTTGGGCACTACGTTGACCTGCACCCGCGCTGTGCCACCTTCTGCCACCGCCACACACTCTTCCTGCATCACCACGGCATCGGCACCGGCCGGAATCGGGGCGCCGGTAAAGATGCGGGCCACGGTCTGCGGCTGCAGCGGCTCGCCGGAAGAACCGGCAGGAATGCGCTGCGACACCGGCATCTCCACGCCAGGCGCCGTCACATCCAGCACGCGCACGGCATAACCATCCATGGAGCTGTTGTCCTGCGGTGGCACGTGCAAGGCCGAGACCACGTCGGCTCCAAGCACCCGGCCATCGGCGTCCAAGGTGGCAAGCTCTTCCACAACGGACAGGGGCAGAACAGTGGCAAGCAGCTGGGCCAGCGCCTCGGCCAGGGATAAAAGCGGCACGCGGGGAGGTGGTGTTGGCATGGAATCGGTCAATAGTGTCGGGTCAATAGCCGCACTCGCGTGCGATCAGGGCCTTGATGGGAGCGACATCGGCCGCCATCAGTTGCACGCGTTTAGGCAAGGCTTCTATGCCCTCGAAGCGCGCGGGGCGCTCGGGTTCGCGTCCCAGGGCTTCGACAATGGTGGCGGCAAATTTGATTGGCAAGGCAGTTTCCAGAACGATCATGGGCGTGTCTGGAGTGCGCTTTTCCAACGCCACCTTCAGGGCATCTGCCGTGTGCGTGTCGATCATAAAACCGTGCTGCTCAAAGGTAGAACGGATGGTGGCCAGGCGGTCTGCATGCGTGCTCTTGCCGCTGACAAATCCGTAGCGAGCGGCGGCCTGCACAAACAGCGGATCGGCGCTCAGATCAAAGCGCCCTTCTGTGTTGAGGGCCTGGCCAAACAAGGCCTTGACGCGAGTACCGTCCCGGCCCAGCAGGTCGAACACAAAGCGCTCGAAATTGCTGGCCTTGGAGATGTCCATCGACGGACTGGAGGTCTCAAAGGTGTCGGCACTGCCGCGCACCCGGTAGACGCCGGTGCGGAAGAACTCGTCGAGCACATCGTTTTCATTGGTGGCCACCACCAACTTTTCAATCGGCAGACCCATCATGCGCGCCACATGGCCGGCGCAGACATTGCCGAAGTTGCCGCTGGGAACCGCGAAGGAAACCTTTTGCAGATTAGTTTCAGTTGCCTGGATGTATCCGGCGAAATAATAGACGACCTGGGCCAGCAGACGCGCCCAGTTGATCGAATTGACCGTGCCAATTTTGTACTTGCGCTTGAATTCCAGGTCGTTGCTGACCGCCTTGACAATGTCCTGGCAGTCGTCAAACACGCCGTCCACGGCGATGTTGTAAATGTTGGCATCCTGCAGGCTGAACATCTGCGCCTGTTGGAACGGACTCATGCGCCCATGTGGGCTGGTCATGAAAACGCGCACGCCCTTTTTGCCGCGCATGGCGTATTCGGCCGCGCTGCCGGTGTCGCCGCTGGTAGCGCCCAGGATGTTGAGCTCTTCGCCCCGGCGTGCCAGCTCGTACTCAAACAGGTTGCCCAGCAACTGCATGGCCATGTCCTTGAAGGCCAGGGTCGGGCCATTCGACAGCGCCTCGATCCACAGGCCCTCGTCCACATGGCGCAGGGGCACGATCTCTCCCGTGCCAAACACCTCGGCCGTGTAGGTCTTGGCGCAGATGGCGCGCAGATCCTCGGCCGGAATGTCGTCGATATACAGCGACAGAATCTCAAACGCCAGGGCCGCGTAGCCCTGCTGGTGATAGACCTGGCGCCATTGGCTCAGCGTGGCATCGCTGACCTGGGGATAGCTTTCGGGCAGATACAGGCCGCCATCCGGCGCCAGGCCTTCGAGCAGGATTTCGCAAAAGCGCTTGCGCTCAAGTGATGAAGCGGCAGCGCGGGTGCTGAGGTAGTTCATGCCAGTTCTTCCTTGCGGATGCGGGTGATGGGCTCCAGCACCGTGGGCAGGGCCTGCATGGCGGCCAGCGCGGTATTCATCTTGGCCTCGACGCAATCGTGGGTCAGGATGATCAGGTCGGTTTGCGTGGCGTCGGCTCCACCGACTTCGTCGGCCTCGCGCTGCAACACGGCGTCAATGCTGATGCCGGATTCCGCCAGAATGCCGGTCACCTTGGCCAGCACGCCAGCCTGATCGGCCACGCGCAGGCGCAGGTAGTAGCTGGTCACCACATCGGCCATGGGCAGGATGGGCGTGTCGCTCATCGCGTCGGGCTGGAAGGCCAGGTGCGGCACGCGGTGCATGGAATCGGCGGTGTGCAAACGGGTGATGTCGACCAGGTCAGCAATCACGGCGCTGGCGGTCGGCTCGGAACCGGCCCCCTTGCCGTAATACAGCGTGGTGCCCACGGCATCGCCCTGCACCATCACCGCATTCATGGCACCTTCGACATTGGCAATCAGGCGCTTGCTTGGCACCAGGCTGGGGTGCACGCGCAGCTCAATGCCTTCCGGGCGACGCTTCGCAATGCCCAAGAGCTTGATGCGGTAGCCAAGTTGTTCAGCGTATTTGATGTCCTGGCTGGAGAGCTTGGTAATGCCCTCGACATAGGCCTTATCAAACTGCACCGGCACGCCAAAGGCGATG
>CAIMZI010000108.1 GCA_903845935.1 uncultured beta proteobacterium | reverse complement strand
TTTTGTCTGCATGTATGTGCTGGGTTTTGGCCGCGGCATGTCGGAATGGCAGGTCACAGCCAATACCATTTTTGTGACCTGGATGACCCTCTGGGCCTACTTTGTGCACGCCAACATCCGGCTGCGCATGGGCTGGCTGGAATATGTGGTGTCCAGCCCGGCGTTTCACCACTGGCACCATGTCAAGGGCGATCCGGCCCTGGTGGACAAAAATTATGCGGCCACCATGCCCGTGATGGACATGCTGTTCGGTAGTTTTTATTTACCCAAGAACGAATGGCCCCAGCAATACGGCATCGATGACGAACTCTCCCCCGGCCTGTGGGGCCAGTTGCTGGACCCGCTGCGTGGTTGCCGGGTGCGTCAGATCGGGTTGACGGCCTGGGGTCGCGAGCCTCTGAAGCAGCTTGTGAAAAGTACCAAGCGGCCACGGAAGACAAGTTCCATAAAACAACCAAACCAGGAGAAATCACCATGCTGAAACGATTATTTAGAATTGCGACGGAGCTCAGGGCCGTGTTTAAATTAATAAGACCCCGCACCATCGCGACAGTGGCAATTTTCTTTGGTTCGGTGCTAACTGTTGCCATTGCCAGTGCGGGGCCTAATTTGGTCCTCAATGGGAACTTCAGTCAATATTCGCCCTACTATGATTTCAATGGCTGGAAAGTATCATCTATCGCAAAAGTCGCTCCGGTCCGCCCGTATTTCCCTCTTGCCACCGAAGCCGGCGGCGTGCTCAGTGCCATACAGATTTACTGCGAACGCACTTGTCCAGACAACAGCACACAAACGATTTCGCAGCAAATCAATAATCTGGTTCCCGGGAATAAATACGAGCTGAGCTATTACGCCGCAGGCTGGGGTCAAATAAATGAAGATTTTGGTATTCTTGCCACTATGAGCGTGGATTTTGGCAACCAGAAGTTCGATAAGGTCACGCTACCAGGCCCATCGGCAACGTCCCATTTCGCTGTTTTTGCGAAGCAAACGAATAACTTCACTTATACCGGAACGGCAACTTCCGCCGTTCTCAAGTTCATTCAGTACCTGCAATTGTACGGAGGCACTTATTGCGTTCCGTGTGCATTCTTGGACATTACCAACGTGCAGCTGCAGGATTTGGGCCCTGCCACACCCCCTCCCACGTTGTCAGTGCAGAAGGCGCTGGGCACTGGCGGACGCATCAACAACGCCGACCAGTTCAAGGTCTCCATCCTCAACGCCACCACCTCCGCCCTGCTGGGCTCGAGCAACACCACAGGCACGGGTGGCACCGTCACTGGCGGCCTGGCCAGCATCACCGGCGACACCGCGACCCGCTACAAGGTGGTGGAGGAAATGCTGCCCGGCAGTGTGTCCAATTTGGCGCAATACAGCGCTGCCTTGAGTTGTACCAACGCCTACAGCGCCGGCACGCAGTTCCCGGCAGGCTCCGTCAGCCTGGGCCAGAACTTCCCGCTGCTAGTAGCCGGGGACCAAGTCAGCTGCACCGTCACCAACACGCCCAAGGCACCCACCGTGCGGCTGACCAAGGCATTAGGTGCTGGTGGGCGGGCCAACAACGCAGACCAGTTCACCGTGCTCATCCAGCAGCGCCTGACTACGGTGGCAAGCGGCACCAGCACGGGTACGGGTGGTGTCATCAGCGCGGGCAGCACGGGCTGGACCAATCTGGTGGCTGGCACCAGCTACAACCTCAGCGAGGTAATGGTCTCCGGCAGCGCATCCAATCTGGCTGCCTACACCGGCGTGGTAAGTTGCAGCAACGCCCTGAGCGGAAGCACCACCGTTGTTGCCGCTGCACCGGGCGCTGCGTTCACGCCCACTTACGGCGATGCGCTGGACTGCACGTTGACCAATACGCCCAAACCCGCGACGCTGACGGTGACCCAAAAGGCGCTCGTGATCGCTCCGGCCACCTTCAACCCGCCCGAGACCTTCAGCTACACAGGCAACAATGGCTGGACGCTACAAAAAAACAGCAGCACGGTACTGAACACGGTGACCACGGGTGCGACCCAGACCCTGACGGCGCTCAAAGTGGCAACCACGCTCACGGTGGCTGTCCCCACTGCTGAGACCGGTTGGAAAATAGCCAGCATACGCTGCACTGACACCAACGCCGCAGTGTCTGGCAACCCCTTGCCGCCGACCATTTTGGTCAGCTCCACCAACAACACGGTGGTCATCCCGGCCAACGTAGTCTCGGCCGCTGCGGCCCTGCAATGCGCGGTGATCGGATCGCGGCAGTTGTAGCAAGCGGCCAGTGGATGGGCCGCTACAGGTCTTAGGCCGCCTCGGCTTGTGGGGTTAGCGCAGCCAGAGAAGCCAGTAAATCGGCAAAGCGTTCGCCTTGCACCACCACATGGCTGCGCAAGGCTTGGGCGGCGGCTTCGGTGTCGCCAGCGCTGATGGCCTGCACCACGCTTTGGTGCTCCTTAAACGAGGTGCTCATGCGGTTACGCACCCTCAGCTGCAGACGCCGGTAGGGGCGCAAGCGGCGCTGCAACTGGCTGGCCTGCTCGATCAGAAAAGCGTTATGGCTGCCGGCGTAAATGCTGGAGTGGAACTGTTCGTTGCAATAAAAGTAGGCATCTGAGTCGTCCTGGTTGCGAGCGGCCTCGCAGGCTTCATGGGCGGTCTGTAGCGCCCGGCGCTCGCCATCCGTCATGCGCCTAGCGGCCTGGCGGGCGCACATGGCCTCGAGTTCGCCCATCACTTCAAACATCTCGCTCAGACGGGTCGGGCCAATGCTGGTGACGACGGCGCCGCGCCGCGGCCGGATTTCAATCAGGCCTTCTGCGGCCAACTGGATCAGCGCCTCGCGTACCGGAGTGCGCGACACGCCGTATTGCTCCACCAAGGTGGCTTCGTCCAGCGAGCTTCCAGGTGGCAGGGCGCCGGTGGCGATCTGCTCTTCAATTTTTTCACGCAAAGTGTCGGAAATTTTCATGGCCCGATTCTCCCATCTCTTTTGTGTAATGGATTCTAATCTGGCGCAAGGGTATTCACCAGTTGCCATAAAAAATACAGCAACTACATTCAATGTATACACAGCTTGAGCTTACTTTCACTTTGCTAGGAGACAAAACCATGCAGCGCAGACACCTACTTCAATCCATTGCCAGCCTGAGCCTGGGCGCACTCGCCCTTGGCACGGCCACTAGCGCCTTCGCCCAAAGCACGACGCTCAAGATTTCGCACCAGTTCCCTGGCGGCACACTCAAAGACGGCGACTTTCGCGACCGCTTGGTGCGCCAGTTCGCTTTAGAGGTAGAGAAGCGTACCAAGGGCGCGCTGAAATTCGAAATCTATCCCGGCTCATCGCTGATGAAGACCAATGCGCAGTTCTCATCGATGCGCAAGGGCGCTTTGGATCTGGCGCTGATCCCCTTGTCCTATGCTGGCGGCGAAGTTCCCGAGGTCAATATCGGTCTGATGCCCGGCCTGGTAGTGTCCTACGAGCAGGCTTACGGCTGGAAGAACAAGCCGGTGGGTCTGGAGTTGGACCGCGTGTTGCAGGCCAAGGGCATCCAACTGATCAGCTGGGTCTGGCAGGCCGGCGGTGTGGCATCTCGCGGCAAACCCATCGTTGATCCGGAAGATGCCAAGGGCATGAAGGTGCGAGGCGGTTCGCGCGAGGTGGACATGATTTTGAAGGAAGCCGGTGCCGCCGTGGTCAGCCTGCCATCCAGCGAAATCTATGCCGCCATGCAAACCGGCGCCATGGACGCAGCCATGACCTCCAGCACATCGTTTATCTCCTTCCGACTGGAGGAAGTTGCCAAGGCGCTGACCACCGGGCGTACCGGTGCCTACTGGTTCATGTTCGAGCCGCTGATGATGTCCAAGCAGATTTTCGATGCCCTGCCTAAGGAGCAGCGCGACGCGATCATGGCGGTCGGTGCCGAGCTGGAAAAGTTCGCCATGGACGCCGCAAAGAAGGACGACGTGGAGGTGGCCAAGGTGTACGAGAAGGCCGGTGCCAAGGTGGTGGACCTGAGTCAGGCGTCCATCAAGAAATGGCAGGCCATCGCCCGTCAGACCGCCTGGAAAGATTACGCCGCCAAGAATGAAGGCTGCGCCAAGTTGCTGGCCCTGGCGGAGCAAACGCTATGAGCCACGGTTTCGAACTCGAGCCCGCGCTGGCGCCGGGTACGATGCGCCCGAAAAATGCCGTGGTCGCCGCTTTAGCCACGGGGCTGAATGTGCTCAACGCCCTGGTGTTGCGCATATCCATGGTGGCGCTGCTGGGGGCGTCTGGTGTGCTGACCTACTCTGTGGTGACGCGCTACTTTCTGAAAAGTGCCACCGACTGGCAGGATGAGGTGGCGGTGTTTCTGCTGGTGGGCGCCACCTTCATGACCACGGCCCATGTGCAGTCGCTGCGCGGCCATGTGGGCATCGAGGCCTTTGCCAACCTGCTGCCGCCATTTGTGAACCGGGCACGTTTGTTTCTGGTGGACGTCATCTCGACGCTGTTTTGCAGCTTCTTCACCTGGAAGTCGTGGACGCTGTTTTATGAGGCCTGGAGCGAAGGCCAGACCACTTCCAGCAGCTTTGCACCACCCCTGTGGATTCCCTATTCCCTGATGGCTGTGGGCATGAGCGTGTTGACCCTGCAACTGTTTTTGCAAACCCTGGTGCGCGTCACCGGCGGTGAAGTTCAGAAAGAAAAGAAATGAGCGAACTCGGCATCGGCCTTTCCTATGGAGCAGCCACGCTGCTGGTGATGTTTTCCGGCATGCCCATCGCCTTTGCGCTGGGCACGGTGGCAGCCGCCTTTATGTATTTCTTCATGCCGGCCAGCTCGTTGGACACGGTGGCACAGAACGTCTATGAGGAGATGGCCTCCATCACCTTGTTGGCGATTCCGCTGTTTATCCTGAAAGGCGCGGCCATTGGCCGTTCGCGCGCCGGCAAGGACTTGTATTCCGCCATCCACGCCTGGTTGCACAAGGTGCCGGGCGGTCTGGGCATTGCCAATGTGTTTGCCTGCGCGCTGTTTGCCGCCATGGCGGGCTCCAGCCCAGCCACTTGCTCGGCGATCGGCTCGGCCGGCATTCCCGAGATGCGCCGGCGCGGTTACTCGCCCGGCTTTGCGGCGGGCATCATCGCCGCCGGTGGCACGCTGGGAATTTTGCTGCCGCCCTCCGTCGTGATGATTCTGTACGCGGTGGCGGCAGAGCAGTCGCTAGGCCGCTTGTTCCTGGCCGGCATTGGGCCCGGCATCCTGATGGTCAGCCTGTTTGCCGGCTATGCGGTGATGAAGGCGCGCCAGGAATACAAGGCTGCACTGGTGATTTACCAGAACGGCGGCCCCAAGTCGGCCTACCTGGAAAAAGAACATTTCACGCTGGCGCAAAAGGTGGAAATGCTGCCGCGGGTGCTGCCCTTTTTGATCCTGCTGCTGGGTGTGATGGTGGCCTTGTACGGCGGCCTGGCCACGCCTTCAGAAACTGCCGGCCTTGGCGGTTTGCTGGCCCTCGGTCTGGTCGCGGTGGTGTACGGCCTGTGGCGTCCGAAAGACCTGGCGCCCATCCTGGGTGCCACGCTGAAAGAGTCGACCATGCTGATGCTGATCATTGGTATGTCGCTGCTCTACAGCTATGTCATGAGTCATCTGCACATCAGCCAGGGTGCGGCGCAGTGGATTGTTGGCATGGCCTTGTCCAAGTGGGTGCTGCTGGCGGTGGTGCTGGTGATGGTCATCGTGCTGGGTTTTTTCCTGCCGCCGGTATCCATCATCTTGATGACCGCTCCCATCATCTTGCCGCCGCTGAAAGCTGCTGGTTTCGACCTGATCTGGTTTGGCGTGGTGATGACCATCGTGATGGAAATGGGCCTGATCCATCCACCCGTGGGCCTCAACATCTTCGTCATCAAGAACGTGGCACCGGACATTCCCTTGAAGGATGTGATCTGGGGCGTCATGCCTTTCGTGGCGTTGATGTTCCTGGCCGTGTTCCTGCTTTGCGCCTTTCCCGGCATTGCCACCGGCCTGCCGAACATGGTGATGGGGGTCAAATGATGGCCCCAGACCGTATCTGGAACACCCAGGCGCAAAGTCGTGCGCGTCGCCTGGCGCGTGCCGCCGAGGCCTTGGGGAAATCGGAAATAGGGCTGCGCGGCAAGCAGGTGGCGGCAGACGACACGGTCAAGCTGCTGACTGCCGTGCTGGAGTGCGGCGACCGGGTCTGCTTGGAAGGCAACAACCAGAAGCAGGCCGATTTTCTGGCCCGGGCCCTGACGCAACTTGATCCGGCCCAGGTGCATGACTTGCATATGGTGCAGTCGGTGCTGGCCCTGCCCGAACACCTGGATCTGTTCGAGAACGGCATCGCCAGCAAACTGGACTTCTCTTTCTCCGGCCCGCAGAGCGCACGCCTGGCCAAGATGGTGTCTGCCGGACGCATACAGATAGGCGCCATCCACACCTACCTGGAGCTGTTCGCCCGCTACTTTGTCGACCTGACGCCGCGCATCTCCCTGGTCTGCGCGCAGGCGGCGGATGCGCAGGGCAACCTCTTTACCGGCCCCAACACCGAAGATACCCCTGCCATCGTCGAGGCCACGGCCTTTAAGGGCGGTATCGTCATCGCCCAGGTCAACGAGATGCTGGACCACTTGCCGCGCGTGGACATTCCCGGCGACTGGGTCAACTTTGTCATCCTGGCACCCAAGCCCAATGTGATTGAGCCGCTGTTCACGCGCGACCCGGCGCAGATTTCCGAGATCCAGGTGCTGATGGCGATGATGGCCATCAAGGGCCTATATGCCGAATACGGCGTGCAGCGCCTGAACCACGGCATCGGTTTTGACACGGCGGCCATTGAGCTGTTGCTGCCCACCTATGCCGAATCGCTGGGTCTGAAGGGCAAGATTTGCCAGCATTGGGCGCTGAACCCGCACCCGGCGCTGATCCCCGCTATCGAGGCCGGTTGGGTGCAGTCGATCCATTCCTTTGGCTCCGAGTTGGGCATGGAGAATTACGTGAGTGCGCGCTCCGATGTGTTTTTTACCGGTGCCGACGGCAGCCTGCGAAGCAACCGCGCCATGAGTCAGGCGGCAGGCCATTACGCCTGCGACATGTTCATAGGCAGCACGTTGCAGATCGACCTGAACGGCCACAGCTCCACCGCCACCGCCGGGCGCATTGCCGGGTTTGGCGGCGCACCGAATATGGGGGCCGACGCCCGGGGCCGACGCCACGCCTCGCCCGCCTGGCTGAAGGCCGGAGCACAGGCGCGCCAAGGCAGGGGTGGCGTACACGCCATGCCGCGCGGCCAAAAATTGGTGGTGCAAATCGTGGAGACCTTCCGCGAGCACATGCAGCCGGCCTTTGTCGAAACCCTGGACGCCTGGAAGCTGGCCGAGCAGGCCAAGATGGAGATTCCGCCCGTGATGATTTACGGCGACGACGTCACCCACATCCTGACCGAGGAAGGCATTGCCAATCTGCTGCTGTGCCGCACCGATGAGGAGCGCGAACAGGCGATTCGCGGCGTTGCGGGTTACACGCCGGTGGGCCTGGCACGCGATAAGCGCATGGTGGAAAACCTGCGCGACCGCGGCATCATCCGTCGCGCTGAAGACCTCGGCATAGACAAGCGCCAGGCCACACGCAGTTTGTTGGCCGCGCGAAATATGCGCGACCTGGTGCGGGCCTCCGGTGGGCTGTACAACCCGCCCAAACGTTTTCGCAATTGGTAAGGCGCAACAGACTTATGGAACATTTGAAATTTGACTTTGCGGGTGAGCATGCGCCGCAAAACTTTAAGGCGATTTTGGTGGGCGTCGTTGGATCGGGCAACCTGGAAGTGCTGATGGAGCCGGGCGCAGACCCGGCCCATTGCACCATTTCCATTACCACCTCGGCACGCGGCTTCGGCCCCATCTGGGAGGCGGTTGCGCAGAATTTTCACTCGCAGCACCAGCTCGCGGGTGTGGCTATTTCCATCAACGACATGGGGGCCACACCGGCCGTGGTCAGCCTGCGGCTGGACCAGGCGGCTGCGTCCCTCTCATTTACTGCAGGGCCTGCTTTATGAAGCTGAGCTTTTCTGAACTAAGTGCTCGCGAGCGTGTTGCGCATCTGCTGGATGCTGGTTCATTCACCGAAATTCTGGGTCCCGCCGAGCGCGTGGTCAGTCCGCATCTGGCGCAATTGGGCGTGCCGTTTTCGTTTGACGATGGCGTGGTGATTGGCAACGGCACTCTGTGGGGAAGTAAGGTGTTGATCGCCGCACAAGAGGGCGAATTCATGGGTGGCGGTGTCGGCGAGGTGCATGGTGCCAAGCTGGTCGGCATTTTGCGCCGCGCAGTTAGCACGCGACCGGCCGCCGTGCTGGTCCTGGCAGAGTCCGGTGGAGTGCGCCTGCATGAGGCCAATGCCGGGCTGATCGCGGTGTCCGAAGTGATGCGCGCCCTGCTAGACGTGCGCGCCGCTGGTATCCCGGTGGTGATGCTGATTGGCGGCGCCAATGGTTGCTTTGGCGGTATGGGCCTGATTGCTCGCTGTGCCGACCACATCGTGATGAGCGACGCCGCCCGCATGTCCATGTCCGGCCCCGAGGTGATCGAGTCCTCGCACGGCGTGGAAGAGTATGACTCGCGCGACCGCTCCCTGGTCTGGCGCACCACCGGCGGCAAGCACCGATTCCTGATGGGCGATTGCGACCGCCTTGTAGAGGATGATATGGGCGCCTTCCGCGCCGCTGCCGCCGCGCTCTTGGGTGACAGCAAAGCGCTGACGCTGGAAGGCCTGTTGGCAGAGCACGCCATGCTTGCCAAGCGCATTGAATGCTTTGGTGATTGTCACGACGCGCTCGAGATTTGGCAGCGCCTCGGCGTGGAGCATGCCGAGCAGGTGACGGATATGGAGTCAGACCAAATGCAGAACCTGTTGAGTGACAACGCCATGGAGGCAGCATGAATTGGCAAACATTGGTGCAGTCGCTATTTGGCGATGCCCACACGATTGAACGCAAGGGCGATGTGCTCAGCGGCACGGCGCAATTACCAGGGCAACAAGGGCAGATCCTGGCCGTGGTTGGCACTACCGACCATGCCCCCATCGGTGTTGAGACGGCACTGGCGCAGGCGAAGGTGATTCTCGACACGGTGCAAAAGCATCCGGGCCGAGCCATCCTGCTGCTGGTGGACACCCAGGGCCAGCGCTTGCGGCACCGCGACGAGCTGCTGTGCATCAACCGCTACATGGCGCACATGGGCTGCTGCGTGGATCTGGCGCGGCGCAGCGGTCACCGTGTGATTGCCCTGGTGTATGACCAGGCCCTGTCCGGCGGCTTCATTACCTCGGGCCTGATGGCAGATACCTGCCACGCGCTGCCCGAGGCCGAGATCCGCGTGATGCGCCTGCCGGCCATGAGCCGAGTCACCAAGATCAGTGAGGACGTACTTGAAGCCCTGTCGCTGTCCAATCCGGTGTTTGCACCGGGTGTGGAAAACTATGTGGCCATGGGCGGCATTGCGTCGCTGTGGCGCGGCGATTTGCAGTCCGGTTTGCTTGCTGCACTTGCCGACGGCAACATCACCGACCAGCGTGCGGTCCTGGGTGCAGAGCGTGGCGGACGCAAGCTCTCCAACGCAGTAACTCAGCGCGTGCTGGCCGCTTGAAGCGGTTGCCCCGAATGACGGTGCCCCAACGCAACCAGCTGGTGTGGCTGTGTGAGACGGCTTGGCAAGCGCTGCTCGAGCGCGACTGGGATGCCCAGGCTCATAGCGTTCTGCAACATTGGCACATGCAGCAGCTGCCGTTGGTGGTGTGCCGCCAGCGCGTGGCCGACAGTTCAACAACGATCAGCCTGGGCCTGCCCGCACCCCTGCAATGGGAACGCCGAAAGCTGGCGCTGGAGCTGCCAATTAAGGCCATTGCGCGATTGGGCAACTTCCCGCTGTTGCGCAGTCTGGCCCTGACGCCCGAGGATGCACAGCAGGTGCAAGCCTTGCTGTTGCACACCGATGCCTTGAAAGTGCCTGTGCAGGTTTATGGCTCCTACGGCTGGCAGCGCTTGAGCGCTCTGCCCTGTGTGCGCCTTGGCTCGGACCTGGATTTGCTGGTCCATGTGAGCAATCTGGATACTGCGGGTCAACTGGTCTGGCTGTTGAAGGGGCTGCAACTGGCCTGCCGGGTGGATGGCGAACTGGTATTCCCCGGTGGTTGGGCGGTGGCTTGGCGCGAGTACGCGCAACTGATTGGGGGCAAGGTGGAGCAGGTGCTGGTCAAGCACCGCAGCGGTGTGCAACTGTTGGGCATGGCGGCATTGCGCTCTCGCTTTCGTGCGGCAGCGCCGGTGCCAGTGGCCTGTGTTGCAGCACGTCAGGAGGATGCCGCCCATGCCTGCTGACGGCATGGTGCAGCCCCACCTGATTGCTCTGGACTCCAAGCTGCAGCGCATCGCCCGCTGCGCCGTGCGGGCCCTCTATGCCGAGCTGGTGCTGGAGCCCAAGCCCGGTCTGGTGTCCTTGCGCGACAACGGCAGCCACAACGACATGAGCGCCTCCACCTTTGTCAAAAGCCTTTTTTCGCTGCGCCATTATTTCGGCCATATGGCGCGGGCCGGTGCATTGGCCCATCCATTTGAATTCCTGCAGGCACTGGGCATGGGTGCCGAGGATCGCATGCTGGGCGCCACCGGTGGCGTCAATACGCACCGCGGCGCCGTTTTCCTGCTGGGCCTGCTGTGCGCTGCGGCTGGACGTCTGGCGGCGAAGGACGATGCGCTGAGCGCGCAAAGCCTGCGCGACTGCCTGATGGGATCGTGGGGATCGGCATTGCGCTGGCGTGCCGAGTCTGCTGCGCAGGTCGCACCCGTGTCCAACGGCCAACGTGCCGCCCGGCAGTTTGGCATGCGCAGCGCGGGCGAAGAAGCGGCATTGGGTTTCCCCACGCTGTTTGAGGTCACCCTGCCTGCTTTGCAGGCCACGCTCCAAGCGGGCCATGCGCCGCGTGCTTCAAGGGTGCAGGCCTTCTTTGCCACCATGGCTGTGTTGGACGACACCAACACCGCGCACCGCGGCGGCTGGGAGGGCGTGCAGTTTGTGAAGACCTCGGCCCAAAATTTTCTCGATGCGGGCGGTGTGGCGCAGCCCGACTGGCTGCAGCAGGCCCGCACCATCCATGCGGAGTTTGTGGCTCGCCGTTTGTCACCCGGTGGCGCGGCCGACGTGCTGGCTGCGGCGTGCTGGCTGCAGGAAATGCAGGACATGCGGGACATGCGGGACATGCGGGACATGCGGGCGGCGCAGACTTGCGAAGGGGCTGGCTTGGTGGCAGCATGAGCTATGCCGTCTTGTTTTCAGGCCAGGGCACCCAAGCCCCTGGCATGCTGCCCTGGTTGGAGTCCGAGCCAGCCAGCCAGCCTGCCTTGGATGCCATGGCCCAAGTTATCGGCAGCGACTGGCGTGCAGGCCTGGAAGACGTGGCTCAACGCAGCCGCAATGCCTTTGCGCAGCCGCTGATTACGGGCACGGCGCTGGCAGCCTGGGCCGCTCTTGCCGCATGTCTGGATGAACGGCCAAGTGCTATCTCCGGTTACAGCGTCGGTGAGTTGCCGGCCTTTGCCTGTGCTGGCGTCATTTCTGAGCAGACCGCCATCGCGCTGTCAGTGCAACGTGCGGCGCTGATGGATGACGCCGTTGCCGGCCTGGACACGGGGTTGTTGTCGGTCTCCGGCCTGACAGTGGCTCAGGTACTGCAGGTGCATCCGGCGCTTGAATGTGCGATCGAGTTGGGAGCTGATCAGGGCATTTATGCGGGAGAGGTAGCCGCCCTCACTCTGAGCGCCGAAGCATTGAGCGTCAAGGGCGCCCTGTGCAAATTGCTGGAGGTGCGCGTGGCCTCGCACTCACGCTGGATGGCCAGCGCAGCGCTTGGCTTTGCGGCGCATCTGGAATCCATGCCTTGTGAGCGGCCGCATGCAGTCCTGGCTTTGAATGCCACAGGCGCCAGCAGCCGCGATCCGAAAGCGCTGCGCGCCGCACTCAGCGCCCAGATTGCATCCACCGTGCAATGGGCCGCTTGCATGGATACGCTGGCCGAGCAGGGTGTGGCCTGTGTCATGGAAATCGGAGCCGGTACCACGCTCTCCAGAATGTGGAACCAGCGCCATGCTGGCATACCGTCGCGTTCGCTGGGGGATTTCAGGGACGCAGCCGGTGCCGCGCGCTGGCTGCAGAGGAATGCAAATTAGGCATGACCCGGCGTAATCCGCGTCAGTGCCGCCATGTCGGCAATGTCTTCTGCGTCATGCGTCACCAGCAGTGCCGGGATGCCACGTGCCTTGACCATGGCAAACACCAGCTCCCGCATGCGTTGGCGCAGGGCGGCATCCAGTCGCGAGAACGGTTCGTCCAGCAGCAGCGCCTGCGGCTGCGCTAGCAGGGCACGGGCCAGGGCCACGCGGGCCCGCTGGCCGCCCGACAGCGTGGCCGGGTCGGCCTGCAGATAGTCGGCCATCTCGACGTCGCGCAGCGCCTGCAATACCAAGGCTTCACGTACGCCAGACTCGCCTCGCGGCACGGCAAACAGCAGGTTCTCGCGCACCGTCATGTGGGGGAACAGCAGGTCGTCCTGAAACAGGATGCCTACCCGCCGAGCCTGTGTCGGCAAGTGATCTATGCGCCTCCCGTCCAGATGAATTTCGCCCTCGAAGCCCATGGCTTCATCCAGCGTGCCGCAGACCGCTGCCAGCAGGCTTGACTTGCCGCTGCCGCTTTCACCCATCAGCGTATGCACCTGGCCGCCTGCAATCTGCAGCTTCAGGTCTTGCAGCAGGGGGCCGCAAGGGCTGCTGAGTGCCTTGACCTCAATGGACAAGCTCATGCGACTGCCGCAATCCGTATCGCGCCCTGCGCGTCTACGTCCAGTGGAATGGCAATCAGCGAATCGCCTTCGCAATCGCCCCGGTCGCAGATGCCGTCGCTCCAACGGTAGCGCGCGTAATGCACATTGCAGCTCAGGCTGACATGCGGCACAAACTGCATGAGCTCTTGTTTGGCCGCCAGCGGCACGCCGAAATGGGCGCAGCGGTTGGCGTAGGCCTTGATGTCCTGGCCGCTGCGCAGCAGCAGAATGCGAAACGGATGTTGCCGCGCCTCGTCACTGGCAGCGAATGCCTCATGCAGCAGAACCGCACCGTCTTGCAGTGCGTCGCGCTGGCCCAGCAGCTTGCCGGGTTCGGGCGCGTTCGGCAACTGGTGCCAGGCGGGAGTGTTGGGATGCGTGGTACCGGATAGCGTCATGGCGGGATTGTGCCCAAGCTTGGCAGCTGTTGCCTAAAGCGGCGTTTGCGTCCCAGCCAAGCGGCGGCGCCAAACACCAACGCCGGCAGCAGCCATTGCAGCCAGGCAAAGGCTGCCATCAGGCTGCGCTCGCCACCGGCCGCCAGTGCCACGGCCTCGGTGCTCACCGTGCTAAAGCGTCCGGCGCCCACATAGAGCGTGGGCAAATACTGTGCCACGCTGACGGCAAAACCCACGGCAAAACCGGCGGCCAGACTGGCACGTAGCATCGGCCATTTCACGCGCAGCAGAAATTGCCAGCGGCTCTGACCCAGTGAGGCAGCGAGCCGCCAGCAGCGCGGATCGAACCCGGTATAGCTAGGTGCCGTGGTCAGCAGCACATAGGGCAGGCTGGCCAGGGTGTGGGCCAGCCAGACGCCGCTGGCGCTGGCATCCAGTCCCCAAGACAGGGTCAGCCGGTGAAGACCGAGCACCCAGATCAGACCGGGCAGTACCAGGGGCGCATAGGCCAGCGTCTGCAGGCGCTGCTGCCAGTATTGCGGTGCGCACTCAAGCCAGGCCACCACCCACAGCAGAGAGAATGCCGCACTGGACGTTGCCAGCCAGAGCGTGGCCCTGACGGTGGCTGTGCTGTCCCATACCGTGCGCCATGCAGCAAGGCTCCAGCGCGTGGGGACTAGATCGGGGAAGGGCCAGCTTCCAATGAAGCTGGCCAAGAGCAGAGCGACCAGCACGGCGAGGTAGATGGCGGATAGCGCGGCACTGCCCTGCGCCGGGTATGAGGTAGCGAAGTAGGCTGGCCGCAGCGGACCGGTTGAGGAGCCCGGAGCGCCACGTGTGCGCCGTTGGCGCCATAGGGGCGCGTTCAGCAGGGCCCACGCCGCAGCGGCACAAAGCGCCACCGTGCCTGCCAGCAGCCAGGCCGCAGCAGCTCCCTGAGCGTTTTGTAGCGGGCTGGCGTCCTGCAACCATTGCCAGGCCAGCACCGCCAGGGTGGGGGGCGATGCCGGGCCTATGACCAAGGCCACGTCCACCACCGTCAGGCTGTAGGCCAGCACCGCCAGCAGGGGCGCGGCCAAACGCGGCAGCAGTTGCGGCCAAACAATGCGCCACCAGGCAGCCTGCGCGCCATAGCCAAAGCTGGAAGCTAATTGCAGCTCGCGCTGCAGCCGCTGTGCCACCTCGGGTCGCAGCAAATGGGCGCTGGCCGCCCACAGCAGGAACGGAGTCTCTTTCAGTGCCAGAACCGCGATCAGGCCCAGGCCCCAGGGGTCTTGCGTGGTGGGCCAGGGTGGGGGAGAAAGCAAGCCGGTGGCCCAGGGCGACAGCAGGCGCAGCAGCCAACCCGATGGCGCTATCAGAAGCACCAGGCCCATGGCAAATGCGGCGTGCGGCACGGCCAGCAGGGCGCCCTGGTGGCGCAACAGGTGCTGGAGTGGGCGCGGTGCGGTGCTGAGCGACAGCAGACAGGCACTGGCCGCAGTGGCCAGGGACGATGCGAGTAGACCGGTGCGTAGGCTCATGGTCCAGGCCGGGAGGGTCTGCTGGTCCTGCCAAAGCGCCATCCAGGCTGTGCCATTGCAGGCGTCCATGATGGCGTGCCCCAGGCTCCACAGCAGGGGCACAAACACGAGCGTCAGCGCCGCCGCCGGGACCTTAGGCGCAAGAGCCCGCATAGGCCAGGCCGGCAGCCACACCGCCAAACTGGTTGCCCGTCACCAGCTTGGCCTGCGGCATGGCCATCTGTAAGGCGGCAACCAGGGGCCGCAACGCGGACGAGCCACCGGTGAGATAGACCACATCCACCTGCGACAGACCCGCCAGGTTCACGCAGTCCTGGGCACAGCGCACCACCTGGGCCACGGCATCCCGAAGCGCATGTTCCATGCCCTCGGCCGTGACCGCTGGAGCGCTGGCGTCATCCAGAAAATCGAGCTGCACCACGGCATCTTCCCCGCTGATGGAGCAGGCAATTTTGGCTGCTTCCACCTCGGCCAGCAGGCGGTGACCGTACTGGCCTTCCAACGCAGCCATCAGGCGCTGGTGCAGGCTCCGGTCGCTGAAGTCTGCCCACAGTTCCTTGGCAAAGTGCATGGCCTTGCGGGTGTAGGCCTGGTGGATCAGGTGCCAGGTGCTGAGATCAAGGAACACGCTGTTGGGCACCGGGCGGTTGCCTCGGCCGATATGCCGATAGCCCAGGTGCGGCATCACGGTGGACAGGTTCAGCAGGCGGTCAAAGTCGGTGCCGCCTATATGAACGCCGGTGGTGGCCAGAATGTCGCCGGTCCGGTCCGCGAGGCTGCTGCGCGCCGGGTTGAGGCGGATGGTGGTGAAGTCGGAGGTGCCGCCGCCAATGTCCACCACAAGTGCCACCGTCTCGTGGTCCACGCGCTGCTCATAATCCAGGGCGGCGGCAATCGGCTCCAATTGATAAGCGATGTCGGTAAAACCTGCCTCGCGTGCCGCGCGGCCCAGCGTTTCTTGGGCTAGCGCATCGCGCTCGGGGTTGTCGTCCACAAAATGCACCGGACGGCCCAGCATGGCGTGTGTCAGCGTCTGGCCGGCATGGGCCTCGCTGCGGCGTTTGAGTTCCTTGAAGAACAGCACCACGATGTCAAAGTAGCGCAGGCTGTGGTCGCCCACGGCGGTGTATTCTTCCATCAGGCTGCTGCCCAATAGGCTCTTGAGCGAGCGTAGCAAGCGCCCTTCGGTGCCGCTCAGGTAGGCCTGCATGGCTTCGCTGCCATACAGCACGCTGTGCGTCTCCTGGTTGAAGAACACCGCCGTGGGCATCTCAGTGCGCGCTCCGTCCAGCGGAACCACCTGCATGGCGCCGCTTGCGTCAATGAATGCAGCGGCGGAGTTGGATGTGCCAAAGTCGATCCCCAAAACAATTGGGCCCCCACGCTTGCTGCTACATGTGCTGCGCTGGTCATGCTCCGGCCCGAGGCCAGGGCCCTTCGTGCCGTCCGCGCCTGCGCTGGCCGGCTCGGAGCTGCGGCGCTTTGCCCCGATGGGGAGCGTTTCCCTTGCGGGGCTGGCCGTCAAGCGGTCCAGAGCGCCTTGGGGCGGCCCGGCGGCGTTCACGCGGAGGCGGGAAGCACGCGACGCAAAAAGCCCGCCATGTCTTCTATTTCTTCGGGGATGACGTTGTGCTCGGTGGCATAGCTGTGCCACTCCACCGGATAGCCCAGTGCCTGCAGTGCGTCGCGCGTTTCCACGCCGCGCTGCATGGGTACCACCGTGTCGCCCTGGCCGTGCGCCATGAAGACGGGTGTGTGGGCATTGGCCTGAGAGCGCTCGATGTGCAACCGGTCTGCCAGCGGCAGATATCCCGACAGTGCGATGATGCCGGCTAGCGCGTGGGGTAGGCGCAGGGCCGCGTGCAAGGCCATGGCTGCGCCCTGGCTAAAGCCGGCCAGCACAATGCGCTCCGAGGAAATGCCGCGCTCCATCTCGTGGGCGATCAGGGCCAGCACGGCCAGTTCGGAATTCTGGATGCCGTTGGTGTCCTGGTCGCTGACCAAATCGGTGCCGGTGATGTCGTACCAGGCCGGCATGGCATAGCCCGCATTGACGGACACCGGAATGGATGGTGCGTGCGGAAACACAAAGCGAATGCCCGCGCAGCCTTTGAGATCCAGCTCGGGTACCAGCCCGGCAAAGTCGTGGCCATCGGCGCCCAGGCCATGTAACAGGATGACGGCAGCAGTAGGCGAGGGGGCCGACTCCATTTCGAAGCGGGGAAGCAATTTTGTCTGCATGGTTCTTACTCTGAGCTGCGATTGCGTACGGGCTTACACACCGTAGCGTTTGAGCCATTCCTTTTCAAGCGGCTCCATCCAGGAGCCATGCGGTTCGGGGATGGCAGGGGCTGCATTGTGCACCTGTCCGGGGGCGCTCTTTGCGCCAAACAGGGTTTGCTCTGCGGGCTTGAGCTGGTTGACGGCCAGCACTGTGGGGTCGCCCCAGATCGTGATGTCGGCCTTGCGCGCCTGTGCCTCGGGGCTGAGCAGGAAGTTGGTGACCACCATTGCAGCAGACTTGGCCGGAGCGTTGAACGGGATGGCGACAAAGTGGCTGTTACCAATGGTGCCGCTGGCAAACTGGTAACTGATAACACTGGCCCGCAAGCGCCCGGCGGCAATCTCATTGGCCGCGTCATTGGGGTTGAATGTGAGCGCCCAGCGCAGCTCGCCATCGGCGAGCATCTGGCGCGCGGAGGCGGCGTTGTTGACAAATTGTTTGCCCTCGCGCCACAGCTGTGGATGCAGCGCGTCCAGGTAGGACCACAAAGGCGCCGTGGTTTTGGCAAAGGCCTCGGGCGTAACGGGAAGGTAAAACGCATCGCGCGCCGGGTTGAGGTCCAGCAGGAATTGCTTGAGCAGCGTCGTGCCATGGAAGTCTGGTGGATGCGGATAGCTGACGCGGCCCGGGTTGGACTTGGCAAAGGCCAGCAGCTCGGAGCTGCTTTGCGGTGGTTTGGGTGTGAGCTTGCCATCCACCATGAAGGTGAGCTGGGCCATTCCCCAGGGCGCTTCCATGCCCATCACCGGTTCGGCAAAGTCCAACACGGTGGTGGGCAAGCCCCGCACATCGACCAGGGCAAAGTTTGGCAACTTGGAGGCAAAAGGCCCATAGAGCAGGCCCTCGCGCTTCATGGCTAGGAAATTTTTGCCATTGATCCAGACCAGATCCACCGTGCCGTCCTGCTTGTCTGCGGCCTTTTCGTTGCGCACCCGTTTGACCACGTCGGCGGCGTCGCCGATCTTCACATGCTCCAGGCGCACGCCAAAGCGTTCCAGCGTCTGTTGCCCGGCCCAGCGGATATAGGCATTGATGGGCTCACTGCCGGCCCAGGCGTTGAAATACACGGTCTGGCCACGGGCCACTTTGGCAATGGCATCCCAGGCGGAATCAGCTGCCATGGCCTTGTTCACGCTGGCCAGGCTCAGGCCAGAGCCTAGCAGGGCCAGGGCATGGCGGCGGCGCAGGCTTGGCAGGATGTGGCTCATGCCAGCAGGGCCTGCGCAAATTCGCGTGCGTTAAATGTTTCCAATTCGTTGAGTTGCTCACCCACGCCAATGAAATAGACGGGGATGGGCCGCTCGCGCGCGATGGCCGCCAACACGCCACCCTTGGCCGTGCCGTCCAGCTTGGTCACGATCAGGCCGGTCAGGCCCAGGGCATCGTCAAACGACTTCACTTGGGACACCGCGTTTTGGCCGGTGTTGCCGTCAATCACCAACAGCACCTGGTGCGGCGCCGTGGGGTCGGCCTTCTGGATCACGCGCTTGATCTTTTTCAGCTCTTCCATCAGGTGCAGCTGGGTCGGCAGGCGTCCGGCCGTGTCAATTAACACCACGTCCTTGCCGCGCGCCTTGCCAGCGCTCACCGCGTCAAAGCTGACGGCTGCCGGGTCGGCACCGGCCTGGCTGATGATTTCCACCGTGTTGCGGTCGGCCCAGATGCTGAGTTGCTCGCGCGCGGCGGCTCGGAAGGTGTCGGCAGCCGCCAGCAGCACGCTGGCGCCGTGTTCGGCCAGATGGCGGGTGAGTTTGCCAATCGAGGTGGTCTTGCCCGCACCATTGACCCCCGCCACCATGATGACGGTGGGCGTATGTTGGCCAATCACCAGCGGTTTTTGCAGCGGCTGCAGCAAATCGGCTAGGATGGAAATC
The DNA here is from genome assembly GCA_903845935.1 of uncultured beta proteobacterium. GTDB lineage: Bacteria > Pseudomonadota > Gammaproteobacteria > Burkholderiales > Burkholderiaceae_C > Allorhodoferax. The sequence continues at coordinate 27,484 of CAIMZI010000108.1, read as the reverse complement.
AGCAGGTTCTTCAGCGCCACCGGGTGCGTCACGCCGCCGGCCTTGGCTTTTCTGCGCAGCGTGTCGGTCAGAAATTGGGTTGCCGAAACGCCGGCATCGGCCATCAGCAGGGCGCTTTCCAGCTCCTCGTACAAGGCCTCATCCACCTTGGCGCCGCCGAACACGCCCGAAAGACTGGCAGCCGTTTTACCCAGGCCGGCCTTGAGTTTGGCCAGCCAGGTCTGTCGTTCCGGTGGCGGGGCTGGAGCGTCTGCCAGCACAATTGGCGCTGCCAGCGCGCTGCCGATCAGCGAGCCGGTAGTGGACGTCAGCGGCGCGTCAACGCGTGTTGCGGGCGTCGCTGCCAAGGGTGTATCTGGCACAGCAGCCGTAGCCGCAGGAGGAGTGGGAAGTAATTTTTTCTTGAAAAAACTGAACATGGGCGCCGTTCTTAGAAGCTGCCATTCTATGAAACACGGAAGGCACTGGATCAAGACCGCTTTTTTCTGGCAGTTCAGGGCGCCAGCAGCCCGCTGCGGATGGCGCACTTCACCAAGCCTGCGATGTTGCGCACCCCCAGCTTGCGCATGATGTTTTCGCGGTGCACCTCGACCGTGCCCTTGGCAATAAAGAGCTGCGTGGCAATCTCGGCCGAGGTCAGGCCTTCTGCGATGAGTGTCATAACTGCCATTTCGCGCTTGCCCAGGCGCGGCAAGGCTTCGGTGGGCTTTTCCTCGCTTATAGGGCCCTCACCTGGCTGGCCGCCGTTGGAGTGGCCGTTGCGTATCTGGGTGTCGGGCTGGTAATTTGCCAGCAAGGCATTGCGAATCCTTGCCCGCGCTACGACTGCCGAATAGGGTTTGCTGATGTAGTCTGCGGCCTGCATTTCCAAGGCCTTGGCTTCCTGTGACGCATCCCGCACCGCCGTCACAAAGACCACCGGAATGTCCCGAGTGATAGCTGATTGCTTCAGTTGCCTGCACAACTCAAAGCCGTCCATGCCTGGCATCAGTATGTCTAGCAAAATCAAGTCCGGCGACGGACTTCTTTGCACCCTATCCAATGCATCCGCGCCATTGTGCGCAAGCTGTATGCGGAATTCCATGCTGAGCATCTCGGACAGGGCCTGTGCGTCGGCAATAGAGTCGTCTACTATCAGGATCAGCGGCCAAGTGTTCATGCGGGCAGCGCAGAGTCGGTCAACTTAGAGTGACGCGACGGTCATTGAAAAGGGCCAGGCATGGAAGCCGGGTTGTGCCGTGGGGCCTAGGTACAGGCGGTAGTGGAGGTTGAAGCTACGGGTGACCGTGGGTTGCCAGCCACCTTGAATCAGCATGACGCCGCCCGAGGCCGGCATCAGGAATCCGCTGGCTCCGCCGGTGATTTGCACCGACTGAATGACGCCGCCGTTTTGCACACCATGAAACTCCAGCGCGATGCCGTCAGCGCTATTGGTCTTGATATCAAATGCGCTGGCTTGTGGCACTTCCACGTAGCCTCGCGCAATGTCTTGCTCGGTGACTGTAAAGTTTGCAGGCTGGCTCTTGACAAGCACCTGAAGCGTCTTGGCTACGGTAGCGCTGATCATCAGGTGCGAGGTGCTGCTGCTGGCCGCCCTTGCCGTTTGAGCGGAGAATGAAAATGCGAACCCGAGGCCGGCGCATAGCACTGCGCTGAGCAGGCGCTTTTGCAGAGGCACGACACGCGACAGGGTCTCGTGGTTCACGGCTCCCATTTTGATCAGCACGTCGCCCAGTGCCGCATCATTGCGTTTGATTTGCAGCGCCCGATTGAGTGCCGCACGCGACAGGTCGCCCCTGGCCACCAGCAATTCGCCTACGCTCAAACATTCCGGCAAGTCGTGTGTGGATTTTCCTTTCTCAAGGGATAAGTGGTCGCGTACCTGGTGTTGCACTTCCACTGCGGCGGCAACGTCTTTTGGGTCTAAGGCGGCTTGGCGGGTCAGAATTTCGCCTAACTTTTCGCCTGGCATTTCGCCGAGTTTTTCGCCATTCTTGCGCTGCAATTCGAGTGCGGATTCCAGTTGTGTTCGGCTTATCAGACCTGCGGCGCAGAGAAACTCGCCCAAGGGCAGGGGTGTTTTGGGTGTTAGCAACGTGGCGGACATGGCAAATAAATCAAGGGGTGACGGTAATCAACAAGGAGTCTGCGTAGCTGCCCGCAGCGATGTTTTGAAGTGGTGGGATACGGCCGTACACCGTGAAACGCAATGCCTTGGTTTCATTGGCTTGCATGGCTCCCGTACTCAGCGTGGGTGCAGCCAAGCCATTGCCCCAACTGATCGAGCGTGCGCTGTTGCTATAGATGCCATAGTCAAGCGCATCACCGTTGCCTATCATCTTGAGGCTGCTGACGGAGCTGATGCTGAGCGCCACAGTAGCCCCGTTGGGTGCGGCCGTATTGAAGTTGGTGCAACTCAGGTTGACCGTGCCCACACCGTCGGTGGGGAGCTTTTCGGACGGGTCATACATGCCAAACGCCAACGCCGCACCGTTGATGTCGCACGCTATGCCGGCGTGGAGATAACTGCTGCCCGAGATGCATAGCAGCAGCAAGCAGGCGCGCAGAGCGTGGAAGTTTGTAGTGGCTTTATTCACAGATGAGGTCTCCTGGCAAAGTGAAAACAACTTCATCGGTCTGCGGAACATGCATCACAAAGCTGCAGGAACCGCTGCCGGTCTTGATCTCACCGCGGTACTCGCCTGGGCTTATGTTTTCAAGGTACAGGTGTCCCGCCCGTCCAAGCTGAGTTTCCTGTTCGAGCTTTCCATCCCTGGTGAATGTCACGATACGGTCATCTGCCGTGGGCGTGTCGTTGCCCACGCGCATGCGGATCACGCCGTCCAGCCCCTGTACGCGCCGTAGGCCAAAGTTCACGTCCACGCCGCTGCGATATGCGGGCTTGACGGTGAAGAATTCCTTACCCATCACATAGTTCAAAGGCACATTCTTGTCCTCTATGGAAATGCGTGATTCGTAGAATGACCCGAGATAGGGGCTGATGACCTGCCCGTTGGCGTTGCTGACACCAATTTGCTGGCTATTGGCCATGACTGGCACCCCGGCCACGGGAGCGCCCATTTCCACAATCGCAAAACTGTCATCGATTTGCCGTGAAAAGCCCCAGGCCTTGCCGGCGAAGGCAAGCGAGCCCCCCAAGGCAAGCTCACGGTAATCTGTGTTTACACCCTGGTTGGTATAGGTGTTCGCGTCCACCGACAGGCTGACGGCGGGCAGATTCCATTGCGCAAAGCCATTGAAACGGTCGGAGTTATCTGGCTGACTTCCGGTCCAGCCCACCCGATAGCCCAGGCCCTCGCCGACCGGTACGTCCTTTGCCAATTGGGTGAACAGCCTTTGCTGTCCATTTTCGTCTCTGCTGGCGCTCGCGGAGGCTGTGAACTTGCCTCCAAAACGGTAGAGCCAGCTGACAAATAGCGATGTGTTGGGTTGAGAAGTGTTGCCGCCATCCGTGCGCTGCAGGGTTGCATACAGCATGCCGTTTCGCCCCAGGCTCTGGTAGTAGTTGAGGCTGGCCGTGTGCGTGTCGCCCTGGTCGCGGGTTTGGGTCAGGGTGTAATCCAAACTCAGGCTTCGACCCTCGCCCCGATACCAGGATACATTGATGCCGTAGTTGCCGCGCTGGTTGAAGTTGCTTACCAAGGTTTCCAGCGGTGCATAGTTGGAGCTGTAATTGCGGGCAACCGTGCTCAGTCCGAAGTTCGACTGCTGATAGCTATAGGCCAGCATTTCCGCATCGCCTGTTTGACCTGCGTAACTGCTGCCCGATACGGCGCCGGACAACGCGCCCCAATGGTCGCTGCGCCAGATGGCATTCAGCCCGAGGTTGTTTAAGGATTCGCTGGCCTCGGCGCGAGCGCCAAGCGTCAACGAATCGTTGTAACCGAAACGGTGGAATGCCGAGAACGCAGCTGGGCCATAGGTATCATTTTCCTGGCCTGCGTTGGTTCGAATCTTGCCGAGTGAATAGCTGTATTCCTGCAGGCCTTCGCGCAAGGACTGCTCAGAGTAGTAAAAAGGGAACGCGTACAACTGCTCGCGGCCCAAGGCATCACGCACAACGACCTGCACGTCACTGGATCCGCCATATTGGCGCAAGTTCTGCAATTGAAAAGGCCCCGCACCCACTTGCGAAAAGGCCACGGGCACGCCGCCCACGCGGACTTCGACCTGTGATGGCGAGGTGGCAACGCCTGCGAACCCGGCCACTGGCTGGGGAATCAGCTCTGGCGTCATGTTGTAGAGCTTGGAAAAGTTCAAGCCGCCCATGTTCAAGGTGGAGCCCAAGTCACCGGACGCGCCTATGAAATCACCCGCGATGAAGCGCTGCTGAAGTTCGGGCCTGTCATATACCAATTGCGTGAGATAGCGCGCAGTGACTCCGTTCTCCAGGAACTGGCTCTGGTTGAGAAATAGAACTCCACGATAGCGAAGCCCAAGCTCGGTGGCCAAGCTGTGCGAGTGATCTGATGCGCCATTGCTAAGGTCTGCAAAGCGATAGTTCAAGAAACCACTGTTTTGCTCGGCCTTCAGTGAATTTTTGCCCTCTACGCTGCCAAAATCAAGAGCGGTTTTCTCAAAAACTTCAGGAGGAAGCTCAAGGTCTAAAGCCATGTGGGCGCTGTCCAGGTCCATACGGGTAGCGCCTAGGTCACGCAAGGAGACAAAGCTGCTGCTCTCACCCTCAATACGCACACGGGGAAGGCTAATGTCCTGTTTCAGGCCCAGTTGGGGAAAATCCGACAAGCGGATCAAGAAATCACCATCCGCGCTGCGGTAGGCGGCAAACTCCCCGCGTTGCATACGGTTGACCTTGATGTCCAGAAACATGCCTTCCTCACCTGCCGCCACTGCCGCGGCAGTGCCCACAAGGAGGGAGATGGCAAGCACAATTCCGATTTTTTTGTTTTTATGGAGCCGCTGCATGTTGAAAGTGCTTTATGTGTCATGTGCTTCCACACATGGACGGGTCTATGTCCAAATCGGATGAGAAGTTGCTTTCACCCACCTTAACGTTGAGGTTGAGGCGCTTCTGTGCACGGCACACATCGGGCGGAATGTCCAAGGTGTACTGCCTGCTCGCTCCAGCCAACAAATACCAGCCATCAATTTTTTGTGTGTAGCCATCGGCACCCTTGACCTCCAGGGACTCAATCCGGAAGTGAGAATGCCCCGTGTTTTGCACAGTGGCGACCAACTTGCCGTCTTGCATGGCCAGAGGAGAGACGGACGCATTCGGTTTTAAGTCAAGTTTTCCTAAAAATACGGGCACAGCAAAGGTGATCGTTATTCCAATAGCGGAGCTCATGCTCTCTGGCATCGGCTCAGGTAATTCCTCAACCTTCAATCGGTACGTCTTCTCTGTGCTCTTTGGAATATTTTTAGGCCCAACCCGTACAATGGCATGATCGCCGGGCTTTACTGTTAGTTGACGGGGAAAGTAAATCAGATCATCACTTGGTGTATATACATCAACACCCTTAGCATCCTGTGTCCATTCAACCAGGGTCATTTGAAAGCGTATGGGGCGCTGATCTTTGTTGTTAATTCCAATCACGGACGCCCGCGAGCCAGGACCAAATTCCATCCCGGTTGGATAGACAGAAAACTCTGCCGCTTGCGCAGTCAGCGGTTGAATGGCGGTCCACAGCATCAAGGCAAGCCCCAAAGGGGCCGCCTTGATGAGTGCCTTCAACCAGTTAATGTTTTGGCACTGCATTTTCTACTTAAGGCATGATCAACATGCCGTAGAAACCACCGTAGGCACCTGCAACCGCAGCATTGAGGTCGGCCACACCAACGCTTGCTACCACCGGGAAGGAGATAGGTGCCACCGCACCAAAGCCTGAGCCGAGAGTTGCAGGAGTAGTCCATGTCAAGGTCACGGGCATCGTGTTGAGCCCATTAAACATAGTCACGGTCCGGGGCGATGTGCCAGGTCCGCCATCAATATGGATAAATTGCGCAGCGGTACCCCTGGTGCAACGGTAAGTCAGATTGGTTGAGGAAACGGCAGGCACCGTATTGCTCGGATCCAGCGTGCCAAAGTTGATGACATAGTTCGGCGATGCAAACTCGCACATAGCAGGAACAACACCCGATACACTCAAAGTAGAACCGGCGGCAAAAGCGCCACCAGCAAACAGCAAGCCACCGACACAGGCAGCGGCGAGAACGGTTTTCTTTAGAATTGTCATGATATTCTCCAATAACAAAAGTTGATTAATAAAATGCCCTTTGCGCCTGCTCGATTTCATTAAGATTTCAATTGGGCCGCGGATGAATTTTCATGTATTTTTTGGTGACTCTATATATGGCATTCGCCATATTTTTGTAATTATAAAAAATCACCAATAATTCGCTGTATTTTTGATATTTATTTATTTCTTTGTCGTAATTTGAAAATAAATGCAAAAGCGTATTTTCCAATGTCATGAGTATGTTTTTCTCGGCGATATGAATTTTGACAATCCGCAAAAAACATGCTGATATTTTTTTCTGCCCTGCTTAGAGAGTCTGCGGGTAATGGATTGAAAATGCTTGGTCTTGATAATTCGCAAATGCCAATGTGAGCGCCAGCGTTTTGGCGACAAGGCCTGGCTCCCGGTGGATGACGTGGCGAGTGAATTCCGGCTTGTCCAGATGCTGCAAATGCCTGCCGCACGCCACCGGCGCGGCGCGTTGCCCGGTGAAAAGCAATTAAGCTATCCCCATGAGCACCAAAGTCACCAAAAAAGCATCGCCCGCCAGCAAACCCAAACGCGTGTTCAAGCCGCGTGCCGCACAAAGCCACGAGGTTCGCATCATTGGCGGCCTGTGGAAGCGCACCAAACTCAAGGTGTCCGACAAGCCGGGCCTGCGTCCCACGCCGGACCGGGTGCGCGAGACCTTGTTTAACTGGTTGGGTCAGGATCTGACCGGCTGGCGTTGCATGGACGCCTTTGCCGGCACCGGTGTGCTGGGTTTTGAGGCGGCTTCGCGTGGCGCCAGCCATGTGCTGCTGGTGGAGTCAGACTCCGCCCTGGTGGAGCAGTTGCAAAAGTCCAAGGACCAGCTTGCAGCGACCGCAATACAGCTGCAACGCGGTGACGGCGTAGTGTCGATTCGCCAGGCCGCACCGGCCAGCTGTGACCTAATTTTTCTGGATCCGCCGTTTGATGCGCCGCTGCTGGAGCCCGCCCTCAACGCCTGCGCCAAGGCGATTGCGCCCACCGGCTGGATCTATCTGGAGTCGCCCACCAAATGGACCGAGGAGCTGCTGGCGCCCATGGGCCTGGTGGTTCACAAATACCTCAAGGCCGGTGCGGTGCACGCGCACTTGTTACGCCTGGCCTGAGTCCCGTTTCTTTTTTGCGGAGCCCTCCATGGCCAAGACGGTGATTGCAGTTTTTCCGGGCACGTTTGACCCCATTACCCTGGGCCACCAGGACCTGATACGGCGCAGTGCCAAGCTTTTTTCCAGCGTCATCGTGGCTGTGGCGGCGGCGCACCACAAGAAGACGCTGTTCACTTTGGACGAGCGGCTGGAGACGGTGCGCGAGGTGTTTGCGTCACTTGAGAATGTGCGGGTTGAACAGTTTACCGGGCTGGTGCGCGATTTTGCGGTGGAGCAGGGCGCCAGTGTCATGGTGCGTGGCGTGCGTTCGGTGACCGACTTTGACTACGAGGCACAACTGGCCGGCATGAACCGGGCACTGGCACCGGATGTGGACACCGTGTTCTTGACGCCGGATTCGCGCTACCAGTTCATCAGCAGCACCCTGGTGCGGGAGATTGCCACACTCAAGGGCGATGTGCGGCAGTTTGTAGACGCGATCGTTCACGCGCGCCTGATGGACAAGCTCAGGGCGTGAGCGCTGGCGAGCTGCGCCACGGCAGTGCGGTCTATGCTTGCGCCACTTCCGGCGGCTCGGGCCAGGGCCTTTGCGGCCCGCGCAGGATTTCAAACGCCCGGCTCAGTTGCAGCACGCCCAAATCATCAAAGCGCCGTCCGGCAATTTGCAGGCCTATGGGCAGCCCCGCCAGCGTAAAGCCGCAATGGATGCTGGCAGCGGGTTGCTCCGACATATTGAAGGGCACGGTAAAGGCGATGTGATCGAGCGGGCGCAACGGGTCATTGGTGGGCGAGGGCAGCTCGGCCGCAAATGCTGCAATCGGGGCGGTGGGCGAGATCACGTAGTCAAAGGCATTGCATGCCTTGACGGTGGCCACACGGGTGGCGTGGAACTGGCTCATGGCCGTGAACATTTCTGTGCCGCTGAAGTCGGCCACACTGTCAGCCCAGGCGCGGATATAGGGCAACACCAGGGCGCGGCGTTGCTCGGGCAGCGCTGCCAGGTCCAGGTGGGAGCGCATGCGCCAGGCATGGTCCATGCCGTCCAACATCGCCCGCGTCAAGAACGGCTGCATGGGCGTGACGATGGCACCGGCCCCTTCAAACAACTGCGCTGCGCGCAGCACGGCGGACTGCACCTCGGCGTCCACCGGCAGACCGCAGCCGGCATCCAGTAGCAGGCCGATGCGCACGCCATCCAAATGGCTAATCGGTGTATCCCAGTTGTTCCAGTCTATGGCCTCAAAGGGTAGGCTCATGCTGTCGCGCTCATCCGGCCAGGCGAGTGCCTGCATCAGCAGCGTGGCGTCTGCCACCGTGCGTGTCATGGGCCCAGCTGCGCGGCCGGTGTAGGCAGGGTCAATGGGTATGCGGCCGAGGCTGGGTTTGAGACTGAAGATGCCGCACCAGCTGGCTGGCAGACGCAGCGAGCCGCCAATGTCGGTGCCCACGTGCAGGGGGGCATATCCAGCCGCGGCCGCGGCCGCAGCACCGGCACTGGAGCCACCCGGGGTCTTGGTCAGGTCCCAGGGATTGCGTGCCAATGGGTGGAAGCTGGAGACGCCGGAGGACAGCATGCCGTAGTCGGGCATGGTGGTTTTGCACAGCAGCACGCACCCGGCCTCACGCAGGCGCGCGGCTGGAGGTGAATCCAGGGATGCGGGGGTTTGGTCGCTGGCCCTTGTACCCAGCGGCATGGGGTCGCCTCGGGTGGCGATGTTGTCCTTGAGGGTAAGCGGCACGCCGTCCAGTGCGCTCAGGGGGCTTTTGCGTAGCCAGCGCGTTTCTGAAGCTCGCGCGTTTTCCAGAGCCTGCTCTGGGCGCAGCAGGTAGCTGGCTTGGATATGTGGTTCCCAGCGTTCAATGTGGCGCAGTGCAGATTGCGTCACCTCCACCGGAGACAGGGCGCGGCAGCGGTAGGCATCCACCAGGGCGGCCGCGCTCCATTCGTGCAGGGGCAGGGATTGCTCGGTGGCGGTGGGCATGAGGTTAGCAGGTGCTTTGATATTGGGGACGATTGATTATCGGCCAGCTTGCGATAATCGGAGCATGAACACGAAAACCCCATGGCATTGATCATCACCGACGAATGCATCAATTGCGATGTGTGCGAGCCAGAGTGCCCGAATGAGGCGATATTTCTGGGCCCCGAAATTTACCAGATCGACCCCCATAAGTGCACCGAGTGCGTTGGCCATTTCGATGAGCCACAGTGCGTCCAAGTCTGCCCGGTGGCCTGCATTCCGGTCAACCCGGAATTTTTAGAGGACAAGGAAACCCTGTGGCAAAAATACCGCAGCCTGCAACTAGCGGTGCCGCCAAAAGCCGAATAAGGCCGACCAAGTTGTGGCTTGGCCGGGTGCGACCACTCTGCTTCAGGGCCTGACGGGGGCGTTGGCCTTTTTCTTGACGGTGGACGTGAAGAACTCCGGCACCGTGACCTTGCGCTTTTTGCTGTCTTTCTTGTTGTCCTTCTTTGCTTGCGGTTTTTTTACTTCTTGTTTATGCGCGGCCTCGGCTCTGGCCAGCGCAAGTTTGTCGGCTGCCAGGGCCTGTGCCTCGTCCTTGCGGCGACTGGCTTCCATATCTTTGGCCAGGGCCTTGTCGTTGCGTAGACCCTGCTTGGCTTGCGCACGTTGGTCTTCGGTGCGCGGATCATCGCTCGCCACCTCGGCGGCGCCCGCACAGGGCGTCTGGCTGTAGCTATTGCCACAGCGATAAACCGGCTGGGCCGCATGGCACGAGCAGACGCCAAGCGACAGCAGGGCTGGGATAACAAGGTGTTTAAAACTCTTCATGGTTTCTTCCTTTGGGTTGTGGAGGGAAAACGGTTGGCTAATGTGGTCCCTCGGTAGTTGGCACTACGCCAGGCAGCGTTGGTTCGGTCAGTTCCTGGGCTACGGGGGCCGGTTTTGGCGGCTTGGGGCGGGGCGGCTTGCTGGTGTGAATCAGCATGGTGGCTTTGTCCATCTCACCTGCCAGCAGCTGCGGTACGGCCTTGAGTGAGCGGTCTATGGCCTGTTCAATGGCAATGCGGTGATCGAGCGAGGGCTTCTTCAAGACCCAGTTCACCACTTCGGCCTTGTCGCCGGGATGGCCCACGCCCAGGCGCAGACGCCAATAGTCGGAGGAGCCCAGTTGCGCGTGGATGTCGCGCAGACCGTTGTGGCCGGCATGGCTGCCGCCTAGTTTAAGTTTGACCTCTCCGGGCACCACGTCCAGTTCGTCGTGGGCCACCAGAATTTCGTTGGGAAGGATTTTGAAAAAGCGCGCCAGCGCTGCGACCGACTTGCCGGATAGGTTCATGAAGGTCTGCGGCTGCAGCAGCCAGATTGTTTGTCCGTCAATCGTGGTGCGCGCCACGAAGCCGTGGTAACTGCGATCCATCACCAGCTGCACCTTGAGTTGCTGGGCCAGCGCGTCTATCCACCAGGCCCCGGCGTTGTGGCGCGTTGCTTCGTATTCAGGGCCGGGATTGCCCAGGCCGACAAACAGTTTGATCATGGGGGAATGGTAGAGGAATTTGGGAATCCAATAAAAAGGCCTGCTAGAGCAGGCTTTTCGGACAACAAAAAGGCCCACCGAAGTGGGCCTTTTGCAAGCAAGAAGTAGATTACTTCTTGGCTGCGGGCTTGGCCGCAGGTGCGGCCTTGGCAGCGGGAGCTGCCTTGCCTGCGGGCTTGCCACCCTTGGCTGGTGCAGCGGCTGCGTCGGCGGCAGGAGCTTCGACCACGGCGCCGGCGATCAGCACCACGGACACTACCACGGGGTTGTTGCTGCCATGCTTCACGGCGGTCACGCCCTTGGGCAGGACAACGTCGGTCACGTGCAGGGACTTGCCCTTCTTCAGGCCGCTCAGGTCTACCTTGATGAATTCAGGCAGATCGGTAGGCAGACACAGCACTTCGATTTCGGTCAGAACGTGGTTGGCAACGCAACCGTCGTTCTTGACTGCGGGCGACAGTTCGTCACCGAAGAAGTGCAGTGGCACCTTCATGTGCAGCTTGGTCGTTGCGTCCACGCGCTGGAAATCGATGTGCAGAATCAGTTGCTTGAAGGGGTGCATTTGCACGTCACGCAACAAAACCTTGTGCTCAACGCCGTTCAGCTCCATGTCCAGCACGGAAGCGTGGAAGGCTTCTTTCTTGATGGTGTGCCACAGGGCGTTGTGATCGAGTTCGATCAGGGTGGTGTCCACATTGCTACCGTAAACGATGCCAGGTGTGCGACCCGAATTGCGGAGACGGCGGCTCGCACCCGTGCCCTGCTTAGCGCGCTCAAAAGCGACAAATTTCATAATAACTCCTGTAGGAATCCACCGCGACCAGTGCGACTCCGGTTGAATAAAAACGCCTGCCACAAGGTGCAGCGGCGTTTGCTTTTTAGAATAAGTTCTCTTGATCCGAGAACAAACTCATCACCGACTCACCCTTGGCTATGCGTTGAATCGTTTCGGCGATCAGCGGAGCCACGGTGAGTTGGCGAATCTTGGAGCATTGCAAGGCTGCAGTGCTCAGGGGGATGGTGTCTGTCACCACCACCTCGTCGAGTGCGCTGCCATTGGCAATGCGCTCAATGGCCGGGCCCGAAAAAATCGGGTGCGTGCAATACGCGTAGACCTTCTTGGCGCCGCGTGCCTTGAGCACTTCGGCGGCCTTGACCAGGGTGCCGGCGGTGTCAATCATGTCGTCCATGATGACGCAGTTGCGGCCGTCGATTTCGCCGATCACGTGCATCACTTCCGACACATTGGCGCGCGGACGGCGTTTGTCGATAATTGCCAGATCACAATTCAGTTGCTTGGCCAGCGCACGAGCACGCACCACGCCACCGACATCGGGCGAGACCACAATCAGATCTTCGTAATTCTTCTGGCGCAGATCGCCCAACAACACCGGCGAGGCATAAATATTGTCCACTGGGATGTCAAAAAAGCCCTGGATCTGGTCAGCGTGCAGGTCCATAGTCAGCACGCGTGCCACACCGACTGCCTGCAACATATTGGCCACCACCTTGGCCGTGATAGGCACTCGGGTGGAGCGTGGGCGGCGATCCTGACGGGCATAACCAAAGTAAGGGATCACGGCGCTGATGCGCTCGGCCGATGCGCGTTTGAGCGCATCCACCATGATCAGCAACTCCATCAGGTTTTCGTTGGTCGGGGCACAGGTGCTTTGCACCACAAACACATCACGCGCACGCACGTTTTGGTTGATTTCGACCGTGACCTCGCCATCCGAGAAGCGGCCAACGGTGGCTGCGCCCAGGGAAATGCCTAGGTGTCCGGCAATCGTTGCGGCCATGCCAGGATTGGCATTGCCCGTAAAGACCATGAAATCGGGAGGAGTGGGTGCCTGCATTCGGGTTCCAGCGAGGTGGTGTAGGTTTAGGTCGTAACTTTGCGCATTCTGTTGCGGACACATGTCCAGCAACAGATTTGGCAGGGGAGGAAGGATTCGAACCTTCGCATGCTGGAATCAAAATCCAGTGCCTTAACCAACTTGGCGACTCCCCTACACGGGTTGCTAGCGAACGCCAGCAACCGATAAACCGTCATTTGCCATCGCTGTTTGCCCATCCCAAAAGGGGGTGAGCATCCAAGCTACTGCACAACCTGACTTGCATCGCGACCGGCGCGTTTTGCAAATCTATCGCATTCAACAAGTGCGCAAACACTGCGCTTCCTGAACCCGTCATCCGTCCGTTAAGCCCCTGTGTTGCAAGCCAAAGAAGGGCCTGATTCACACCGGGGCACAACTTCTGTGCAACAGCTTGCAAGTCGTTTTGACCGAAGGTCAGAGTGTTTGCAGCGAAGCCTGAAATTATAGCAGGCTCAGAATCACGTTTTAGCGTTGGGTCAGAAAAAATCAATTTCGTGTCCAAACCGGCCTCCGGCTTCACCACCACAAACTGCGCATGGGGCAATTCTAACGGAGTAATTTTTTCGCCAATGCCTTCGACCCAGCCGTGGCGTCCGCTCAGGAAAAACGGCACATCGGCACCGAGCTCCAGTCCGATGACCATCAATTTTTCTAGCGACATATTCAGGCGCCAAAGACGATTCAAGGCCAGCAACGTGGAAGCGGCATCGGAGGAGCCGCCGCCCATGCCGGCCTGCGCCGGAACCGATTTCAAAATACCGATATGCACGCCTTGGCTGCAGCCGGTGGCGATCTGCAAGGCGCGGGCGGCGCGCACGCATAAATCGTCCGCGGGCAAGGCCCAGCTCAGATCCTCGCGGCTGATGACGCCATCGCTGCGGGCATCGAAATGCAGCGTGTCGCACCAGTCAATCAACATGAAGGCCGATTGCAGCAGGTGGTAGCCATCCGAGCGGCGGCCGGTGATGTGTAAAAACAGATTGAGTTTGGCCGGGGCCGGAATGTCGTAAAGCGACTGCATGGAGGCATTATCCGCGCCGTCTGTTGCGCAATCAGCGCTCCAGAATGATTTTCAGCTCGGACTGCACTTCTTCCCGGTGCTGCGCCTGGATGCGCCCTGCAGCGAGCTCCCCCAGGTCCACCTGCCAGCCCGGCGCCTCCTCGGCCTGACCTTGAAGCCAGGCAAACAGACTGGCCACCGGCAGATCGGCCCCGGTGGCCTTGAGCGCAAGTTCCTGGAGGGAGCCGAACTCGCGTTGCTCGCCACCGGCGCTGAGCGTGGCAAAGCCCTCTTGTCCCGCTTCCCATTGCATGCGCGCCAGGGTGGTGCCCAGTGGCGAACTCAGCACCAGCGCGCCCTTGGCCGGGTTGCCGTCGAGCTCAAAGTTGGCGGAGAAGGCCTGCACCGGCTTGCTGTACACCTTGACCGCTAGGCGCCCCTGCCAGTGGCTGCTGGAGACCGTTGGCGGGGGCAGGTCGGCGCAGCCAGCGAGCAGCAGCAGTCCGGCGCACAGCGCGCGCATCAGGGCAGGCCCAGGCGCTTGGTGGTTTGCAGCAGCGTCTCGTTGTCCGGGCTTTGATCGGCGGCGGCCTTCCAGACGGAACGCGCCTCGTTTTGTTGACCCATGCTCCACAGCACTTCGCCCAGGTGCGCGGCGATTTCGGCATCCTGGCGCGCCTGGTATGCGCCTTGCAGAATTTTTAGTGCCTGTTCCAGGTTGCCGCTGCGAAACTCTACCCAGCCCAGGCTGTCGAGGATGAAGGGGTCATTTGGCGCGAACTCCAACGCCTTCTTCACCAGTTCGCGGGCTTCGGGCAGGCGCAGTTTGCGATCGGCCAGCGAGTAACCCAGGGCGTTGTAAGCATGTTGGTAATCGGGCTTTAACGCGATCACCTGGCGCAGCAACTTTTCCATCTCACCTATTTTGTCCAACTTTTCAGCCGCCATGGCCAGGTCGTAGCGCAGGTCCACATCCTCGGGATCGCGCTGCAGCGCCTCTTGCAGAAAGGTGTAGACCAGGTTGAATTGCTTGTTATCGCGCAGCAATTGGGTTTCGGCGGTAATCTTGTCGCGGGCATCCTGGGCCTGTGTCTCGGGCGCGGCGCGAATCAGCGCTCGGGCATCGTCGAGCTTGCCCTGGCGCGCCAGCATGCCGGCGCGGCGGATTTGCACGCGCAAGGCATCCTGTGGGCTGTCAATCAGCGCCAGGTAATGCTCGGCCTCTTGCGGATTTTGGTTCTGATCTGCAATGTCGGCGAGCAAAAAATACGCCTGCATCAAACCTGCGTCCGCCGCGCTTTCTGTCTTGCCGTCGGCAGACAGACGCAATTGAACGAAATGGGCCAGGGCCGATTGCGCCTGAACCAGGTCTTTTTTCTGCAGGGCCAGCGAGCCGCGCACCAGCCAGGCGTCGGAAAACTCGGGCGTTGCAGTGTTGATATATACGGTCTCGGCGCTGGCGTCGTCGTAGCGCTGCGCATCCAATAGCCGACGTAGATAGGCCATGTGCAGTTCCGGGCGTGCATCGGAATGAAGGTAGCCTACGACAAAGACTTCGGCGTCTGGCAACTTGGAGTCCATCAGGGATAGGGCCAATTGCATAGGCTCTTGCGCCTTGTGGTTGAGCGCGTAGCCTTTTTTGGCAGACACCAGCGCTGCCTCGGCCTCGCCGTTCAGAGCCTGCATGGCGCCAATGGCTGCAAAAGCCGCAGGGCCGGTGTTGACATTGTTCAGCTCGGGGGCCAGCGCCTGCTCCACTACCTTGATCGCGAGCTTCTTGTCGCTCACCCGCACAAAGTAGCGCGGCACCTGGCCTATGGCCGCCACACGCTCCTTGGGTAGCAGGCTGGCCAGTTCGCGTTTGATGGGCTCAACCATGTCAGGTAGCTTGTTCAAGCCGACCAGGATTTGCAGCAGGTAGCGGTTCGCGTCCTTGGAGCTTGGAGCTGATTGCGTCCAGCTCAGTGCAGCCTGTAGGGCCGATTCCCCGGCACGGGCCCGCAGCGCAATTTCCACCGCACGTTCAAATAACTGATCGGAGCGGCCCTTTTGCGCGGCGTCGAGCATGAGCTGGTAGGCCGAGGAGGCGTCGCCGTTCTGTGCGCTGATTTCCGCCAGCAGCAGCTCATACATCAGGCTGCTACCCAGTTCGGAGTTGATCGGCGCGTCGGCCTGAGCCCAGGCAGCTGGGGCGGCCATGGCTGTGACGAGCAAAAGCGGGATTAGGTGAAGGCGCATGGGTCTCATCCGTTCATAATAATCCAACGCGAAAGCCCTCGTACACCTGTGAGCCCCCATGCCTGAATTGCCCGAAGTTGAAGTGACCCGATTGAGCTTTTCCGAGGGCATACGCGGCGCCACCATTCTTGCTGCGAGGCTGGGCTTGCCCCTGCGCTGGCCGCTGGGCATCCAGCCGCAACAACTGCAAGGGCAAACCGTGCAGGCGGTGCGACGACGCGGCAAATATTTGCTGATCGACCTGAGCGATGGCCTGCTGCTCATGCATCTGGGCATGTCAGGTAGCGTCATCTTTGCTGACGTGTTGGCCTTGGCCGGCAAGCACGACCACTTTGATCTGGAAACCTCGCTGGGCACCTTGCGCCTGAACGACCCCAGGCGCTTCGGTGCCGTGGTGTTCGCCAGCGGCGAGGATGATCCGGTGGCGCACAAGCTCTTGGGCCGTCTGGGTGTGGAGCCTCTGGGGGATGACTTTGATGCGTTGATCTTTTATCAAAGCCTGCAGCAGCGCAAGGCGCCCATCAAACAGGTCTTGCTGGCCGGCGATGTGGTGGTGGGTGTTGGCAATATTTATGCATCCGAGGCCTTGTTTTTGGCCGGCATACGGCCCACCACGCGGGCCAACCGGCTCAGTCGACCCAGGGTACTACGGCTGCATGGCGCCATTCGCCAAGTGTTGGTACGGGCGGTTGAAAAGGGCGGCAGCACGCTGCGTGATTTTTCCAATGCGCAGGGCGAGTCCGGCCATTTCCAGCTGGAGGCCATGGTCTACGCCCGCGAGGGCGAAGCCTGTCGCCAGTGCGGAACGGCTATCAAGTCCATTCGCCAGGGCCAGCGCTCCACTTTTTTCTGCCCACTGTGCCAGAAGCCATGAGTGGCTTGAGCATGAAAGCCGCTTCAACCGACTTCGCCACCCGCGTGGTGCAGTGGCAGCAAAGCCAGGGCCGCAACGATCTGCCCTGGCAAAACACGCGCGACCCCTACCGTGTTTGGCTGTCTGAAATCATGTTGCAGCAAACCCAGGTGGCCACTGTGAAGGGCTACTTTGCGCGCTTTTTGGCGCGCTGTCCGGATGTGGCGTCGCTGGCTGCGGCCAGTCAGGACGAGGTGCTAGGCCTGTGGAGCGGGCTGGGCTATTACAGCCGCGCCCGCAATTTGCACCGCTGCGCGCAGCAGCTTGTGGAGTTGCACGGTGGTCGGTTTCCGCGCGATGCGCAGACCTTAGCGACGCTCCCCGGCATTGGCCCGTCCACAGCGGCGGCGATTGCCTCCCTGTGTTTTTCGGAACGGGTGGCGATACTGGACGCGAATGTCAAACGCGTGGTGACCAGGGTGCAGGGCTTTGATGCCGATGTAGCCGTGGCAGCCAATGCCCGCGCGCTCTGGGCTGCAGCCTCGGCTCTGCTGCCAGCGCACGGTCGCGCTGAAGCCCAGATGGCACGTTACACCCAGGGCATGATGGATCTGGGGGCCATGGTTTGCACCCCCAAAAAGCCCTTATGTACGCACTGTCCGGTGCAGGGCGAGTGTGTTGCGTTCAAGGCCGGTGAGCCAGAGTGCTACCCGGTGCGCAGCCGAAAAATCAAGCGCAGCAGCCAGGCGATCTGGATGCTTTGGGCGCAGACTGCCGAGGGTGCGGTCTGGCTGGACAGAAGGCCCGTGCCCGGAGTCTGGGCCGGCCTGCATTGCCTGCCGCTGTTTGACAGCCACGCGGCCCTGCATCAGACCTTGGCTCCTCCCGCGCAAGCGCAGCTGCAATCTGAGAGCTCGTTTATCCATGTGCTGACGCATAAGGACCTGCACCTGCACCCCTGCCGTGTGCAACTCAGCCCCCACACGTTGTTAGGGCAGGGCCGTTGGGTTAGCGCCGAAGAATGGCCGGGCCTAGGCTTGCCCGCGCCGATTCGCAAGCTGCTGGAGCGACTTTAGTTCGAACGGGCGTCCATTTCGCGGTGCCGTTTGAGCGTGGCCCAATGGGCGCTAAAGCGCTGCACCAGCTGTTCCACCAGATACACTGAACGGTGTTGCCCACCGGTGCAGCCAATGGCCACGGTGACATAGCTGCGGTTGTCGCGCGCCAGATCAGGCAGCCAGCTGTCCAGAAAACGGATGATTTGTCGCAGCATGCGCTGCACTGCCGCCTGCTCGTTTAAAAAGTCTATCACCGGCTGGTCCATGCCCGTCAGGTTTTTGAGGGCCGGCGCGTAATGCGGGTTGGGCAACATGCGCACATCAAACATAAAGTCGGCGTCGGTGGGCACGCCGCGCTTGAATGCAAAGGATTCAAACACCAGTGTCAACTGCGCGCCAGGGGTGGAGATCAGGTTCTTAATATAGGTCTGCAACTGCGTCGCGCGGATCATGCTGGAGTCAATCACATGGGCCTGCTCCCGCAGGTCAGACAGCAGATTGCGTTCGAGCTCGATGGCCTCAATCAGGGCGCGGCGCTCGTCCCGGTCTACCTCGCCGGTGGCAGATTCCAGCGCCCGCGTGGCCGCCTGAGACAGCGGATGTTTGCGGCGGGTTTCCGAATAGCGGCGCACCAAGGTGTCGGTGCTGGCGTCCAGAAATACGGGCTTGATCACAATGCCGCGCGCGCGCAGCACATCCAACTGCCGTGGCACCTGGGGCAGTGAGGTAGCGCTTCTAACATCCATGGCGATGGCAATTTGATGCGCCTTGTGCTGAATTTCCAGCTCCACAAAGGGCAAAAGTAGCTCCGGCGGCAGGTTGTCTACGCAGTAAAAACCGGCATCTTCCAACGCATGCAGGGCGACCGACTTGCCTGAGCCCGACATGCCGGTGATCAGCATGATTTCCATAATGGCGGCTTCGGGCACAAGGGGCTTTGTGGCGTCGTTCATGCGCCTGCCTGCAGCATTTCTTTGGCATGTGCCAAGGTGGTGCTGGAGAGCTTTTCGCCGCCCAACATGCGGGCGACTTCACCGACCCGTTGCTCGCCCTGCACGGCTGCCACGGTGCTGAGTGTTTGCTTGCCCTGCAGCTGCTTGGACACCAGCATGTGCTGGTCGGCGCAGGCCGCCACCTGGGGCAGGTGGGTCACCGCCAGCACCTGGCGGTCGGCGCCGAGCTGGCCCATCAGGCGGCCTACGGTCTCGGCGACGGCGCCACCCACGCCGGAATCCACCTCGTCAAAAATAAGCGTTTGCGCCGTGCCGAGCTGGCTGGTGGTGACGGCAATGGCCAGCGCGATGCGCGATAGCTCACCACCCGAGGCCACCTTGCCAACGGCACGTGGCGTGCTTCCTGCGTGACCTGCCACCAGGAATTGCACCTCTTCCAGCCCGCTTTGTTGCGGCTCGGGCAGGGCTTCCAAGGCGACTACAAACTGTCCGCCCTGCATGCCCAGACCCTGCATGGCCTGGGTGATGGCCTTGGCTAGGCGCGGCGCGGCCTTGCTGCGCTGAGCGGAAATGCTCTTGGCTTCTGCCATAAAGGCGAGCTGGCTCTTGCGCTCAGCGGCCTCCAGGCCTTGCAGATCGGCGGCAGCGTCCAGTTGCGCCAATTCTTCACGCCAAGCGGCCAACAGCGTGGGCAACTCGTCAGGTGGGCGCTTGTAGCGCCTTGCCAGCGAGATCCATAGCGTCATGCGCGCATCCAGTTCGGCCAGACGTTCGGGGTCCAGCTCGGCGCGCCTCGCATAGCCGCGCAGCGTATGTGCCACATCTTCCACCTGGGCCACGCTGGAGGCCAGTGAAGCAATCGGGTCGGCAAAATCGGGCTCCAGATGGGCCAGATTTTGCAAGGCTTGCAGCGCGTTGTTGAGCGCCTGCAGCGCATTGCTGTCGGCGTCTTCCAGCAGCTCTACCGTGGCCTGGGCCGCATCCTGCAAGGCCTGTCCATTGGCCAGTCGGCTGTGGTTGGAGTTGAGTTCTGGCCATTCATGGTCCAGTGGGTTGAGTTTGCCGAGTTCGCTAATCTGCCAGGCCAGGCGCTCGCGCTCGCGCTGCAGCGAGTCTTGCGCCTGACGGGCATTCTCCAGAGCGGCCCGTGCCAGTCGCCAGTCAGTCCAGCGCTTGTCCAATTCCGTGGTGGAGAGCTGGGCATAGGCATCCAGTAGACCACGCACCGCATTGGGCCGCGTCAGGCTTTGCCACGCGTGTTGGCCATGGATGTCGATCAGGCATTCGCCCAAGGCGCGCAACTGCTGTGCGGTGGCCGGGCTACCATTGACCCAGGCGCGGCTCTTGCCCTGGGTATCCACCGTGCGGCGCAGCAGCAGGCTGTCGCCGGCATCGAAGCCAGCCTCCTCGAGCAGGGCTTGCAGGCCCGGAGCGTTGTCAAATTCGGCACTGACTTCAGTGCGCTGTGCGCCCTCGCGGATCACGCCCACATCGGCGCGCGCACCAGTCACCAGTTGCAGCGCGTCCACCAGAATGGATTTGCCGGCGCCGGTTTCGCCGGTCAGCACGGTAAAGCCGCGCTCCAGATCCAGTTCCAGCGCGCTGATGATGACAAAGTCCCGCAGGACGATTCGCTTCAATGCCATGGCTTAAACGACTCCCTCATTCCAGTGCATTTTTTGCCGCAGCGTATCAAAGTACGACCAGCCCTTGGGGTGCAAAAAACGCACCTTGTGCTCGGAGCGCGTTACCACAATGCGGTCGCCGTGCATCAGCGAGGCCAGGCTTTGCGTGTCAAAGCTTGCACTGGCATCACGCCCAGCCACAATCTCCACCGCAATTTCACCGGCGCTGGTCAGCACAATCGGCCGGTTCGACAGCGTGTGCGGCGCAATCGGCACGATCACCCAACCGTCAATCGCCGGGTGCATCAGCGGCCCGCCAGCCGACAGGGAGTAGGCCGTGGAGCCGGTCGGTGAGGCAATGATCAGGCCGTCGGCGCGCTGGTTGGCCACAAAGTGTCCGTCCACCTCCACGCGCAGCTCCACCATCCCGGAGCTGGCACCGCGGTTTACCACCACGTCGTTCATGGCCAGCGCGCTGAACACGCAAATGCCGTCGCGCATCACGCGGCCGCGGATCAGGCTGCGCTGATCCTCCTCGTACTCGCCACCCAGCATGGGCTGCAGCACTGTTTTGTAATGTTCAAATGGAATGTCGGTAATAAAACCCAGACGCCCTTGGTTGATACCGATCAGCGGTACCCGGTGCTGCGCCAGTTGTCGGCCAATGCCCAACATGGTGCCGTCCCCACCCACCACCAGGCACAGGTCGCACTGCGCGCCAATGCCGTCCAGGTCCAGCGTGGTGTGACGGCTCATTCCCATGTTGGATGCGGTGTCGGCCTCCAGCACGACATCGCAGCCCAGGTCCATTAGGTAGTCGGCAATCTCCTCCAGCGCCTGGCGCGAGTGCGCGCCCGCCGGGCCGGAGATGGTGGTTTGGTACTTGCCAACCAGTGCGACCTGGCGAAATTGGGAGGGCATCTTCATCTGTAAATTAGATCATTAAACATCACTAGAATGACATGATGCTAGATGATCGTTCCAAGATGTTGATGAAGGCGCTGGTGGAGCGTTACATAGCCGATGGGCAGCCGGTGGGCAGCCGGACCCTGTCCAGGGCAGCGGGCATGGAATTGTCGCCTGCTACCATCCGCAACGTCATGTCGGACCTGGAAGACCTGGGCCTGATCGTCAGCCCTCACACCTCGGCCGGACGCATCCCCACGGCGCGCGGTTATCGCCTGTTTGTGGACACCATGCTGACGGTGCAACCGGCGCAGTATTCGTCGCACAGCCTGGCACCCGATCAGCCGCAAAAAGTGATTTCCAATGCGGCCAATCTGCTTTCGAGCCTGTCGCAATTTGTCGGCGTGGTGATTGCACCCCGGCGCTCTTCAGCGTTTCGCCACATGGAGTTCCTGCGGCTGTCGGAAAAGCGCTTGCTGGTCATCATCGTCTCGCCCGAGGGCGATGTGCAAAACCGCGTCATCTATACCGAGGTCGACTACACCCAGGCGCAGTTGGTTGAAGCGGCTAACTTCCTCAACAGCCACTATGTCGGGCTGGACATCGATCAGGTGCGCGCCAACCTGCAGGGCGAGGTGGAAAGTCTGCGCTCCGAAATCGCCAGCCTGATGCAGGCGGCGGTCAATGTCAGCTCAGAGGCCATCAGTGAAGGGCAGGACGAGGTGGTGATTTCCGGCGAGCGCAATCTGCTGTCGGTGTCCGACTTTTCCAGCGACATGGGCCATTTGCGCCGGGCCTTTGATCTGTTTGAGCAAAAGGCCCAGATCATGCGCCTGCTCGATAGTGCCGGTCAGGCCGAAGGCGTGCGCATCTTTATCGGCGGTGAAAGTCAGGTCATACCGTTTGAAGACCTGTCCATCGTCAGTAGCCCCTATGAGGTAGATGGCAAGGTGGTCGGCACCTTGGGCGTGATAGGCCCGACGCGCATGCCTTATGAGCGCATGATCCAGATCGTGGACATTACCTCCAAGCTGGTCAGCAACGCCCTAAGCTATCACAAGCAGGGCGGATAGGGCGCCGCGCCTTCAAGCGCATGGCCAGGGTCGAGACACGTGTTCAGGACAAAGAAATGGTGCTCAGACCGAAGGTAGGGCTTCCTTCGCGAAGCTCTTCAATCGACACAATAAAGTGCTTGGCAACAATCGTCACAGCATCATTGCCTGCGGCCGGTTCAATCGGGATAAAGCCGCGCGGATCATTGAGCAGGTCTTGAAGCCGGTGCTTCTCCGGCAGGTGGATGTAACCGCGATAGCGCGAACCGTCGTGCATCAGCACCGACACCAGGATGGCAGTCGTCTCTTTATGTTGCTCAATTGCAGATTCGCTCAATGAAGTTTCCCCTTGCCATTCTTGGCGGCACCATACGCGCCCTGGAATTTTACCCAGCTTGGGTGCGACGGGGCGGAATTTTGAAGACCACGCCCAGCCCTTACAATCACGCCTTCGGTTGGGCCGTTAGCTCAGTTGGTTAGAGCAGAGGACTCATAATCCTTTGGTCCACAGTTCAAGTCTGTGACGGCCCACCATCCGAACCCGCGTCAGATTGGAAAAGCCTGTTGCCGAAAAGTAGCGGTTTTTTTTGTTGACACTGGTCGGCGTAAAAAGATTCGAAATATCGAATCTCATTTCGGACTTAGCAGAAACCGCGTTAAATCACTGCTATAATTTGAAGCTCAGCGGCTGTAGCTCAGTTGGATAGAGTACTTGGCTACGAACCAAGGGGTCGTGGGTTCAATTCCTGCCAGCCGCACCAAACGATACCCCTCAGACAGAAATGTTTGAGGGGTTTTTCGTTTGTGCGTCACTTTCGCCTGCGGGACTTTTGGGGCAGTGGTACTGTCACCGTGCCCCTTGCCTTCAGCGCGTAGACGTCACCTTGGCCAGATGCGGCGGTTTATCGGGGTTGAGTCCGCGTGCCCGCGACACCGCCTCCACCAGCAGATAAAAACTCTGGATGGCAGTGATGGGGTCCAGGTCCGGATGCGGTGCCGGGCTGAGCGTGAGTTGGCGCTGGGCCACGTCGGGCGGAGCGGCCAGCAGCACATGGGCACCGCGCTCGCGCATTTCAGCAGCCAATGCGATCAGGCCAGCCTGCGCCGGGCCACGCGGTGCAAATACCAACATCGGGTAGTCTGCCGCCACCAAGGCCATGGGGCCGTGCTGAACCTCGGCGGAGCTGAAGGCTTCGGCCTGTATGCCGCAGGTTTCCTTGAACTTCAGCGCCGCCTCTTGCGCAATCGCCAAGCCAGGGCCGCGGCCTATCACCATCAGCCGTTCGGCGCGGCTGAGCCGCTCTACGGCGCAAGACCAGTCTTGTGTGCAGGCGTGCTCCAGCGCCTGCGGCAGGCTTTGCAGTGCTTGCAGCAGTTCACCATGCTCGCCCAGCGGCCAGTGCGCGCTCAGGCGTGCGGCGGCTACCAGGCTGCAGATAAAGCTTTTGGTGGCGGCCACACTTTGCTCGATTCCGGCAGGCAGGGGCATGCACCAGTCCACCGCCTGTGCCAGGGGCGACGTGACATCGTTCACCAGAGCCACGGAGTCGGCATCGGCCTGCTTGAAAATTTGCATGGGCTCAATCAGGTCCACGCTGCGCCCTGACTGCGACACCGTGATGGCCAGCAGGCCTCTGGATGCCACCGGCGCCCGGTACAGCGTTAACAGCGACATGGGCAGCGATGTCACGAGTTGCCCACTGCGCGACATCACCAGATAGGCCAGATAGGCGGCGGCATGGTCCGAGCTGCCACGTGCCACCGTCACCACGGCGCGCGGGGGCCGGGTGCGCATGTGAGCAGCCAGTGCCTGGTAGGAATCTGCGTCGGACGCAAGCAGCAGAGAGACATGGTGAGGCGCAGACAAGGCCTCGGACAACATCAAGGTGGTCATGGTTGGAATGGATAATGGGGTGGTAGAAATTCGTCGTCAGGTAGAGACGCTTAGGCGTGTAGGCACAGGGCCAGTGCGCCGTCTATGTCATCGCCCTGTGCGGGCACCACGCGGCGCAAGGTGCGGGCGGAAAGCCTCGGTGCCAGGCGTTTGCCCAGGCTGCCCAGGATGGCCAGGGGCAAGACATGGTCCGGGTCCAGCGTCTGCGCCATGTCTTCTATGCTGTACAGCGCGTAATCGATCAAGGCGGCGGCCTGCGGGTCGCGCTCGGCATGCTCAAAAATCAGCGGTGCCAGCGTGGCAAAGCGGTTCTGGCTGGCGCTGCAACTCCAGCCCAGCACGGCCTGGGGCGTGCTGCCCGTGGCGGCAATGACCGCATCGGCCAGCGGGCCTGCTGGCAGCCTGCCGTCCAGCACCCGCTGTGCCAGATTCAGGGCGCGCAGGCCCAGCACGGCGCCGCTGCCATCGTCGCCCGAGGGAAAGCCCCAGCCGCCCACTTCCACACGCCGACCATCGGCATGGCGGGCCAATCCCACGCTGCCGGTGCCAATCGCCAGCAAGGCGCCGGGCTGGCCACCATGCGCGCCGAGCAGACTGGTGTAGGCGTCAGATTCCAGCTTCAACCGGCGGTAGCCGGGGTTGGCTGCAAAAAACTGTTGCTGCAGCTTGGTGTTGTTCGCGCCAGCCAGCCCCAAACCCAGGGCAGTGTTGGCAGCCACTGGTGCGGCCAGCCCTTGCAGCTCGCTGCACTGAATGGCGTCAAGGATGGCCAGGCGGATATGGGTCCAGGCTTGTTCAATGCCTTGCGTCAGACCGGAGGGGCCGCTGTGCCCCTCGCCCAGAAAGCGGCCGTCGGTATGCGTCAGCCGCGCGCGGGTGCCGGTGCCACCCCCATCTATCCCGATATGGTACAGGACCGCGTGTGGCCGACAGGGGCCTGTGTGGAAGGACATGGCTTCAGTGAACATGGGCGCTGCGCATATTGCCCGGGCGCAGGCGCGGTGCGGCCGTGCCATCGGCGCGAAACAGGTAGATCGACTCGGGGCCGGCCCGCACGATGACCGAATCGCCCAGGCGCACGGCGGCATTGCCGTCGCCGCGCACAATCAATTTCTGGCCAATATCGGTTTTGAGGTAGAGCAGATTCGATTCGCCTAGGTGCTCGACCAGGGCGATTTCGGCATGCAACGAAGTGTCTTTCGATCCGGAGTGGGCGGTGCTTGCATCCACCCTGCAATGCTCCGGGCGCAGCCCGATCTCCACCGATTCGCCGGTCTGCAACTGGCTGCCGTCCACCAGGGCCAGCACCTGGCTGCCGTCGTCCAGGCGCAGGCGCACGCCGCCACTGCTGGCCTCCAGCACGCGGGCCGGCAGCAGGTTGATGGTGGGCGAGCCGATAAAGGTGGCGACAAAGCGGTTGGCGGGCTGCTGGTAGAGCGTGAGCGGGGTGCCGGCCTGCTGCACATGGCCTTCGTTGAGCACCACGATCTTGTCGCCCAGCGTCATGGCTTCCACCTGGTCGTGCGTCACATACACCATGGTGGCGGCCAACTCGCGGTGCAGGCGGGAGAGCTCGATGCGCGTCTTGGCACGCAGCGACGCATCCAGGTTGGATAGCGGCTCGTCAAACAGAAACAGACGTGGTTTGCGCACAATGGCGCGTCCTATGGCCACGCGCTGGCGCTGGCCGCCTGAGAGTTCGCGCGGCAGGCGATCCAGTAAATGGTCGATGTGCAGCACCTCGGCGGCGGCCTGCACGCGCTGGGCAATATCTTCTTTACTGGAACCCTGAATCTTCAGGCCAAAGGCCATGTTCTTGAACACATTCATGTGCGGATACAGGGCATAGCTTTGGAACACCATGGCAATGCCGCGCTCGGCGGGCGACAGGGTGTTGACCACATCGGCATCGATGCGGAGTTCGCCGCTGCTGATGTCTTCGAGGCCGCAGAGCACGCGCAAGAGTGTCGATTTTCCGCAGCCACTCGGCCCGACCAGCACCACCAGTTCGCCGTGTGCGATGTGCAGATCAATGTTGTGCAGCACCGGGGTGTTGCCGTAGCTCTTGGAGAGTTTGTTGAGGGTAACGCTTGCCATGGGGTAACTCCGACTAAATTTATTTGACGGCACCCGCGGTGATGCCGCGGATGAGCTGACGGGAGAACAGGGCGTAGAGGCTGACCACCGGCACGATGGCCAGCGAAAGGGAGGCCAGCACGGCATTCCAGTCGGTGGCGTACTGGCCGACAAACTGCTGGATGCCCAGGGTGATGGTCTGGGTGTTCTCAGACGGGGCCAGGATCAGAGGAAACCACAGGTCGTTCCAGATCGGCACCATGGTGAACACGGCCACCGTAGCAATCGCCGGGCGGATCAGCGGCAGCACCACCTGGAAGAAGATGCTGAACTCGTCCACACCGTCGCAGCGCGCAGCGTCTTTGAGTTCGCCGGGCACCTGAGCCATGAACTCCGACAGGATCATGATGGCCAGCGGCAGGCCCTGCGCCACATACACCAGCACCAGGGCAGTGAGGGTGTTGACCAGATTCAGGCCGACCATGATTTGCAAGATGGACACGGTGCCCAGGCGGATCGGCACCATGATGCCAAAGGCAAAAAAGAAGCGCAGCCAGCGACTTCCCGCAAAGCGGTATTCCGAGATGCCCCAGGCCGCCATGGCGCCAAACAGCAGGATGAAGAACAGCGAGGCCACGGTGACGATGAAGCTGTTCTGAAAGTACATCCAGACGTCGGAGCGCGCCATCACCTTGGTGTAGCCTATCAGCGAAAAGGTCTCGCTGGTGGGCCAGGACAGCGGGTCGTTGAAGATCGCGTCGCGGCTCTTGAAGGAGTTCATCAGCACCAGCAGCACCGGCAGCATCGCCAGCAGCAAGTAGCCGATCAGGCTGAGGTGCACCAACACGCGGCTGGGCGCTAGGCCGTAGCGGGGCAGGCTGCGTTGCGAGGGCAGGGTAAGTGTGGAAGTGTGTGTCATGGGGTTACTGGTGGCATTACAGGGCAAAGCGTTGCAAGCGGCGTTGCACCACCAGGAAATAGGCGGCCACACCGAACAGAATCACCAGAAACATCAGCGTGGCTACAGCCGCGCCCAAGGGCGGGCTGGCCACCTGGGACTGGTCGCCAAAGAAGGTGCGGTAGAACAAGGTGCC
>CAIMZI010000107.1 GCA_903845935.1 uncultured beta proteobacterium | reverse complement strand
GGTGCAGTTTGAGCCCCAGTACCCTGCGCTATGTCAAAGTCGCATCGGACTTGGTAAAACTCTTTGGTGATGTGTTGCAGCACGCTCAGGTAGCGGAGATTGGGGTAGGCTACGGCGGGCAGCGACTCGTATTAGATCAGTTGTACCAGTTCGCCTCCTATGACATGTTCGACTTACCGGCAGTCCTGGGCCTGGTGTCCAAATATCTGGAGAGCCATTTGCTGCAGTCCTGCTATCAAACCAAGACGCTCAATACCTACGACGGAGCCAAAGACTACGATCTGGTGATTAGCAATTACGCTTTTTCTGAGCTGCCAGCCGTAGTGCAACGTATTTATGTGGAAAAGGTGTTGAAGAAGGCAAAGCGCGGGTATCTGACCATGAATAGTGGAGTATCAGACAGCTTATATGCTGATGGTCGTATGTCGCGTGAGGAAATCCAGTCCATTATTCCGAACACACGGGTGTTGGAAGAAAAACCTCTGAGCTACCCAGGAAATTACCTTTTGGTATGGGGCTAAGCCAGGTCATTGCGCGCATTGAGGGCGGCCTGGGGAACCAGCTGTTTCAGTACGCCACAGCGCGATCGCTTGCGGATCGTCTTGGTTGTGAGTTGATGCTGGACCTGCGAGGCCTAGCGGAAAACGCAGACCGCCCCTATCAGCTGGATTATTACCAAGTGCGAGCATCGATTGCAGACGATTCGCTGCTGAAGCAGCTACCGCACTGGCGTTCGTCGCGCAGTGGGCGACTGAAATCCCGCTTTTCGCAACGCTTTCCTTGGTTGTACTCGTATCCCAATTTCTGGCCCAACAGCTTCGCCTTTGATCCCCGCTTTGAGCACATTGCTAGGTCGGTTTTTTTGGTGGGTTACTGGCAGAGCGAAAAATATTTTTTCTGGAATCGAGAGCGATTACTGCGGGACATTACGCTGCTGCAGCCGCTAGCGCTCGATAGCCCTCAGATAAAGCAAATGCACGCAACAAGCAGTGTGGCCTTGCATATTCGCCGTGGTGACTATGTCAGCAATCCCGCAGCAGCAGCGATGCATGGTGTGTGTGACCTCCGCTATTACGAGTCCGCAGTGGCGCTGCTTCAGCAAAGTCTGAAGGATGCGGAAGTATTCGTGTTTTCCGATGATCTGCAGTGGGCGCGTGACCACCTCAAGTTTGGACTGTCTACCCATTTTGTTGAGAGCGCTGGCGCGGACAGTGGCATACAAGACCTAGCCTTGATGAGTCATTGCAAACACCATGTGATTGCCAACAGTTCGTTCAGTTGGTGGGGTGCCTGGCTTTCCGTTAACCCCGAGCAGCAAGTGATTGCTCCACGGCGCTGGTTTCAGGACGCAGGGGTGGATACCTCTGACGTCATTCCTGCACGATGGCACGTGCTTGAATGATATGAAACCATTTCACATATCATGAAAAGCATGTCCCAGCTCTCCATTCTGCCCACCGATCAGTTCAAGACATCCATACCCCGCTTGTCCGTGGTGATTCCTGTCCATAACGGAGCGCGTTGGGTTGGCGAGACCTTGGATTCCATTTTTCAACAGAGTTTTCAGGACTTTGAGCTGATTCTGGTAGATGACGCTTCTAGTGATGATTTGCGTGCTGCCTTGCAGCTTCACCAGGACCCCCGTTTGCGGGTCATTCACTTGCATCAGAACCTGGGTGTTGCCGGAGCGCGCAACCACGGTGTGGCACTTGCACGAGGTCACTACATTGGTTTTTGCGATGCCGACGACCTCTGCCTTTTGGATCGTTTTCAGCACCAAATCGACTACCTGGAACAGCACCCAGAAATTAGCGTGTGCGGTAGCGGCTTTACCTGCTTTGACACCGAGGACCGTGAAACCGTTTCTCATCCGGGCACACCTGATGCGATTCGCCTGGCCCTAATGCGTGGCAACTGTTTTGGCATGTCCACCATGATGGGGCGTGCAGCCTTGTTTCGCGCCCACCCCTTTGACCAGGATATGAGTCCCACCGAAGACTTTGATCTATGGGCACGACTGGCGGCCCAAGGAGTGGGCATGGCCAATCTGCCGCAAAGTCTGCTGCGCTACCGTGTCCACGCGCAGCAGGCGAGCCAGGTCAAAAGTGCTCGCCTAGATCAGCTGGCCAGAAGGATCCGTAGTCGATATTGTGCCCAGTTACTAGGGAATGCCAGTCTTTTGCGGAGTATTCAACACGGCGAGTTGACCTTGGCCGATCTGGACGTGGCGCAACAGGCCATTGCAAGTTATTGCCTTGCCCATCCCGATTTTTCACCGGAAGCATTCCGCTTCATGCTGGCCTGGATGTATCAGCAATTGCCAGACCACGGCTGGTCAAGCTGGTGGCACTGGCACGGCGTTCAGCAAGGCTTGGGATTGTCGCTAGATCGCAACTATCGACTGAATCTATTCGTACTTGCATTTTTACCTCGCGGCCTGCGGAGTAAATACTTCGAAACACTGATCAAACTTAAGCGCTAAAGTCTGGAATATTAGCTTTATATGAACGTATTACAAGGAACACGTTGGGTGAAGCGCCGAGAAAAATGGCGTCAATCTTGGGATAAGCTTATTTTCAACGCAACCTTGTCCAAACAGACCGTGGCCGGGCACGATGCCGTGCTTGCAGCAGCTGAGGCAGCTTTAGTCGATCGCCAATTGCATGAAACGGATGAAGTTTGCCTAAACTCCAATGACCCGGTGGTGCGCCAGGGTTGGGCACTGAAAAAAGAAGTAGAGCAGCTTTTTCACGGGAAATATACCGGCCGCAGTACAGAGCGTATTTTAATCCATGTACCCGCACCAAACCATTCCCCAGCAGGCTATTCACTGTTTACCAACCTAGCCGAAAGTCTGAAATTTATCGGTGTCCCCACGTGCATTTTTGATTGGCATGGTGACACAAAAAAAATACTTGCGGATTTTCAGCCTACTGTGTTGTTGACCAGCGACCACGCAAACTACCTGAATCGCATTGATTGGGTAGAGGTTGCTGCCTATCAGCGTGCGCAGTGCTTGCTGGTGGGGTTGACGGCTTCCATCGAGGCCTATGAAAATACGCCTTTGCCAGAACGCCTGGCATGGGCTACGCAACACGGCGTCAATTTCTATTACACATTTCGCGACGAAGCATATGTGACCACTCGAAAGGACTATCGTCCGTTCTTTGATGCAGCGTATCCGATGCTCTACTTGCCCTTTAGTGCCAACATATTACACTATTATCCGATTGCTGGATTCGAGCGGGATTTAGACTTTGCCATAATGGCTACGCGCAAAAGTGAGCACATGGCCTACATGAAGAACATTGTTCCGGAGTACGTCGGATTTATTGATGGGCCTGGCTGGAAACATGTGCATAATTTTGAATTTAACCGGGAGCGTGACCGCTATATTTACGCGCGAGCCCGTATTGGTTTAAATGTGCATTTGCCGGAGCAATTGGAATGGGCCTGTGAGGTCAATGAACGCACGTATCAGTTGGCGGCCTGCGGTGTGCCACAACTGATAGACCATCCGAAATTGCTGGATAAGTTGTTTAGCCAGGATGCAGTTTTTGTGGCAGAAGACACGCGCAAATATGGGCAAATTTTTAAGTGGCTGTTACAGCACCCAGAGCAAGCGGAGCAGGGCGCTTTACAAGCGCAAAAGGAAGTGTTCGCTCGACACACCACATTGCATCGGGCAGACATGTTGCTGCATCAGCTTTCCTTGTTATCCTAGCAGAATTCACATGGATAGAGGCTAATGGCTATGTTTTTGAATCGATTTACGCGGCTGAGGGGTCTGGGCAGATACGCCTGCTTAGGCTCGGGAGTTTTGAAGGAGCTGGGGAGGGGCAGCAAGTTCCATAATTTGCAAAAAGGACGGTCTGACTACTTGATCCGGGTTTTGGAGGACCCTGCAATAGGTTGTCAGCCTGCGCGAGTAGTTTCTCATTTAGCACGCGACTATATTGCCGCAACGCTTGAACAACAGGCCGTCCTTTGTCCGGATTTTGTTCCAAAATTGGTTTTATTGGATTCATTTTCCGATCTGACCGACCAGTTGTTTAGACATAAATCTGAAGGTTGGGAGTTTTGCTGCAATTACCATGACCTACAGCATAGCGAATCATTTAACTCTGAATTTGAATGTCTTGGTTTATTAGATTTGGCCCAACTTGAAGTGCAGTATTCAAGACTTCTTCAGACCATCGAAACCCAATGGCCTGGTATCCCAGTGATTTATCTTCATTTTCCAGATGTATTGGAAGTGCGAGGGAAATTTTTGGAGCGAGCAAGGTTAATTCGGGAGGCTGTTGCACGTTGTGCACTCAAGTATATAAATATTTATTCTTTTGTGGTATCGGATCAAATAGTGCAACGCGCAGAAGTACTGGAGCCTGGTTTGGAAGATTTTCCATATCATTACAATCATGCTACCTATGTGGAGTTTGCAAAACTAATTTTGGCGCAGCCGGTGTTGCGAAAATTATTTTAAATTCTTGATATGCTGCCAAACCAATCAACGCCGAAAATATCCAAAAGTGTCACAAGTGCTTCCGTTGTGACCTGTGCGGTCGTGCAAGGAAATATACGTAGAGGTACCACTGATGTTTTGGGTAGTCTGAGCCAATGCGTAGATCACGTTATTCTTTCAACCTGGGATGATGAACCGGACAACATCATTCCCAAGGGAAATTGGCAAGTAGTATTGAGCCGAAAGCCATCAGTGACTGGCTATTCCCACAGAAATTTCCAGCGACTCAGCACGGCCGCTGGCTTGCGAACAGCGAGGGAACTGGGTGCTACCCATGTGCTGAAATGGCGCACCGATATGCTTGCGACGCAATTGGATATTGCAAAATTGCTGGCTTGGTCTCAAGCTGATGTGCTTACTGGCATGCGCAGTCGCTTAGTGACTTGTGCATTTCGTAATTTAACTGTAAGGCAGGATTGGTTTTCCAGTATCCCAGATTTATTTGCCTTTTCTGATATTGATTTGATGCAAATGTTGTGGGGTGACGAAGATTTTGATTATGGGTTGCAAATGAATGTTCCTGCCTCGATGGCTAAGGAATGTGGCTCTGAATGGACCTTACGCAAGGATGCGGCAGGTCTGTATTGCGCTGAAGCTGAACTTTACGCCATATTTAAGAGTCGGTTGCAGAGTTATCTTGTAGGAACGTTGCACCATATTGATATAGCAAAAAAATATATGCGTCTTATTGACCATCGGCGACTTGGTATCTGCTGGTTTGGAGAGCAAGGATTTCGTTCCATACCGCAGGCGCTACAGCATCCCTGGTGGACTGAATCACTGTGGCTGAGAGGTGAACCCATTGTGAGTGAATGGGCGTATCCAGAGGCTGGGCTTATTAAAAAATTAAAAGCTAAGTACCAAACTCCCAGGATCATTCGGCGTGAACAAGAACTTCAGGACGGTTGGTATAAAGCGTACAAGTGCAGAAAATAGTGAATGCGATATTTAGATGCGCCAATACCCTTCTGATTTTTCTCCCGGTGCCTGTATTTTTTCGGCAATTTCCCTTGCGAATAATTTTGAGTTGAAAAATTATTCCAGGCTAGGTATAAAAATTCCAGACCGATTACTGTTGCATGGTGACCCTTCCAGTCTTTATAATCAAACTGATTTTTGCCTAATTTTATCATCTGGTAGCGATGTGAAGATGGCCGTCGCCATGTACGCCCAAAGGAAAAAAGGCAATTCTAAATTTCATTAAGCACCCAGGGAGATGATTTTTATTCACCTGTTGCTTTGAAATATAAACTGGTTTCCTATGGGTAAATATCATTACTTTTTTGGCTTGCAGCTCGCTAAATATATAATTCGTTAGCCCTATTGAACATGCCATGGAACGTCAGACGTCATTTCTTTGAGCCAGATAAATGCTCAAATCCTCAGGTGTACCAATCCCATGCATAGCAGACATAGGAATATTGAAGATGCCAATGTGACGTCCAGCCCGAATGAGGTAGTTATAGGTGGGGCAGGTGTAGTACTCATTATTCACTCGATCGCGAGCGATAAACATATCGATGGCGGCGTCGACGAAATCAGCGCCATGGGTATAGAAATACACACCGACGGTGGCAAATTCTGAAATGGCCCTTTTCTCCTGCACCTCTGTGACCAGTCCGTCCGCACCGAGCTTGGCAAATGACCATTTGGGGTCACGGTGTTCATCGACAAAGGTCAGGATGGAACCGTTGAGTTGGCGTTGGCTGCAGTCGTCAATGAAGTCGGCTATGTGCATGTCCACAATTTGATCAGAATTGGCGATCAGCAGAGGAGCGTCATTATTGATGTATTGACGTGCATAAAGTACCGTGCAGGCTGTGCCTTCGGTGAGCGCGTCAATCGGAATAAAAACAGCATTAAATTCTTTTTCAATCTGACGCACCAGGTCTGATTCGGCATCCATGTGTTCCTTGCGCGCCACCAGCAAATAGCGCGCCTGCGGATACGCTAGGTTCTCGAGCACACGCACGATCATGGGCTTGCCGTCGACGTCAATGAACGGTTTGGGTTTACTGTATCCGGCCTGACTAAAGCGACTGCCTGCGCCTGCCATGGGAATGACGATGTTGATCATACGGACGCTCCCAGGTATTTGTCGTTGCTGGCACCAGGAAACTTGACGACCGTGGTGGTGCTGTCCTCCAATGCCTCAAAGTCGGTGGCCTCATGAGGGGCAATAACGATGATGGCGCCCTTGCGGTATTCCTGCCCATTCATGCGCACATGGCCACTGGTAATTACGGTGATTTCAGTCGCCACTTTGTGGTGGTGCAGGACTTCATAGTCGCCCTGTTTGTATTCTTTGACGGCGACTTCCACGGCGTCTGTCGCTATCAGGGTGGGCTCAAAGTTGCCCACAAACCAGCCCTTTACCATTTCGTTTAGGTGTGCAATTTTCATGGTTTCAGTGAACGTTTTTTGAAGTCAGCGTTGGTTGGTCTGGCTATGCCGCAGTTCAGCTTCATATTCCTGTATTTTTTGCGGAGTGTAGAACGTGTGGTACCTATCTCGCGCCACGGGGTTGGTGAGAATTTTCTTTCCCTGCAAAATCATTTCATTGAGCGTCGGTGCGATGAAGTAACTTCCGTTGACGTTGCTGTCCTTGCGGATCGATTGCATCGCGCAATTGATAAAGTCCTGACCCTGTCGGAAATAATACAGGCCGGCAATGGCGTGTCGACTGATAGGGCGCTTTTCCGCAGTTTCTACCACTTCTTTTTGCGCGTTGAGGCGAACATAAGACCAGCGCGGATGAACCGACTCAAAGGTTACCACGCCCGCGTCGGCATCCTTGAACGGGGCAAGAAGTGCCTGGATCGGATCGTTGAAGACCTGGTCCGCATTGGCGATCAATAAAGGTTGATTGTTACCAATATAGTCGATGGCCATCAAGGCGCTGCAAGCTGCGCCACGGGTGTCATTGTCAAGACGAATGATTTTGCACTGGTGCTCGGTGATGATGTTGAGTGTGCTGTCTAGGTGAAACTTGCGGCAGTCGGCACTGTTGAGCACAAAGATGAACTGCACTTTTTTGGCTGCACCTGAGAGATTATCAATCACATGCTCTATGACGGTTTTTTGACCGATTTCGATCAGCGGCTTGGGAAATGGGTATTCATTTTCTGAAAAATACAAACCTTTGCCCGCCATAGGGACCAGAACGTTGATCATGCAGCGCTCCTCTCGATAAGGCCAATTTGGTCTAGAATATTTTGGTAATTGACTTCGTCCACTTCGTTTACTTCCATGACCCAGGCACCGCTGGCCCGTGCCGCCTGTATACCGCGTTCGTTGTCCTCGACAATGAGACATTCGGCGGGGCTGAGTCCGAGTTGCTGGATGGCTTTGGTATAGATTTCAGGGTCTGGCTTTCCGACCTTTACGTCTTGGTTTGACAGATAAAAGTCGAGGTAGCCCATCAGGGCCGACTGCTCCATCATTAGATGCACCGTTTGCCGGATCGAATTCGACGCCACCGCTAGACGGTAGCCCTCCTGCTTAAGTCGCGACAGTGCGTACTCGTGGTAGAAGCGCGGCTTGCATTGAGCGTAAATGATTTCGGTTGTGTACTGCTGCTTCATGTCGTTGATGAAGTTGTGCAGTCGGGCCGGCAAGCCACGTTCCGTACTGAGCATTTCCAGTTTTTTCTTGGTAGGTAGGCCATCGTAGGTAACTAAGTGGTCGTAACGGCTAATTTCCATGCCGAACAGACCCAAGGCCTTGTTCAGTGCTTCGTAGTGCCAGTCCTTTGCCTCGATCAGGACACCGTCCATATCGAAAATGACGGCCTTTATTTTTGTCATTGAAAATACCCCCGTGCCAGTTCTGGAAAGTCGGTGCAAAGCATCAGCCTGTCTTTACCAATTCGTTGCTCTAACTGCTTGTAGTGCAGCCACTCCTCAGCATATACACGTCGGTGCAGATCCGGTGATACTATACATAGATGTTTGCCGTTTTGCAGGTGCCGCTCAATAACATCGTCGCTGAGCCAGTGCCCGTCGAACTCGTCCAGCCACACGCCTTGTGCCAGCGAATAGAAGGATGGCTCGACTTCGTACTCACTCTGACGAGTAAAGGCATGCATGGGATATTTAGCGTAGCCCAATCCATCTGGTACAGCCATATCAAAAACAAAATAGTTATCTATTTCATAAATATCCAAAAGGCGGTGCAACTCATGCTGCAGACCATCAGCCTTGATGTTCAGTGCCAGCGGTAGATTAGACGGGTATTGCCTATAGATCGCAAAAAAGTCTTCTAAGGCTATGGCTTTATCATCTGCCATGTCATGCGAGATAACCAGTTTGCTGTGTCTGTCTCGGATATCGGTTTCGGTGCCAAATCCCATTGAAAAACTGCGTTCGAACGCCAGCTTTGTATTTTTCTCTGAAGACAGTTTCCAGTATCCGCGGTGTGATAGAACGATCAAGATAGTCCCCGTATAAATTGTTGAATCAGATGCGGCCAAGCCATCGGCGCAGCCGTCGGCCCGCCCGAGAAAGCCAGTTGCCACCTTCACGCGGCCAGTCCATGTCGCGTTCCCAAGCGGACTGATAGATAACCCCACAATAGAACGTTGCCAGTAGGCTAGACCGGATTCCGGCGCGCCTATCTTGATCGAACTGCCATGCGTAGTGGTATACCTTGAACAATGCTTGACAGGGCAACAGCGGCACGGCTTGGTAGGCGAGCAGCGCTTCCCCATACCAGCGTGATTCAATCGGCACTTGCGCTATTGCGTCTGCAAGGCTCATATTGCGCGGAAAAAGGTAGTTTTGCGCCAGACTTTCCCATACAGCTCGGTGCCAGACCAGTGGAAATGGGCCAAAGCTGTAGGGGCGCCCCTGGCGCCCGAACAGGTCTTGCACCAGCGCGGCTTCACGGTAAAACGCATCGACCACGCGGTCTTTTTTATGGCGCATGGCGTCTTCCAGCAAGTCGTGCGCTTCGTCCAGCATGGTGTAAGGAGTGCCTTGCGGAGACAGGAAATCGGCCACTCCAAA
This sequence comes from uncultured beta proteobacterium, assembly GCA_903845935.1. Classification (GTDB taxonomy): domain Bacteria; phylum Pseudomonadota; class Gammaproteobacteria; order Burkholderiales; family Burkholderiaceae_C; genus Allorhodoferax. Next base: position 67,732 of record CAIMZI010000107.1, on the reverse strand, counting down.
CGGACGAATGAAAACCGCATCTGAATCCAGACATACATAGGCTGTGCAGTGGTTCAGGCGCCAAAATTCGGATTTCACCACTTGTTGCGAGACACTGCCCGGCAAGCGCCGCAGCGCCGCTGTATCCATTTGCGGTGACGCGTTCAGTATCTCTTCGTCGGGCAGTAACTCTAGTCCGAGACCCGACAAATGCTGAGTAAACAAGGCCATATCGGCTTGCGGTACCGAGACATAAAAAGGGAGTTGCTCGGTGTTGAATTGCTGTATGGAACGCGCCAAGCGCTGAACGCGCAGAAGGTCGGTGCTATAACTTTTGCAATACAGTGCCAGAGGTTTCATGCGCGCCGGTCTTCGTAGGCAGTAAATACCTTGGCGGCAAACAGGCCCAGATGCGTGGCGCGTGCCACCATTATTCGAGGCAACCCGTACAGGTCATGGTCAGTATGCACCCGTCCACGGTGTGTGGTTGTGGCGCTGACATAACCGGCTTCCTGAACCATCGCCTGGTGTTCGGGGCCGTACCAGCCATAGGGATAGCAAAAGTGGCGAACCTCGCAACCAATGTTCGACTCCAATTCCTGCTTAGAAATGAAAATTTCTTTGAGCGCTTGCTTCGGTGCAATTTTGGTCAATGCAGCATGGGTTCGTGTGTGTGAGCCCACATCCATTCCAGCATTGCTCCAGGCGCGAAAGTCGGCAGCGGTCATCAATGGTTTTTGCGGAATGCCCAGATGCTGGTCCCAACTATTGCTGGCGCCCAGCATGCTGCTGACGCCATAGCAGGTAGCAGTAAATCCCTGCTTTAGAAGCACCGGCAAGGCATGTTGCAGGTTATTCAGAAAGCCGTCGTCAAAGGTGATGCCCACCACCCGGCCTTCCTTCTCGCCGCGCAAATAGGGCTCCAGGTCACGCATAGAGAGACCGCGATAACCGCACAGCCGTAGTAACGCCATTTGTCGTGCAAATGACCTCGGTGCTACCACCAAACCACGCAGTGCACTGCCCCTTGCTGGCGGCGTGTCGATCTGGTGGTACATCAGAATCGGAATGGCCATGGGGCTCAGGTCTGCAATCGGTTCAAAGTGGCGTAATAGCCTCCGGCCGCCATCAACTCTGCATGGGTGCCACGCTCGACAATGCGCCCCTGGTCTAGCGCCAAAATGCAGTCAGCATGTTCGATAGTGCTGAGCCTGTGCGCAATGATCAGGGTGGTGCGGTTCTGCATGAGTGTGGATAGAGCAGCCTGAACCAACCGCTCGGACTCGGTGTCGAGTGCAGAAGTGGCCTCGTCCAGAATCAGAATAGGCGCGTTTTTTAACAGCGCACGTGCAATCGCTATGCGCTGACGCTGTCCACCGGAGAGTTTGGCACCGTCTTCCCCAATAAATGTGTCTAGGCCGTCCGGTAACTGTTCAATAAAGTCCATGGCGTTGGCCGCAGTGGCTGCTCGAACCACGTCTTCGCGGCTGTAGATCGCGGTCCCGCCAAATGCAATGTTGGCTGCCACGCTGTCATTGAATAGCACAATGTCCTGACTCACCAGCGCAATATGGTGGCGCAAACTCAGCAAGCTTAGATTGTTGATGTCCGTCCCATTGATGCGTATCTGTCCGCCATCCGGACGGTAAAACCGGGGCAGCAGGGCGCTGATGGTGGTTTTTCCACCACCGGATGCGCCGACTAGGGCAATGGTTTGGCCAGCTTTTGCGCGAAAGCTCACTTCATGCAAGGCCTGGCGTTCGGCGCCAGGATAGCTAAAGCTGACTCGGTCGAATTCGACTTCGCATCGGTTTTGCAGTAGCTCCATTGTTCCGCTATCTTCTTCGCCGGGCATGTCCAAAAAACCGAACACGCTTTCACAGGCGGCCAGGCCGCGCTGGATGGTGGAAGTAATGGTGGTCAGCTGCTTGATGGGGGAAATCAACATCAGCATGGCGGTGATGAATGACACGAATCCACCCGCGGATGCACCGGCCTGTCCGGTGGACTGGCTTAGCGCCAAAAATATGATGATGGCGACAGCAAGTGACGCCGCGACATGGGTAATAGGTGTAATCGCCGACGCAGGTACTGCTTCGCGCATCATCGCCCGTCGCAGGCGCTCGGTGTCGTCAAAAAAGCGTTTGCTCTGCTGGGCCTGAGCACCATAAATTTTGATGACCTTGTTGGCTGCGGATGTTTCCTCTATGTTGTGAAAGATCAGACGTACAGATAGGATGGTGTTGCGACTGGCCTCGCGCATACGCTGACCAAAACCTTTGACAATCAGTGCCACTACAGGACCGATGATCATGGTCAGCAAAGTAAGCTTCCAGTCCAAATAGATCAGATAGCCCAATAGGGACATAGCTGTAAGCGACTCCCGAATGCTAGTGACCAGCACCGTGGTGGCGGCGTCGCTGACGTTACCTGAATCCACAACCACCCGTGAAATCAGCTTGCCGGCGGATAGGTCATGAAATACTTGGGTCGGTAAGCACAGCAGTTTGGCAAACATTTCGCGCCGAATGTCAGTGATCAGGCGTGCGGATACCCAGGTCATCAGGTAGCTGGTGCAAAACGACAGCACACCGCGAGTAAGAAACAAGAGCATGATGCCCACAGGAATGGCCCACACCAGTCGTGTGTCTTCGGTCTTGAAGCCGTGGTCCAGCAAGTACTTTAGGATGGCGGGAAACACTGGCTCGGTGGCCGCAGTGCCTATCAGGCCAAGAACGGCAAGCGCAAAAGGGCGCCAGTAGGGTTGCACATAGCCCAGCAGCCGCTTGTATAAGGTGAAGTTGCCCGGACTACCCGAATAAGATTCGCTCATGTCAGTGTTTTACCATGCTGTTTTGTCCAGCGTTCGGTGCCTTCCACGCGTTCCCTTTTTGCATCTCCAGCGCCTTCACATAGCGGTAAAACGTGCCCTCAAAATTGCCCAGTGCAATCACAAAGCCGGCCCAGCCGTCCAGAAATCCCCGCTTGAAGACATAGTGCTTCACAAACGACCAGATGCCGTGGGTCAGGGCGGAGCCCATGCTGATCTTCTTGTGCATGATCTTCTCGGCGCCCAGGGACGAGTAGCGGTTGGCCTTTTGCATGAGCTCGGCCATGTTCTTGAACGGGAACTGCCAGATGGCGTTTTTCAGGTGGCCAATCGGCTTGTCGCTGCTAAGTTCATAGCCCTCATGCACCGGCTTTTGGTCGTAGCGCAGTTTGCCCTTGCGGAACAATTGTGGCTGGCGGTAGTTGGGATACCAGCCGGAATGCTTGATCCATTGGCCCATAAAGAAGTTACGCCGCGGCATCCAATAGGCGTCCAGGGCATCGGGGCTGTTCACTATCGATCGGATTTCGGCGGCGGCCTCGGGCGTACAACGTTCGTCGGCGTCCAGGCTGAAGATCCATTCGTGCGTGCAGGCGGCAATCGCCTGGTTGCGCAGATCGCCAAAGCCCTTGAACTCTACCTGCACCACGCGTGCGCCCATGGCTGCGGCAATGTCCTGCGTGCCGTCGGTGCTATGGGAATCGACCAGAATGATCTCGTCGGCCCAGTGCGCACTTTCGATCGTGGCCCGGACTTTTTCCGCTTCGTTGAAGGCAATGATGTAAACGGAAACCAGGGGCATTGAAGCTGATACCATTCAAAAACGTTAGGAGCGGCTCAGATCACTGGGGCCTGGCTCGGGCGGCTAAGTCTATTCCAAAATGTCAGCAGTCGATTTAATCTCCATCGTCATCACCACCTACAACCGCAGCGAGGCTCTGCTGCCGGTCTTGGCCGCCTTGGCGGCCCAGGATGACAAGGCATTTGAGGTCGTCCTGGCAGACGATGGTTCGACCCAAGCGCATCAGGATGCGCTTCAGGCTGCAGCGTCCAGGCTCGGCATGAAACTCACGCATGTATGGCATCCGGATGTGGGCTTTACCGCTTCACGGGTACGCAATCTGGGTGTGGCGGCCAGCAGCGGTAGCTACATCGTGCTGCTCGATGGCGATTGCATTCCGGAAATCGATTTTGTGCGTCGCCATCGCATGCTCAGGGAGCCCGGCTTCTTTGTGAATGGCAGCCGTGTCTTGCTGTCCCCGCGTTTGACGCAGCAGACGATCCTGGGCAAGAACCAGGTGTTTGGTCGCTCCAGGCTGTTTTGGCTGGGGCAACGCCTGTCTGGCAATGCCAGCAAGCTCGCTGGCCTTCTGCGCCTACCCGATTTCGCGGTACGCAAGCAAACGGGCTTCCGATGGAAGGGCATTCGCAGTTGCAACATGGGTGTCTGGCGCACTGACTATGTGGCGGTCAACGGTTTTGATGAGTCCTTTGTGGGCTGGGGCCATGAGGATGCCGACTTTGCCTTGCGTTTACATAATGCCGGTATCCGCCGCAAGCAGGGCTTCTGCGCCACCGAGGTCTACCACCTCTGGCACAGGGAAGCGAGCCGTACATCCGAGTCCCAAAACGCGGCCACGGTGCGTCTGCGCATGGGCACAGGACAGGTGCTTGCAACACTTGGTTACAGCGAGTGTGTGAACGCAGCCGAAGTTGTCACGCAGAGATGGGGATAATCGCGGCACGATGATGAAAATTTTCTCTGTATTCCTTCTACTTTTCCTGCACGCCACCGCATGGGCGCAATTCCGCGTGGAAGTCTCGGGCGTGGGGTTGACGCAAATCCCAGTTGCGCTGGTGGCCTTTCGGGGCGAAGACACGGCGGTGCAAAAAATCTCTGCCGTTGTACAGGCCGATCTGGAGCGCAGTGGGCAGTTCCGGGGTGTCGATGCCAGCGGTGTCAGCCTGGACGATGCGTCGCGGCCCGACTTCTCCAGCTGGCGCCAGAAGAATGCCGATGCGCTCTTGGCCGGTAGCATCAGCCGCCTGGCCGACGGGCGCTTTGATGTGCGCATGCATTTGTGGGACGTGGTGCGGGGGCAGGACCTGGGCTCGCAAAGCTTTGGCGTGGTGCAGGCCGACCTGCGCCTGGCGGCGCACCAGATTGCCGACTATGTGTATGAAAAGCTCACCGGCGACAAGGGCGTTTTTTCGACCCGCATCTCCTATGTGACCAAGAAGGGATCGAACTTCAACCTGTGGGTGGCCGATGCGGATGGCGAAAACCCGCAAACTGCGCTCAGCAGCTCCGAGCCGATTATTTCGCCGGCCTGGTCGCCCAATGGCAAGCAGTTGGCCTATGTGTCGTTTGAGGCCCGCAAGCCGACCATTTATGTGCATGACGTGGCTTCAGGCAAACGTCGCTTGGTGGCGAACTTCAAGGGCTCCAACAGCGCGCCGGCCTGGTCACCGGACGGCAGAACGCTGGCACTGACACTCAGCCGGGACGGCGGTTCGCAGCTCAACCTGCTGGATCTGTCCGCTGCCGGGTCCGAGCCGCGCCGCCTTGCCCAGTCTGCCTCGATTGACACCGAGCCCGCTTTTACGGCCGACGGCAAGACCATTTACTTTGTCAGCGACCGCGGCGGCTCGCCGCAGATCTACCGGGTTAGCGCGTCCGGCGGTACCCCGGAGCGCGTGACATTCGGAGGCAACTACAACATATCGCCGGCCTTGAGCCCAGACGGCCGCTGGCTGGCCTATATTTCTCGCGTCAGCGGTGCTTTTAAACTGCATGTAATGGAGCTGGCGTCGGGTGTTGCTACGGCCATTACGGATACCATTGCCGATGAGCGGCCGAGTTTCTCGCCCAATGGCCGCATGCTGATTTATGCCACGCAGCAGCAGGGCAAAGAAGCGCTGATGACCAGCACCCTGGATGGAAAGATCAAGGCCAGGTTGGTGGGGCAAACCGGCGATATCCGGGAGCCTGATTGGGGCCCGTTTCAAAAATAGTCAATGCATTAAGGAGTGTGAAATGAAGCGTACTTTGGTGATCTTGGGTGTGGTCGCTGTTCTCAGCGCCTGTGGTTCGGCGGTGAAACTCGATCCGGTTCCTGTGGTTGATAAATCCGGAACCTCGACTTCGTCCGCAGGCATGGTTGCAGGCCAGGGCGACGGTTCGGCTGTGTCCAAGGGCGCGGTAGCCTCGGTTGATTTGGGCAAGTCGGCACAGGATATGGCCATGCAGTCCACCACCCGTGTGGTCTATTTTGACTACGACAGCTTTGTGATTCGCCCGGAGTTCCAGTCGGTTATTGAGTCGCATGCCAAATACATCCGGTCGGACAAGGCTCGCAAGGTCGTTATCGAAGGGCACACCGATGAGCGCGGTGGCCGTGAATACAACCTGGCACTGGGCCAAAAGCGCGCCGATGCCGTACGCAAGGCCCTCAGCCTGCTGGGTGTGCCGGAAGCGCAGCTGGAGTCGGTCAGTTTTGGCAAGGAGAAGCCCGCCGCACTGGGATCGTCTGAGGCGGACATGGAAAAAAATCGCCGCGCTGAAATTTCTTACCGGTGAAAGGCCTGAGCTTGGTCATGCGCACTTTTCTTTTGCGATCCACGGCGCTTGCCTGCTTGGTATTGGCCGCTGGTTCTGCCAGTGCCGGTCTATTCGATGACGAAGAGGCTAGGCGCGCCATTCTGGATTTGCGCCAGCGCGTGGAGGCCGTCAAGCAGGATCAGGTCGAATCCAATCGCAAAATTGCCGAGGAGGCGCAGCGTGCCTCGGATGAGGCTGCACAGTTGCGTCGCAGCATTCTTGATTTACAGAACCAGCTAGAGACTAACCGTGCAGAGCAAGCCAAACTGCGGGGGCAGAACGAGCAATTGGCCCGCGATCTGTCAGAAGTGCAAAGACGGCAGAAGGATGTGTCCGTCGCGGTCGATGAACGGCTGCGCAAATTCGAACCACTGACAGTTACAGTGGACGGCAAGGAGTTCATGGCGGATCCGGCTGAGAAGAAGGATTACGAGACCAATCTGGCCGTATTCCGCAAGGGCGATTTTTCTGCAGCCACCACCGGCTTTGTGGATTTTCTGAACCGCTACTCGCAAACCGGGTACCGTGCATCGGCGCTATTCTGGCTCGGCAATGCCCAATATGCGGGCAAGGATTGCAAGAGCGCGGTGGTCAATTTCAGGAGCCTGATGGCCCTGGCTCCCGAGCATGTCCATGTACCCGAAGCCATGCTGACCATTGCCAATTGCCAGTTGGAAAACAAAGAGACCAAGGCCGCCCGCAAGACGCTGGAAGAGCTCGTTGCCACTCACCCTAGCAGTGACGCGGCCAACGCTGCCAAAGACCGGTTAAGCCGACTCAAGTAGCTGCTCTTGACTGACACCCAAGTTGACCCGGAGCGGCGCTTTGGCGGCATGCAGCGGCTGTACGGTTTGCAAGCGGCTGAACGCATCCGCAGCAGTCATATCGCCATTGTGGGCATTGGCGGCGTTGGCTCCTGGGCGGCGGAGGCATTGGCGCGCAGTGGCGTAGGTGAAATCACGCTGCTGGACATGGACCACATAGCCGAGTCCAACATCAATCGCCAGGTCCATGCGCTCACATCCACGCTGGGTATGGCAAAGATTTTGGCCATGCGCGAGCGCATCGCCCACATCAATCCAGATTGCAAGGTCCACTGCGTGGATGCCTTTGTCGAGCCCGACAACTGGCTGCAACTTCTCCAGCCCTCCGTGAGCGCCGTGCTGGACGCCTGTGACCAGGTGAAATCCAAGGCTGCCATGGCCGATTGGGCCCGCCGCAGCAAGACCATTTTTGTGTCGGTGGGTGCCGCCGGCGGCAAACGTCACGGACACCTGGTGGATGTGGCAGACCTGTCGCAGGTCACACACGACCCCTTGCTGGCGCAGCTTCGCTACCGCTTGCGCAAGTTCCATGGAGCACCCAAGGATGGCAAGGCAATGGGTGTGACCTGTGTGTTCAGCCGTGAAGCCGTGGCGCCACCGGACCCTTCTTGCGCCCTGCAATCCGACGGTTCCCTGAACTGCCACGGTTATGGTTCGTCGGTCACGGTCACCGCCACGTTTGGCCTGTGCGCAGCTGGCGTGGTCATCGACAAAATTTCAAGCGCCAAGGATCTCGAGACTAAAAAGAACGTTATAATTTGAGGCTTGGCAGATTGCAGGGACGTTAATGTTTATGCAGCTGATTGGGACGTTAGCTCAGTTGGTAGAGCAGCGGACTTTTAATCCGTTTGTCGTGGGTTCGACCCCCGCACGTCCCACCAAGTTGTTGTATTTTTTAGTGGGTTCTTAGCTCAGTTGGTAGAGCAGCGGACTCTTAATCCGTAGGTCGTCAGTTCGAATCTGACAGGACCCACCACTAAACCCTTTGGAATCAAGCACTTACGAGAAATCGGGAAGTGCTTTTTTTTCGTCCAAAATCAGCGTTTTTATTATGTGCTGCTGCACTGGACGCAAGTCAGCTCCATCGCACTGAGGCTAAATCAGCCCAAGCCCCAAAAAGTGGACATTGTGTAAAGTTTCGAAAATATGGCCTGCCTTCAATGGTCTCTGCGACCGACCACGCGAAATCTGTGGTGGCCGTGAGCTTGGCAGCCTACCGGGTGCTACCCTTACCTCGCGCGATACCTGTATGACCGCCATGCTGTTGGCACTCAGCGAGTAGTTGCGCCCAATCGTCCGGCGGGTGGCCGCTTTCCAGCATTTTTCGAAAAACCAAGTAGGCATCGTTGCCGCTCTCGTACGCACGTTTTGTATCTTCGTCGTTGACCCAAGCAAAAACGATGATCTTGCTTGGCGCGTGAAACCGAAAAAAGAGTCGATATTGTTGGAAGAACTTGGCGCGGAACCAGTGTTTATGGCCGTCACCCAGTGTGTTGCCTTGTCGGTATTCTGGGCGCGTCGGGTCTTGCGGGATGACGTCGAAAGCCAGCTTTGTGATGGCCGCCAACCGCTTGCTGGCGTTCTTCGTCACGTACCCCACGGGGTCCTTTTGTTTCAAACTCTCAACGTGCCTGGTTATGGCCTCGACTTGCGCAAGAAATAGCGGGTGTGAAAAAACGGTCCAACCATGGATGACCAATGGCGAAATCTTGTCTGCGCTCATTCATCGGTAGCCAGCAGGGCGGCGTCTAAATCGACCGCGATATCACCAACCAGCATTTGGAGTCGGCGAACAAGGCCAGCGTCTACAGATTGCAAGCGCTCAGGGTGTGCGGCAAAGTCACTGGCAAGGAAGCCCAGGAACTGGCCAAGCATAGGGTCGTCACCTTGCAAGGCGGTAGCACGCGTTAGCACGACTTCTCCGCTGGAACGGATGGTGTAGTGAATTTTGTCGCGCTTGCCCAGCTTGAGTACGTCGCGCACAGTTTCTGGAACGGTCGTTTGGTAACGGTCGGTTAGCGACGATTCGACTTCAAGGATGGCTGGCATTTTGCACTCCAAATTCACAATTTACCGATGGTAATGCAATTGCATTGCCGCGTCAAGAGATGGGATGAACTCTGTCGGATGAACTCCCAAGCCGGATCCTCAGGCATAGAACTCGCCGTTTCCATCCACGATGGCTTGGTTCCAAAATGCTGCCTCCATGTAGCGCGCCGCCATGGCGTCCATGTCCACCTTGGGCTCCTCATCGGTGAACTCAAAGGTGCCGAACATGTTGACGTGCTGCCATGCCACGGGTGACATACCCCGCAGGTACGCCACCGCATCCCAGTCGCCCATGGCCCGTTTCTTGTCATAGATGTTCGACAGCAGCATGGTGTTGTAATAGATGACGGCATTGGCGATCAGCCGCGAGCATTCGTTCCAGAGTTGCTGCTCGCCCTCCGTTTGCACCTTGAACTTGCCGCCGTGCGCAAAGCCGATTGCCCTGCGAAACCGATGGAAGGCTTCGCCTCGGTTGAGCGCCTTGTACACGCCTTTGCGCAATTCCACGTCATCGATGAAATCCAGAACGTACATGGAGCGCAGAATGCTGTCGAGCTCCCACATGGCCTTTTGAGTCTGGTTTTGCTGGGCATAGCTGCTCAGCTTTCGCACGATGGTGGCTTGGGTGGTTTCCTTTTGGGCCAGGGATGCCAAGATGCGCTGAACGTTGGGCCACTCACGGATGATCAAATCTTCGTCGGTCCTTTTCGCCGGTCTGATCAACATGGTTTCAGGGTACTGGCTGGGCGAATCAAAGCCCACTAGGCCGGCAGTCTTGCGGTGCAACCCTTTGTACCGAGGTGCAAACGCATGGCCAAAGGTGTACAGGATCAGGAAGTTGACCTGATTCGCACCGTGGGTGTCTGTCGAGTGCCGGGTCGGCTGAATTTCCGAGGTGTTGTTGAACAGCAAGTCAAACACAAAGTGACTTTCGTGCTCGTGTGTACCAATGACGCGCGCATTGATCGGCACGTGGTTGGCCACCAACGTGCATGCACTGACGCCCTTGTCCAGGCCGAAGTATTTGGGCGAATGCCTGGCGTTGAACGTGTCACTGACCTGCGAATCGCAATCCCCCCCATTGGAAAATGTCGGCAGATCCTTGGCGCTAAGTGACAAAGCTTGATGTTGGCTGCACAAAAGTTTGGCAGGCTTTACAAAATGAACACATAATCATACATATTGTGCCAAAAAATACTTGAGTCGTTCACCAGGAGTTGTTGAAAGTCATGCGTACCAATCTTCCTGTCACGAAAAAAGCGTTCGAGTTTCCGGACACGGAGACCCTGCTCTCCACCACCGATACCCATAGCAACATCACGTACGCCAACGCCGCCTTTGTTCGAACCAGCGGCTTTGAATTGGATGAATTGGTGGGCAATCCACACAATATGGTGCGGCATCCCGACATGCCGGTGGAGGCGTTTGCCGATATGTGGCGCTGCCTGAAGGACGGCTACTCCTGGACGGCACTGGTCAAGAACCGGCGTCAAAATGGGGATCACTACTGGGTTCGCGCAAACGCAGCGCCGATGCTGCGCAATGGCGTGCTCACGGGCTATTTGTCGGTTCGCACCAAGCCGTCTGCGATGCAGGTGCAGGCGACGGACGCCTTGCACAAGCGCTTCCGGGAAGGCAAGGCCCGGGGCCTGGCCTTTCATCGCGGCCTGATTGTGCGCACCGGCTTACTGCGTTGGCTCAGCATCCAAAAGCTGTTGCCCAGCGCCTGGCGTGTGCGCCTGCCCATGCTGTTTCTGGCTGCGGTCATGGTGACAACCCTCGCACTATCCGGTCTGGCGGGTAGCGCACTGGCGGTGGCCAGTGGCACCCTGCTGGCGGCTTGCATGTTAGCCGCTTGGACCATCGAAGCGCAGCTCACCAAGCCCTTGTCCAGGGTGCTGGTTGCTGCCCAGCAAGTGGCCAGTGGAACGCTGGCGGAGGAATTTCCATTGGACCGATGCGATGACGTCGGTCTGCTGGCACGGGCCATTTCCCAGGCCGGTTTGAACCTGCAGGCGCTGATGGCCGATGTGCGCGAACAGGTGAGCGGCGTACAAGTCGCCAGCAAGGAGATTGCGGCGGCCAACCACGATTTGTCCAACCGTACCGAGCAAACCGCATCCAGTCTGGAGCAGACGGCCGCCGCCATGGAACAACAGACTGCCACCGTGCGACAGAACTCCGATACAGCCCAGCAGGCCAGTCAATTGGCCCATGCCACCACCGGCGTGGCCACCAGGGGCGGCGAGGCCATGGGCCATGTGGTGAGCACCATGGGCCTGATCTCGGATTCCAGCCGCAAGATTGCCGACATCATCAGCGTAATTGACGGCATTGCCTTTCAGACCAATATCCTGGCGCTCAATGCCGCCGTGGAAGCGGCTCGTGCCGGTGAACAGGGCAGGGGCTTTGCAGTGGTGGCCAGTGAGGTGCGCAGCCTGGCCGGTCGCTCGGCCGCAGCCGCCAAGGAAATCAAGGTGCTGATCGACGACTCGGTCGGCAAGGTCACCAGCGGCTCGCGCTTGGTAGCCGATGCCGGTGCCACCATGTCGGAAGTGGTCCACCAAGTGGAGCAGGTGAACCAGCTGATTGCCGAAATTACCGCAGCCTCCCGCGAGCAAGCCCTGGGCATTGGGCAGGTCGGGCAGGCCGTGTCCCAGCTCGATGAAATGACGCAGCAGAACGCCGCCATGGTGGAGCAAAGCAGCGCCGCAGCCACCAGCATGAGCGAGCAGGCCGTGCGCCTGCTTTCCGCTGTGAAGGTTTTTTCCAGTTAAGACGCAGGGCCTGCTTGGCGCAGGGCCGGTCGGTCGGCGGCCTGGCTGTGTCGCGCCCTGTTTGGCATTGCGTGTGCTGCGCTGCCCCCCAAGGGGGCAAGTTACGCATTGGGCCGGTCGGCCGGCGTAAGCTTAGCCTTCGAGCTTGCCGGTCAGGTCCAGCCACTCCTCTTCCAGGGTTTTGAGCTCCTGGTTCACCAGCTTGAGCCGCTTGCCGGTCTCGGCAATCACGGAAGGGTGGGGGTTGGTGGACAGCTTGCCTTCCAGCGCCGCGCCCTCGGTATTGAGCGTGGCCATCTTCTCCTCCACTGCAACCAGGGCCTTCTTCCACTTCTTGAGTTGCTCGGGCGAAATGGCGGGTTCCACCACCGGTGCGGCCACCACGGCCACTGCCTTGGGCGACTGGTTCTTGGCCTCTTCCTTGGCCGCTTCGCGCTGGCGCTTGGCCTCGTCGAGCAGGTATTTCTGGTAGTCGTCCAGATCGCCGTCAAAGGGCTCGACGCCGCCGCGTGACACCATCCAGAACTCGTCACACACGGCGCGCAGCAGGGCGCGGTCGTGGCTGACCAGCATGACGGTGCCTTCGAACTCGTTGAGCGCCATCGAGAGCGCTTCGCGGGTGGCCAGATCCAGGTGATTGGTAGGCTCATCCATCAGCAACAGGTTGGGGCGCTGCCACACCAGCATGCACAAGACCAGTCGGGCTTTTTCGCCGCCGCTCATGCTGCCCACGGCCTGCTTGACCATGTCGCCGCTGAAGTTGAAGTTGCCCAGGAAGCTGCGCAAATCCTGCTCGCGTGTGGCCTGCCCGCCGAGCTTGCCGTTGGCCGTCATCTCCTTGACCATGTGGATCATGTGTTCCAGCGGATTGTCGGCGGGGCGCAGCACGTCGAGTTCCTGCTGCGCGAAGTAGCCGATGTTTAGGCCACGGCCCTCGGTCACTTCACCGCCCAGCGGCTCAAGATCGCGCGCCACGGTTTTCACCAGGGTCGATTTGCCCTGTCCGTTGGCGCCCAAAATGCCGATGCGCTGACCGGCCAGCACCGACTTGCTGACATTGCGTACGATGACCGTGGGCGGTGTCTTGGGCGGCGAGCCCTCGGGCGCGGGGTAGCCAAAGCTCACGCCGGTCATCGACAGCATGGGGTTGGGCAAATTGGCGGGCTCGGCAAATTCAAAGGTGAAGTCGGCCTCATTGAGCAGGGGCGCAATCTTTTCCATGCGGTCCAGCGCCTTGACCCGGCTTTGCGCCTGCTTGGCCTTGCTGGCCTTGGCCTTGAAGCGGGCAATGAACTTTTGCAGGTGGGCAATCTTGTCCTGCTGTTTGGAAAACGCACTTTGTTGCAGGTCCATCTGCTCGGCGCGCATGTCTTCAAACTTGCTGTAGTTGCCGCCGTAGCGCATCAGCTTGGCCGCGTCGATGTGCAGGGTGACATTGGTCACCGCATCCAGAAATTCGCGGTCATGGCTGATGACGACCATGGTGCCTTCGTACTTTTTGAGCCAGGCTTCCAGCCAGACCAGGGCGTCCAAGTCCAGGTGATTGGTGGGCTCGTCCAGCAGCAGCAGGTCGGAGGGGCACATCAGGGCGCGGGCCAGCTGCAGGCGCATGCGCCAGCCGCCGGAGAAGCTGTTCACCGGGTTGTCCAGTTCACTGCTCTTGAAGCCCAGACCCAGGATCAGCGCCTGGGCGCGTGAGGGTGCGTCGTGTTCACCGGCATCGTGTAGCGCCATATAGGCGTGGGCCATGCGGTCGTAGTCGTCGGTGGCCTCGGCGGCGGCGACCTCGATGCGCGCCAGATTGAGTTCCGTGTCGCCCTCCACCACAAAGTCGGTGGCGCCCTGGTCGGTCTCGGGCATGTCCTGCGCCACCTGGCCCATGCGCCACTGGCTGGGGATAAAGAACTCGCCGCCGTCCTCGTGCAAATTGCCATTGAGCAGCGCAAACAGCGAGGATTTGCCCGCGCCGTTGCGACCGACCAGGCCGACCTTTTCTCCCGGGTTGAGGGTGACGGAGGCGCCGTCAAGCAGCACCTTGACGCCACGGCGCAAGGTGATATTTTTTAAGTTGATCATGCAGTGAGCGCTTCGCGCGTAAGGAGTAGGACCTGGTCTTCACCGGCGCTGGTGTCCAGCCAGATGGCTTGCAGCGTGGGGAAGGCGGTCTCAAAAAAGGTTCGTTCGTTGCCGATTTCCAGCACCAGCACGGCGCCCGGGTCCATGTGACGCGGGGCGTCTCGCAGCAGGGAGCGGACAAAGTCCATACCGTCCAGGCCGCCAGACTGGTTGCCGTCCAGCGCAATCGTTGGCTCTGCCAGGTATTCGGGGGGGAGGGCGGCCATGCTGTCGGCGTTGACATAGGGCGGGTTGCACAGAATCAGGTCGTAGCGCTTGCTCAGGCCGGTCAGCCCATCGGACTCCAGCAGATGCACCCGATCCGTCAACTGGTGGCGTTCCACATTGATGGCGGCTACGGCTAGGGCATCGGCAGAAATATCGGCGGCGTCCACCTGCGTGTCGGGATAGACCATGGCCGCAATGATGGCCAGGCTGGCGTTGCCGGTGCACAGGTCCAGCACCGCATGCGTGTCTTGGCTGAGCCAGTAGTCCAGCGCGCCATCCACAAGCAGTTCGGCAATCAGCGAGCGCGGAACAATGACGCGTTCATCGACATAAAAAGAGATGCCTTGCAGCCAGGCCTCATGCGTCAGGTAGGCGGCGGGCTTGCGCGAGGCTATGCGGGTCGCTATCAGCGTGGCGCAGGCTTCCAACTCTGAAGCGCTGATGGGGCGCGACTCCCGCGAGTCCAGCCCCTCCAGTTCCGTGTCCAGTGGCAAGCCCAGGCTCCACAGCACCAGCCAGGCCGCTTCGTCGCGGGCGTTGGTGGTGCCGTGGCCGTAGTGAACCCCGGCCTCGCTCAGGCGTGTGGCCGAGGATTCAATCAATTCCAACAGGTTCACAGAGCCGCCTTCGCCATGCGGTTCAGGTTTTCCAGCGTGCGCTTGTAAATATTTTTCAAGGGTTCAATGTCTGCGACAGCCACGTATTCGTTGATCTGGTGGATGGTCGCGTTGGGTGGGCCCAGCTCAATCACTTGGGGGCAGATCTGGGCAATAAAGCGCCCGTCGCTGGTACCGCCGGTGGTGGAAAGTTGGGTGGTGATGCCGGTCACTGCAAGGATGGCGTCGCACACCGCATGCACCAGGCTGCCGGGTGGTGTGAGAAAGGGCAGGCCGCTGATGCTCCAGCTCAGGTCGTATTCCAACTGGTGCGCATCCAGTACGGCGCACAGTCGCTGTTGCAGCGACTCGGGGGTTGATTCGGTGCAAAAGCGAAAATTGAAGTCCAGCACCAGCTGGCCCGGGATCACATTGGCGGCACCGGTGCCGCCATGGATGTTGCTGACCTGCCAACTAGTGGGCGGAAAAAAGGCATTGCCACCATCCCATTGCATGCCGGCCAATTCCGCCAAAGCGGGGGCCGCCAAATGGATCGGATTTTTTGCCAGATGCGGATAGGCGATATGCCCTTGCAGCCCTTTGACGGTGAGCTTGCCGCTCATGCTGCCCCGGCGTCCGTTCTTGATCATGTCGCCGGTGCGCTCCACCGAGGTGGGCTCGCCGACGATGCAATAGTCCAATGTTTCGCCGCGCGCCTTCAAGGCCTGGCAGACCACCACCGTGCCGTCATGGGCCGGGCCTTCTTCGTCGCTGGTCAACAGCAACGCGATGTTCAGCTGCGGCTCTGGATTTGTTAGCAGGAACTCTTCAATCGCCACCACAAACGCGGCCAGCGATGTCTTCATGTCGCTGGCGCCGCGGCCAAACAGCCGGCCATCGCGGTGGCTGGGCACAAACGGTGGGCTTTGCCACTGGTTCAACGGTCCAGTGGGCACCACATCGGTGTGTCCCGCAAACACCAGGGTTTCGGCAGCCGGGTTTGTACTGCTTCGCTTGGCCCATAAATTGGTGACGCGAAAATCGTCGGGTCCACTGACCATGGTTTCACATGTAAAGCCCAGCGGGGCCAGGCGTGCGGCGATCAGTTCCTGGCAGCCTTGGTCGTCGGGTGTCAGAGAGGGGAGTGCGAGCAGCTGCTCTGTCAGATACAGCGTCTGGCTCATCAATGCGTTACGTCCAGGGTAATTTCGGTGAAGGATGTGCCTTCTTCTTCTTCGGGCTCAGCCACAAGCTGGGACTTGGGATTGAAGTCGTTTTGCATGCGCCACATCAGGTTGGTGGGCGAGTCGGCATGGGACAGGCCTTCCTTGCGATCCACCACACCGTCGGCGATCAGGCGCGCAATATCCTGCTCAAAGCACTGCGAACCTTCGGCCATGGATTTTTCCATGGCCTCTTTCACCGCCGAAAAATCGCCTTTTTCAATCAGCTCCGATACCAGTTTGGTATTGCGCATGATTTCCACCGCCGGTATGCGCTGGCCGGTGCTGGTGCGCAGCAGGCGCTGCGAGACGATGGCCTTGAGTGCCGAACCCAAATCACCCAGCATGGTGGCTCGCACCTCGACCGGGTAAAAGCTCAGAATCCGGTTCAAGGCCTGGTAGCTGTTGCTGGCGTGCATGGTGGCCAGGCACAAATGTCCAGACTGGGCATAGGCGAGGGTGGCCGACATGGTTTCGCGGTCGCGAATTTCACCGATCAGAATCACGTCCGGCGCTTGGCGCAGCGCGTTTTTGAGCGCTACCTCAAGCGACTCGGTGTCGGTACCAATTTCACGCTGGTTCACCACCGATTTTTTGTTCTTGAACAAAAACTCGATCGGGTCCTCAATCGTCAGCATGTGGCCGGTGGCGTTCTCGTTGCGGTAATCGATCATCGCCGCCAGCGTCGAGCTTTTGCCCGAGCCGGTGGCGCCCACCATGAGGATCAGGCCGCGCTTTTCCATGATCAGCTCAGACAGCACCAGGGGAACATGGAGTTCCTCCAGCGTGGGCACATCCACCGCGACGTAGCGGATCACGGCGGCAATGGTGCCGCGCTGGCGCATGGCGCTGACCCGGAAGCGGCCCACGCCGGCGATCGGGAATCCCATATTGAGTTCTCCCACCGCGTCCAGCTCGGCCATGCGTTCAGGCGGCAGCACCTCGGCCAAGAGGCTGCGGGGTGCATCCACAGGCAGTCTCTGTGCGTTGATGGGCACACACTCGCCGTCGATCTTAATCAGGGCCGGGGCCATGGCGGAGAGGTAAACGTCGGACGCCTTTTTCTCCCCCATCAGGCGCAGGATTCTTTCCATGGTGCCTGGTGGATGGGTTGTTGCCATGGCTATGCCTGCCGCAATCACGGGTGCTTAATCGCGCAGCAAATCGTTGAGCGAGGTCTTGGCACGGGTCTGTGCGTCCACGCGCTTGACGATGACGGCGCAATAAAGGCTGTATTTGCCATCCGCGCTGGGCAAGTTGCCCGATACCACCACCGAGCCCGAAGGAATGCGGCCGTAGGTCACGGTACCGGTGGCGCGGTCATAAATCTTGGTGCTTTGGCCGATGTACACGCCCATGGAAATCACCGAGTTTTCTTCGACGATGACGCCTTCTACCACTTCCGAGCGGGCGCCGATAAAGCAGTTGTCTTCGATGATGGTGGGGCCGGCCTGCATCGGCTCGAGCACACCGCCGATGCCAACGCCACCCGACAGGTGTACGTTCTTGCCGATCTGGGCGCACGAGCCCACGGTGGCCCAGGTGTCAACCATGGTGCCTTCATCGACGTAGGCGCCGATGTTCACATAGGAGGGCATCAGGATCACGCCACGACCCAGGAAACTGCCACGGCGTGCCACGGCTGGCGGCACGATGCGCACGCCTGAGGCCTTCAGGCCTGTCTCGTCCATGTTGGAAAATTTGGTTTGCACCTTGTCGTAAAAGCCGAGGTCGCCGGCCTTGATGACTTCGTTGTCCTTGAGGCGAAAGCTCAAGAGCACGGCCTTCTTGATCCACTGGTGCGTGGTCCACTGGCCCACCGATTCACGCGTGGCCACACGCAGCGTGCCGTTATTGAGCTGGGCAATCACATGCTCGACGGCCTCGGTGACTTCCGCTGGTGCGGAGGAGACGGACAGATTGGCGCGGTTTTCCCAGGCCTGGTCGATGATGGATTGGAGTTGTTGTGTCATGGAAAAAATTGGAGTGAAGGTTTTAGGCTCTGGATTGCACGAACTGGACAATGCGCCCGGCGGCTTCCACGCATTCATCGGTTTCTGCCACCAAGGCCATGCGGATGCGCCCGGCGCCCGGATTGCTTCCATGCGCCTCACGCGCCAGAAAACTGCCCGGCAATACCGTCACATTGTAATTTGCCAGCAGCTCGCGCGCGAAGTCGGTGTCGCTGCCCTTCACCTTGGCCCACAAATAAAAGCCGGCATCGGGCAGGGCCACGTCCAGCACGGACGACAACATGGGCGTGACCTGGGCAAACTTGGCGCGGTATTTGGCGCGGTTGTCCACCACATGGGACTCATCGTTCCAGGCAGCGGCGCTGGCGGCCTGCACCACCGGGCTCATGGCGCTGCCGTGGTAGGTGCGGTACAGCAGAAACTGTTTGATCAGGGCCGCGTCGCCGGCACAAAAACCGCTGCGCATGCCCGGCACATTGCTGCGCTTGGACAGGCTGGTAAAGCTGACCAGGTTCTTGAAGTCGCTGCGCCCCAGTTTGGCTGCGGCCTCCAGGCCGCCTAGCGGCGCCTCGTCGCGAAAATATATTTCGCTATAGCACTCGTCCGAGGCAATTACAAAACCATATCTGTCGCTCAAATCAAACAGTTTGGCCCATTCCGAGAGCGGCATCACGGCGCCGGCCGGATTGCCCGGCGAGCAAACGAACAGCAACTGGGTGCGTGACCACACGGCCTGCGGCACGCTGTCCCAGTCCTGGGCGAAGTTGCGCTGCGGATCGGAATTCACGAAAAAGGGCTCGGCACCGGCCAGATAGGCCGCGCCCTCGTAGATTTGGTAGAACGGGTTGGGGCAGACCACCAGCGCCGCTTGGCCATCGGCGCGCGGCTGCAACACGGTTTGGGCAAAGGCAAACAAGGCCTCGCGCGAACCGTTGATGGGCAGGATTTGCGCGCTGCTCAGAGGCAGGCCATAGCGCCGCTGCAGCCATTGCGTGATCGCGCTGCGCAGTGACGCGTCACCTGCGGTGGCCGGGTACACCGAGAGGCCACCGCTGTGCAGGATGGCATCGCAATACGCCTGCTTGACCAGCTCGGGTGCTGCGTGCCTGGGCTCACCAATGCCCAAACTGATGGGCGTAAAGGCCGGGTTCGGCTGAACCGAAGCAAACAACTGGCGCAGGCGCTCAAAGGGATAGGCCTGTAGTCGGGACAAATTGGGATTCATGGGGCGCAATTATCGCTGAGCATTGGCTAAACTCAGCGCTGTCTGCCCGCTGGGAGGTTATGCTTTGCAATGTACGAATAGGGGTTTTCATGTCCTCACCTGAGTCGCAAGTCGGCCCGGTCCATCTGGATGCGCGTTTGGCCCTGTCACAAATAGGCGACGAGGAAGCCATGGCCAGCATGTTGTTGATGCTGCAGGAGTCTCTGACGCGCGACATTCCGCTGATTGCGCAACTGTTTCGCGATGGTGATCTGGTCGCCGCCAACCGCGTGTTGCATGCACTTAAGGGCTTCATCCCTATTTTTTGCGAGCCCGCACTGTGTGAGCATGTGGTACGCGTAGAAGCCCTGAGCAAGGACCGCCAGAGCACGGCGGCGGCAACTGCTTACCTTGTGTTGATACCAGAACTCGAGCAGTTGTTGTCGGAGGTGACTGCCTACCTGAAGGCCCACGCTGCCTGAAGCGAAAAGGGGAGTTTGCAATGGATATGAGGAGAGCCAGGGTGCTGGTGATTGAAGACGAGAAGATCATGAGCACCTTCATTCTTGGCAATTTGCGGCGCATGGGTATTCTGGATCTTTACTCCTTTGACAACGGCCTGTCGGCCCTGCGTGAGATCGGCGCCTTGAAACCGGATCTGATACTCACCGATGTGCATATGCAACCCATGGGGGGCATTGAGTTTGTGCAGAATTTGCGTGCGCTGGCAGACGAAGGCCTGTCCATGATCCCAGTGATTTTTCTCAGCGCCGACTCCAGCAAGGCCACGGTGGGTGAGATCATGCCCCTGGGGGTGGCCGGATATCTGGTCAAGCCACCAAGCATGAAGGCATTGGAGGCCAAGATCGAGCAGGCGCTCAAGGGCTACAAGACCACCTTCTTCGATTAGGCGCACGGTATCATCGGCATCCACGCTGCCTCCGTGCAGCCTCCAAATTTCCAATGAAATCAATAGCCTAGCAAGAGCCAATCCGTCACGTGCGTCTTAATTCAATCAAGCTTTCAGGCTTCAAATCGTTTGCCGAACCCACCAATTTCCTGTTGCCCGGGCAGCTGGTGGGCGTGGTCGGGCCCAACGGTTGCGGCAAATCCAACATCATGGACGCGGTGCGCTGGGTGCTGGGCGAGAGCAAGGCCAGCGAGCTGCGCGGCGAGTCCATGCAGGACGTGATCTTCAACGGCACCACCACGCGCAAGCCGGCCAGCCGCGCCAGCGTGGAGCTGGTGTTTGACAATTCCGACCACCGGGCCGGCGGCCAGTGGGGACAGTTTGGCGAAATCGCGGTCAAACGGGTGCTGACGCGCGACGGTGGCTCCAGCTACTTCATCAACAACCAGGCGGTGCGTCGCCGCGATGTGCAGGACGTGTTTCTGGGAACCGGTCTGGGTCCGCGCGCCTACGCCATCATCGGCCAGGGCACCATCAGCCGCATCATCGAATCCAAGCCCGAAGAGTTGCGCCTGTTCCTCGAAGAGGCCGCCGGCGTGTCCAAATACAAGGAACGCCGCCGCGAGACCGAGAATCGCCTGTCGGACACGCGCGAAAACCTGACCCGGGTCGAAGACATCCTGCGCGAGCTCAATACCAATCTGGAGAAGCTGGAAAAGCAGGCCGAGGTGGCCAAGAAGTACCAGGCCTTGCAGGCCGATGTCACGCAAAAGCAGCACCAGCAATGGTTCCTCAAGCGCGCCGAGGCGTTGGCCGACCAGACCAAGGTGCAGGCCGATGGGCTGGCCTCGGTCAACGCGCTGGAGTCGCGCATGGCCGACCTGCGCCACATCGAGTCCGAGCTGGAAACGGTTCGCCAGGCGCACTACACCGCTGGTGACCAGGTGAATCAGGCCCAGGGCCTGCTCTATGAGGCCAGCACCGATGTTGGGCGCCTGGAGGCCGAAATCCGCTTTGTGGTGGAGGGCCGTCAGCGTGTGGAGCAGCGCCTGCTGACGCTCAAGGAACAGATCTCCCAATGGGCCAACCGGCGCCAAGATGCGCAGGATGAAATCGAACGCTTGGCCGAACTGGCCCTGCACGGCGCGGAGCAGTCCGAGCTATTGGCCGCGCAGGTGGAGGAGCAGGCACAGCAGTTGCCGGACATGGAAGAGGCGCTGGCAAAGGCACAGGCGGCAGCCAATGGGCAGCGCGCCGCGGTGGTGCAGGTGCAGCAGCAAATCCAGGTGCTGGCCGCCGAACAGCGCAGCATCGAAGAGCAAAGCCGGGGCTTAAGCGTTCGGCGTGAACGCTTGGGTGCCGACCGCAATGTCTTGTCTGCCCCGGATGAAGCTCGTTTGCAGGACGTGCAGCAGCAGTATGAAGACGCTCAGGAGGCCAACAACGTGGCGCAGGAGCGCCTGCATGAATTGCAGGAATCGGTACCCGAACTGGACGAGGCGCGCCGTGGCGCACAGCAGGCCGTCAATGCCGAGTCGGCACGCCAGTCCGATCTGTCGGCCCGCTTGGAAGCGCTCAAGGCCTTGCAGGAAAAGGTCAAGACCGACGGCAAACTGCAACCCTGGTTGGCCAAACATGGTCTGGACCATTTGCAGGGTCTGTGGAGCCGCATCCACATCGAAGCAGGTTGGGAAAACGCACTCGAGGGTGCGTTGCGCGAACGCCTGGGTGCGCTGGAGGTTTCGCGCCTGGAAATGGTGAAATCCTTTGCCAGCGATGCGCCGCCGGCCAAGCTGGCTTTTTTCAGCCCCCCGCTGGCAGCCCTGGCGCAAGCGCCATCGCCCTTGCCGCGCCTCTCGGATCTGTTGCGCGTCAACGACGCAGGCCAGCGAGCCGTCTTGGTCGACTGGCTGCATGGCTTTTTTACCGCTCCCAGTTTTGAGGACGCCTTGGCACAACGCAGCCAACTGGGCGCTGGCGAAGCCATTTATGTGAAGTCCGGTCATGTGGTGAGCAGCCACAGCGTGGGCTTTTACGCGCAGGACTCCGAACAGGCCGGCCTGTTGGCACGCGCCCAGGAAATCGAAAACCTGGAAAAGCAGCTGCGTGCCCAGGTGCTGATTGCCGACGAATCCCGCGTTGCCCTGTCGCGCGCCGAGAGCGCCTATGCACAGGGCGCGCAAGCGCTGCTGAGCCTGCGCCGCGAAGCCGCCGATGCGCAGACGCGCAATCACGCGTTGCAGGTGGAAGTGCTGCGCCTGACGCAGCTGGCCGAGCAGACCCGCGCCCGCAGTGCCCAGATCGACAGCGATATGGCCGAGGTGGAGGCGCAGCTCGACGATTTGCAGGAACGCCGTGCCACCGCCGAAGGCCGATTCGAGTCGCTGGACATGCAGCTGGCCGATGCCCAAGAGCGCCATGCGCAACTGGACGAGCAGGTGATCGAATGGCAGGGCAAGCTGAGCCAAAGCCGTGAGCAGCAGCGCAGTCTGGAGCGCCAGGCGCAGGAGGCCAGTTTCGCCCAGCGCAGTCTGCAGGCGCGCAATGCCGAGCTATCCCGCGCCATGGAAACCGCAGACCAACAGACCGCGTCGATTCACGCCGAAGTGCAACGCGCCCAGGATGAAATGACGCGCCTGACCGATGCCGCAGCCCAGGGCGGTCTGCAAAACGCTCTTGCACTGAAGCTGGAGCGCGAGCAGGCGCTGGGTGCCAAACGCAGCGAATACGACGACCTAACCGCCAAGCTGCGCGCCAGCGACGAGCTCCGCATGCAGCTCGAGCGCGAGCTCGATCCCTTGCGCTCCCGCATCACAGAATTTCAACTCAAGGAGCAGGCCGCGCGCCTGGGGTTTGAGCAGTACGAGACCCAGCTGGTGGACGCCAAGGCGGACATGGAAGTCCTGGAGCAATCCATCCGCGAGGGCAATGTGCGGCTGTTTGGCATGCAGGCCGACATCGACCGCATCCAGCGTGAAATCACGGCACTGGGCGCAGTCAATTTGGCGGCATTGGATGAACTCACAGCGGCGCGCGAGCGCAAGACCTTTCTGGATGCGCAGAACACCGACCTGACGGACGCCATGACCACGCTGGAAGACGCGATCCGCAGAATCGACGCCGAAACCCGCGAACTGCTGTCGGGCACCTTCAACCAGGTCAACGAGCACTTCGGCCGCATGTTCCCCGAACTCTTTGGTGGCGGCAATGCGCGCCTGGTGATCACCGGCGACGAAATTCTCGACTCCGGCGTGCAGGTGATTGCACAGCCGCCTGGCAAGAAAAATCAAACCATTCATCTGCTGTCGGGTGGCGAAAAGGCGTTGACGGCCATCGCGCTGGTGTTTGCGATTTTCCAGCTCAATCCGGCACCCTTTTGTTTGCTCGACGAGGTGGACGCGCCGCTGGACGACGCCAATACCGAGCGCTATGCCAAGCTGGTTTCCAGCATGAGCAAGAGCACCCAGTTTCTGTTCATCAGCCACAACAAGATCGCCATGGAAATGGCCGAACAACTGATTGGCGTCACCATGCAGGAGCAGGGTGTGTCACGCATCGTAGCGGTCGACATGGAATCCGCCGCCTCATTCGCCGAAATGGCATAAAAAGCATGAGTCATTTGCAAATTGGATTAGCGCTCGCAGGCGGCCTGGTATTGGCCGCCGTGATGTTCTTCAACGCCTGGACCTCGCGCAGGAATGCACCGCGTCAGGCAACGCCGGAAGAGCCACCCGGCGTGCTGGAACAGGTGGAGCCGACGTTTTCCGACACCGAGCTGCAGGAACGCGAGATGGCCCTGCCCACGCCGGTCAAAAAGCCGGCGCTGGATGCGCTGATTGACGTCATCGCCAGCCTGGCACTGGACCCGGCGACGCCGCTGGTCTCGGGGGATGCCGCCATTGCCGCCTTGCCCGCCACGCGCAGGGCCGGCACCAAACCGATCGCGGTGGAAGGATTCAACACCGCAGCCCAGCAATGGGAAAGCCCCGCGCCCGGCCAGCGCTACAGCGGCTTTCAGGTCGGTGTGCAACTCGCCAGCCGCACAGGCGCCCTGAACGAAATCGAATATTCCGAGTTTGTGGTCAAGACCCAGGCCTTTGCCGATGCTATTGGCGCTACACCCGATTTTCCGGAGATGCGCGACGAGGTGGCCCGTGCCCGCGAGCTGGATCAGTTTGCCGGCGCCCATGATGCACAACTGGGCTTTAACATCCACGCCCGCAATGCGTCCTGGAGCCCCGGCTTTGTGCACCAGAGTGCCGCCCGTGTCGGTTTTGTGGCGGGTGCCGTCGCCGGTCGCATGGTGCTGCCATCGGTGCAGGAAGGCTTGCCGCCGGTACTGGTGCTGGCCTTTGATTCCCAGGCCGCACTGGCCGAAGACCCAGCCCAGTCCGCCATCCGCGAGCTCAGTCTGCATCTGGATGTGGCCCAGGCCGAGCGCGCCGAGCAGCCGTTTGAGCGCATGCGCGACGCCGCCTTTGCCCTGGCGCACAGCATGGACGGCGTGGTGACCGATGATCAGGGCCAGGCGCTTGCGCTGGAAACCATGGAGGTCATAGGCGCCGAGCTGCAAACCCTGTACAACACCCTGGAACAACGTGATTTGGCAGCAGGGTCGGCGGTAGCGCGGCGCCTTTTTTCTTGAGCACTCCCTTTTTTCGAGAGACAACGGCCATGGCCACATTGGACTTGTTTGCCATGCCACCGAGTGAGGATCGCGACCATCTGGATAGCCTGCGTGCGCAACTGCATACGCTGGCCCACCAGTACTACGTGCTGGACGCGCCCACGCTGCCCGATGCAGAATATGACCGCCTGTTTCGCGAACTGCAGGCGCTGGAATCGGCTCACCCGGATTGGCTGACGCCCGACTCGCCGACCCAGCGCGTGGGCGGCAAGCCGCTCGACCAATTCGCCGCAGTGCGCCATGCCGTGCCCATGCTCAGCATTCGCACCGAGACCGATACCGAATCGACGGGAGCCCAGGCCTTTGACACCCGGGTGCGCAAGGAACTGGAGCTGCTGGACACCGATGCCTCGGTGGAGTATGTGGCCGAGCTCAAGTTCGACGGCCTGGCCATCAACCTGCGCTATGAAAACGGCGTGCTGGTGCAGGCTGCCACCCGGGGTGATGGCGAGAACGGCGAAGACGTCACGCAGAACATTCGCACCATCGGACAGATTCCGCTAAAGATTGGAGCCCCCACGCTTGCCGCTACGCGTGCTGCGCTGCCCCCCGAGGGGGCGCGTTCCGCCTTGGGGCGGCCCGGCGGCGGAACATCGCTCTCGACCGCTGACGTTCCGCAGGTGCTGGAGGTTCGCGGCGAGGTTTATATGCGGCGCGATGATTTCGAGGTGCTCAACGAACAGCAGCGCGCCAAGGGGGACAAGAGCTTTGTCAACCCGCGCAATGCCGCCGCCGGAGCGGTGCGCCAACTCGACCCCGGCATTGCCGCGCAACGTCCTCTGAGCTTTTTTGCCTATGGCGTGGGCGAGGTGGCGCCGCAAGCGGTGGGTAGCCTGTTTGCCACCCATATGCAGCTGCTGCAAACGCTTAAAAGCTGGGGTTTTCCGGTGGCCGAGCAGACCCGCGTGGTGCACGGCGCAGGCGAGCTGGTGGCCTTTCACCAGAACATAGCGCTGACCCGCGACCAGCTGCCCTATGACATTGACGGTGTGGTGTACAAGCTCAACAGCCTGGCCCTGCAGCAGCGCCTGGGCTTTGTGACGCGCGAACCGCGCTGGGCCGTGGCGCACAAATTTCCGGCGCAGGAGCAGCTGACGCGCGTGCTGGCCATCGATGTGCAGGTCGGGCGCACCGGCAAGCTCACTCCGGTGGCGCGCCTGGAGCCGGTCTTTGTGGGGGGCACCACGGTGTCCAACGCCACCCTGCACAACCTGTTTGAGGTGCGCAAAAAAGATGTTCGCGTGGGCGATCAGGTGATCGTGCGCCGGGCCGGTGATGTGATTCCGGAGGTGGTCGGCAGGGTCGCTAGTGGCTCGGGCGTATCCGGCCCGACGCCACGCCAGCCCTATGTCCCCAACTTCAGCTTGCCAGCCCTTTGCCCGGTATGCGGCAGTGCCGTGGTGCGTGAAAAGGGCCAGGCCAATCACCGCTGCGTGGGCGGGCTGTTTTGCAACGCCCAGTGCAAGCAGGCGATTTTGCACTTTGGCCAGCGCCGTGCCGTGGAGATCGAGGGCCTGGGCGACAAGTTGGTGGAGCAGATGGTGGATGCCAACGTAATTCGCACCCTGCCGGACCTGTACCGACTGGGTTTTGGCGCCCTGGTTGGCCTGGAGCGCATGGCCGATAAGTCGGCGCAAAACATCGTCGATGCGCTGGAAAAATCTAAGCAGACCACGTTGCCGCGCTTTCTGTTTGGCTTAGGGATTCGCCATGTGGGCGAGGCCACGGCCAAGGAACTGGCGCGGCATTTTGGCGGACTCGACGCCATCATGGACGCCCCCGAGGAGGTGCTGCTGCAGGTCAACGACGTTGGGCCTATCGTCGCCAAAAGCATTCGCACTTTTTTTGACCAAGCGCACAACCGCGAGGTAGTGGATCAACTGCGCGCCTGTGGCATACGCTGGGAGGAGGGCGCAGCAACGTCCGACGCACCCAAGCCCCTGGCCGGTAAGACTTTTGTGCTCACCGGCACGCTGCCCACCTTGGGCCGGGATGACGCCAAGGACATGATCGAAGCGGCCGGTGGCAAGGTCTCGGGTTCGGTTAGCAAGAAGACCAGTTATGTGGTGGCCGGCACGGAAGCCGGTAGCAAGCTGACCCGCGCCCAGGAGCTGGGCGTGGCCGTGCTGGACGAAGCCGCCCTGCTGGAGATGCTGAAATGAGTGCGCGCCTGGCCGCCCCAAATGCAATGCGCATCGCAGTGCACAGCACGGAGATTTTTTAATGACGGTAAGAGACATTCTGAAAATGGGTGATGCCCGCCTGCTGCGCATGGCCCAAAAGGTGACCGATTTCGACAGCGATGAGCTGCACCTGCTGATCACCGACATGCTCGATACCATGCGCGCAGCCAATGGCGCTGGCCTTGCCGCACCACAAATCGGTGTCGATCTGCAGCTGGTGGTGTTTGGCAGCTTTGAGCGCAACCCGCGCTACCCGGACCGACCGGTGGTGCAGCCCACGGTGCTGATCAACCCCACCATCACGCCGTTGAGTGAAGCCGAGGAAAGCGACTGGGAAGGCTGTTTGTCGGTGCCGGGTCTGCGAGGCATGGTGCCGCGCTGGGCCCATGTCCGCTATACCGGCTTTGACCAATATGGCGATGCCATCGACCGCACGGTGGATGGTTTTCACGCCCGCGTGGTGCAGCACGAATGCGACCACCTGTGGGGCAAGCTCTACCCCATGCGGGTGCGCGACTTCAGGCAGTTTGGATTTACCGAGGTGCTGTTCGCCGAGATGGCAGTCAATCAAGACGATTAGCCTTGCCAGCGCTGCCAGTATTCCAGCGCCACTGCGTAGGTGTTGGCCTGCACCTGCAGCGTGGTTTGAATGTTGCTGCCGTATCCTCCGCCCATCGCGAAGGCGCAAGGCAGGCGGCGCGTAAAACACCAGTCGAAAATGCGGCGGTCGCGCGCCTGCATGCCGTCATAGCTGATTTTCAGGCGGCCCAGGCGGTCGCCCTCGTGCGGGTCGGCCCCGGCCAGGTAGAGCACCACGCCGGGGTCAAAGCGGCCCTCCAGTTCCAGTAGGGCATTTTCCAGTGCGGCCAGATAGTCGCCGTCGGTGCAGCCGTCGGGAAGGGCGACGTCGATGTCGCTGTCTTCCTTGCGAAAGGGAAAGTTCTTCTCGCCGTGCAGCGACAAGGTGAACACGCTGCGGTCGTTTTTGAAGATGCTGGCCGTGCCATTGCCCTGGTGCACATCCAGGTCAATGATGGCCACCTGCAGCGGAGTCGCACGGCTGCCATGGCGGCGACCCCATTCGACCTGCAGCACCCTTGCAGTGACGGCCATGTCATTGAACACGCAAAAGCCACCGCCCTTGTGCGCATAGGAATGGTGGGTGCCACCCGCCAGATTGGCGGCAAGGCCCTCGGCCATAGCGGCACGCCCGGCGGCTACGGTGCCGCCGACCGAACGCCTGGCCCGTGCCGCCATCGCTGGGCTCCAGGGAAAGCCGATCTCGCGCAGGATTTTCGCGTCCACCGTGCCCTCGGCGATGGCCTGGATATAGGCCGGCTCATGCGCCAGAGCCAACTCACCCTCGCTGGCCTCGGGCGCCTGCAGCATGCGCAGCTGTGGCAGATCGGCATTCAAGCGGTCGCGCAGCAGCTGGTACTTCTCCATCGGGAAACGGTGGCCGGGAGGCAAGGGCAACACAAAGCGGTCGCTGTAGAAAGCTTGCATGGATGGATTGTGGCGCAGGTGCAAAAGTTGCAGCGGCAAGGGGCTAAAAGACGCCTGAAATGATGGAAAAGATCTGGCCAAAAAAAATGTTCCAATAGGGGGTCTTTACTTATTTCTCCTGGAACACCAAATGGGCAACAAAATCGTTACCGAAGCTGATCGCAAATCCACTCCCCGTCCCGCAACCATGCCTGGTTTTACCCTGCCAACGGGCGGTCGTGGCCAGCGCATCAGCCTGGAACGCGGCGTCTCTACACGCAGCAAAAAGAACCCCGGCAAGCGCCCCAGCAAGGGTGGTTGATCTCGGCGGCTTCTAGGCCGCCCCAAAAAAAGCCCTCTTCGGAGGGTTTTTTTTGGCATTCTTGTATCTGCAGGTACAAAATCGAGCACATCCAGCAGAGGAGCTTGTATGTTCGAATCCGCAGAAATCGGTCACCGGGTCAGCAAGGCCCGCTTCAAGGAGGAGGTGCCCGCATTGCGCGAGGCCCTGCTCGAGGCACAGGCCAGACTGTTTGCCGAAAGCAAAATCCCGGTGGTGGTGCTGATCAGCGGCGAAGACGGTTCCGGCAAGCGCGAAACCATCAGCGTGCTGTATGACTGGATGGACCCGCGTTTTCTGTCCACCCAGGCCTTTGAGGCCGCCACCGATGAGGAGCGCGAGCGCCCGGCCATGTGGCGCTACTGGCGCTCGCTTCCGCCCAGGGGGCGCGTGGGCATTTTTTACGGCTCCTGGTATTCCGACCCGATACGCATGCGCATCCAGGGCGACTTGTCCGAAATGGAGCTGGACGCGCGCTCGGCCCAGATCAATCGCTTTGAGGCGATGCTGATCAACGAGGGTGCGCTGGTGCTGAAGTTCTGGATTCACCTGACGCAAAAAGCGCAACGTGAGCGCTTCAAGGCGCTGGAGAGCGATCCGCATACCGCCTGGCGAGTGACGCCCTGGCACTGGGGTCGCCTGAAAACCTATGGCAAGCTGCAGGAGGTGTCTAGCCACCTGCTGCGCATGACCAACACGGCGGTGGCTCCCTGGGTGATTGTGGAAGGCGAGGACGACCGCTATCGCTCGCTCAAGGTCGGGCAGGTCATCCTGGCGGCGCTGAACGCCAGACTGGGTGGAAAGACGCCGCCTGCAGCGGCGCTGGCGCCCATCGTGCGGGTGGACAGCGACGGCCGCAATGTGTTGTCCGAACTCGACCTGACTCAGGCTCTGGCGGCCAGCAAATACCGGACCGAAATGGGCCGGTTACAGGGCCGCTTGAGTGAGCTGGCGCGTGATCCGCGTTTCAAGAATCGCTCCCTGGTGCTGGCCTTTGAAGGCGCGGATGCGGCCGGCAAGGGCGGCGCCATCCGGCGCATCACGGCGGCGCTGGATGCGCGGCAGTTCCAAGTGGTTCCGGTGGCGGCTCCCACCGAAGAGGAGAGGGCGCAACCCTATCTGTGGCGCTTTTGGCGGCATTTGCCGCGCCACAAGCACATGACGATTTTTGACCGCACCTGGTATGGCCGGGTGCTGGTGGAGCGGGTGGAGGGCTTTTGCGTACCGGCAGACTGGCAACGCGCCTACAGCGAGATCAACGACTTCGAACACGAACTGGTGGAGGCCGGCACCATCGTGGTGAAATTCTGGCTGCAAATCAGCCAGGAGGAGCAGCTCAAACGCTTCAAGGAGCGCGAGCAAATCGCCTTCAAGCGCTTCAAAATCACCGAAGAAGACTGGCGCAACCGCGACAAGTGGGATGCCTACCAGCTGGCCATCTGTGAGATGGTGGAGCGCACCAGCACCGGTGAGGTGCCATGGACGCTGGTCGAGTCCAATGACAAAAACTTCGCCAGGGTGAAAATCTTGCGCACCCTGTGCGAGCGCCTAGAGGAGGCACTCAAGGAGCCAGACCCCGCGCCTGCACGCAAAGGCAAGCAGAGCAAGCTCCGCGACGCGTCGAAGAAAAAAATCAAGCGCACTGCCAAGCTTAATAAGGCCTGAAGTTGCCACCTCCCAGGCGCGGCGCGGCCGTTGCCACGCGCTGCGCACGCTCCGTAGGGTGCGGCGCGCTGCTGCGGCGTTCTTGGCGCGGGCTTGGGGCGCCGGCCACCGCAACACTTTCCGCCGTCTTGAAGAAGGCAATGCTTTGCTGCAGCGCCTCGGCCTGGGCCGACAGCTCTTCGCTGGTTGCGGCCAGCTCTTCCGAGGCCGACGCATTTTGTTGCGTGGCCCGGGTCAACTGCCCCATGGCTCCGCCAATTTGCACCACTGATTCGCTTTGCTCCGAGCTGGCGGCGGCAATTTCCTGCACCAGTTCGCTGGTTTTCTGGATGCTGGGCACGATGGCGTCTAGCAGCTTGCCGGCGTGCTCGGCGGTGGATACGCTGCGGATGGCCAGCTCGCCAATCTCCTTGGCCGCAGCCTGGCTACGCTCGGCCAGTTTACGCACCTCGGCGGCCACCACGGCAAAGCCCTTGCCATGTTCACCGGCCCTGGCCGCTTCAATGGCTGCGTTGAGCGCCAGCAAATTGGTCTGGTAGGCAATGTCATCAACGATGCCGATCTTGGAGGCGATTTGCTTCATTGCCGCCACCGTGTCATTCACCGCCCGACCGCCGTCACCGGCTTCCTTGCTGGTTTGGGTGGCCATGCCGTCTGTGACGCGGGCGTTGTCGCTGTTCTGACTAATGGAGGCGGACATGGTATCCATGGTCGCACTGGTCTGCTCGACGCTGGCGGCCTGTTGGCTGGCGGCTTGCGACAGTGACTGGGCAGTGGCGCTCACCTGGTTGGCGGCACTGGTGAGCTGGTCGGCGGCGGCATGCACCTCGTCCAACACGCGCGTCAGGTTGTCGGCCGTGGCGTTGGCGTTTTGCTTGACCTCGCCAAAGAGGCCGGCGTAGTCGCGCTCAATGCGATGCGTCAAATCGCCTGCGGCAAAGGCGCTCAGCAGCTGTGCCACATCGCTCAAGCCCTTCTCGCTGGTGTCCATCAAGGTGTTCATGCCGCTGGTCAGGCTGGCAAAAAAACCGGTCTTGCCCTGGGCTGCCAGACGCTGGCTGAAGTTGCCCAGTGCTGCGGCCTGCACCAGCGCATCCACTTCCTTTTCTGCAGCCACTTGGTCGGTCACGTCCAGCCACTGGCCGATCGTACCCAAGCGCTCGCCGCCATCGGCAATAACCGCGGTGGTGGTGAGCTGGTACATGCGTCCACCCAGTTCCAGGTGCGACTGCACGGTGCCGATCAGGCTGCGCAAGCGCCCCAGCGCCGCCTGCGGGTCGGCGTAAAACACGCCCACGCTGCCGCCGACAATGTGCTCTGGATCGAAGCCGGGAATCTGTTTGCCAAACGCGTGCACATCGCGTCGCAATACATCGCGCAAGGCGTGGTTGATGTAGAGCAGGCGGCCGTCATCGGCGGCTATGCGCACCGGCAGGCTGACATTGTCCAGCGCCGCCTTGATGCGGGCATTGAAGCGCGCGGCGGTGTCGGCGGCCAACATTTGCGCGCGTGCACCTTCGGCGGCATCGCTGATTTTCCTCTTCTCGCCGGGTAAGGCCTCCATCCGATCGTCAAACTGGCCCTGCGCATACTGGCCAATCAGTTGCACCAGACGCGCATTCAATTCCGACTGCGCGCTCACCATCTGGTTGAAGTCTGCCGCCATGGTGCCAAAGGCCCCGGCAAATTCCTCGACGGGCATCAGGTGGCTGGTCTCGCCCAGCTGCTTGTGGCGGTGCGCCATCTCGGTTTGTGCGGCGTTGAAGGCCACCAGCGTCGTTTGCATAGCGCCCATGGCATGCAGGAGCTGACCGGTCTCGTCGCTCGCCGTGGTGGTGACGTCATTGTCCAGCCTGCCTTGGGCCACGGCCTGGGCCACGGCAACGGCACGCGCCAGCGGTTGCAAAATGCTGCGCGCGATGGTGAAGGCCATGGCGGCAGTTAGCGCCAGGGCGAGCGCAATGGCCGCTGCCACTTGTTTGAGTTCCCGCATGAATTCAGTGCGCAGCTCGTCCATGTACAGGCCGGAACCGATGACCCAACCCCAGGGTTTGAAGCCGCTCACATAGGAGACCTTTTCTACCGGCTGCTCCTGGCCGGGCTTGGGCCAGAGGTAGCTCAGGTAGCCCGCACCGTCCTTCTTCACGGTATCGACAAAGCGCACAAACACGGCATTGCCATCCGGATCCTTCACGCCACTCACGTCTTTGCCATTGAGTTCGGGTTTAAAGGGGTGGGCAATCAAGCGCACATCCATGTCGTTGATCCAGAAGTACTCGTTGCCTGCGTAGCGCGCGTCGTTCACGGCCTTGATGGCCTGCGCTTGCGCCTGCTCGTGGCTGAGCAGACCTTTTAGTTCCTGTTGGTAGCTGGAATCCACGATCGAGGTCACCACTTCCACACTCTGCTTGATGGAGGTTTTGCGTGCCTCGTAGCTGCTCTGGAACTGCAGCCACAGCAGCAGCGCAGATAGCACCACCAGCACCACGGCCCCGACACCCGCCAGCAACGCCAGCTTCCATTTGATGGATAGACGGCTGAGCGGTCCACCCGACGACAAAGTGCGTGTGTTCAATGTGTTCCTCTTTAATTTTCGTTAGGCACCATTATGGGCACCATTTCGGTGTCACCGTGCGCCTAGGGACGAATGTGCTGTGGCAAACTCCCGACCCAGAGTGTGAGCGCCCCTTGTGGCGCCGTTTTTTGAGTTTTCCGTCCTTTCCCCATGCAAAAAATCATCGCGCAAATCGCGCAAGAAATCCGTGTCCGTCCGAATCAGGTGGAGACCGCAGTCGCCCTGCTCGATGGCGGCGCTACCGTGCCTTTTATCGCCCGCTACCGCAAGGAAGCCACCGACGGCCTGGACGACATCCAACTGCGCGAGCTTGAGGTGCGCCTCAGTTACCTGCGCGAACTGCGCGACCGCAAGTTGGCGGTGGTCAAGAGCATTGAGGAGCAGGGCAAGATGACCCCAGCCCTCTTGGCAGCCATAGCCGCTTGCCCGACCAAGCAGGAACTCGAAGACCTGTACCTGCCGTTCAAGCCCAAGCGCCGCACCAAGGGCATGATTGCCCGCGAGGCCGGTATCGAACCCCTGGCCGACAAGCTGTTTGCGAATCCGGCGTTGGTTCCCGCCGACGAGGCTGCCCCCTTTGTGTTGTCAGAAAAGACCGAGGCCGGCGACGACTTCACGACCGTGCAGGCCGTCTTGGATGGCGTGCGCGACATCCTGTCCGAGCGCTGGGCCGAGGATCCGGTGCTGGTGCAGGACCTGCGCGAATGGCTGTGGCATGAAGGGCTGCTGCAATCGACGCTCATGGCCGGCAAGGACGAAACCAACCCCGATGTGGCCAAGTTTCGCGATTACTTTGCCTACGACGAGCCGATCGGCCGGGTGCCCTCGCACCGGGCGCTTGCCGTGTTCCGCGGCCGCGCCCTCGACATGCTGGACGCCAAGCTAGTGCTGCCCGAGCCGCCAGTGGCAGCACCTGTCGCGGTATCCGCAGGTGCTACAAAAGTGCGGCCGGCACCCGTGGTGACGCTGGCCGAGGGGCGCCTGGCGCTGCGTCTGGGCTGGAGCCACCAGGGCAGGGCGGGGGATGACCTGCTCCGTAGATGTGTTGCCTGGACCTGGAAGGTCAAGCTCAGCCTGTCCACCGAGCGCGACCTGTTTGCCCGCCTGCGTGAAGACGCCGAAAAGGTGGCGATCAAGGTGTTTGCAGACAATCTGCGCGACCTCTTGCTGGCGGCCCCGGCCGGCCCGCGCGTCGTGATGGGCCTGGACCCCGGCATTCGCACCGGCGTAAAGGTGGCGGTGGTGGATGCGACGGGAAAGCTGGTGGAAACCTCCACCGTGTTTCCGCACGAACCGCGCCGCGACTGGGAAGGCTCGCTGCACACCCTGGGCGCCCTGTGCCTGCGCCACGGCGTGAACCTGATTGCCATTGGCAACGGCACGGCCAGCCGCGAGACCGACAAACTGGCTGCCGACCTAATCAAGCTCATGAGCAAGGGGGATGCGCCTTCTATCGACAAGGTGGTGGTGTCCGAGGCCGGAGCCTCTGTGTATTCCGCCAGCGAATTTGCCTCGCAGGAAATGCCCGATGTGGACGTTAGCCTGCGCGGTGCTGCCAGCATTGCCAGGCGATTGCAGGACCCGCTGGCCGAACTGGTGAAGATCGACCCCAAGAGCATTGGCGTCGGCCAGTACCAACATGATGTGAACCAGAGCGCGCTGGCCAAGTCGCTGGAAACCGTGGTCGAAGACTGCGTCAATGCGGTGGGCGTGGACCTGAACACTGCCAGCGTGCCTTTGTTGTCGCGCGTCTCCGGCTTGTCCGGTACCGTGGCCAAGGCGGTGGTGCGCTGGCGCGAGGCCAACGGCGCCTTTGCCAGCCGCCAGGACTTGCTCAAGGTGACAGGCCTGGGTGCCAAGACCTTTGAGCAGAGCGCGGGTTTTCTGCGCATACGCGGCGGCACCAATCCCCTGGACATCACCGGCGTGCACCCAGAAACCTATGCCGTGGTGGAACAGATCATGGCCAAGACCGGCAAGCCGGTGGCTGAGCTCATGGGCCGGGCCGACATGCTGAAAACACTGCGCCCGGAGCTGTTTGCCAACGCCCACTTCGGCGTCATCACGGTCAAGGACATTTTGGGCGAGCTGGAAAAGCCGGGCCGTGACCCGCGTCCGGACTTCAAGGTGGCGCGCTTCAACGACGGCGTGGAAGACATCAAGGACCTCAAAGAGGGCATGATTTTGGAGGGCACGGTCAGCAATGTGGCGGCCTTTGGCGCCTTTATTGATCTGGGCGTGCACCAGGACGGTCTGGTTCATGTCAGCCAATTGGCTCACAAGTTTGTCAGCGATGCGCGCGAGGTGGTCAAGACCGGCGACATCGTCAAGGTACAGGTGGTGGAGGTGGATGTGGCGCGCAAGCGCATTGCCCTGACCATGAAGCTTGGCGCCGCACCGGCGCGTTCTGCTTCCGACAAGGCCGGTGACAACCGCTACCAAGGCCCGGCACGCGGTGAGCGCCAGCAGGGCAGCCGCCGCGATGAAGGTCTTGGCCAGAACTCCGCCATGGCCAGCGCCTTCGCCAAGTTGAAACGCTAGGTGCCTTGCTGGAACGCGCGGCTTGTCTTGCGGCACATAATGGGCATCCTGTGCAATTAGCCTTCCTCCATGAATCTCAACGAATTGTTGCAGCACCAGTTCAAGCTCCCCAGCATCCCCAAGGTGGTGGCCCTGCTGCTGATGGAGCTGGACCGCAAGGAGGTTGATCTCAGGCGCATCAACCAACTGATCAGCACCGATCTGGCGCTGACCACGCGCCTGCTGCGGCTGGCCAACTCCGAATTTTTCAAGCTCGGTGGCAAGATCCACAGCGTGTCGGAAGCGCTGGCGCTGTTGAATCTGAGCCTGGTGCGCAGCATGGCGCAGGAGGCAGCGCAAAGTGCCTCGCTCAAGGCGGTGCCAGGCATCCAGATGCAGCGTTTTTGGGACTACAGCCTGGACGTGGCAAGGGTGTCGCGTGCCCTGGCCGGTGTGGTCAAGCAAAACCAGCAGGCCGCTTTTACCTGCGGCCTGATTCACGCCTTTGGCGAACTCGCCATACAGCTGGCCATGCCGGAGGCCGCCGCACTGCTCAATGAACGCTGCGAGCCGCTGGACCTGCGCCGTGTCTCGGTCGAGCGCAGCAGGCTGGGCTATTGCTATGCCGCGGTGAGTGCCGGTTTTGCCCGCATCTGGCATTTCCCTCCAGCCATGGTCGATGCGCTGGAACACCAATACGCGCCCTTTGAAAACCAGGTCTACGAGCCCATGGCGGGCGTGATCCACTTGGCATCCTGGCGTGCGCGCTGCAAGCAGGCAAAAATGAATGAGCGGGGGCTGGCAGTGAGCTTTCCAGGGACGGTAGGGGTGGCATTGGGTCTGGATATCGACATGGTGTTGCAGCAGGATCCTTTTGATTGGGCCGCGCATACCTGAATATGAATCACCACCACCGCAATCCTCTGGCCCTGCTGACGCCCACCATGCACAAGGTACTGGAGCGCATGCACCGCGCGCAAAAAATCCCCATGCACGCCATGACTGCCCAGCAGGCGCGCGCCGCCTATGCCGGCGCTGCCGACGTGCTGGACATCCCGCCGCAGGCCATGGACCGTGTGGAAAGCTTTTCGGTCCAGGCCCGCGACGGCTTTGACATTCCGGTGCGCCTGTACGCACCGACCGGCATTCAGTTGCCTGTGCTGGTGTACTTCCATGGTGGCGGTTTCACCATCGGCAGCATTGCCACGCATGACGCGCTGTGCCGCAGGCTGGCGCATCTGGCGGGCTGCGCCGTGCTGTCGGTGGACTACCGTTTGGCACCTGAACACAAGTTTCCTGTGGCACAGGACGATGCCTGGGACGTCGTGCAATGGGTGGCAGGCAAGGGTGCGGGGTTCGGGCTGGACCCATGCCGCATCGCGGTGGGCGGCGACAGCGCCGGTGGCACGCTGGCTGCGGTTTGTGCCATTCAGGCGCGCGACGCAGGCCTCATCCTGGCCCTGCAACTGCTGTTTTATCCCGGCACGGCCGGGCACCAGGATACGGCGTCGCATCGGCGCTTTGCCAAGGGCTTTGTGCTGGAGCAGGCGCACATCACTTACTTTTTTGAGCACACCCTCCGCAGCGCCGCCGACCGCGACGACTGGCGCTTTGCGCCGCTGGACGGATTGCGTTCGGATGGCCAGGTGGCCGATGTGTCCGGCGTGGCTGCGGCCTGGCTGGGTCTGGCCGAATGCGACCCGCTGGTGGATGAGGGCCTGGCCTACGCCGACAGGCTGCGCATGGGGGGCGTTGCGGTAGACCTGGAAATCTACCGGGGCGTGGTGCACGAATTCATCAAGATGGGTCGCGCCCTGCCGCAGGCCGCGCAAGCCCATGGTGATGCAGCGCGTGCCCTGAGGCAGGCATTTGGCCTGGAAACCGCTTAAAAACCCAGAGACGCCAGCAAGTCATCCACATCAGACTGCTGCAGCGCCTTGTCGGCGGTCTGCGGACCGTCCAGCACATGGGT
Source organism: uncultured beta proteobacterium (assembly GCA_903845935.1). Lineage (GTDB taxonomy): Bacteria > Pseudomonadota > Gammaproteobacteria > Burkholderiales > Burkholderiaceae_C > Allorhodoferax. The sequence continues at coordinate 29,996 of CAIMZI010000107.1, read as the reverse complement.
GTCCACGGTGGCGGCTATTTTTTCAGCCTCGATAGCCAGGGGTTCCGGTGAACTGTCCACCAGCAACTGAACCAGCTGCAGCTCGGTGCGGGTAATGATGTCGATAACCTTTTGAATCACCTGGCCGGACAGATCCTGAAAATCCTGCGCCATCATGATGTCGCTCAACACCGCGCTTTGCTGCTCGGCAAACTGAGCCGTGCTGTGTGCGAATTTGCCGCAGCTCAGCATCAAGCCACGCGCCCTGTCCACCTGCAGGTCCGGGTTGGCCGCCATGCGGGTCAGCGATTCGTTGAGTTGCATACCGCGGGTTTGCAGATCCAGGCATTCGGGCTTGGCGCTTTCGACCAAGGTAAGCACCTTATTGGCGGCGTCCTCGGTCATTTTTCCGACATAGGCCAAACGGTCACGCGCGTTGGGAATTTCCTGAACAATGGTCTGCAAATTGTTATTGCCCAGCACCGTCAGTGCTTCGTGCATTTCGCGGGTGATAGCACCCAGTCGCGTAAAAGCTTCTTCTTTGGTGAGCGGTGTGGACATTTATTATTGCCAGTCGGTGTGTGAAACGGCCTGCTGCCATTATGAAACTGAACCCGGCCCATTTGGCCGCAATCCACGGCGCTTTGTTCAATCCTAGATATCTTCCAGCAAGGCGTAGGGCAGGGGCAACATGTCAAGCGCCGGTCCAGTGCCGGAGCCGCCATGCAAACTGCCGGAGGGCAGCGCCGACAGTTGCAGGCATACGATGGCGTCCCAGCCGCCCTGGGGTGATTCGGCGGCCTGCACCACCACGCCCACAGCCTGCTCGGCATCCAGGCTACTGAAGATTTCCTGGCCGGCGCTCAGCGCTGCATCGGCATGGACCACAAAACTGCGGCGCTTGAGTGTGCCCCGAAACTGGCTGCGCGCCACCACCTCCTGACCGGGATAGCAGCCCTTTTTGAAGTTGACACCGCCCACAGATTCAAAATTCAACATTTGCGGCACGAAAAGCTCAAACACGGGCTGGCTCAAGGTGGCCACGCCGCTGTGCACTTCGCTCCATAACCAGCGCTCCAGCGGCAAGGTAGCTGCCTGGGGCAGGGCAGCATCTGCGGGCGCCACCCAGAGCTGGCGCTGCACGCCCAGTGCCGGGTACAGCATGATGACCGATGCCGCGCCGTCTTGCATGGCGCTCCAGGGCGTCTGCGCGGCCAAGGGCAGGGTGGCGCTACCGGCCAGACCGTACAGCACAAAGTCCTCGCTGGCGTCCGACAGCTTGGCCTTGGCACGCATCACGAACATCGACAAACGTTTCAGGGTGGCAGCCAGCAGGTCGCGACTGCACAGCAGCAAGATCTCGGTCGGGCTGCGCTTGAAGCCGATGAAGCTGGCCTGCATACGGCCCTTGGCCGAGCAAAATGCGGCAAGTCGCGCCTGCTCCAGCCCCAGCAGCGAAAAGTCCTGCGTCAACTGGCCATGCAGAAATTGGGCGGCGTCATCACCCTCGACGCGGATCACGCCCAAATGGTTCAGCCTGGCCATACCGTCGAGCGTGGCAGGAGCTGAGGCCGCAGGCGGCATGGGGTTTCGTGATGGGTTCATCCCTCCATTATGATTCGAGCCATGTTTTCACTCAGGATGTAGGGCCCGTGCGCAAGTTATTTGTTGTTTTCCTGGCCGCTACATTGGGCCTGGGCTACCTGAGCTACGTCTGGTTGAACGAACCGCTGGCCCTGGCTGCCGCATCGCTGGACCTGGTGGTGGAGCCCGGCTCCAGTCCACGCGAAGTGGCGGTACAGGTGCAACAGGCGGGCGTGGCGGTCAACCCGGCCTTGCTGTATTGGTGGTTTCGTCTTTCGGGTCGGGCCCGGCAAATCAAGGCCGGCAACTACGAACTGGAATCTGGTACCACTCCGTCCAGCCTGTTGAGCAAGCTGGTGCGCGGCGAAGAGGCCTTGCGCAGCGTCACCTTGGTGGAAGGCTGGAACTTTCACCAGGTGCGCGAGGCGCTGAAGAAAGCGGACCAGCTCAAGGCGGTGACCGACGTCCTGCCGGTCGAAGAACTGATGCAGCAACTGGGAAAGCCCGGCGTGTCGCCAGAGGGGCGGTTTTTTCCGGACACCTATAGCTATGCCAAGGGCAGTAGCGACCTGGCCCTGTTGCAGCGCGCGGCGCGTGCCATGGACAGAAAGCTGGAGGCAGTCTGGTCCCAGCGTTCGCCGCAGACGCAACTCAAGTCGCCCGATGAGGCCCTGATTCTGGCCAGCCTGGTGGAGAAGGAAACCGGGCGCGCCGATGACCGACCTCAAATAGCCGCCGTGTTTTCCAACCGCCTGCGCATGGGCATGCGGCTGCAAACCGATCCCACCGTGATTTACGGCTTGGGCCCGCTGTTTAATGGCAATTTGCGCCGCGCTGATTTAGCGGCCGACACACCCTGGAACACCTATACCCGCGCCGGCCTGCCACCCACGCCGATTGCCATGCCGGGCCGCGGCGCTTTGCTGGCGGCGGTGCAGCCTGCGGCCAGCAAAGCCCTGTACTTTGTGGCCAGAGGCGACGGCAGCAGCCAGTTCAGCGCCACCCTGGACGAGCACAATAGGGCGGTAAACAAATACCTACGCGGCAAGCCATGAACGGAAGTTTCGTCAGTTTTGAGGGCATAGACGGTGCGGGAAAGTCCACCCACATCGAGGGGCTGCGCAATGCTTTTGCGGTAAAGGGCAGGGTAGTGACGGTCACCCGTGAACCCGGCGGTACACCCCTGGCAGAATCCTTGCGCAGCCTGGTGTTAAACGACTCCATGGATGCCATGACCGAAGCCCTGCTGGTGTTTGCCGCGCGGCGTGACCATATTGTTCGGGTGATTCGCCCGGCGCTGGAACGTGGCGAGGTGGTGCTGTGCGACCGCTTCACCGATGCCACTTTCGCCTACCAGGGCGGCGGGCGCGGTTTTGATTGGGAGGTGTTGTCCCAACTGGAGCAATGGGTGCAGGGCGCCGAGGTGCTGCTGCAACCGCAGCTCACCATCTGGTTTGACCTGCCGCCCGGCGTGGCCGCCGCGCGGCTGGCGTCGGCCCGCGTACCGGACCGCTTTGAGGCCCAACCGCAGGCATTTTTCGAGCAGGTGGCGGCCGGCTATTTGAGGCGTTTCCATGCCGACAGCGAGCGCTTTGCCCGCATCCAGGCCGACCAAGCACCCGAGCTGGTGTGGGCCGAGGTGCTGGCTGCTGTGCGCCAAAAAGGCTTGCTGTCATGAGCGAAGCAGGCGCACGCGCCGCACCCTGGATTGCCGCGCAAACCAAGGTGCTGCTGGCCCAGCAAGGTCACGCCTGGTTGCTGCACGGGCCCTCGGGCTTGGGCCAATATCGGCTGGCGCTGGAGCTGGCACGAGCCTGGCTTTGTGAATCAGCGTCTGCGGATGGCGCCTGCGGAACTTGCCCCAGCTGTCACGCGATTGATGTCCACACCCATGCAGACCTGTGCGTGCTGATGCCGGAGACCCAGATGCTGGAGCTGGGTTGGCCGCTGAGCGAAAAGGCCCAGTCCGATATCGACGACAAGAAGCGCAAGCCCAGCCGCGAAATCCGTGTCGACGCCATGCGCGATGCCATTGAGTTTTCCCAGCGCACTAGCGCACGCGGACGCGGCAAGGCGGTGCTGGTGTACCCGGCCGAGCAAATGAATGCCGTGACCGCCAACGCCTTGCTCAAGACGCTGGAGGAGCCACCCGGCGCGGTGCGCTTTGTGCTGGCCACAGAATCGTCGCACCAGTTGCTGCCCACCATCCGCAGCCGTTGTCTGGGCCACGCCATGCACTGGCCGACACCGGTTGTGGCACAGGCCTGGTTGCTGGAACAAGGCTTGAGTGCGGATGAGGTGAATGGTTTTCTCAAGGCTGCGGGGGGCAGGCCCGATGATGTGCTGGCCCTGCGCGCCGCAGGACGGAAGTCGGACGACTGGGCGCGCTTCCCGGCCGCAATGGCCGCCGGTGAGACCGCATTTGTGCGCGACTGGCCTATCGGCGAACTGGTGGACGCTCTGCAAAAGCTGTGCCATGACGCGCTGTGCATTCAGCACAACGCGCCGCCCCGCTTCTTTGGCTTGAAGCCTGCCAATCCGGCCATGTCCCATGGCGGGCCAGGGCTTGCGGCTCTCTCGCAATGGGCCGTGGCCCTGAAGAACACCCGCAAGACCATGGACCACCCGTTCCAGGCCGGCCTGATGCAGGAAGCGCTTGTGGAGCAGGCCAGAACCGCCCTAAACTCTGCGCATTAAAGATTGCCATGGCTACTACCCCCTCCACCGCCCGCCCAAGCGTCATCCAGCTCTCCATCAAGGAAAAGGCGGCGCTGTATGCCGCCTATATTCCGGCCTTTACCGAAGGTGGCGTGTTTATCCCCACCACGCGCGAATACGCTCTGGGTGACGACGTTTATGTGCTGCTGTCGCTGCCGGACGACATGCAGCGCTACCCGGTGGGCGGCAAGGTGGCTTGGGTGACGCCGGCCAGGGCCGCCGGTGGCCGCACGCAGGGCGTGGGTATCCTGTTTCCCAAGGACGAAAAAGTCCGCGCCCTGAGGCTCAAGATTGAAGAAATCCTGGGCGCCCACATGGCTTCAGAACGCCCCACGCAGACCATTTAGTGTTTACCGACTCCCACTGCCACCTGGCCTTCCCCGAACTTGTTCAGTCCCTGGACGCCATCCGCCAGGCCATGGCCGAGGCCCAGGTGACGCGTGCCCTGTGCATTTGCACCACGCTGGAAGAATTTCCGAGGGTCCATCAACTGGCGCTGGATTACGCCAATTTTTGGGCCAGTGCGGGCGTCCATCCGGACAACGAAGGCGTGGCCGAACCCAGCCTGGACGACTTGTTGCGCTTGGGCGCCCTGCCCAAGGTGGTGGCCATCGGCGAGACCGGGCTGGACTACTACCGACTCAATGGCCGCAGCATGGCCGACATGGAATGGCAGCGCGAGCGCTTTAGGTTGCATATAAGGGCCGCGCGCCAACTGCAAAAGCCACTGGTCATCCACACCCGCAGTTCCTGGGCCGATACGCTGGCCATCCTGCGGGAAGAGGGTGAAACCGGTGGGGCAGGGTGTGCCGGTGGCGTCTTTCACTGCTTTACCGAGTCGATGGAAGTGGCACGTGCGGCCCTGGATCTGGGTTTTTATATCTCGTTTTCCGGCATTGTGACCTTCAAGACGGCGCAGGACATTCGCGATGTGGCGGCCATGGTGCCGCTGGACCGCATGCTGATCGAGACCGACAGCCCGTATCTGGCGCCCGTGCCATATCGGGGAAAAACCAATAACCCGTCCTATGTGCCCCATGTGGCAAAGCAGCTCGCTGGCGTGCGCGGTGTGACTGTTGAGACCATTGCCCAGGCCACCAGTGCCAATTTTTCGCGGCTTTTTGCTGTTGCCGATAACTGATGCAAAACCTTAAGAAACTTTTATATCTTCTTGTTTTAGTTGGATATTCTGTTTCCTATGCTGGTTCTTACCTAGATTTTTTCCAGGCCCTGGAACGGGACAATGCGGCGAACGTGCAAGCACTCTTGCAGCGCGGCTTTGATCCTAACTCGGTCAGCCCCGATGGCCAGGCGGCGCTGATCGTGGCGCTGCGCAGCTCGTCCTATGCGGTCGCCCGGCTGCTGATTGCCCAGCCATCTACTCAGGTAGAGGCCCGAACCGACAAGGATGAAAGCCCGCTGATGCTGGCGGCCATCAAGGGGCAGGTGGAGCTGTGCCGCCAGTTGATTGCGCGCGACGCCGATGTCAACAAGCCGGGTTGGGCTCCATTGCACTATGCAGCCAGCAGCGGCAACCCGGAGCTGGTGCAATTATTGCTGGACCATTACGCCTATATCGATGCCGAGTCGCCCAATGGCAGCACGCCCTTGATGATGGCGGCGCGCTACGGCTCAGCGGACAGCGTCAAGCTATTGCTGGATTCCGGTGCCGACGCCACGATCAAGAATGCACTGGGCTTGAGCGCACTAGACTTCGCCCAAACGGCTGGCCATGCCGATGCGGCCGCGCTGATTGCAGCTGCCGTACGGACGAAAAGGTCAGGCGGCGCCTGGTAAGCTGGGTCCGTGGCTGCCTGGGCGACGGGTGATTGGACCACTGACCAAAACGTACTTTATACGATGTATATTATGTTAATAAATAGTTGCAGCGAGAAGTATCAGCTAACCTTGAAATGCACTGTGGGGACATGGGGGTCGGCAAACGAGGCGCCCAGGGCCAGATCACCTTCGCCGTGCAGCACGCATTCATCGCGGCGCAGCAACACGTCGGACCCGCTGGCACCGGCAAAGCGAACCCAACTGCCATAACTGCTCAGGTCCACCAGCAAGACGCTGCCATTTTTCCACTCCAGACGCGCATGGGTTCGCGACACTCTGGGATGGTTAACTATGAACTCGACATGGCGCACACGGCCAATGTGAATCGGCAGCTCAAAGGATTTAAAGCGCTGGCTGCGCTCGGCCCAGCGCAGTTCAACCTCACGGCCCAATACGTCAGACTCACCGGGAACCAGAACCGCAGGCGTTTGACCCTGCATGGTCAGAAATTCAGACGCATTGTCTTCCTGCCACTCGATCTGGTACACGGTGCAAGGCTCGGCGCGGCCACGAATGGCGATCGGCCCCAAAATCCGGAAGGTGACGCCTTGCGCCTCCGCGACGCGCTGCAAGGACGCCGCATCGGCCCAAATCTGGCTAGGTCCGCACAGATCACAGAGGCGCGCAGCCACATTCACTGCGTCGCCATAGCAGTCACTATCTACCATTTCCACATCGCCGCTGGCCAGTCCGATGCGAATTGGCATGGCCGTTCCCAGCGGGGCTCTTAGCATGTGTTTGACATGCTGACGCTGCAACTCCACCACCGCCTTGACCGCACTATCGCCATCTGGAAAAAGCGCCAGCACACCGTCTCCTAGCATCTTGACCACCCGGCCATTGGCCAGCTCACACTGCGATGCGATCCAGGTCGTAATACCGGTAATGGTTTCCGTAGCCAGGGCATTGCCCAAGGCCTCAAACACGGCCGTGCTGCCATGCAGATCCGTGAATACGACAGTTGCCGGAACACCCATTGCCAAAAATCTCTCTGCTGCTTGAATGCTGCAGTTTAGATCATCGCCGTAGTCAGCATCAGCGCATCTGGCTAGATGTGGCCCCAGGCCATCAGGGCATCCCTGCCCTGCACCACCAGGTCCACCTTGGCGCCCACCGGCAGCATCACCTTGGTCTGCACATGGCCGTAGGGCAGGTTGGACAACACGGGTGCCGCAATCTGGCTTTGCAGCCAGTCAAACACGGTCTTAAGCTTGAAACCCTTGTCGTGCGGGGTCAGCTTGTAGTCTGTAAATTGACCCATCAGAATGGCCTTTTGCTTGGCAAAAATGCCGGCGTGAAGCAACTGACTGAGCATTCTCTCCACCCGGTATGGTGGCTCGGCCACGTCTTCCAAAAACAGGATGCCGCCCTTGATCTTCGGAAAATAAGGCGTTCCTATGAGAGAAACCAAGACTGAAAGGTTGCCACCCCACAGCTGTGCGTTGCCTAGCTTGAAATCCTCCAGCCTGGCAGGCAAGCGCCACCCTGCCCCTTCGCCCTGCCCCAGCAGCAAATCATTAAAGCAGTCTTCCATGATGTCGTCAGGTTCGGGCTCGGCACCAAAGCCTTCACAGAGGGCGGGACCGGCCCAGGAAATGCTGCCGGTTTTGGCCAGCAGCGCGAGCTGAAAGGCGGTGAAGTCGCTGATGCCGACAAACTCGGTACCGCCTTCGATCGCTTTGGCCACCGCCGGGTAATCGATGCGGTCCAGGATGCGCGTCAGGCCATAACCGCCGCGCGAGATCAGGGCTACATCGGCGCCGCTGGCTGCAGCGCGTGCGATGGCAGCCAAGCGGGTGTCATCGTCGCCGGCAAAGCGCATGTGGCTGCTGAGCGCATCCCTGTCCACTTCCACCTCATGCCCCAGCGCCTTGAGGCGCTTGATGCCCCGGCGAAAAGCCGCCTTGTCGCGCACGGCGCCAGAGGGTGAGTAGATGTAAATGTGTTTGGTCATGGCTGTATTTTCACTGAATGCAAGTTGTAGGCGGCAAAGGCACGTTCACCAGCGCGGTGGCCGACATCGGGAAACGGTGCGTCAAATGCCGCCGCTTGTTGCGCCGGGTCCTGCTCCGGTACGGGGAAGTCAGATTGCAGACTCTGGATGCGCTGGGAAGCACCCGCCAGCAGAAGTTGCGCCAGCGGATCGGCAGGATCAGCGACCAGCGTGATGCTCTTCAGCTCCAGTCTTTCCAGCAGTTCCCAAAGATAGCGCGCATGAAACTCTGGCGAATGGATGTTTTCCCGCTTTGGTTTGTCGCTCTTACCAAAGCCGATGAGGTCTGGAGCCAGCACACGCAGCCCCTTCTCCACCCAGACGTCCATTGCATGGCGAAAATGGTAGCTCCATCCGGGCACAGGATGAAGGCAAAGCAGCACATCGGCAGCATCCATCGGCCCCTCGTCGAGGTAATGCATGCGCAGACCTGCAAGTGCCGGCAAATCACTGACATAGTGCGGCTGCCAGTCGTATCCGGGCAAGTTTTCAAAGCAGCGCGCAGGTGTTCGCAGCGCATCTTCACGCAAGGGCTCGGCTGTCTGGCGCTGCTGCGCCCTTCTTTGCTGAAAGAACTGGGCCAGCAGCTGAGCAGACTGTTCTGCCAGCAGGCCGCCTTCGAGCTGCGTCTGGTGATTGAGCGCGGGATAATCAAACAGGTTGAGCACGGAACCGGCACAACCGGTCTTGGGCTCTTGGGCGCCAAAAACCAAACGTTTGATGCGCCCGCTCAGAATAGCGCCGCTGCACATGGCGCAGGGTTCCAGCGTGACGTACAGCGTGCAATCGTCCAATCGGTAATTGCCCACTGCCTTGGCCGCAGCGCGCAGCGCCACCATTTCGGCATGGGCGCTGGGGTCGCGGGACTGAATTGGGCTGTTGCAGCCGGTACCAAGCACCACGCCATCCCTCACCACCACGGCACCGACCGGCACCTCGCCCGCCGCTGCGGCCTGCGCGGCCAGTTCCAGCGCCAGCTGCATGAAGGTGATGTCGTGTGCACCGATGGGTATAGTCAATTGCGTCATTGTCCAAACGTCAAGCGGAAATAAAAACCTGATACAGAAGTCTGCGTGGATGAAATACTTGGCCCGCGAAGGCCCAGGGCTGGACCGTCGGGTCAGGGCAGCAGCAGAATATCCACCATCAAAGCTTCTTGGAACACCAGGGCACGAAACTTACTGTCGGAGAGGATGGGCCCCGAAGCTGCCCGCCCGGTGTAGTCGCTATTGGTCACGCGATCCCCGAACAGCACGTAGCTGTCCTGGTCGTCCAGGCGACGAGAGCGCCACACCAAGCCGTCGATATGGGGGTCTTGGTCGTAGATCGCCTGCGCCCAGCACGCCGTTGCCCCGTAGCAAGGCGGCAGACTCTCGATGAGGTCAACGCGCTCCGCCCTGATCCGCTTCAAGCCGGTGCCATGTAGCCTGGCCAGGCGCAAGGGGCGGTGAAAGCTGAGCTCGCAGTGCGCCTTGTCGTTGAACGGGGTCAGTCGCAGGGATGGGTTCGTGGCGCGGAAATCAAGGTCGTGAAAAATGGTTTCGAAGATGGCGCACTGCAGCGTCCCACCGGCGTAGAGGTACGGAACCGGGCCCGGAGGCGGCGTGCGCATGATAGGCGCAAAGCGGGTGGGCCTGGCCAGGCCGCCGAGCCCAGCACCGGTGCCGGGATGGAAACCGCCCGCTGGATAATTCGCGCTGAAAAGCTGGTGCAGCAGCGTACCTGCCGGCAGCTCGATGACATCGATGTTCAGTGCGCCCGATGGTGCGGCGATGCAGCTCATGCGGCGGGCGGCAATGCGTCAAACCGAGCCGCGGCCTCCACGGCCCCCGGCGCACTTTCCAGCACGTCAACAGGCCGCGCACTACCCGGCAGCATGCTGTTGCCGCTGGTGAACCAATGAGCCAGCTCCCAACCGCTCAAGGCCTTGCCGAAGATGGCCAGGATGGTCGCAATGATCGGGCGAGGCTTGCCTTCGTGGAACTGGAAGGCGGGGTATACATCGGCGTCCCGAGCGGTGCTTTGCGGCAGTGACACCGAGAAGACTTTTCTGCGCGAGCGCCAGGTGTCCACGAGGCCTCCCGGATCCCGCGCCCGGGAGCTATCAGCCAGCTGCTGCTTGGTGCAGTAGCCAAACTCCTCCAGAATCGCCGCACGCGCCAAGGCCACTCTTTGCGCCATCTGTGCTTCATGCGGCGACAAGGGCGGCACAATGTTGCGCAGCAACGTGGCCACGCTGTCTTCGAAGGCCTGCTTGGAAAGGTCCGCCAGGCGGGCCAACACCTTGCTGTCCAACACCGAGGCCAAACGGACCAGGAACTCGGCCGTCGAAGGGGTAGAGGTCTTGAACTCCAAGGACTCAGCGCTACGCGCCGCCAATAGGACGTCTTCGATCACAACCCGGTGGAGGCCAGAGCCCGCAGTCTTCTTCGAGACACGGTAGGACGTCTGTTTTCGAGCCGCCCCAGTCGACGTAAGAATACCGTTCTGGCCGTTTGTGCTGCACCAAATGCCACTCTTGTCCAAAACGTAGTACCGGACGCTCTCGCCATTGGCCCCCCTCACACGCTTGACGTCGGTGGGAGTTCCGGGGGGAGCCGCATCGCGCGAGGGCTGCGTCGCTTCGCTTTGAGCGCGGATGACCAAGGACAACGCAGCCTCAGTGAAAGGCATAGCGGCGCTACGGGCGATGGTGTCCATGGGGTAGTCGTCCTGTGAAGGTGAATGGCTTGACAGGATTATGCTCGCACATGACAAACCTGTCACGTGGCCCGCCACAGGATGCCGCGCTACAGGTGTTTTTTGCTTATCAATGCCTGCCGTTGCCAGACATCAAATCATTCCCACTCAATCGTCGCCGGTGGTTTTGAGCTCACGTCATAGGTCACGCGGTTGATGCCACGCACCTCGTTGATGATGCGGCTCGACACCTTTTTGAGCAGCGCGTAGGGCAGCTCGGCCCAGTCTGCCGTCATGAAGTCGCTGGTCTGCACCGCGCGCAGGGCCACCACGTAATCGTAGGTACGGCCATCGCCCATCACGCCCACGCTTTTGACCGGCAGGAACACGGTGAAGGCCTGGCTGGTCAGGTCGTACCAGCTTTTGCCAGTCTCTTCGTCGATGAAATTGCGCAGTTCTTCGATGAAAATCGCATCGGCCCGGCGCAGCAGGTCGGCGTATTCCTTTTTGACTTCGCCCAGAATCCGCACGCCCAGACCGGGGCCTGGAAATGGGTGGCGATAGACCATGTGAAAAGGCAGGCCCAGCGCCACACCCAACTCGCGCACCTCGTCCTTGAACAGTTCGCGCAAGGGTTCGAGCAGCTTCAGGCCGAGCTGCTCGGGCAAGCCGCCCACGTTGTGGTGGCTCTTGATGGTCACAGCCTTCTTGCCCTTGCCGCCGCCGGACTCGATGACGTCCGGGTAAATCGTGCCCTGGGCCAGCCATTCCACATGGCGCGACTGGTCGCTGCGCAGCTTGGCGGCCTCGGCCTTGAAAACTTCGACAAACTCACGGCCGATGATCTTGCGCTTGGCCTCAGGCTCGGACACTCCGGCCAGGTGGCCCAGGAACTGCTCCTCGGCATCCACCCGCACCACCTTGGCGTGCAGCTTGCCGACAAACATGTCCATGACCATGTCGCCTTCGTTGAGGCGCAACAGGCCATGATCGACAAAGACGCAGGTCAGCTGGTCGCCGATGGCGCGGTGAATCAGGGCCGCAGCCACCGACGAATCGACGCCGCCGGACAGGCCCAGGATGACCTCATCCGTGCCAACCTGGGCGCGGATCTTGGCCACCGCCTCGGTGATGTAGTCGCCCATGATCCAGTCCGGGCGGGTGTTGCAGATGTCCAGCACAAAGCGCTCCAGGATGGCGGCGCCGCGCTTGGTGTGCGTCACTTCCGGGTGGAACTGCACGCCATAGAAGTGGCGGGTCTCGTCGGCCATGCCGGCAATGGGGCAGCTCTCGGTGCTGGCCATCAACGTGAAGCCGTGCGGCAGCTCGGTCACCTTGTCGCCGTGGCTCATCCACACCTGCAGCATGCTCTGGCCTTCGGACAGATAGTCCTGAATGCCGTCAAGCAGGCGCGTGTGGCCGTGGGCCTGCACGTCGGCATGGCCGAACTCGCGCTGACTGCCGCTTTGCACCAGGCCGCCGAGTTGGTGCGCCATGGTCTGCATGCCGTAGCAGATGCCCAGCACCGGAATGCCCAACTCGAACACCGCCTTGGGCGCCTTGTCGGTGGTCTCTTCGTAGACGCTGGCATGGCTGCCGGACAGGATAATGCCCTTGAGCGAGCCGTCGCGAGCATAGGCGCGCAGCCATTCGTCGGACACATCGCAGGGGTGCACTTCGCAGAACACATGGGCCTCGCGGATGCGGCGGGCAATCAGCTGAGTCACCTGCGAACCGAAATCGAGAATGAGAATTTTCTGGTGGGACATTCAAAAAGACACTTTAATTATTGGAGCCAGCATCAGCTGCGAGCATGGTCTGCACGCAGTCAATCAGCGCAGGGAGATGAGCATTCATCACCGTTTGAACGGTTAGCGGGTCAATGTCACCCAAATAGTTATGAACCAGAATGTTGCGAAAGCCACTGATTTCACGCCAAGGTATGGTTGGGAACTGCGCCTTCAGATTGTCGGGCAGCAATTGCGTGGCTTCGCAAAGGGTCTGCAAGTTGCGTAGCGCAGCATCGTAAAGTACATCATCTTGTGTCAAATCACCACGCGACTGAATGCGTTTAATTTTGGCGGCTACATCCAAAATGTGCAGCGCATAAGCCTGCCAGGACTTACTCATAGCGCCACTGCCTCGTGCAGGACATGATTGCGCACATGGGTGTTTAACTCATGTTCGGGCACCAAGTCCACTTTACGGTGCAACAAATCGCCCAGATCTTGCTGCAAGGCTATGCGCTGGGAAAACATGTCATAGCCTCGCGGTAATTCGACCACAAAGTCCACATCGCTGTCGGACGTTTCTTCTCCTCTTGCCACTGAACCAAAAACCCGCAACCGCGTCGCGCCATAGCGTTCAGCCAAACTGTTCAATTGGGCATTCATCTGTTGCAGTTGTTCCAGCAGCATGATTGGCCTTAGAAGTTTTTTTGCACTTGATGCGCCGAATAAATTGTAATGAGGCAATTACGGTAAATCATTCAGCCCGGTAATTGGGCGCTTCCTTGGTGATCTGTACGTCATGCACATGGCTTTCGCGAATGCCGGCCGTGGTGATCTCCACAAATTCCGCCCGGTCCTGCATGTCGGCAATGGTGGCGCAGCCGCAGTAGCCCATGCTGGCACGCAGGCCACCGGCCATCTGGAAGACGATGGAGACCATGGAGCCCTTGTAGGGCACGCGGCCCTCAATGCCTTCGGGCACCAGCTTGTCGGCATTCGGGTTGCCGGTGCTCGATTCCTGGAAATAGCGATCCGCACTGCCCTGCTGCATGGCGCCAATGCTGCCCATGCCTCGGTAGCTCTTGTAACTGCGGCCTTGGTACAGGATGACTTCACCCGGCGCTTCTTCGGTTCCGGCAAACATGCCGCCCATCATTACGGTGCCTGCGCCCGCTGCGATGGCCTTGGAAATATCGCCGCTATAGCGCACGCCGCCGTCCGCAATCAGGGGAACTCCGGTGCCGAGCAGCGCAGTAGCCACATTGTCAATGGCCGTGATCTGCGGCACACCGACACCGGCCACGATGCGCGTGGTGCAGATGGAGCCGGGACCAATACCGACCTTCACCGCGTCCGCCCCTGCTTCCACCAGCGCCAGCGCGGCCGAACCGGTGGCGATATTGCCGCCCACCACGTCGATCTGGGGGAAATTCTGTTTGACCCAGCGCACGCGTTCGATCACGCCCTTGCTGTGGCCATGCGCCGTGTCCACCACGATGGCATCCACTCCGGCACGCACCAGGGCCTCGACACGCTCCTCTGTGCCCTCGCCCACGCCGACTGCCGCACCGACGCGCAAACGACCGGTGGCATCGCGTGCCGCATTCGGGAAATTGAGCTGCTTGGTAATGTCCTTCACGGTAATCAAGCCCTTGAGCTCGAAGGCCTCATTGACCACCAGCAGACGCTCCAGCTTGAACTTATTCAACAAGGCCTTGGCGTCCTCAGGAGTGGTGCCATCCGGCACCGTGATCAGGCGCTCGCGCGGCGTCATGATTTCACGCACCGGCTGGTCGTAACGGGTCTCAAAACGCAGATCGCGCCCGGTCACAATACCGACCACCTTGCCACCTTCGCAGACCGGAAAGCCGGACACGCCAAGCTGAGCCGACAGAGCCATCACCTGACGCACCGTGGTCTCGGGCGTGATCACCACCGGGTCACGCAGCAGGCCGGACTCGTAGCGCTTGACCTTGAGGACTTGCGCGGCCTGTTCGGCCACTGTCAGATTTTTATGCACGATGCCAATGCCGCCCTCTTGCGCAATCGCGATGGCCAGTCTGGCCTCGGTCACGGTATCCATCGCGGCGGAAACCAGCGGCAGATTCAGTGCGATATTGCGGGAGAAACGGGTGGCGAGAGAGGTGTCCTTGGGCAGGACTTGGGAGAACGCTGGAACCAACAACACATCGTCGAAGGTCAGCGCTTTGCCGAGAAGGCGCATGTCAAAGCTCCAAAAGGCAAATTGTACCCGCCTGGGCAATGGTCAGAGGCTGCACTCACCGCTACACTGCGCCCATGAAAATATTTTCCGTCGTATGGACCCTCGCCCTGTTCGGAATCTGCGGCAGCGCCATGGCGCAGTGGCAATGGTTGGACACGGATGGACGCAAGGTATTTAGCGACCGAGCCCCCCCCATGGACGTCCCGGAAAAAAGCATCCTCAAGCGCCCGAATGCGGCCGCCAAGGCGCTGGCCCCGGTGCTCGCCACTGAGGAAAACCAAGCCATGACAGGCGTGCCGGTCGCCAGCCGCCCTGTCGGCACTGGCATAGACAAGGAACTGGAAGCCAAAAAGAAACAGGCGACCGAGGCCGAAGCGGCCAAGCGCAAGTCCGAGGAAGAAAAAGCGCTCAAGAGCCGAATTGAAAACTGTGCCCGCGCCAAGCAGGCCAAGGCTTCCATCGGTTCGGGCATCCGCATCGCGCAAACCAATGCGGCTGGCGAACGCGAAGTCATGGACGACGCGGGGCGCGGCGATGAACTCCGAAGAATTCAGACCATCATCGACAGCGAGTGCAGATAGGCTGGGCAAGCTGCTTGGTGCCCCGCTAGTGGCTTAGTAGCCCGACTTGGCTCCGGCCCTGCGTTTGGCAAACAGCCCGGTGCGGCCAGCACCCTGGCCCTTAAATCGTTCACGCCTTGCAAGCTTTGGATCCACCTTGAGCGGCCGGTAGAGCTCGACCCGGTCGCCATCTCGCAGCACATGGTCTGGCGCCAGTTTGCGGCCCCAGACACCGGTTTGCAGCGCGTCCACTTCCGCGTCCGGCAGCTTGGCCAGGATCGCGCTGAGGCTGGTGCTTTCCCGCAACGCGTCGAGCAGGCGGCTGCCCGGCTTCAGATGCACCACGCATTCGCAGATCTGTCTTGCCGTGTGGCTGAAGCACAGGGTCACGGCAATCGTCGGCTCACTCACCGTAGACCTCTTGGGCGCGCCTGACAAAGGCTTCGACCATGCTGGAGGCGATCTTGTCGAACACGGGGCCTACCAGCTTGCTTAGCGTGCCACTGTCAAAACCGTAATTCAATGTCAGCTCGACGCGACAAGCGCGCTGGCTGCCGTCGCCAATCGGCACGAAATTCCATTCGCCATCCAGATTGGAAAACGGACCCTTGATCAGTTTGAGCGTCACGCTGCTGCCGGCCACATGCACATTGCGGGTTTGGAAACTTTGCTTGACGCCGCTAAAGGAAATTCCGATCTCGGCCAGCATGCCGCTCTCGTCCTGCTCGAGCACAGTGCCACGGTCGCACCAGGGCAAAAATTGGGGATACTGGCCGACATCGACGACCAGCGCATACATTTCCTGGGGGCTGTACCAGATCAGAACGGACTTGTGAACAGTTTTCATAGAATAGGGCTATGCGCGGGATTGTAGACAAGCCGTGACAGTGTAGATTTGTCTGCGCGGCTTTCTTTCCCCATCATCGTCCCCATTTCCCATCCATGGCCAAAAAACCCGAAACCGCTACCCGCATTGCCGACAACAAAAAGGCCGCCTTCAACTACTTCTTCGAAGAGCGCCTGGAAGCGGGTATCGTTCTGGAGGGCTGGGAGGTCAAGTCTCTGCGCGAGGGTAAGGTGCAGCTCACCGATGGCTATGTAGTGATCCGCAATGGCGAGTTGTTCATCATCGGTCTGCAGATTCACCCCTTGCACACCGCGTCCAGTCACATCAGCCCGGACAAGGTTCGCACCAAAAAGCTATTGCTGCATAAAGAGCAGATCAAGCGCCTGACCGCCAAGGTCGAGCAAAAGGGCTACACCCTGGTGCCCATCAATTTGCACTGGAAGGCGGGCAAGATTAAATGCGAAATCGCGTTGGCCAAGGGCAAGGCCGAGCACGACAAGCGCGACACCATCAAGGATCGCGAAGGCAAGCGCGAGGTGGAGCGCGCCATGAAGGACAGAGGACGTTAAGCGCTACAGCCGCGCCTACAGCAACCCGCGCGTTCAGCGGCGCTTCCAACCCAGCCACTCGTTGGCCACCAACGCACCAATCACCAGGCTGCCGCCCAAGAGCACCGATGGGGCGGGAACCTCGTTGGCGCCAAGCCATGCCAACAGGATGCCGAAAATCACCTCCAGCAACTGCAGCAGTGAAATTTCGGGAGCGTGCAACACACGGGCGCAGAGCATGCATAGCACGCAGGGTATGGCCAGCTGAAACACGCCCAGCAAACCCAAGAGCGTGATGTCATGTACGCTGGCTTGAAACGGATAGGCCAGCAAGCAGGTGGCAGCCGTCGACAACAAGGCGCCCAGCAAGACGGCAGGCACCAGATCGAGCTCCTGGCCCTGGTCGTGAAAATACTGGCTAATGGTCCAGTTGACCGCGGCAGCCATCGGAATCGACAAGGCCACCAGGCTGCCCAGCAGCGACGCCGAGCCGACCTGGGATGCAAACATATAAGCGATGCCGGCACCGGCCACCAGAATGGCAGCCCAAGTGCGTGGCAGCACTCTGTAACCGATGCCTACTCGCGCCACGATGGCGGTTAGCAGCGGACCGACGGCCAGCGTGACCAATACGTTACCCACGGTGGTCAAGGTGAATGCCACCATGTAGGCGGTGAACATCACGCCCCAGCAAGCGCCGGATAGCCACAGCGCGGAACCGGCATGGCGGATTTTCAGAAAGACGGAGCGGCCCTGAAAAAAGGGCAGGATCAGCAGCAGGCTAATAGCCGCGAACAGGGCGCGCCAGAACGTAACCTCAAAGCTGCGCGCAAAATCCAGATGGCGGGTGACGACTCCTGCGGTGGACCACAGAAGCGCCACCAGCACCATCAGAGCGACGGCCTGGTTGTGTCGCAACTTCAAGGTGTGTGCCGGGTTTAGCGGCTATAACGCTTGCGATCGCTTTCGGTCAGGTAACGCTTGCGCAGACGGATCGACTTGGGCGTGATTTCCACCAACTCGTCGTCCTCAATGAATTCCACACCGTATTCCAGCGTGCAATCGATAGGCGGCGTGATCTTGATCGCGTCTTCCTTGCCGGAAACGCGGAAGTTGGTCAGCTGCTTGGTACGCGTGGCGTTCACTACGAGATCGTTTTCACGGCTGTGAATACCGACGATCATGCCTTCATAGACCGGATCGTTGGGGCGCACAAACATGCGGCCGCGCTCGTCGAGCTTACCCAGAGCGTAGGTGAAAATTTCACCGGCGTCCATGGAGATCAGCACGCCGTTCTTGCGTCCACCGATATCACCCTTGTGCGGCTCGTAGCTGTCAAAGATGTTGGAGATCAGGCCGGAACCACGCGTCAAGTTCAGGAACTCATTGGTGAAACCGATCAGTCCACGGGCAGGAATGCGATATTCCAGGCGCACACGGCCGCGTCCATCCGGCTCCATGTTCACCAGATCGCCCTTGCGCTCGCCCAGTGCTTGCATCACGCCGCCCTGGTGCTGCTCTTCGATGTCGGCTGTGACCAACTCGATAGGCTCGTGCTTTTCGCCGTTCACATCACGGAACACCACGCGTGGCTTGGAAACAGCCATCTCGTAGCCTTCGCGGCGCATGTTTTCCAGCAGGATGGTCAGGTGCAATTCGCCGCGACCCATGACTTCGAAGATACCTTCTTCGTCGGTTTCCTTGACGCGCAGTGCCACGTTGTGTTGCAGCTCTTTTTGCAGGCGGTCCCAGATTTGGCGGCTGGTGACGTACTTGCCTTCGCGACCGGCCAGCGGGCTAGTGTTGACGCAGAAGTTCATGGTCAGGGTCGGCTCATCGACCTTGAGCATGGGCAGCGGTGCGGGGTTGGCCGGGTCGGTGATTGTGACGCCGATTCCGATATCGGTCAGGCCGTTGATCAGCACGATTTCGCCGGGACCGGCTTCGGTGGCTTGCACGCGTTCCAGGCCTTGGAAGGTCAGAACCTGATTGACGCGGCCCTTGACGGGCTTGCCGTCCGGACCTTCCATGACGACCACGTCCATCATGGGGCGGATGGTCCCTTGGCTGACACGACCGACGCCGATGCGACCGACAAAGGTCGAGAAGTCGAGTGCGGAAATTTGCAGTTGCAGAGGAGCTGCAGGGTCACCGCTCTGGGCTGGCACGTGGGCCAGAATGGTGTTGAACAGGGCCGACATATCGGGACCCCATTGCTCACCCTGAGCGCCCTCTTCCATCGAGGACCAGCCGTTGATGCCGGAGGCGTACACCACGGGGAAATCGAGCTGTTCGTCGGTGGCGCCGAGCTTGTCAAACAGATCGAATGCCGCGTTGACCACGAAGTCAGGGCGCGCGCCGGGCTTGTCTACCTTGTTCACCACCAGAATGGGTTTGAGACCGAGGGCCAAAGCCTTCTTGGTCACAAAGCGGGTCTGGGGCATGGGGCCTTCCTGGGCGTCGATCAGCAGCACCACACCGTCCACCATGCTGAGTGCACGTTCCACTTCGCCGCCGAAGTCGGCGTGTCCGGGGGTATCCACGATGTTGATGTGCGTGCCTTCCCAGGTCACGGCGCAGTTCTTGGCCAGAATCGTGATGCCACGCTCTTTTTCAATCGCGTTGTTGTCCATCACGGTGTCGACCACTTTTTCGTGCTCGGCAAAGGTGCCAGACTGGCGCAACAACTGGTCAACCATGGTGGTTTTGCCATGGTCAACGTGGGCGATGATGGCGATATTTCTGATCTGCTTATGGCTCATATTTCACTTTCAAACATTCATTAACTGCTGCTGTAGCAGGGATTCACTGACCTCGGGCGGACTCAAGAGCCGCGTGGGGATCAACTCCCCGCCTTTCACATGCGCGCTACCCAGAAGTGCGCGCGGGGCTTGTGCAAAAACTGCCACTGCCTGCGCATCACTCCAGGCACCGCGTCTGCGCATACCACTTAGAAACCGTGCCGCATTGTCGGCATCCAGCGTGACCACCGTATGACCTGCGAGCAGGTCTTCGGAAGGTCGAACACAGGCCAGACGTTGTTCATCCGTCATGGCCTCCAGTGCCGCCACGCTTACACACTGCGACGCGTCAAAGCCGCCGGTGCGTATGCGCCGCAATGCACTCAGGTGTGCGCCACAACCCAGCGCCTCACCAATGTCTTCACCCAAAGTGCGGATGTAGGTGCCCTTGCTGCACTCCACCACCAAGTCCACTTCGGGCTTCTCCGCTTCCAGCCGTTCTCCCACGATCTGGATGCTGTAAATCGTCACATGGCGCGCCTCGCGCTCAATCTCAATGCCGGCCCTGGCATATTCATACAGAGCCTTCCCATCCTTCTTCAGGGCGCTGTGCATGGGCGGCACCTGGGCAATCGGGCCCGTAAATCTGAGTACCACCTGCTCCAACTGCTCCATCGTCACCTGCACCGGCCGCTCTACTATCACCACTCCTTCGGCATCTGCCGTGCTGGTCTTGATGCCAAGGCGCAGCGTGGTCGCATAGCCCTTGTCGGCATCCAGATGCATCTGGCTGAACTTGGTCGCTGCACCAAAACAAATCGGCAGCACACCGGTGGCCAGCGGATCCAGCGTGCCGGTGTGGCCCGCTTTCTCGGCCCTGAGCAACCATTTCACCTTTTGCAAAGCCTGGTTGCTAGAAAAACCAATCGGCTTGTCCAACAGCAGCACACCGTGCACCGGTCTGCGCTGTACCTTCACGCGTTGCTGCTTGCCGCCCGTGGGAGCAGCAGCCGCACCCTGGGACAGCACGACAGATTCCATGGCTAGTCCTCTTTGGCCTTGCTTGCGACTGCCTTGGCAATCAGCGCATTCATATCAGCCGCGCGCTCCACTGTCTGGTCAAAGTGAAAGTGCAAGGTCGGCACGGTATGAATGTGCAGACGCTTAAACAAACCGGCACGCAAAAAACCCGCAGCCTGATTCAGACCTTCGGCGGTTTGCACCGGATCTCCCACCAGCAGGCTGAAAAACACCTTGGCATGCGCGTAATCGGGCGTGACCTCCACCGCCTGGATGGTCACCATGCCCACCCGCGGGTCTTTGAGCTCGCGCGCAATCAGCTCGGTCAGATCCCGCTGGATCTGATCGGCGACGCGAAAGCCGCGGTTGGGTGTGGATGACTTTTTCTTCACCATGGGGTCTTACAGCGTCCGGGCGATTTCACGAATTTCAAAGAACTCGAGCTGATCACCCACGTTGATGTCGTTGTAGTTCTTGAGCTTGATACCGCACTCGAAGCCTTCCTTGACTTCGCGCACATCGTCCTTCATGCGCTTCAGTGAGTCCAGTTCGCCGGTGTAGATCACCACGTTGTTGCGCAACAGGCGGAAATGCGCGCTGCGATTGACCAGTCCGCTGGTGACCATACAACCGGCAACTGTACCGATCTTGGAGGCCACGAACACGGTGCGGATCTCGGCCGAACCGATGATCTCTTCGCGCTTTTCTGGGGCCAACATGCCTGACATGGCCGCCTTCAACTCATCGACCGCGTCGTAAATGATGTTGTAGTAGCGGATATCCACACCGTTGTTTTCGGCCAGTTTGCGCGCACCGGCATCGGCTCGCACATTGAAGCCGATCACCACCGACTTGGACGCAATCGCCAAATTGATGTCGGATTCGCTGATGGCACCCACGGCCGAGTAGACCATTTGCACCTTGACTTCGTCGGTGGACAGCTTGAGCAGGGACTGCGCCAAGGCTTCCTGCGAACCCTGCACGTCGGACTTGACAATGATGGGCAGCATCTTGACGTCGCCAGACGACAGGTCCGAGAACATGTTTTCCAGCTTGGCGGCTTGCTGTTTGGCCAGCTTGGTGTTGCGGAACTTGCCGGCGCGGTAGGTAGCAATTTCACGGGCCCGGCGTTCGTCGGACATCACCATGAATTCATCACCGGCCTGGGGCACTTCGGTCAGGCCCTGGATTTCCACGGGAATCGAAGGGCCGGCAGACTTGATGGTCTTACCGTTCTCGTCCAGCATGGCGCGCACGCGGCCATAGGTCTGGCCGGCCAACACCACGTCGCCCGCCTTGAGCGTACCGGACTGGATCAGGACCGTGGCCACCGGGCCGCGGCCCTTGTCCAACTTGGCTTCAATCACCAGGCCCTTGGCCATGGCATCGACTGGCGCCTTGAGTTCCAGCACTTCGGCCTGCAACAGCACCTGTTCCAGCAAGGCATCAATGCCCATGCCGGTCTTGGAGGACACCGCCACAAAGGGCGATTCACCACCGAATTCTTCCGGCACCACCTCTTCCACCACCAGCTCGTTTTTGACGCGCTCGAAGTTGGCATCGGGCTTGTCCGACTTGGTAATGGCCACCACGATAGGAACACCGGCCGCCTTGGCGTGCTTGATGGCTTCCTTGGTCTGCGGCATCACGCCGTCGTCGGCTGCGACCACCAAAATCACAATGTCAGTGGCCTTGGCACCGCGGGCACGCATGGCCGTGAAGGCCTCGTGACCAGGGGTGTCGAGGAAGGACACCATACCGCGCGGAGTTTCCACGTGGTAAGCACCAATGTGCTGGGTAATGCCACCGGCTTCGCCGGCCGCCACCTTGGCGCGACGGATGTAATCCAACAGCGAGGTCTTGCCATGGTCGACGTGACCCATGACGGTGACGACAGGCGCGCGCGGCAGCGATTCCGAATGCTGACCCAGTGTTTCGTCGTCGGTAAAGGCTTCGGGATCATCGAGTGCGGCAACCACGGCCTTGTGGCCCATGTCTTCCACCAAAATCATGGCGGTGTCCTGGTCCAGCGGCTGGTTGATGGTGACCATTTGGCCCAGCTTCATCAATTGCTTGATGACCTCGGAGGCCTTGACTGCCATCTTGTGTGCCAGTTCGGCCACGGTGATGGTTTCCGGCACGTGCACTTCCAGGATGCGGGTTTCCACTGCGGCCTGCTGCTGCTGGTGATGGTCGCGATCGCGGTCATTGCTGCCACGCCGGCCACGTGGTCCTGTGCGCCAGTTGGTCGACCTACCGGCACCAGCACCGGTGTCGCCACGGGTCTTGAGTTCTTTCTTCTTGGCAGGATCTCCAGCCCAGCTGCTAGACAGCTTGGCGGATTTGACTTCCTTGTTGGCGCCAGGTGCGGCCGGTGCGGCCGTGCCAGCAGCAGGCTTGACGCCCGGCTTAGGCGGCACCGTACCGGCTGGCGGCTTGTGCAGCGTGCCCTTGATGCCGGCCTTGGCTGCGGCTTCTGCACGCAGTTCTTCGGGACGCTTGGCAACCAACACGCGCTTGGGCGCTGACATCATGGTGCGGATGGCGGCGGCTTCAGCCTCGGCCTTGCGACGGCGGTCACCCAGATCGGCTGCGCGCGATGCGTCTTCAATCGCCTGCACCTTGGAGGCAGCAACGGCGGCGGCCGCTTTTTCTGCGTCCTGCACGCGCTTGAGTTCGGCAGCGGCCGCAGCCGCAGCGGCGACGGCGGCGTGATCGATCTCTGGCACTTTAATCTTGACCTTGACCTGCGGCTTGGTAGCGGCATCCCGAGCAGCCTGCTCTTTAGCAGCAAGCACGTCAGCGGCCTGTTTGGCAGCGGCTTCACTGGCAACTTGGGCGGCCTTGACGTCCTGCTCTTCGCGTTCCTTGCGGCGCTCGGCCAGCTCTTCTTCCTGCCTGCGAATCAACTCAGCCTGGCCACGGGCCTCTTCTTCGCGGCGCGTCAGTTCCGCATGGTCTACCGCCGGCGCTGCTTGCTCCACCTCTTCATGCTCATGCTCTATGCCGTCTATGGGCTGGTCGGTGCCGTCTTCGCGTCGGACAAAGGTGCGCTTCTTGCGCACTTCCACCTGAATGGTGCGCGCCTTGCCACTGGAATCGGCCTGCTTGATCTCGGTGGTCTGCTTCTTCACCAAGGTGATTTTCTTGCGCTCTGGCGAATTCGTGCCATGGCTGCTTTGCAGAAAACCGAGCAACTTGTGCTTGTCGGCATCAGTCAGTGGGTCGGATGCAGCGTTCTTGGCTACACCGGCCGACTTCAGCTGCTCCAGCAGCGTATCGGTGGATTTTTTGAGTTCATTGGCAAACTCGGCGACGGTCGTACTAGACATTTGTTTATGTAACCTTTGGGTCGGTTCGCAGTGCCCTTGTGAGGCAACCGCCAACCATTACTGGATTTCTATTGCATGACCATTACTCTGGGCGAACGGCGTCATTGGTAAACCAATGTGCGCGCGCTTTCATGATCAGGGCATGGGCCTCATCAGCGGTCTGAGCGGTGATGTCGGTGAGTTCGTCAACAGCCAGGTCGGCCAGGTCGTCACGGGTGTGAACGCCCTTTTCTGCCAGCTTGCCAATCAACTCAGGTGTCAGGCCTTCCAGATCACGCAGGTCTTGCGACACTTCTTCGACACTTTCCTCGTGTGCGATTTCCATCGTCAGCAAGGCGTCTTTCGCACGGTTGCGCAGTTCATGCACCGTGTCTTCGTCGAAGCTCTCAATTTCCAACATTTCCTGCAGCGGAACGTAGGCCACTTCTTCCAGGCTGGTAAAGCCTTCTGCAATCAGAATGTCGGCAATCTCTTCGTCCACATCGAGCTTTTCCATGAACAGGCGGCGACCCGAATCGGTCTCGTTAGCCAGCTTCTGGGCAGACTCAGCCGCATCCATGATGTTGATTTTCCAGCCGGTCAACTCGGAAGCCAGGCGCACATTTTGTCCGCCGCGACCGATGGCAATCGCCAGGTTCTCTTCATCGACCACCACATCCATGGCATGGCGCTCTTCGTCCACCACGATGCTGGATACATTGGCTGGGGCCAGGGCACCGATCACAAACTGTGCAGGATCCTCGCTCCACAGCACGATGTCTACACGCTCACCGGCCAACTCGTTGGTGACACCGTTGACGCGGGTGCCACGCACTCCGACGCAGGTGCCAATGGGGTCGACGCGCTTGTCGTGCGACAGCACGGCAATCTTGGCGCGCGAACCGGAATCCCGGGCGCAGGACTTGATCTCCAGCAGGCCTTGCTCGATTTCGGGCACTTCCTGGCGGAACAGCTCGATCATGAATTCGGGAGCCGAACGCGACAGCACAATCGGTGCGCCGCGCAGGGTCAGGTCCACTTCCATGATCATGGCGCGCACGCGGTCACCGGTGCGCAGATTTTCCTTGGGGATCATTTCGCTGCGGCGCAGACGACCTTCGACACGGCCGCTCTCCACAATGATGTCGCCCTTGTCCATGCGCTTGACGGTGCCGACGAAAATCTTTTCGCCGCGCGCCATGAAGTCGTTGAGCAGCATCTCGCGCTCGGCATCACGGATCTTTTGCAGAATCACCTGCTTGGCAGCCATGGCGCCAATGCGTCCGATAGGCACCGAAGGAACCGATTCCTCGATGTATTCATCGACCTCAATGTCGGGAATTTGCTCCAGCGCTTCAAACAGCAGGATTTCCTGGTCGGGCAGTTGCAGTCCGGCTTCATCCGGTACCACATGCCAACGGCGGAAGGTTTCGTAGCTTCCGCTGTCGCGGTCCAATGCCACCCGGATGTCCACTTCACCGGGGTAGAGCTTTTTGGTGGCTTGCGCCAGGGCCGCTTCCACAGCGCCCAACACCACATCACGTTCCACGTTTTTCTCACGGGAAATAGCTTCAACCAGCATCAACAATTCGCGATTCATGCCATGACTCTCCTGATCACTCTTATCAACAACAAAACTAAACTTCCTGGCCCACGGCCGGCTCTTCGCCACCCGTGCTGCCACCCTGTCCGAGCCCCTTGAAGCTCACAATCGGAGCCAGGCGCGATTCACGTATCTCATCCAGCGTAAAGCCCAGCACCTGCATCGGTGGCGGCACACGCTTCTTGCTAATCCTTTGGCCCGGCTTGGCTGGAGGCGCATCGCTCCAGACAATTTGCCAGCTCACTGCGCCGTCTTCGTGGGACACACGCTCCAGCGTGCCGCGAAATTTCTTGCGACTGGCATGCACCTGGCCGTTGGCCGCAGCACCCATGGGCGCCTTCAAGGTGAGGTCAATCACATGGCCGACAAAACGCTCAAAATCTGCGGCATGGCGCAAGGGACGGTCGATACCGGGCGAGGAAACCTCCAGCCGCTTATATTCGATTCCATCCACTTCCAGGGCAAACAACAGCTGGCGGTTGACCTTTTCGCAGTCTTCCACATTGATGAACTGATCAGCCGCTACAGCGCCCTCGGCAGGCTGGGTCCAGGGCAAATCGATGGTGATGCGCAGCAGCCCACCGGCGGAGCGTTCAATCTCCACCAGGTCATAACCTAAGCCACTGACTGTCTGTTCAACGATTTCCTGAAGCGCCACGCCGTCTCAATTCCTATTGCAAAAGTAACCCAAAACACCTGACATAAACACTTGTCATAAACACGTGCTAAAAACAATCGACCAAAAAAAACGGGCGGTAAATACCCGCCCGTTTGGTCGTGAGCTTGGATTGTAACCTAATCAAGGGCTAAGTGCCTTGATTCTGAAGCCATTAATCGCTGGAGGCGAGCAGGCTGCGGGTGTAGTCCTGGGTTGGCGACTCGAATACGGCCTGTACCGTGCCCTGCTCGACAATTTGCCCGTCTTTCATCACCGCCACATGGTGTGCCATGGCGCGCACCAGCGCCACATCATGGGTGATCAGCAGATAGGCCAGACCATGCTCCGCCTGCAGGCGCTGCAGCAATTGCAGAATTTGCTGGGCCATGGTGACGTCCAGCGCGCTGGTGGGTTCGTCCAGCACCAGCACGCGGGGTTGAACGATCAGCGCGCGGGCAATCGCAATGCGTTGGCGTTGACCGCCGGAGAACTGGTGCGGATAGCGCTGCAACAGACCGGGAAACTGCGTCTCGTCCAGGCCCACTTCCTGCAAGGCGGCCAGCACCCGCTCTCGCACCGCCAGCTGGGCCAGCTCCGGCGCATGGACCGACAGTCCTTCGCCGACAATTTCCTCCAAGGTCATGCGCGGCGACAGGGATGAAAACGGATCCTGAAACACCACCTGGAGTTGCTTGCGGTTTTGCAAATCGACTGCGCGCCCCTGCCCCCATTCCCGGCCAAACACGCTGACCTCGTTGGAAAACTTCAAAAGCCCCAGAACGGCCAGGGCCAGCGTGGATTTGCCGGAGCCGGATTCACCCACCAGGCCCAGGGTCTGACCAACCTGCAGGCGCAGGTCCGCATCCTGCACGGCCACAAATTCGCCCTTGGAAAACCATCCTGAAAAGCCCGGCTTGGGCACCGGATAGGCCACGCGCAGGCCACGGGTTCCAATCGCATCGGACGCATCGGGCGAAAAGTCCACCACATCGCGCACCGGTCTGCTGGCCAGCAGGCTGCGGGTGTAGCTGTGGGCCGGGTGGGCAAAAATGGAATCCACCCTGCCCTGCTCGACGATCTGGCCGCGCTCCATCACCAGCACCCGGTCGGCAAAGCGCCGCACCATGTGGAGGTCGTGGGTGATCAAGAGCACGGCCATGCCGGTCTTCTTTTGCAGGCCGTCGAGCAGATCCAAAATCTGCTGGCGCACCGTCACATCCAGGGCCGTGGTTGGCTCATCAGCGATGAGTAACTTCGGGCTGCAAGCCAGTGCCATGGCAATCATGGCGCGCTGGCGCTGACCGCCAGAGAGTTGGTGTGCAAACGCCTTGGCGCGGCGCTCCGGCTCGGCGATGCCGGTGTCGGCCAGCAGGTCTATGGCCTTTTGCATCGCGTCGCGTGCGCTCAGACCCCTCTTAAGCTGCAACACCTCGGCGATCTGCTCGCCCATGCTGAACAGCGGATTCAGCGCGGTCATGGGTTCCTGGAACACCATGGCAATGTCCTGGCCACGAATTGCGCGCAGTTGTCTGGGCGGCACACGCAATAAATCGACCGGGCCATCCGGCGTTTCAAACAGCAGTTGGCCACTGAGCTGTGCGCCCTCCACCAGGCCCAGGATGCTCAGAGCGGTGACGGTCTTGCCCGAGCCCGACTCACCGACCAGGGCCAGCTTCTCTCCAACTGCAACCTCAAAATCCACGCCATGCACCACGGCGTTTCCACCAAATGCGATATTCAGGCCGCGAACCGACAGCAGGCTCATTCCTGGGCCTTTCTCTGGTCCACTGCATCGCGCAAGGCGTCGCTCATAAAGGTCAAGAGCAGCAGGGTGATCACCAGCACGGCGAAGGTGGACAGCGAAATCCACCAGGCGTCGATATTGTTCTTGCCCTGCGACAGCAGCTCGCCCAGGGATGGGGTGCCAGGCGGCACACCCAGGCCTAGAAAGTCCAGCGAGGTCAACGCCAGGATGGCGCCGCTCATGCGAAAAGGCAAAAAGGTGACCACCGGCGTCAGGCTATTGGGCAGCACATGGCGGATGATGATTTTCCAGTTGGACACACCCAGGGCACGGGCGGCACGCACATAGTCCATCTGCCGGTTGCGCAGGAACTCGGCACGCACATAGTCCGACAATCCCATCCAGCCAAACAGGCTGAGCAGGATGAGCAGCAGCGCCACGCTGGGCGCAAACAGGGCGCTAAAAATAATCAGCAAATAGAGCTCGGGCATGGAGCTCCAGATCTCGATAAAGCGCTGAAAAACCAGATCGGTCTTGCCACCAAAAAATCCTTGGATGGCGCCGGCAATTACGCCCAGCAACACACCGGTAAAGGTCAGCGCCAAGGCAAACAGCACGCTGACCCGAAAGCCGTAAATTAACTGGGCCAGCAGATCGCGGCCTCGGTCATCGGTGCCCAGCCAGTTGTCGGACGTGGGTGGAGCCGGGTTCGGCGACTTGGCAAAGTAATTGAGCGTCTTGGGCCCGTAGCGATTCGGCGCAAACAGCGCCCAATTGCCGGGCTCGTTCAGCTTCTGGCGGATAAACGGATCGAGGTAATCGGTGGGCGTGGCGAAGTCACCGCCAAAGGTGGTCTCAGGGTAGTCGCGCGCAATGGGCCAATAGGTCTGACCCTGGTAGACGACGACCAAGGGTCGGTCGTTCGACACCAGTTCAGCGGCCAGGCTCAGGAGCACCAGGGTGCAAAAAATTACCAGGCTGACAAAGCCCAGCCGGTTACGCCTGAAGCGCGCCCAGGCCCGCCGCGTTGGAGACACGGATTCGGTGGGCTTAATCAAAACGAACTCTGGGGTCTACCCAGACATAGCAAAGATCGGACAGGAGCTTGGTCACCAGCCCGATCAGGGTAAAGAAAAACAGCGTGCCCATGACCACAGGATAGTCGCGCCGGATCACACTCTCGTAGCTGAGCAGGCCCAGACCGTCCAGAGAAAACAGGGTTTCGATCAGGAGCGAGCCGGTGAAAAAGGCGCCAATAAAGGCCGCCGGAAAGCCGGTGACAATGGGGATTAGCGCGTTGCGCATCACATGCTTCCACAGCACGCGCCGCTCCGACAGGCCCTTGGCGCGGGCCGTCACCACATACTGTTTGCGGATCTCCTCCAGGAAGGCGTTCTTGGTCAGCATGGCGGTCACCGCAAAGCTGCCCAACACCATGGCCGTGACCGGCATGGCGATATGCCAGAGGTAGTCGGTGATGCGCGCGCCCCAGGCCAACTGCTCCCAGTTGCTCGACGTCAATCCGCGCAGCGGAAACCACTGCAACTGGCCGCCAAAGATAACCAGCAGCGCCACGCCCAGCACAAAGCCGGGAATCGCATAGCCCACCAGAATCAGCAGCGTGGTGAGCAGGTCAAAGCGCGAACCGGCACGCATCGCCTTAGCCACACCCAGCGGCACGGCGACCAGGTAGCTGATAAAGAAGGTCCACAGCCCCAGGCTCATGGACACCGGCAACTTTTCCCAGATCAGCTGGGAGACGGCACGGTTCTGGAAAAAACTGGTGCCCAGATCGAAGTGGGCAAACTGCCATAACATGCGCCAGAAGCGCTCCGGCGCCGGCTTGTCAAATCCATAAAGGGCCCTTGCCTGCTCTAAGCGCTTGGGGTCCACGCCCTGTGAGCCCCGGTAGCTAGCGCCGCCTTCCGCGCTGACTCCCTTACCCGCCCGGGCCTCGGCCAGATACTGCTCCACCGGCCCGCCGGGCACAAACTGCACCACCACAAAGGTCAGGAACAGCACGCCAAACAAGGTGGGCAGCATCAGCGCCAGGCGCTTGAGGATGTAGGCCGCCATCAGCGCGCCCACCAGGTGTCAATGGCCCAGCTTTCACCCGGCGAATACGGCGGGCTGGTCTTTGGTTTGGCCAGGTGCCAGGCGTTAAAGGCCATGCGGTAGCTGGAGGCAGACCACTGCGGAATCAGGATGTGGCTGTGGG
>CAIMZI010000106.1 GCA_903845935.1 uncultured beta proteobacterium | reverse complement strand
GGCAACACGATTTATCGTGGCAACGACTCCTCAGACCTGCGCTGGGGCGACGCGAGAGCGTAACTAAAATCTAGATCCAGTTGGATTCGATGGTGGGCAGCATGCGGGTGGTGGCATCCCGCAGCCGCCTGGTCACCAGTTGCAGCAGCAGCAGCAGCACCTTGACGCCCACCTGGGGTTGGCCCGACACCATGCCGGCCAGATCGCGTCTATGCAATATCGCCACATCGGTGGGCACGGTGGCAACGCAACTGGCAAAACGGGCTTGCCCGTCCACCAGCGACATTTCACCCAAAAAGCCGCCGGGGCCGACCTCGGACACCACTTTTTCCTTGGAGTCTTTGTCGTGCTTGATGACATTGACGCTGCCGGTGAGCACCAACATCATGAAGTCGCCCTGTTCGCCTTCGCTGAAGATGGTGACGCCCGCGTCCGCCGCGTAGCATTCCATGTAATCGCAGAGGATCGAATGCTCTTCGGGCGTGAAGCCATCAAATAGAGCCAACGGGCCCAATACCTCGTAAATCTCTTCCAAATAGTTGGACGCTGCACCCAGATAGGCCAGATTGGGAAGAACGATTGCGGTTGTAATGGGCATGGTTATGTACTTTGGCGCTCAGTTTGTCAGCTTTTGCAGGCCAGCTCAATAGTCCATTCGGACCCATTTGTAGCCTCATTTTCCAGTTAAGCGGAAAAACTCCGGACATCAAGTCCGAATGTGCGTCATTTGCACCTTGAGTCGAATCGACTGAACGTCCCAACCCTTGCTGCGCAGATGGGCCTCCAGCGCCGGTAGCAGTTGTTTGATTTTTGCGGCTGCAGCGTTGCCGTCCAGCAACAGGCACCACACCGGGCCTTCAATCGGCCCCGGATGCACGCTGGCGCGCAGGTAGATGGGCAGCAGGGATTGTATGGATTGCAGCCGCGCTGCCGATTCCGAGGCGAGGTCGAGCAGGCGGCTGAGGGTTTCAGATTCGCGGGTGGCCTGTAACAGCGTGACGGCGTGGTTGCGGCGGTGCATGGACCCTTGAGAGAATGGCTAGCGCGGAATTATCAGGGATACACGGTGCGTCGATGCTGGTGACAGGACCTTTAGAGGTGTCTCAATGCAGCTAGCAATCTGAGCCCGCTGGGCAAACGTTAAAATCAACGCTTTCGCAGGCTGTGCAAGCCGCGAGCGCCCTGGCGCTTGCAATTTGCCGGGTTGCCCTCACTTCACCTTGATTAGAAAAAGGACTGCGCTGTTCTGTGCGCCCACCCTGGGCAACAGGCCGGTCTCGCTCGCATGGCAACCAACATTCTTACCAAAATCTTCGGAAGTCGTAACGACCGTCTGCTCAAAACTTACCGTTCTGTGGTGACTCGCATCAATGCGCTGGAGCCCGAGTTCGAAAAGCTCAGCGATGACGCACTCAAGGCCAAGACCGAAGAGTTCAAGACCCGTGTGGCCAATGGCGAAACGCTGGACTCGGTGCTGCCCGAAGCCTTTGCCGTGGTGCGCGAGGGCTCCAAGCGCATCATGAAGATGCGCCACTTTGATGTGCAATTGCTGGGCGGCATGTCGCTGCATTACGGCAAGATTTCAGAAATGGGCACTGGCGAGGGCAAGACGCTGACCTCCACCTTGCCGGTCTATTTGAATGCCCTGACCGGCAAGGGCGTGCACGTGGTGACGGTGAATGACTACCTGGCCAGTCGCGATGCGCGCTGGATGGGCCGGCTCTACAACTTCCTGGGTCTGAGCGTAGGCATCAACCTGCCCCAAGCCCCTCGCGAGGAAAAGCAGGCCGCCTACCGTTCGGACATCACCTACGGCACCAACAACGAATACGGCTTTGACTACCTGCGCGACAACATGGTGCACGAGGTGGGCGACCGGGTGCAGCGCGGGCTGAACTTTGCCATCGTCGACGAGGTGGACTCGATCCTGATCGATGAGGCGCGCACGCCGCTGATCATCAGCGGTCAGGCCGAAGACCACACCGACATGTACCTGGCCATCAACAAGGTCGTGCCCCTGATGACGCGCCAGGAGGGCGAGGCCGATCCGCACACCGGCGAGGGCGTCACCAAACCGGGCGACTTCACGGTGGATGAAAAATCGCATCAGGTGTTTTTGACCGAGGCCGGTCATGAGAATGCCGAGCGCATTTTGTCGGGCCTGGGCCTGATCGCCGAAGGTGCGTCCCTGTACGACCCGGCCAATATCACGCTGATGCACCACCTGTACGCGGCGCTGCGGGCCAACCACCTGTACCACCGCGACCAGCATTACGTGGTGCAAGAGGGCGAGATCATCATCGTCGACGAATTCACCGGCCGCCTGATGACCGGACGCCGCTGGAGCGACGGTCTGCACCAGGCCGTGGAGGCCAAGGAAGGCGTGGAAATCCAGGCCGAAAACCAGACCCTGGCGTCGATTACCTTCCAGAACTACTTCCGCCTCTACGGCAAGCTGGCCGGCATGACCGGCACCGCCGACACCGAGGCCTATGAGTTCCAGGAAATCTACGGTCTGGAAACCGTGGTGATTCCGCCGAACCGCAAGAGCCGCCGCGAAGACCAGTTGGACCGCGTCTACAAGACCACGCGCGAAAAATACGAGGCGGCTATTCACGACATCCGCGAATGTTACGAGCGCGGCCAGCCGGTGCTGGTGGGTACCACCTCGATCGAAAACTCTGAAATCATTGCGACGTTGCTGGAAAAAGAGAAGTTGCCGCACCAGGTGCTCAACGCCAAGCAGCATGCCCGCGAGGCCGATATCGTGGCCCAGGCAGGGCGCGCCAAGATGATCACGATTGCCACCAATATGGCCGGTCGGGGTACCGACATCGTTTTGGGCGGCAGCATCCAGAAAACGCTGGAGGATGTGGAGGCAGACGTGTCGCTGGACGAGGCCGCCAAGCAGGCCGCCATTGCCCAGATTCGCACCGACTGGACGCGCGACCACGAGGCCGTCAAGGCCCTGGGTGGTCTGCGCATCATCGCCACCGAGCGCCATGAGTCGCGCCGCATCGACAACCAGCTGCGTGGCCGCTCCGGCCGCCAGGGCGACCCCGGTTCCTCGCGCTTTTACCTGAGCCTGGACGATTCGCTGATGCGCATCTTTGCCGGTGACCGCGTCAAGTCCATCATGGACCGCCTGAAGATGCCCGATGGCGAGGCGATTGAGGCCGGTATCGTGACGCGCAGCATCGAGAGCGCCCAGCGCAAGGTGGAAGCGCGCAACTTCGACATGCGCAAGCAGCTGCTCGAATACGACGATGTCTCCAACGACCAGCGCAAGGTGATCTACCAGCAGCGCAATGCGATTCTGGATGCACAAAGTCTGAGCGCCCAGATTGCGTCACTGCGCGAAGGCTGCTTCGAGGACCTGGTGCGCACCTTTGTGCCCCATGAAACGGTGGAAGAGCAGTGGGACATTCCCGCGCTGCAAAAAGTGCTGGCCGATGAATGGCAGATGGAGCTGGACCTGCACAAGCAGATTGCCGAGGCCAGCGCCATCACCGACCAGGACATTCTGGATACCGTGACCAAGGCGGCCGACGCCGTATTTCAGGCCAAGCTGGAGCTGGTGGGCGATGCGAACTTCACTCAGTTTGAGCGCATGGTGCTGCTGCAAAGCATTGACACGCATTGGCGCGACCACCTGAGCGCGCTGGACTACCTGCGCCAGGGCATTCACCTGCGCGGCTATGCGCAAAAGCAGCCCAAGCAGGAATACAAGCGCGAGGCCTTTGAGCTGTTTGGCCAGTTGCTCGATTCGGTGAAGAACGATGTGACCAAGGTGCTGATGACGGTGAAGATCCAGTCGCCCGAGCAAATTGACGAGGCCTCTGCGGCCTTTGAAGCGCAAGCCGATCGCATCAGCAACGTGACCTACAGCGCCCCCACCGAAACCGG
>CAIMZI010000105.1 GCA_903845935.1 uncultured beta proteobacterium | reverse complement strand
TCCAGCGAGCAGTCCTCCGGTGTCGGTCAGATCAACGCAGCGGTGAGCCAGCTCAACCAGACCACGCAGCAAAATGCCTCCAGCTCGGAAGAGCTGGCAGCCACCTCGGAAGAGATGAGCAGCCAGGCCGAACAGCTGCAGCAGACCATGTCCTTTTTCAAGCTGCACGGCATGGGCGCCACTCGCAACACCGGTTTTGCGGTGCGCAAGAGCGGGCCGACGGCCAAACCGACTGCCTCCAGATCGGCCCCGACACGGTCCGGCAGCAGCCACCAGCCCACCCACTCCCTTGCCGACATAGACGAAACGCAGTTCACCAAATTCTAAGGAGCGCGTCATGAATGCATTGGTAAAAGCAGGCGGCAGGCAGCCGGTTGCGGTGAGCGCGGCGGTGGAGGAGAAGCAGTACCTGACCTTCATGCTGGGCGGCGAGATGTTCTCCATCGATATCCTGTGCATCAAGGAAATCATCTGGTACTCCAGTCTGACCGAGGTGCCGATGATGCCGGCCTGCATCCGTGGTGTGATCAATCTGCGCGGTGCGGTGGTGCCGGTGATGGACCTAAGTAGCCGCTTTGGCAAGCCGTCCACACCGGTCGGCAAGAGCACTTGCATTGTCATCATCGAGGTGGCCACCCAGGTCGAGGGCGAGCGCCAGAACATGGGCGTGGTGGTGGACTCGGTGCAAGCGGTGCTGGAAATCCCGGCCTCCGAGATCGAGCCAGCGCCCAGCTTTGGCGCCAAGATTCGGCCCGACTTCATCGAGGGCATTGGCAAGGTCAATGGCAAGTTCGTCATCCTGCTCAATGTGGACCGGGTGCTGTCCAGCGAGGAGATTGGCCAGATGGGCCAGGCCGCTGCATCCGGTGACATGCATTTGTTGAGCGCCTGAGCCGGAAAAGATGCGAGCCATCAGCAGCGCCGAGCTGGCCAAGTTTCAGCAGTTCATTTTTGATTCGGCCGGCATCACCCTGTCGGCCAGCAAAAAGGAACTGGTGATGGGACGTCTGGGCAAGCGCCTGGGCGCACACGGGATGGACAACTTCAGCGACTATTTTCGGCTTTTGGCCTCGGGTGAGGATCCGGCCGAGGTGCAGATTGCGGTAGACCTGCTGACCACCAATGAAACCTATTTCTTTCGCGAGTCCAAGCATTTCGACTTCTTGCGCGAGAAACTAGTGGAGGCGCGCGGCCGCAGTCAAAGTTACCGCGTCTGGAGCGCGGCCAGCTCCAGCGGTGAAGAGGCCTACAGCATCGCCATGGTGCTGTCCGATACCCTGGCCGCAACGCCCTGGGAAGTGCTGGGCAGCGACATCAGCACCAAGGTTCTGACCGGTGCCAGCCGCGCCCTGTATCCGATGGAGCGGGCGCGCCAGATACCGGCGCCGTACTTGCGCCGCTTTTGCCTCAAGGGCCAGGGCGATTACGAGGGCAAGTTGTTGATTGCGCGCGAGCTGCGCAACCGGGTGAGTTTTCGCCAGGTGAATCTGAATGAGGCCTTGCCCCATGTGGGGCAGTTTGACTTCGTCTTTTTGCGCAACGTGATGATTTACTTCAACGACGAGACCAAGCGCCAGGTGGTGGGTCGGTTGATCAGCACGCTCAAGCCCGGCGCCTATTTTTGCGTGGGCCATTCGGAGAGCCTCAACGGCATCAGCCAGGAACTGGAGCAAGTTGCCCCTTCGGTTTACCGAAAGCCGGTGTGACATGACACACATGAAATACAAGCCGGACCTGATCGACATCTTCCTGCAGCCGGGCGAGCTGTTTGTGGGCGACAAGGAATACCAGATTCGCACCATTCT
This sequence comes from uncultured beta proteobacterium, assembly GCA_903845935.1. Taxonomy (GTDB): domain Bacteria; phylum Pseudomonadota; class Gammaproteobacteria; order Burkholderiales; family Burkholderiaceae_C; genus Allorhodoferax. The sequence goes on along the minus strand of CAIMZI010000105.1, from coordinate 22,364 downwards.
GGGCTCTTGCGTCTCCATCACGCTATGGCATGCGGCGGCACGCATGGGCGGCATGTCGCACTTCCTGTTGCCCACGCGCAGCGGTTTGGGCGGCGACCTCGAACTCGACGGTCGTTATGGTGACGAAGCGCTGCGACTGATGCTGCAAGAGCTGGGCAGCTATGGCCTGCGCCCGCAAGACTGCGAGGCCAAGATTTTTGGTGGCGGCAACATGTTTCCCGGCCAAGGGCGACCCGAGGCCATGCTGGTGGGGCGGCGCAATGGGGAGGCCGCACGCGAGCTGTTGCAGGTGCGTGGCATTACGGTGATCTCCGAGAGCCTGTTCGGTATTGGCCACCGCCAGATCATTTTTGATGTCAACAAGGGCGACGTCTGGTCGCGCCAGATCAGCCCCAGCCAGTCAACCGGCACAGAAGGCGAGCCATGAGCGCAGCGCCGGGCCGCCCCAAGCAAGCTTGCACCGCAGTGCGCAGCACGGAGGTGATTCTGTGAGCGCAGCGCCGGGCCGCCCCAAGCAAGCTTGCACCGCAGTGCGCAGCACGGAGGTGATTCTGTGAGCGCAGCGCCGGGCCGCATCAAGGTGATGGTGGTGGACGACTCGGCCGTGGTGCGCCAGGTGGTGACCGAAATGCTGCAGGCAGACCCCTGTATCGAGGTAATTTGCGCCGTGGCCGACCCGATCCTGGCGATTGCCCGCATGAACGTGCAGTGGCCCGATGTGATCGTGCTGGACGTGGAAATGCCGCGCATGGACGGAATCACCTTTTTAAAGAAGATCATGGCCGAGCATCCCACGCCGGTGGTGATTTGCTCCACCTTGGCCGAGGCCGGTGCCGAGACATCGATGGCGGCACTGGCCGCCGGTGCCGTGGCCATCATCACCAAGCCCAAGATTGGCCTCAAACAATTTTTGGTCGATGCCTCGGACGACCTGGTCACCGCCGTCAAGACCGCTGCCAAGGCCAATGTGTTGGCGCTGCGGGTGGTGGCCAAGAACACCGCCGATGTCATTTTGCCGGCCGCTGCCGCGCACGGCGCCATGATCCAGACCACCGAGCGCGTGGTGGCCCTGGGCACCTCGACCGGCGGCACGCAGGCGCTGGAAGCAGTGCTGACCACCTTGCCGCGGGTCTGCCCCGGCATCGTCATCGTGCAGCACATGCCCGAAAAATTCACCGCCGAATTTGCCAACCGCCTGAACCGCCTAAGTCAGATCATGGTGAAGGAGGCGCAGAGCAACGACCGCGTGGTGCCCGGAACCGCCCTGATTGCGCCGGGTGGGCGGCACCTGCTTTTGCGGCGCAATGGTGCGCAGTATTTTGTCGAGGTGATGGACGGTCCGCTGGTGAACCGCCATCGGCCCTCGGTGGATGTGCTGTTTCGCTCGGTGGCCCGCTCGGCCGGTGCCAACGCGCTGGGCGTGATCATGACCGGCATGGGCGATGACGGTGCTGCCGGGCTGCTGGAAATGCGCAAGGCCGGGGCCCTGACCCTGGCACAGGATGAAGACAGTTGCGTCGTTTACGGCATGCCGCGCGAGGCGGTGAAACGCGGCGCCGTGGCGCGCACCGTTCCACTGAGTGCCATTGGCAGGGAGATCATGGCGCAGCACCGCTATTGAGCTGCTACAGTGGCGCACTTCCATTTTGAAAAACTCCCATGATGCTGCGCCTGGCCCTGATTGCCCACGACAACAAGAAGGCCGACATGGTCGCGCTGGCGCTGGAGTTTGCACCCTTGCTGCAGCAGTGCACGCTGTGCGCTACCGGCACCACCGGCGGTCGTCTGGCCGCCGAGGTGGGCCTGCAGGTGGAGCGCATGCTGAGCGGGCCATTGGGGGGCGATCTGCAGATTGGTGCGCGCCTGGCCATGGGGCAGGTGGACGCCATCATCTTTCTGCGCGACCCGATGACCCCGCAACCGCACGAGCCCGACATCAACGCCTTGGTACGGGCCTGCGACGTGCACGATGTGCCCTGCGCCACCAACCTGTCTACCGCGCGTTTGCTGCTAAAGCAGTGGATGGCTGCGGGCTGATGGGCCGGCGGGTGACGCAGATTCAAGCCATTCTGTTCGATTGCGACGGCACGCTGGTGGACAGCGAGGTGCCGGGCATGGATGTGATGCATGAACAGGCGACGGCGCTGGGACTTGACTTCACGCGCGAGCAGGCGCACCAGCAGTTTCGTGGCCTGCGCATGGCCGACTGCATACATTGGATTGCGGCGCAACTGCCTCAGGTGGCAGACGATTTTGCGCAGGACTTTGCGCGCAATGTGCGCGCCGCGCAGGCCCTGCGTTTTGCAGAAGGCTTGGACGTCATCCCCGGCGCCTTCGAGTTGCTGGGGGCCCTGCGCATACCCTTTTGTATCGCCACCAACGGGCCGCGTGAAAAAGTGGAGTTGACCTTGGGGTTGACCGGGCTGCGCCACTTTTTCCCCGAGCACATCTTCAGCGCCTATGAGGTGGGGCTTTACAAGCCCGACCCAGGGCTGTTTCTGCACGCCGCGCAGGTGTTGGCGGTGGCGCCGGTGCACTGCGCCGTGGTGGAGGACAGTCTGCCGGGCATTCAGGCCGGACTGGGCGCTGGCATGCGGGTGTTCAGCCTGCTGCCAGCGTCCGGCCTGCCGCCTGAATGGCGTGACCAAGTGGTCTGCATCCGCACGCTGTACGACCTGGACGCGCTGCTTCATCCCCAGGCTTGAGCTTCTATACTTGCCAAATGAACGATTTGGTACATTCTAAAAAAGCTCGCAAACCGGCATTGGCCACGCGTACCAAGGACCCGGTGGGCACCATGACCGGCATTCTGGAAGTAGCGACGCAGGAATTTGCCAACAAGGGCTTGAGTGGGGGCCGCATCGACGCCATCGCCGAGGCCACGCGCACCAGCAAGCGCATGATTTACTACTATTTCGGCAGCAAGGAGGGGCTGTATCTGGCGGTGCTGGAGGAGTCCTACCGCAAGATGCGGCAGATTGAGGGTGAACTGCAGCTGGACGATCTGGAGCCCGAGCAGGCGCTGCGCACCCTGGTGGAGTTCACGTTTGACCACCACCGCAGCAACGAAGACTACATCCGTCTGGTGATGAACGAGAACATCGAGCGCGGCGCCTATCTGATGCAAAGCAAGACCATTCGCGAACTCAATGTGCCCGCCATCCAGGCGATTGAGCGACTCTATGCACGGGGGCTGAAGTCTGGCGTTTTTCGCGCCGGGGTGGACCCGGTGGACATCCATGCGTCGATCTCGGCACTGAGCTTTTTCAATGTCTCCAACCGCCACAGCTTTGGTCTGATTTTCAAGGCCCAGGACCCGCAGGGAGAGGCAGGCGCGTTGCGGCGCGCCAGCGTGACCGACATGGTGCTGCGCTTTGTGGGTCGCTAAAACAATTTGTCATAACAGCTAGTCCGCGTGCGCCATTGACACCTAGGGTTAACCCTGAAAAGTTAAAACTAACTAGTTCGTACATTACATAGCAGTCTAAAACGAGGAGAAAAACTTGAGCCATCCAGTTGCAGCCCCGGTGCACCATGCCATCGGCATTGAGGTGGCCGCCGATCATCTTCCGCACCAGCGCTTTTCGCCGCGTGTGGAGCATTCCTTCGACGTGTTCCTGGCCCTGGTGCTGTTTCTCGAACTCGTTCTCCTGTTCGGCAACACCAGCATGCGTGGGCTGTTCAATACCTCGTTGGTCTGGGCCAATGAGGTGGCGGAATATGCGCTGACCAGCCTGGCCTTTATTGGCGGCGCAGTGGCCTATCACCGCGGCCTGCACCTGGTGGTGCGCTTTGGCATCGACAAGCTGCCTGTGCGTTTTCGCGAAACCGTGGAGTGCGCGCGGCATTACTTTGTGATTGCCGTGGCGGTGACTGGTCTCTACTATGCGCTGCCCATGTGGCACGACTCCTGGACCAACCTGACCGTGGTCTTGCAGATCCCCAAGTCCTGGACCCTGTTGCCCTTCTTTATCGGTATGGGCCTGACCGTGGTCTTTGCCCTGGCCGAACTGCGTCGCCACACTGCCAAGGAAAACATCGTTGCCGCGCTGCTGGTCGGCGGCGTGACGCTGGTCTGGTATCTGGCCTTTGTCTTTACCGGTCCCTGGATCGGCACCGCCGGCATTGGCTTTGCGCTGTTCCTGCTGCTGTTTCTGGTGTTCGCCGGCGTGCCCATCGCCTATGTGCTGTCGGTCACCGCGTATGTGCTGCTGTTCAGCTCCGGCGAAGACCCCATGGCGGTGTCCCTGGCCATGTCCAACGGCATCAGCAGCTTTATTCTGCTGGCGGTGCCCTTCTTTATTCTGGCCGGCAATGTGATGACCGAAGGCGGCCTGACCAAGCCGCTGGCCGACTGGGTGACGGCCATGGTGGGCCGCATGCAGGGCGGCCTGCTGCAGGCGGTGGTGATCGCTATGTACATTTTCTCCGGCATCTCCGGCTCCAAGATTGCCGACGTAGCTGCCGTGGGCACCACGCTCAAGGGCATGCTCAAAGAGCAGGGCTACGACCCGGCTGAAAGTGCTGCCGTGTTGTCGGCTGCCGGCATCATGGGCGAGACGATTCCGCCCAGCCTGGTGATGATGGTGTTGGCCTCGATTACCACGCTGTCGGTGGCCACCTTCTTTGTCGCCGGTGTGGTGCCCGCTGCGGTGCTCGGTATCTGCATCATGATTCTCATCAACCGTCGGGCCAAGAAGAACAACTGGCCACGCTGCCCGGCCATTTCCTGGCCCGACAAGCTGAAGGTGAGCGTGCGTGCCATTCCGGCGCTGATGGTTCCCATCATCCTGATCATCGGCATCGTAGGCGGAATCGCCACCACTACCGAGGTCTCTTCCATCGCTGTGGTGTTCTCCATCGTGGTCTCGGTGTTTGTCTACCGCGGCATGAGCGTCAAGTCCTTTATCTCCACATTGGCCGATTCGGGTGCCATGGCGGGCATGGTGCTGTTCATGGTCAGCGCTGGTAGTGCTTTCTCGTGGACGCTGGCCATCAGCGGCCTGCAAACGGTGGTGTCGGATTTTCTGGTGCTGCTGGGCGGCTCGTCCGCCGCGTTCATCGCCTTCTCGGTGGTGCTGATGGTGATCATGGGCTCGATCCTGGAAGGCCTGCCATCGCTGCTGATCTTCGGGCCGATGTTGCTGCAACTGACCAAGCTGTATGGCATCGACCCGATGGCCTTCGGCATCATCATCATCATCTCCATGGGCATTGGTACCTTCATCCCGCCGTTTGGCGTGTGCTACTTCGTCACCTGCTCGGTGATGGACACCTCGGTGGAAAAGGTCACGCCGCGCTTTATGCCGTATCTGGCGGTGCTGGTGGTGGGCCTGGTGGTGATTGCTGTGTTCCCTGCCATCAGCCTGGCTTTGCCGCATGCTTTCAACCTGCATTAAGCCCTGACGCTGGCGCAAAAAGTTTTCCGTTCGCTCCCTTTTCATTCTGTTTTTTCGCTCGTTCCATTATTTAGGAGATTCCACATGAAGCCTTCGTTCCCTCTGTTGTCCGCCGTTGCCGCCTCCGTTCTGCTGTGCGCTAGTACCGCCGCCTTGGCCCAAAGCAAGTTCGTCCTGAAGCTGGCGCACTCCGACTCCCCCGATCTGGCAACCTCCCGCAAGGCCGTGATGGCCGATGCCTTTGCCCGCGAAATCAAGGCCAAGAGCGGCGGACGCATCGAGGTGCAGGTGTTTGCCGCTGGTGCTCTGGGCGGCGAGAAGGACCTGGTCGAAGGTGTGAAGAACGGCTTCATCCAGGCCGGCTTTGCCTCGGGCGTGATGGCCAACTATTTCCCCAGCGCCATGGTCACCGACATCCCCTACCTGTTCCCCAACGATGATGTGGCCGACAAGGTGATGGACGGCCCGTTTGGCCAGAAGCTGGCTGCCGACTTCCAAGCTGCTACCGGCATGCACAACCTGTGCTACGGCGAAGTGGGCTTTCGCAATTTCAGCAGCGGCAAGAACCCCATCCACGCGCCCAAAGATCTGGTTGGTCTGAAGATCCGTGTGCAGGAAACCCCGCTGTACATCACCGAAATGAAGGCCCTGGGCGCACAGCCCACACCGATCGCATTCCCCGAGCTTTACACCGCGCTGCAAACCGGCGTGGTGGACGGCCAGGAGAACCCGGTGCCGACCATGATTTTTGCCAAGCTGTATGAAGTGCAAAAGCACGTCACGTTGGACCGCCACAACTACGGCATCGACTGGTTTGTGCTGAGCGACAAGTTCTACAAGGCGCTGCCGCCCGATCTGCTCAAGGTGGTGACCGATGCCGCCCAGGTCGCCTGTAACGAAGAGCGCAAGGCGAACCGCACCTTCACCACCAATGGCAACAAGACCCTGGCTGAAAAAGGCGTGACCGTCTACACACCCACCGCTGCCGAGATGGCCCAGTTCCGCGCTGCGGCCCAGCCGCCGGTGATTGAGTTCCTCAAGACCAAGATCGATCCCAAGCTGATCGACGGCATCCAGACCGCAGTCAAGGACGCCGACAAGAAGTAAATTCCGCACCGAAAAATCCGAGGCACGCACATGAAGACCACCATCTGCTGGGGCGTGCTGGGCGCCGCCGCCATTGCCACCGGCCGCAGCATGCCGGCGATGCTGGAGGCCCCGAGCGCCACGCTGTTGGCGCTGGCCTCGCGCGACGCGCTCAAGGGTCGCCAGGTGGCGGATGCGTTTGGCATTGCGCGTGTCTATACGACATATGACGCGCTGCTGGCCGATCCGGACATAGACGCGGTCTATGTGCCGCTGCCCAATCAGCTGCATTTCGACTGGGCCCTGCGCGCCCTGCAGGCCGGCAAGCATGTGCTGTGCGAAAAGCCGCTGTGCGTCAGTTCCGAACAGGTGGCCCGACTCTGCGTCGAGCGCGACCGCGCTGGCCTGCACATCGAGGAAGGCTTTGCTTTTCGCAACCACCCGCAATGGGCCAAGCTGGAAGAGATCATCGCCGCCGGCACGATTGGCGAGGTGCGCGCGGTGCACTGCACGCTGGCAAAACAGTTTCTGGACCCCGCCGATGTGCGCAACCAACTCGACGCCGGTGGCGGTGCGCTGTACGATTTGGGTTCCTACGCCATCAGCGCCTGCAACCTGGTGTTCAAGCGCACGCCCTTGCGGGTGGTGGCAGCGATGGACCGCGACCCGGTGTTTCGCACCGACCGCCTGACCAGCGCACTGCTCGATTACGGCGACCGCCATGCCGCTTTCACGGTGGGCACCCAGGCCGGATCGAACGCCTGGGGCACGCACCAGCAGTTCACCGCGCTGGGCTCCAAAGGCTGGCTTCGCCTGAACTTTGGCTTTGCCCATGCCCGGCCTACTGCGTGTCAACTGGAAGTGGGCGACAGCAGCAGCGTGGGCTCCTTTCCCAGCGCCACCTATACCTTTGAGCCGTTCAACCACTACCTGTTGCAGGTCGAGCGCTTCTCGCGGCTGCTGCTGGGGCAGGCCGTTCCGAGTTGGCCGATTGAAGACGCGCTGAACACGCTGCGCACCATCGAGGCCTTGTTCGCTTCGGCCCGCCAGGATGGCTGGCAAACGCTGGCAGACTGATCTTGCATTTCGACGCCACTTTTTTTCTGGCCGCGCTGGCCGCCTTGCTGGTCGGCCTGTCCAAGGGCGGCCTGCCCAGCATCGGCATGCTGGGTGTGCCGCTGTTGTCGCTGTTGATGTCACCGGTGCAAGCTGCGGCGCTCTTGCTGCCCATCTTTGTGATCTCCGACGTGGCCGGTGTCTATTTGTACCGGCGCGACTTCAGCGCTGTCAATTTGCGCCTGCTCATTCCCGCTGGCATCGTCGGCGTGGTGGTCGGTTGGTTGACCGCTTCCATGGTGTCGGACCGTGCCATCACCTTTTTGATCGGTGCCATGGGTCTGGCCTTTTGTGTCAACCAGTGGTTGCGACGCCAGGCGATCGCGGTGGCCCAGCCCGCACATCCGCTCAAGGGCTGGTTCTGGGGCCTGGTTGCCGGATTCACCAGCTTTATTTCGCATTCCGGCGGGCCACCTTTTCAAGTTTATATGCTGCCGCAAAAACTGCCCAAGGCCGAGTTTGCCGGCACGGCAACGATCCTGTTTGCGGTGATCAACGCGGCCAAAATTCTGCCCTACCAGGCCTTGCGTCCCTATTCCAGTGCGACGCTCTGGAGCGCCGCCGTGTTGGTTCCGTTTGCGCTGACGGGTGCGGTGGCGGGTGCCTGGCTGACGCGACGGATTGCGGATGTCTGGTTCTACCGCATCGTGCAGATGAGCCTGTTTTTCGTGTCGATTAAGTTGCTCGTGGATGCAGCTCGCTGAGCTTTGCGACACCGAGCCCCGCAGCGATTCGGGCAGGCCCTTGCTTGGGCCGCTCTGGCGACCTGCTTCGTTTGACTCGCAGGGACTATTGCCTCTCTCCACTTTTATTACCTAGACAAAACCATGATCATCAACGGCAACACCGAACTCATCGCCCACATCGGCTTTCCCACGCACGCCTTCAAGGCGCCCATGATTTACAACCCCTGGTTTGAAAGGTGCAAGGTCAACGCCGTCGTGGTGCCCATGGGCTGCAGGCCCGAGGACTTTCCCATCTTCCTGCGCTCGCTGTTCAAACTCTCCAACATCCGCGGCGCGCTGATCACCATGCCGCACAAGATCATGACCGTCGGCCTGCTCGATGAGGTGTCGCCTACCGCGGCCATTGCCGGCTCCTGCAACGCCGTGCGCCTGAGCCCAGAGGGCAAGCTGCAGGGCGACATGTTTGACGGCGAAGGCTTTGTGCGCGGCCTGTTGCGCAAGGGCTGCGTGCTGCAGGGAGCCCGCGTGTTGGTGGTGGGTTGCGGCGGTGTCGGCTCGGCCATCGCCGCCTCGCTGGCCGCGGCTGGCATCTCGGCCATCGCCTTGTTTGACCCCTTTGAGGCCTCGCAGAGCGGCCTGGCCCAGCGCTTGCAAAAGCATTACCCCGTACTGGAGGTCAGCACCGGCAGCAATGACCCGGCCGGTTTCGACGTGGTGGTGAACGCCACGCCCATGGGCATGAACGTGGGCGATCCCATGCCCATGGATGTGAGCCGCATTGCGCCCCAGACTTTTGTCGGCGAGGTGGTAATGAAGTCCGAGATGACCGCCTTTTTGGATGCGGCCAAGGCACGCGGCTGCCGCTTTCAGATCGGCACCGACATGCTGTTTGAACAAATTCCGGCCTACCTGGAATATTTCGGCCTGCCCAGCACCACGCCCGAAGAACTGCGCGCCGTCGCAACCCTGAGCTACTGAGCCGGGGTGGGTGCAGGCTGGGCCAGCCTTGGGGCTATCATCAGTTTATGCTGATCGAAACTTTGGCCGCCACACGCGACATGCATCGATTTTCTGAAATCGCTGCGGTTCTGATTCGCCATGGATTTGGCGACACTGTTCGTCGCCTGGGTCTGGCCGGTCAGTTGGAGCGGGCCGGTCACATGCTGCGCTGGGACCATGTCGCCGACCTGGCCCATGTCCATCCTGCTGCTCAGGTGCGACTGGCACTGGAAGAGTTGGGCCCCGCCTTTGTCAAGTTGGGCCAGATTTTGGCGGGGAGGGCGGACCTCTTGCCACCCGACTGGATCGCCGAATTGGAGAAGCTCCAGAGCAAGGTGCCGGCCGTTCCGCTGGACCTGTTGATGGCCCAGTTGTGCGAAGACCTGGGCGGCACGCCCGAGACCGTGTTCGCCCGTTTTGACCCCGAACCGCTGGCCGCCGCGTCCATTGCCCAGGTGCACCGGGCTCAGTTGCACGATGGCACCGAGGTCATTGTCAAGATACGCAGGCCCGGCATTGCCGAGGTGATTGCCGCCGACCTGGCTCTGCTGGCGCGCTTGGCGGTGCTGGCAGAAGCCGAACTGGACTGGCTTAAACCCTATCACCCCAAACTGCTGGTGCGCGAGTTTGCCAAGTCGCTGAACCGCGAGCTGGACTTGGCGGCCGAGTGCCGCAATGCCGAGCGCATTTCGGCCAACATGAAAGACTTGCCGCACATCGTGATTCCCGGTGTGCATTGGCAACACACCAGCGCCCGCGTCAATGTGCAGGACTATGTGGATGGCGTGCCCGGCCATCGCTTGGACCTGTTGACGCCGCAGGCCGGGTTTGATCGGGCCTTGCTGGCGCAGCGCGGGGCACAGTCGGTGTTGAAGATGATCGTGCAGGATGGCCTGTTTCACGCTGATCCGCATCCCGGCAATGTCTTTTATCTCAGCGACAACCGGATCGCCTTTATCGACTTTGGCATGGTCGGTTACCTGTCCGAGCGGCGCCGGGGCGAGCTCCTGCAGTTGCTCTTGGGGCTGGTGGAACGCCGCCCGAGTGCGGTGGCCGACGTGTTGCTGGATTGGACCGGGGATGAACATGGCGTCAATTTGTCGCAGCTGGAAACCGAGATTGAAGCCTTTGTAGACCAGTACCATGGCGTACCGCTGGCCGAGCTGAGCCTGGGCCAGATGCTCAGCGATGTCACGGCCATTTTGCGCGACCACCATCTGGGTCTTCCTTCTGATCTGGCCTTGCTTATCAAGGCCTTTATTTCGCTGGAGAGCATGGGCCGTGGGCTGGACCCCGGCTTTCATGTGGTCACCCATGCGACGCCGATCTTGCGCCGGGTGCTGCGCGCCGGCTACCGGCCAAAGGTGCTGGCGGTACGCGGCTGGAAGACTCTGGTGCGTACCCTGGCCGTGGTCGAACAGCTGCCGCATGATGTCTCGCGTCTGTTGCGCAATGCGCGGCGCGGTCGGGTCCATGTGGGCATAGAGCTGGCGCACCTGAAGCGGGTGGGCGACCAGATTGACCGCGCCGCCAATCGCCTGGCCATGGCCCTGGTGATTGCGGCCCTGGTGGTTGGTTCATCGATCGTCATGAATGTGCAGGGTGGGCCCACCCTGTTTGGCCTGCCCCTGTTTGGTTTTCTGGGTTTTTGCGGTGCGGTGCTGGGTGGAGTGTGGCTGTTGCTGGCGATGTGGCGCAGCGAAAAGTCTGACGCTTCCGACTAAATCGCCTTGATGTCCGTCGGGCTGCAGGGCTTGCTTGCGCCACTTAAAATGCGCCACCCGCCCTCGGCCATTACCTTCAGGAGTGAATCCCCATGAACGCAACTACCATCTCCATTGCCAGCCACGACGGCCAGGCCTTTGACGCCTATTTGTCGCTGCCGCCCAAGGGGACCGGCCCCGGCCTGATCATCATTCAGGAAATTTGGGGCGTCAACGAACACATTCGTGCGGTCGCCGACCAATACGCCGCAGACGGCTACGTGGTGCTGGCACCGGATGTGTTCTGGCGCCAAAAACCCGGCGTGGACCTGCAATACACCGAGGCCGACACGAAGCTTGCTTACCAGTACATGACCAACCTGGACGGACCCAATGCCGTGAAGGATCTGGAATCTACCGCCAACGCGCTGCGCGCCCGACCCGAGCTGAACGGCAAGATTGCCTCGGTCGGTTTTTGCATGGGCGGGCGCCTGTCCTACGCGCTGGCCGCGACCGGTGCCGTTGACGCAGCGGTCTGCTATTACGGCGGCGGCATCCAGAACAATCTGGCCCTTGCTGCCAATATCCAGGCTCCCATCCTGTTTCACTATGCCGAACTGGACGATCACATTCCAGCCACGGCGGTCAGCGCCGTGCAGGACGCCTTTGCCGGACGCAACAACGCGCAGTTCCATGTCTACCCCGGCGTGGGCCACGGCTTTAATTGCTGGGGTCGGCCCATGTACCAGCAGAGCGCCGCGGCCCTGGCACGTGGCCGCACGCTGGTGTGGTTGGCTGAGAATTTGGGTTAAGGGGCGGAAGTTAAGACCGTGATACCCATTAAAACAGCCTCTGCCTGGCGCGGAACCTCGGATTGCCGCAACTGCGCGGTGCGCGAGATGGTCTTGTTCGCCGATCTGGATGAATCGGACTTCTCCAAAATCCACGCGCCCATCGACGACCTGGATTACGCGCCCGGCGCCACGCTGGCGCCAGAGGGTGGCCATGCTCCAGGCCTCTTTACCCTACGCTCGGGTATGGTCAAGCTGGTGCGTACCACCAGCGATGGCCGTGAGCGCATCGTGCGGGTGATGCGCCAGGGCGACGTGATCGGGCTGGAGGCGCTGGTGCATGGCAAGTTTGAAACAGCTGCCGTGGCACTGACGGCAACTTCGGTCTGTCGCATACCGCTGAGCATCATTCAAACCTTGGCAGTGCAATCACCCCGACTGCACCAAAGCCTGATGAAGAAGTGGTCGCACAACCAGAAAGAGGCCGAAGACTGGCTGGCGGATCTAAACTTTGGCACGGCACGCCAGCGGGTTGCCAGCTTCATTCTCAAGATGCGCAGCCCGTCCGACAGCCAACTGGTCACGCTCTTCAGCCGCGAAGACATTGGCTCCATGGTCGATCTCAAGATGGAAACCGTCAGCCGCGAAGTCAGCCATTTTGTGCGGGAAGGCGTTTTGGAGCCTCTGGACAAGCAGGGCAGAACCTACCGAATTCTCAAGCCGGAGAGTCTGCTCGGACTCTGAAACGCTGGCAATTACTTGGTGTTGTCTCCAGCCGCTTCATTCATCTTGTGGTTGAAGTACCAGATGAAGAACACGGCCATTCCTAGCATGAAGCCAATGCCGCTGATGCTCATGATTCCGTAGTCGGTGGTAAACAAGTCGGTAAGCAATTTCATGGTGATCTCCTGTGTGAATGCGTTGGAGTGTGGGCAAGCCGCCTGCTGAATTGATTGATCTGTATCACCCGCGCTAGGTTGTATTTGCAAGCCTTGATATCTATCAATCACGGTCCGAATAGCGTGCGCCAGCATACAGACGGCTGCCGCCGCCTGTGCCAGGATGCTGGAGCGACCGGTGGCTGCACCGATCTGCCGCCTGAAAGCCCCTATGAACGATACGCAAGCACTTTCCAAAAAATCATCTGAGGACAGGGCGCGGCGGGCAGCCAACGCCCCGGGTGGCGGCGCTTCTGCGGGATTGACCTCTGCGCAGGCCGCACAAGGCCTGCAGCAGGACGGACCCAACAGCCTGCCCGGCGACCAGCGTCGCAGCCTGCGCGACATCGCCTGGGAGACGCTGCAGGATCCAATGTTTGCGCTGTTGCTAGCGGCCGGTGCGCTGTACCTGGTGCTGGGCGATTTGCAGGAGGGTGGCGTACTGTTCGGTCTGGTGCTGGTGGTGCTGGCGCTGACGCTGTACCAGGAAGGTCGCACCGAAAACGCCTTGGCCGCTTTGCGCAGACTCAGCAGCCCGCGCGCCCTGGTCCTGCGGGACGGAGCCCAACTGCGCATCGCCGGGCGCGATGTGGTGTGCGGCGATGTGCTGGTGCTCAGTGAGGGCGACCGCATTGCCGCCGATTGCGTGCTGCTGGAGGGCAGTGATGTGGCCGTGGACGAGTCGCTGTTGACTGGAGAGGCCCTGGCGGTGGATAAGCGGCCCGCTGAAACTTTGTTTTCTGGCGCGCTGCTGGTACGCGGCCACGGCCTGGCGCGCGTGACGGCCACCGGCGCGCAGACCGAGATCGGTCGCATCGGCAGTGCCCTTGAATCCCTGGGGCACGAAGCGTCGCCTCTTAAGTTGCAGATGGGCGCCTTGGTCAAGCTGCTGGCCTTGATCGCACTGGGCGCCAGCCTATTTTTGATTGTGGCCTTTGGCCTCTTGCGTGGCGATTGGTTGGCCGCGCTGCTGTCCGGTATTGCTCTGGCGATGGCCCTGTTGCCGCAGGAGTTCAGCGTGGTGCTGACCGTGATACCCGCGCTGGGGGCCTGGCGCTTGTCCAAACAGCAGGTGTTGACCCGGCGCATTGCGGCCATCGAAACCCTGGGCGCTACCTCCGTGCTGTGTGCCGACAAGACCGGTACCCTGACCGAAAACCGGATGACGGTGGCCCAACTCTATGTGCCCAGCAGCGGCGCGAACGAGGGCGCAAGTTTGACCCTGGACTACGCCAGCAGCGCCGAACTGCCCGAGGCCTTTCATAGGCTGGTCGAGTATTCCATACTGGCCAGCGTGAGTGAGCCCTATGACCCCATGGAGAAGGCTTTTCACCGTCTGGGTCAGCACTTTTTGCAGGGCACCGAGCACCTGCACCGCGACTGGAGCCTGGTGCAGGAATACGCGTTGACCCATCAGCTGCGGGCCATGTCCCATGTCTGGCGTGCTGCGCTGGGCGAGGTGGGAGATGGTCTGCACAGCGTGGCAGCCAAGGGCGCGCCCGAGGCCATTTTCGACCTCTGCCATCTGGATGCCAGCACGCAGAGTCGGCTCCATGCGGCGGTGGACGCCATGGCCGCGCAGGGCCTGCGGGTGCTGGGTGTAGCGCAGGCGCGCTTTGCCGGTGATGACTGGCCGGAGCTTGCGCACGATTTTGAGTTCGAATTTGTCGGTCTGCTGGGTCTGGCCGATCCGCTGCGCGTAGGCATTCAAGAGGCGGTGCAGCAATGCCAGGATGCGGGCATACGCGTGCTGATGATTACCGGCGACTATCCCGCAACGGCCCAGGCGATTGCACGCGCCGCCCATATCGATGTCGGCCATGCCGATGCGCTGCTGACTGGCAGTGATCTGGAGGCCCTCAGCGACGCGCAATTGCAACAGCGCATGCAGTCTGTGCGGGTCTGCGCCCGCATCTCGCCGCAACAAAAGCTGCGCATCGTGCAGGCCCTCAAGGCCAATGGCGAGATCGTGGCCATGACCGGCGACGGCGTCAACGACGCCCCGGCACTCAAGGCCGCCCATGTGGGCGTGGCGATGGGCGCACGCGGCACCGACGTGGCGCGCGAGGCTGCCTCACTGGTGCTGCTGGACGACAACTTTGCCTCCATCGTGGGCGCGGTGCGCCTGGGGCGACGCATTTTTGACAACTTGCGCAAGTCCATGTCCTACATCCTGGCGGTGCATGTGCCGATTGCCGGTGCTGCGCTGCTGCCGGTGCTTTTGGGCTGGCCCACGCTGATGTACCCGCTGCACATTGCCTTTCTGGAGCTGGTGATAGACCCGGCCTGCTCTCTGGTGTTCGAGAACGAACCGTCCGAAGCGGACGTGATGCTGCGAGCGCCGCGCGACCCACAGGCGCCGCTGTTTGCCGGTTCCACCCTGGTACTGGCCCTGCTGCAGGGACTGGGCGTGCTGCTGGCGATGCTGGGTGCCTATGCTTGGGGTGCGACCTGGCTGAGCGAAGGCGCGGCGCGTGCTTTCGCCTTTACCACCCTGGTGACGGGCAATCTGGCGTTGATCTTTTCCAACCGCAGCGGAAGGGCCTCGCTCTGGGCGTCCTTGTGGGTGCCCAACCGTGCACTGTGGTGGGTAGCCGCTGCGACCACCGCGCTGCTGACGCTCACGCTCTATCAGCCCTGGGTGTCGGGCCTGTTTTTGTTTGCGCCCTTGCAGCCTCAAGATGTGTTGAAGGCTTGCGCCATCGGTCTATCCAGCGTGGTCTGGTTTGAGCTCCTCAAGCTCAGCCGACGCAGGGCGCGGCGGCGCTGAAAACCAGGCCGGCGCCTTGAGTCCATTTCTTGACGATCTGGCTTGACAGGGGCTCAAACGCGCGATGGAACCCGCTGTGCTCTTGCTTCCCGTCCCTTGATGGTCTGCCGGGCAAATTGCGCAATGATGGCTTGCTGTGAGCCGACTGCCTAGGCCGGCTGCGGCACCGCGGCGGACTTCTTGCGCAAGGCCAGTGCAATGAACAGCATGGCCAGCATCAGTGCGGCCACGACGTCATAGGCCCGGCCAAAGCCCGACGTGCCGCCGCCGGCCAGATCTGCAATGGCGCTAATAGAGGCAGCAGCGACCAGGGTGCCTATGGCGGTGCAGATATTGATCAGTCCCTGGGCCGCAGCGCGCACTGCCACAGGTGCCTCGTCTATGGCGATGGAGCGCAGCGCGCCGCCCACCACAATGCCTATACCCAGACCCACCGGCACGCCGGCGAGCAGAAATAGCCACAGGCCGTAGCCGGTGATGGCCGACAGGCCATAGCCCAGCGCCAAATTGCCAAAGCCCAGCAGAATCATGCTGCGCGGGCCCAGGCGATTCAGCAGGCGCCCGCCGCCACCGGAACCCAGCATCGAGCAGAGCACCAGCGGCAGCAGCACAAAGCCGGCGTTCTTGGCCGTCACACCATAGCCATGCGTGGCGATCGAGGTCAAGAAAATCACGCTGCCCATACCAAAGCCGGCACCCACGGCCAGCAGATAGGTTGTGGCTAGTTGCCGGTTCTTGAACAGGAAAATCGGAATCAATGGTGACTTGGTTCGGCTTTCCACCAGCACCAGTAGCGCCAGCAGTACGGCAACCAGCAGCAGCAGCCATGGCCAAAGCGACATGCCCAGCAAGGGGGCAAGCAGCGGGTCTAGCACCCGGGTAATGCCTAGCACCAGTGCGGCGAGCAGGCTAAAGGTGAGCGCAATGCCGCTCAGGTCCAGCCGGTGTTGCGCTGCGTTTGTACGCTTGTTCGGCAGAACCTTGGCACCCAAGTACAGAATGACGGCGGCTATCGGAAGGTTGAGCAAAAAGATCCAGTGCCAGCTGGAGATCAGCATAAGGCCCGAGGCCAGTGGTGGCCCAAGCACAAACGCCATGCCATAGGTGGCACCAATCAGCCCCAGCATCTTGCCGCGCTGAGCCGGCTTGAACATGTCACCAACCACAGCGCTGGCCGTGGGCGTGATGCCACCGGCACCAATGCCTTGAATGGCACGGCTGGCGATCACCATCCAGAAACTTGGCGACAGTGCAATCAGAAGCGAGCCGATGGCAAATACCGAGACGCTGAACAGGTAGACCGGGCGGCGGCCCAGGCGGTCGCTTAAATTGGCCATGAGCGCCGTGCTGCATAGCGAGAACAGCACAAACACGCTCATCACCAGGCCTACGGTCCGGTTGTCCACGCCAAAGGTTTCACGCAGAACGGGAATGGCGGGGCCGACAATTGCCGTGTCGAGCGCGGCCATGAAGACTCCGGTGAAGAGGACGGTGATCAGCCCCTTGGGCGCTGCATCCTGATCCGATCCTGCTGTGACTGACATGGGCTTCCTACACAAATGGGGTGCGTACCGGGGTCGATACGCAATCAATTATAGAAGGCGGCCGTCCGCGCCCTGAGGCAGCGCCGAACGCGCAGGCTCCTATTAACCGCCCGATAGGGAATGCGCTTGCGCGCTTTTGTTTGCCCTCGTAGCGTTGCAGCAGACCAGCATGTTCTTGCCAAAGTCGTGCATGTGGGCGGCAATGCCCATCATGCGCCGCGTGCTGGAGTAGCGGCTGTCGGCGGCCACGACCAGCCTGGCCGTCAGGGTCTTGCCGGATGCTAGCGTGACGCTGCCGACTTGGTCGTCCGTCTGAACTGCGGTCACTTTTTCCCCGGCCATCAGCGTGATGTCGGCGTTGGTGGCGATTGCCTGTTGCACGCCTTGCCAGGCGGCCTGGCCTATCAGCATAGAGAAGCTGGAGGGGCCGTCAATCACCTTGGCATCGCGCAGCGGGGCTATATCCGCCTTGTCCATCAAGTCCCACAGGCCCATCTCCTGCAGGAGTTGGGCGGAGTGCTGGGTCAGTGCAATCTCGCGGCCGTCAAATTGCGGTGCTTCGAGTTCGGCCTGGGCCTATTGTTCCTGCACGATGAGCTTGAGCGACCGCCCGCTCAGGTTCTTGGCCAAGCTGAGGCCGGCCGGGCCGGCGCCCACGATGATGATGTCTGCGTCCATGAGCACTCTTTCCTGTAGACGCGAGGCTAACCATTTTGCAGGGCAGCACCTTGCTCTTGGTCAATTGCAACGCAAAGCACAGGCGCTATCATCCGATCATGGCTCGCCTCTTCATTCTGTTCCTGATTGCCCTGCTGCCCCTGCGCGGCTGGACGGCGGAGCGCATGGTGTTTGAGATGGAGGCCGGTGCACCTTTGGCGGCCGTGTCGCAAGCTGCCGGCGCCGGCATGGGCGAGGAATGTGCCCTGCACATGCAGATGGCTTCCAGCCATCACCAGAGCGGCGAGTCTCATGCGCCTGCGCACAAGGGCTGCCACAGTTGCCAGTTGTGCATGCCGTTGGCGGCTCTTGCTTCGCCCTTGGTGCTGGCCGTTGCCGCCAGCCCGCAAGTGCTGCCGATCACGCGCAGCAGCCGCTTCGTCAGTGCCGACCCGGCGCTAGGCGTCAAGCCACCGATTTCCTGACTCCCAGACCCTAGCTGCGTCCGCACTCTGCGGGCGCGTGGCCCGAGCCGCACCGGCTCGCCGTGTTTTTTCTGGTCAGGAGATTTTTATGAAACGCTGGATATTGCCATTGGCCCTGTCCATGATAGGGGCAACTGCCGTGGCCCAGAACGCACCGCGCAGCAACTTGCCCGGCGCCGATGTGGAGTCGCTGCTGAGCCTGGCCCGGGCCAATAACCCGGACCTGGCCGGCATGCGCTTCGATGCGCTGGCGGCCCAAGAACGCATCGCACAGGCCGACGCCTTGCCGGATCCACGCTTTAAGCTGGAACTACAGGACGTCACCAAAATGGGCGCGCAGAACCCGACGCTGTGGCCCGGCGATGTGGGCAGCACGCGCTACACATTCAGTCAGGAACTGCCCTGGTTTGGCACGCGGGCCTTGAAGCGTGAGCAGGCCGAGGCTGCGGCGCAGGGCGCCGATGCGGCGACTCAAACCGTCTGGGCCGATGTGGAGTCGCGCATCAAGCAGGGCTTTGCGCAGCTGTATTTCCTGCAGCGCAGTGCGCAGCTGAGCCAGGAAGTGCTGGGTCTGATGCAGCGCCTGGAGCAGATTGCGCGCAGCCGCTATGCGGGTGGGCTAGCGCCACAGCAGGATGTTATCCGCGCCCAGACCGAGCAGACCGCGATGCAGGGCGAGCTGATTAGCTTGCAGACCGACCTGCGTAGCAACCAGTCGCGCATGAACGCGCTGCTGGCGCGACCTTTTGCTGCGCCGCTCGCTGAACCGCAAAGCCTGCGAGCTCTGCCTACAGCCGATAAGCTGGACTTTGCCGCGCTGGAGCAACGCGCCCGTGAGCACAGCCCGCAACTGGCAAGCGATGACGCCAAGTTCAGGGCCGCAGACAAGGGCCAGGAACTCACGTTCAAGGGGCGCTACCCGACCATCACGCTGGGGCTTGCGCCTACCCAAACCCAGAACGACTTCAAGACCTGGGACCTGATGCTGGAGATGAACATCCCCTTGTGGCAGGGCACGCGCCGGGCTCAGGAACGCGAGGCCCTGGCCATGCGCGACGCCGCCGAGGCCAGGCGCAATGCCACTGCCAACCAGGTGGCAGCAGACCTGTCCGACAACCTGCTGGCGCTGCAAGGCGCGCAGCAGACCGAGGCCCTGGTCAGCAATAGCTTGCTGCCGCAGGCCGAGCTGAGTCTGCAGTCCGCACTGGCAGCTTACGAAGCCGGTAAGGTCGACTTTGCCACGGTGCTGGACGCCCAGCGTCAGATCCGTCAAGCCAAACAATCCCGTATCAAAGCCCTGGCAGAAGGCCAGGCTCGTCTGGCGCAAATCGAGCGCCTGCTAGGAGAAGATTTATGAGCAAGAACCTGTCCATCACCATGAGCGTTCTGGTCGTCGCTGGGGCTGCTGGCTTGGTCGGCAACTGGTGGGGTGCACACCACGCCGCCGGCACGTCCGCTGGCATGGAGACCAGCACCGCAATGTCTGCAAGCCCTGCAGCCAAGGAGCGCAAGCTGCGCTTTTACCGCAATCCCATGGGCCTTGCCGACACTTCGTCCACGCCCAAAAAAGACCCCATGGGCATGGACTACATCGCCGTCTACGAGGGTGAGGAAGAGGACAGTCCGGCCAACGCCAAGCAGCTGAAATTCAGTGCCGAGAAGATTCAGAAGATGGGCGTGCGCACCGAGGTTGCGGCCCTGCGAGTGCTGGACAAGACCGTGCACGCCGCTGGCCGCATCGAGCCGGATGAGCGGCGCAGCTTCACCATTGCGCCCAAGTTCGAGGGCTATGTAGAGAAGCTGCTGGTCAACGCCACCGGCCAGGCGGTCGCCCGGGGCCAACTGCTGTTTGAGGCCTATAGCCCGGAACTGGTGGCCGCACAGCGCGAATATGCCATCGCCACGCAGGGCGTGCGGGCCATGGCACAGGCCGGGCCCGAGGCGCAAAAGAGCATGCAGCAGTTGGCTGATGCCAGCCTGGTGCGGCTGCGCAACTGGGATGTGAGCGAGGAGCAGGTCAAAGAGCTTGCAGCCTCCGGCAGCAGCAAACGTACGCTGGGCTTTCTCTCTCCGGTGTCTGGCATCGTGACGGAAAAGAAGGCGGTGCAGGGCATGCGCTTCATGCCGGGCGACGCGCTCTACCAGGTGACGGATCTGTCTTCGGTCTGGGTGATGGCCGATGTGGCCGAGCAGGATATTGGCGCGGTCAAAACCGGGGCACGGGCCACGGTGAAGATCAACGCCTACCCGGACAAAACATTCACCGCGGCTTTGACGACCGTCTATCCGACGTTGAACGCCGAGACGCGTACCGTGCCGGTGCGCCTGGAGCTGGCCAACCCCGGCGGCCTGCTCAAGCCCGGTATGTTCGCGCAGCTGGAGCTTGCCGTCGGCAACAAGGCCAGGGTGCTGACCGTGCCGGTCTCGGCCGTGATCGACAGCGGCGCGCGCCAAATGCTGCTGGTGCAACTGGGTGGTGCGAAAGATGGCCGCTTTGAGCCGCGCGAGGTGAAGATCGGTGCGCGCAGCGAGAACTATCTGGAGGTGCTGTCGGGACTGCGCGAGGGCGAGCCGGTCGTCACCTCGGCCAATTTCCTGATCGATGCGGAGAGCAACCTGAAGGCTGCGATTGCCGGCTTTGGCACGCAAGGGAAATAGCCATGCTGTCCAAAATCATTGACTGGTCGGCGCGCAACCGCGTGCTGGTCCTGCTGGCCACACTGTTCCTCACGCTGGGCGGCATCTTTGCGGTGGTGAAGACACCGTTGGATGCGCTGCCCGATCTGTCGGACGTGCAGGTCATCGTCTACACCGAGTTTCCCGGCCAGGCACCGCAGGTGGTGGAAGACCAGGTGACCTATCCGTTGACCACGGCCATGCTGTCGGTCCCAAAGTCCAAGGTGGTGCGCGGCTTCTCTTTCTTTGGTGCCTCCTTTGTGTATGTGATCTTTGAGGATGGCACCGACATCTACTGGGCCCGCTCGCGCGTGCTGGAGTACCTGAACTTTGCGGCCGGCCGCATGCCCAAGGGCGTGACCCCCGCGCTCGGCCCGGATGCCACGGGCGTTGGCTGGGTCTACCAGTACGCGCTGGTGGCCAAGAACAAGACGCTGGCCGAGCTGCGCACGATTCAGGACTGGTACCTGCGCTACCAGCTGGCCAAGGCCCATGGCGTGGCGGAGGTGGCGTCGATTGGCGGTTTTGTCCAGACCTACCAGGTGACAGTGGACCCGATCAAACTGCGCGCCTACGGCATTCCGCTCAACAAGGTCTCGCAGACTATCCGCGACAGCAACCGCGATGTCGGTGGCCGTGCCATCGAGATGGCTGAGACCGAGTACATGGTGCGGGGAAAAGGCTATCTGCGCGGCGCCTCCGACATCGAGAACCTGGTGCTCAAAAGCCAAAAGGGCACGCCCGTGCTGGTGCGCGACATTGCCCGCGTGGAGCTGGTGCCGGACGAGCGGCGCGGCATCACCGAATTGAATGGTGAGGGCGAGGTGGTGTCGGGCATTGCCATGGCGCGCTATGGCCAGAATGCGCTGGAGGTGATCTCCAACATCAAGGACAGAATAGCCGAGGTTTCGGCCGGCCTGCCCGAGGGCGTGAGCATCATCCCGGTGTATGACCGCTCAGACCTGATCCACCGGGCGATTGAGACGCTGAAGCACACGCTGTTCGAGGAAAGCCTGATCGTGGCGGCGGTGTGCGTCATCTTCCTGCTGCATGTGCGCTCGGCCCTGGTCGCGATCCTGATGCTGCCGGTGGGCGTGCTGATTGCCTTCATTGCCATGCGTCTGCTGGGCATGAACTCCAACCTGATGAGCCTGGGCGGCATTGCCATTGCCATCGGCGCCATGGTGGATGCGGCCATCGTGATGATCGAGAACGCGCACAAGCACATCGAACGCTTGAAGCCGGGCCACACCCGATCCGAGCGCGCCGAGGCTATTGTTTCGGCCTGCAAGGAAGTCGGCCCGGCGCTGTTCTTCTCGCTGCTGATCATCACCGTGTCCTTTCTGCCGGTGTTCACGCTGGAGTCGCAGGAGGGGCGGCTGTTTTCGCCGCTGGCCTATACCAAGACCTTCTCCATGGCCGGTGCGGCCATCCTGTCGGTGACCCTGGTGCCGGTGCTGATGATGTTATTTATCCGCGGCCCGGTCATGCCCGAGGCCAGGAACCCGGTGAAC
>CAIMZI010000104.1 GCA_903845935.1 uncultured beta proteobacterium | reverse complement strand
AGATGTTCTCGGCGCTCATTCTTCCCAGGTGCGATTCGACAATGGAGCGGCACAGCGACAGGCCTATGCCCATGCCGTCGGCCTTGGTGGAAAAAAAGGCTTCGTACAGCCGCACCATCACCTCCGGCGCCAGGCCCATGCCGGAGTCACGGACCGAAAAATCGATGGCCGATTGGCCCTCGATGCGCACCGGTACCACGCGCAGCTCGACCAGTCGCTGGGCGGTGGGGCGCTGGGCCAGGTCTATCGATTCGGCCGCGTTGCGCAACAGGTTGACCAGCACCTGCTCGATCAGGATCGGGTCCACCACCATCATCGGCAGGCGCGCGGCAATAAAGGGGTTGAGGCGTACATTGCGCCGGCGCAGCTCGATGTCGGCCAGCTCCATGGCTTCGCTGACCATGATGTTGACATCCGACAGCGTGCGGTTGGGCTCGCTGCGCTTCACGAACGAGCGGATGCGCTGAATGATTTGGCCGGCGCGCTGCGCCTGACGGGCGGTTTTTTCCAGGGCACCCAGCAGATCTTCCTCGGTGATTTGCTGGGCCTTGATGCGCGACACCATGCCGTTGCAATAGTTGTTGATGGCGGTGAGCGGCTGATTCAGTTCGTGCGCCACGCTGGATGCCATCTCGCCCATGGTGATCAGTCGGCTGGAGTTGGCGGCGCGCTCGGCCTGGGTGGCGGCCTGTTGCTCGGCCATGCGGCGGCTGGTGATGTCGGTGGCAATCACCATCTGCGCCAAGCGTCCATCCACCCAGCTCAGGTAGCGCGTGCGCACCTCCAGCCATTTGCCCAGGGCGCTGTCGAAAATCTCGCCGCTTTCGGTTTCCGTGTCGGCAATCGACTCGGTCGGTAGGCCGGCCAGTGGGTCCACGCTGTCGCCCGAGTCATCGCTGGTCGGGCTGCTGGGCACACCGGCCTGTGCCACCAGTTGCAAATGCCCATAGGCCTGGGTACCAAACCACTGGCGGTACAGCTTGTTGGCAAACAGCAGCTCGTCGCTGCCCAGGGGCGCCACCGAGATCGACGCGTCCAGCGCCTCCAGCACCGTGGTGAAACGCTGGTGCGAGGCCGACAGCTGCTCGCGCACCCGATTGGGCTCGGTGATGTCGGTCATCGAAGTCACCCAGCCGGTTTGCGTTCCCATGGCATCGATCAAAGGCGCCACATACAGGCGGGCATCAAACATGCTGCCGTCGCGGCGTTTGACGCGCACCTGAAAGCCGCCGGGGCTGAACTTGCCGGACAGTTCTTCTTCCAGCTTGGACGCCAGCAGCTCGCGGTCGGATTCGGGCCAGTACGGGAAGGGCGCGGAGCGTCCCATCAGGTCGGCCTCGCTCCAGCCGGTCATCTGGCAAAAGGCGGCGTTGACATAGGTGATGCGACCCTGCAGGTCCATCGCGCGCATGCCGGTGAGCATGGAGTTTTCCATGGCCCGGCGGAAATTGGTTTCCGACACCAGGGCCTGCTGGGCCTGCAGCCGCCTGCGGGTATGGCGCCAATTGGCAATCAGCATCCAGGCCGTCATCACGCTGAGTGTTCCGACCAGCCAGAACAGGCCACTGCCGATCACGCCCAGCGAGGCACGATAGGCCTGGCCGCGTACCACCAGGCCGCTGCCCACGGGCGACACCGGCATGGAATAGGCGTTGGTGCGCGGCGCCCAGGGCAGAGCGTAGCTGGACGCCTTGCGGGTTGGAATCACCGTGCCGGCCAGTAAGCCGCCCTTGGCGTCCTGCAGCGAGATGGCGTAACGCGCGCTCACCTCGTCGGGCACACCGTAGCGGTACAGCCCATCCACCGACAGCTCGGCCAGCAGCACGCCTGAGAAGCGGTTGCGTTCATTGAGCGGCAGGTAGATCTGCATCAGCGGCGTCAGTTCGCCGGCGCGCAGGCGCTGCAGATAGACCGCCTGGTTGCTGGAGCGTGCGCTGGCATAGGCGGTGTCGTCTTCCAGTCGCGTGGCAGGGACCGACGGCGCCGGGTAGATGGCCGTGCCCGTGCCCACCTTGATGCGGTGGCGCTCGTCAATCCAGGCCAGGCCCTGCACCTCCGGATATTGGTTGAGCATGGCGGCGGCGCGGGCGTGGAAGCTTTCCACATCCAGCTCGTGGTTGGAGACCTCGCGCGCCATGCGAGTCAGTTGCTCCTGACGCTCCAGCAGGCGCAGACGCAGGCGTTGTTGCGTGTATTCCACGTCGCGCTGCACCGCCTCCTGTTCGCGGTCGAATTCTTCCGCGCGCAGGTAGGCGAAAGCGGTCACGATAGCGGCGAAAAACAAGGCAACCGCCAGCAACGGCGCCAGCATGGCGAGCCGGTCCTGGAGGTGCGGATTCTGCCGTGACCACCAGTGCTTTGCCTGTTGTACGGGCGGCAAGGTCAGGGGATTGGGCAGGGATATCAGGTTGGGCAACTGCATTCTTTAAGTGTAGGCGAATGTATTCTGGCGAGCCTCGTCATATTTCACAATATGAAAGTAAAAAGCACTAGTTGAAATTTAAAATAAAATGTGAGAAACTTCGATGGTCGTACTAAATTACGTCGCCCAACCCCAAAAGCAACTAGGAGACAAGAATGCCAGCAGTTCCCCCCAACCCGGCCAGCAGCGTTGACGCAGACAGCCAGGAAACCCGCGAGTGGATGGATGCCCTGTCCGCGGTGATTGAAAAAGAGGGCCCCCAGCGGGCCCAATTTCTGCTGGAGCAACTGCTCTCGCATGCGCGCCAGAACAGCATGGACATGCCGTTCTCGGCCAACACGGCCTACGTCAACACCATCGACAAGGACCAGGAAGAAATCTGTCCCGGCAATATCGAAATCGAAGAGCGCTTGCGCGCCTACATGCGCTGGAACGCCATGGCGATGGTGGTCAAGGCGAATCGCCACCACCCCATTGACGGTGGTGACCTGGGCGGCCACATCGGTTCCTTTGCCTCGCTGGCCCACATGTTTGGTGCCGGCTTCAACCACTTCTGGCATGCCGAGAGTGCCGAGCCTGGAAAAGAGCACGGCGGTGATTGTCTTTACATCCAGGGCCACGTGTCGCCCGGTGTCTATGCCCGCGCCTACATGGAAGGCCGCCTGACCGAAGAGCAGCTTCTGAACTTCCGCCAGGAAACCGGTGGCAAGGGACTGTCGAGCTATCCGCATCCCAAGTTGATGCCCAATTTCTGGCAGTTCCCCACCGTCTCCATGGGTCTGGGCCCGTTGATGGCGATCTATCAGGCCCGCTTCCTGAAATACCTGCACGCCCGCGGCATTGCCAACACCGAAAACCGCAAGGTCTGGGTGTTCTGCGGCGACGGTGAAATGGACGAAGTCGAATCCCTGGGCGCCATCGGCCTGGCCGCACGTGAAAAGCTGGACAACCTGGTGTTTGTCATCAACTGCAACCTGCAGCGCCTGGACGGCCCGGTGCGCGGCAACGGCAAGATCGTGCAAGAGCTCGAAGGCGAATTCCGCGGTTCCGGCTGGAACGTGATCAAGCTGCTGTGGGGCAGCGAGTGGGATCCACTGTTGGCGCGTGACAAGGACGGCGCACTGCGCAAGGTCATGATGGACACGCTGGACGGCGACTACCAGGCCTTCAAGGCCAACGACGGCGCCTTTGTGCGCAAGAACTTCTTCGGCCGTACGCCTGAAACGCTGGAAATGGTTTCCAAGATGAGCGACGAAGCCATCTGGGGCCTGCGCCGCGGCGGCCATGATCCGCAAAAGGTCTACGCTGCCTACGCTGCGGCCGTCAAGCACAAGGGCCAACCCACCGTGCTCTTGATCAAGACCGTCAAGGGTTTTGGCATGGGCAAGTCCGGCGAAGGCAAGAACAATGTGCACCAGACCAAAAAACTGACCGACGAGGACATCAAGGCCTTCCGCGACCGCTTTAACATCCCGGTGCCCGACAGCCAGATTGCCGACATCCCCTTCTACAAGCCGGCCGACGACACGCCGGAAATGAAGTATCTGCACGAGCGTCGCAAGGCCCTGGGCGGCTACCTGCCCAGCCGCCGCGCCAAGGCCGACGAAAGCTTTACCGTGCCCTCGCTGGAAACCTTCAAGTCGGTGATGGAGCCAACGGCCGAAGGCCGCGAAATCTCCACGACCCAAGCCTATGTGCGTTTCCTTACGCAACTGCTGCGCGACCAGGCCCTGGGCCCACGCGTGGTGCCTATTCTGGTGGACGAGGCGCGTACCTTTGGTATGGAAGGCCTGTTCCGCCAGATCGGAATCTACAATCCCGCAGGCCAGCAGTACACCCCGGTCGACAAAGACCAGGTCATGTACTACAAGGAAGACGTCAAGGGCCAGATCCTGCAGGAAGGCATCAATGAAGCAGGCGGCATGGCCAGCTGGATTGCAGCCGCCACCAGCTACTCCACCAGCAACCGCATCATGGTGCCGTTCTACGTGTACTACTCGATGTTCGGCTTCCAGCGCATTGGCGACCTGGCCTGGGCGGCCGGCGACATGCAGGCGCGCGGTTTCCTGCTGGGCGGCACCTCCGGGCGCACCACGCTCAACGGCGAAGGCCTGCAGCACGAAGACGGCCACAGCCACATCATGGCCGGCACCATTCCCAACTGCATCTCCTACGACCCGACCTTTGCGCACGAAGTGGGCGTGATCCTGCACCATGGCTTGAAGCGCATGGTCGAGAAGCAGGACAACGTTTTCTACTACCTGACCCTGCTGAACGAAAACTACGCCATGCCCGGCCTCACCCCCGGCACGGAAGAGCAGATCATCAAGGGCATGTACCTGAGCAAGGCCGGTGGCAAGGCCGACAAGCGCGTGCAACTGCTGGGCTCCGGCACCATCCTGCGCGAAAGCTTTGCGGCGCAAGAGCTGCTGGAAAAAGACTGGGGCATTGCCGCCGACGTCTGGAGCTGCCCGAGTTTCAACGAACTGACCCGTGACGGCCAGGACGCAGAACGCTGGAACCTGCTGCACCCGCTGCAGACACCGCGCGTGTCTTTTGTGGCCCAACAACTGGGCGCCCACAGCGGCCCGGTCGTGGCGTCTACCGACTACATGAAGGCCTACGCCGAGCAGATCCGCCCCTTTATCCCGACTGGGCGCGTCTACAAGGTGCTGGGCACCGACGGCTTTGGCCGCAGCGACTTCCGCAGCAAGCTGCGCGAGCACTTCGAGATCAACCGCCACTACATCGTGGTTGCGGCCCTCAAGGCGCTGAGCGAAGACGGCAGCGTGCCGGTGGCCAAGGTGGCAGAAGCTATCAAAAAATATGGCATAAACGTTGACAAGATCAATCCCCTGTACGCCTAAGCGTTGGAGACAAAGAATATGGCACTCATAGAAGTAAAAGTCCCCGATATTGGCGACTTTGATGAAGTCACGGTCATCGAGGTGATGGTCAAGGTCGGCGACACGGTCAAGGCCGAACAAAGCCTGATCACCGTGGAGTCCGACAAGGCCTCCATGGAAATTCCCTGCAGCCAGGCTGGCGTGGTCAAGGAAATCAAGGTTGCGCTGGGCGGCAAGGTCAAGCAAGGGTCTCTGGTCCTGCTGCTTGAAAGCAGCAGTGCCAGTTCCCCTTCGGGGCAAGCTGGCTCACCCCCACCCCAACCCTCCCCCGTCCCGGTGGAGGGCTCGAAGGTCAGCGCCGCACCAGTGGCTGCGGCTGCTCCTGTCGCCGCTGCCCCTGCGGCCTCCGGCCCGGTCGAAGTGCGCGTGCCCGACATCGGCGACTTCAAGGACGTCACCGTCATTGAAATGCTGGTCAAGGTGGGCGACACCATCAAGCTCGAACAGGGCCTGATCACTGTGGAATCCGACAAGGCCTCCATGGAAATTCCGTCCAGCATGGCTGGCGTGGTCAAGGAACTCAAGGTCAAGCTGGGTGACAAGGTCAATATCGGCGATCTGGTGGCGATCCTGGAAGGCTCGGCACCTGCTGCTGCCTCCGCCGCGCCTGCTTCCGCTCCGGCTGCTGCACCCGCCGCTGCACCTGTGGCTGCCGTGGCTTCGGCCCCTGCAGCACCTGCCGCTGCCGTGCCTGCCCACGCGCCTGGCGCAGCCCCGATCGGTCTGCCCCACGCCTCGCCCTCCGTGCGCAAGTTCGCCCGCGAACTCGGCGTGCCGTTGAATGAAGTCAAGGGCACCGGCCTCAAGGGCCGCATCACCGACTCCGACATCCAGTACTTCACCCGATCGGTGATGAGCGGCGCGGTGCAAACACTGGCCGCTGCAGCGCAAGCCAAGCCGGCATCGGGTGGCGACGGCGCAGCTCTGGGCCTGATCCCCTGGCCCAAGGTGGACTTTGCCAAGTTCGGCCCGATTGAGCGCAAGGACCTGAGCCGCATCAAGAAGATCAGCGGCGCCAACCTGTTGCGCAACGCCATCATGATTCCGGCCGTCACCAACCATGACGACTGCGACATCACCGATCTGGAAGCCTTCCGCGTCTCCACCAACAAGGAAAACGAGAAGAACCCCAGTGCGGCGAAGGTGACCATGCTGGCCTTCCTGATCAAGGCCTGCGTTGCCGCGCTCAAGAAGTTCCCCGAGTTCAACAGCTCGTTGGACGGTGACGCCCTGGTTTACAAAAATTACTGGCACATCGGCTTTGCGGCAGACACGCCCAATGGTTTGATGGTTCCGGTGATCAAGGACGCCGACAAGAAAGGCATCTTCCAGATCAGCCAGGAGATGGGCGAACTGGCCAAGAAGGCGCGTGACGGCAAGCTCAGCCCGGCAGAAATGTCAGGTGCGACCTTCACGATTTCCAGCCTGGGTGGCATTGGCGGGCGTTATTTCACGCCCATCATCAACGCCCCCGAAGTGGCGATTCTGGGGGTCTGCCGCTCCACGATTGAGCCCAAGTGGGACGGCAAGGCCTTCCAGCCACGCCTGACTTTGCCGCTGTCGCTGACCTGGGACCACCGCGTCATCGACGGTGCCGCTGCCGCACGTTTCAACGTGTACCTCGGCCAGATCCTCGGCGACTTCCGCCGTGTGTTGCTCTAAGTTAAGGAATCGGAATGGCAAACATAGACATCCAGGTTCCCGATATTGGTGACTTCGACGAAGTCACCGTGATTGAACTGATGGTCAAGGTGGGTGATACCGTCAAACCCGACCAGAGCCTGATCACCGTGGAGAGCGACAAGGCTTCCATGGAGATTCCTTCCAGCCACGGGGGTGTGGTGAAGGAACTGAAAGTGAAGCTCGGCGACAAGGTCAAGCAAGGGTCTCTCGTTTTGGTGCTTGACAGCACCGAAACGATTTCCCCTTCAGGGCAAGCTGGCACACCCCCACCCCAACCCTCCCCCTTGCTGGGGGAGGGCTCGAAAGCCTCCGCTGCTCCTGCGCGTTCCGCAGTGCCAGCTCCTACGGCTTCGAGTTTCGGCGCTACCTACACTGGTTCGGTCGATCTGGAATGCGATCTGGTGGTGCTGGGCGGTGGCCCTGGCGGTTACTCGGCTGCCTTCCGCGCGGCTGACTTGGGCCTCAAGGTCGTCATCGTCGAGCGTTACGCCACGCTGGGCGGTGTCTGCCTGAATGTGGGTTGCATCCCGTCCAAGGCTTTGCTGCACGTGGCGGCCGT
>CAIMZI010000103.1 GCA_903845935.1 uncultured beta proteobacterium | reverse complement strand
CCGTTAACCTGCCCCTGCCCGACGCTGCCACGCTGTATCCGATTGACGGAGTGCGCATAGGCGTGACCGAAGCCGGTATCCGCAAGGCCAATCGCAAAGATCTGAGCGTGGTGCTGATCGATGCCGGCGCCAGCGTGTCCGGCGTCTTTACCTCCAACCGTTTCTGTGCTGCCCCTGTGCAACTGTGCCGCGAGCATCTGGATGCTGGCCTGGGCATTCGCGCCATGGTGATCAACACCGGCAACGCCAACGCCGGTACCGGTGTCGACGGCCTGAACCGCGCCCGCAGCAGTTGCGTGGCCTTGGCCCAGCGCCTGGGCATTGAAGCCGCCCAGGTCCTGCCTTTCTCCACCGGCGTGATCATGGAGACGCTTCCGGTGGAGCGCATTGAGGCCGGTCTGGACGCGGCAATTGCCGACGCAAAAGAAGACAACTGGCTGAAAGCGGCCGAAGCCATCATGACCACCGATACCCAGCCCAAGGCCTTTGGCGCAAGGGGTTTGGTCGGCGGCAAGCAAGTGAGTGTCAGCGGCATCAGCAAGGGCGCGGGAATGATCCGGCCCAATATGGCGACCATGTTGGGCTTTATCGCCACCGACGCGAATGTGGCTCAGGCCGTGATGAAGCAGTTGGCCGTGGAATTGGCAGAGGGCTCGTTTAACCGCGTCACCGTGGACGGCGACACCTCCACCAACGACTCTCTCGTGCTGATTGCCACCAACAAGGCCGGCAACGCAGCTGTCACATCGCTGGACTCCGCCGACGGACAGGCCCTGAAAGCCTTGCTGCTGGAAGTGGCGCGCAAACTGGCTCAGGCCATTGTGCGCGACGGCGAGGGTGCCACCAAGTTCATCAGCGTGGTGGTGCAGGGCGGACGCAGCGAAGAAGAGTGCCGCAAGGTAGCCTACGCCATTGCCCATTCGCCCCTGGTCAAGACCGCGTTTTTTGCCAGCGACCCGAACCTGGGCCGCATTCTGGCGGCCGTTGGTTACGCCGGTATTGACGATCTGGACCAGACCGGAATCGAGCTGTTTCTGGACGATGTGCATGTGGTGACCCAGGGTGGGCGCAATCCGGACTACC
This sequence comes from uncultured beta proteobacterium, assembly GCA_903845935.1. GTDB lineage: Bacteria > Pseudomonadota > Gammaproteobacteria > Burkholderiales > Burkholderiaceae_C > Allorhodoferax. Next base: position 7,407 of record CAIMZI010000103.1, on the reverse strand, counting down.
GCGAGGAAGACGGCCAGCGCGTGATGAAGCAGGCCGAGATCACGGTGCGTGTGGACCTGGGACGCGGCGACGCCACCCAGACCGTTTGGACCTGCGACTTCAGCCACGAATACGTGACCATCAACGCCGACTATCGGTCGTAAAGACCGCCCTGATATGAACGAAAAAATCAGCGCCTTTCTGGCGCGGGCAGAGCTGTTTATGGCGCGGGTCGAGGCCTCTCTGCCGCATGGCCTCACCGAGCCGGACTGGAGCGAGTCGATTGCCTTTCGCTACCGCCGCCGTTCCAGCGGCCAGGGCATTATTTCGGCTGTCCACCATGTGGGGGCTATTGAGCTGGCCGACCTGATCGACATCGATCAGCAGAAGGAAAAAATCCAGCGCAATACGGCGCAATTTGTGCGCGGTGCGACCGCCAACAATGTGCTGCTGACGGGCGCACGCGGCACCGGTAAATCCTCGCTGATTCGCGCCTGCCTGCACGCCTACGCCGACCAGGGTCTGCGCCTGATCGAGGTCGACAAGGCCGATCTGGTGGACCTGCCAGATATCGTAGACATCGTCGCCACGCGCCCCGAAAAATTCATTGTGTTCTGCGACGACCTCAGCTTTGACGAGGGCGAGCCCGGTTACAAGGCCTTGAAGTCGGTGCTGGACGGCTCGGTGGCTGCGGCCACGGCCAATGTGCTGGTCTATGCCACCAGCAACCGCCGCCATCTGCTGCCCGAGTACATGTCGGAGAACCTCACCTACACCCACACGCCCGAGGGCGAGGTGCATCCGGGCGAGGTGGTAGAAGAGAAGATTTCGCTGTCCGAACGCTTTGGCCTGTGGGTCAGCTTTTATCCCTTTACCCAGGACGAATACCTGCACATCGCCGCCCAATGGCTGATGGTGCTGGGCGTGCCCGCCAGTGAGATTGATGCGGCCCGTGCCGATGCCCTGCTCTGGGCGCTGGAGCGCGGCTCGCGCAGCGGTCGCGTGGCGCGGCAGTTTGCTCAGGACTACGCCGGCCGCAAGACCGTGCCATGAGCGCCGCGTCGGGTCGCAAGCAGCCACTGGTGGCCGACGCCCATGCCGAGCGCGTGGGTGGCCCGGATAGACCCGTCACCGAGGTGGCCGTGGGCGTTCTGCTGCGCTCCGATGCTGCCTTTTTGCTGACCTCGCGTCCCGTGGGTAAGGCCTATGCCGGTTACTGGGAATTTCCCGGCGGCAAGCTCGAAGCAGGGGAGTCGGTGGAGCAGGCCTTGCGCCGCGAACTGATGGAGGAACTGGGCATCACCATCGCCGCCGTTACGCCCTGGCGTATCGAGCTGGTGGACTACCCGCACGCTTTGGTGCGCCTGCATTTCTGCAAGGTGTTTGATTGGACGGGTGAGCTGCAGATGCGCGAGGCGCAGGATTTTTCCTGGGAGCAGTTGCCCGTCAAGGTGCAGCCGGTGCTGCCGGGCACGGTGCCGGTGCTGGAATGGTTTGCGGCTGAACGCGGATTTGCAGCAGCCACCCACCTGGCCCACTAATTACTGCAGCTTGGGGTCGCCGTAGCGTTCGTCTTCGGGTGGCGCCTCGGTGGGTACGCGAAAGGCCTCGCTGGCCCAGGCACCAAAATCCAGGTTTTTGCAGCGCTCGCAGCAAAACGGCCGAAACGGATTCTTGATGGAATACAGGCTGTCACCGCCACAGGCAGGGCAACGCACTTGTTTTTCTGGAATGGATGCGTCCATGGCTTGACTGGCGTTAGGAGCACAGGGCGAGTTCGAACGCGCCGTCTGTACTGGTCTGATGTGGTTTGTCTTCCGCATCCAGGCGCATCAAGCGGATCGACACCATCAGGCGATTGCCGCTGATTTCCGGAATCAGTTGCAGCTCAGGATTCAGCGCCAGGCGCAACAATTGGAAGGTGCGGCCCTGGGGCAGGTTTTGCTGGAACTGCCCACCCGTGGCCACCACTTTTTGCGGCGAACCAGAGTCGCGCAGCATCTTCAGCAGCAAATGGATGGACTCGGCCAGCGGTGCCAGCGTAGCGGCCCAACGCTGCAAATCGCGGGTGCGGCTTTCGGCACTGCGGTGTTGCCAGGCAAAGTAGGCCGGCAGGTCAAACTCGCAGGTGCCGCCGGGAATGCCAATGCGACTGCGTATGCTCATCAGCCAGTCATTCTCGGTCAGCGACTGACCGGCCTTGCCGGAAGTGGCGTTGAGCGCCTCAAAGCAGCCCTCCACCTGGGCGATCACCTTGTTCAGCACGGACTCGGCGATGGCCGGATTGCCGCGGTAGGCGTTGAGCACCTGCTTTTGCTTGTCCAGATCTTTCAGCACGTCGGACTTGAGGTCGGCGCGCGCGCCCACATCCATGACCTCAAAAATGGTGGTCAGGGCAAAGTGGTGGTCCAGCGGGTCCGGGCGGGACACCAGGGCGGCCAGGCGTAAAAAAAGATGCTCGAGCCGCAGGTAGGTGCGAATGCGCTCGTTAAAGGGATATTCGTAGAGAATCACACGGTGCTTTCGGGTGTGTGGATCATAGCCCGAACCGCAGGCCGAGTTCGCGCACCTGCGAGGCCAGTTCGGCCAAGGAAATGCCGTCGTTGAAGAGCACCAGGTCGGCGGCTGCCAGACGCTGTTGCCGACTGGCCTGCACGGCCATGATTTTTACCACCTCGGACGCTGCCAGGCCGCTGCGCGCGCCGACGCGTTCGATCTGAGTGGCTTCGGTGCAGTCCACCACCAGCACGCGGTCCAGGCGGGGCCGCCAATGGCCGGACTCGACCAGCAGAGGGATATCAAAAACAATGCAGGCCTTGCCCGCATCGCTCAGTCTTTGCGCTTGTGCCGCGATCTCTTGCCCCACCAGTGGATGGAGGATGGCCTCCAGTCTGGCCTTGGCCTGCGGCTCGGCAAAAATGTGCTGGCGCATGCGCTCCCGGTGCAGCGCGCCATCCTCGCCAATGTAGTCGGCACCAAATTGAGCCGCGATCAGCGGGAGGGCCACACCGTGGGCCGCGGTGCTGGCGCGCGAAATCGCATCGGCATCAATCACGCCCACATGCATCCCAGTCAGCTCGCACAGCAGTTGCGCCACCGTGCTCTTGCCGCTGCCAATGCCGCCGGTCAGGCCCAGCCGCACAGGAGCTTGCAGCGTTTTCACAGGCCTATGAACTGGCGCAAGGCCTGGGGGCCGAACACCAGTGCTGTGAGTCCCGCACCGGCCAGGAACGGTCCGAAGGGCACGTAGCCGCCCTCGCGCAGGCTGGACTTGTACTTCATGGCAATGCCGACGGCAGCGCCTATCACCGAGGCCATCAAAATGATGGGAATCAGCGTCTGCCAGCCGAACCAGACACCCAGGGCAGCAAACAGCTTGAAGTCGCCGTAGCCCATGCCCTCCTTGCCTGTAGCCAGCTTGAAGCCCCAGTACACCAGCCACAGGGACATATAGCCGGCCACAGCGCCCCACAGCGCGTCGTTCAGGCTGACCGGAATCCAGTGCAGGGACGCGGCGATCAGGCCCAGCCAGAGCAGGGGCAGGGTCAGGTCGTCGGGAAGCAGCGTGGTGTCCCAGTCGATCAGGGCCGCTGTCAGCAGGATGGCGGAGAAGGCGCACCAAGCATAGCCTGAGGGATTGGCGCCAAAGCTCCAGATGCAATAAAAGAACAGCGCCGCCACCGTGATTTCTACCAGCGGATAGCGCCGGCTGATGCCTGCCTTGCAGGCCGAACATTTTCCGCGCAGTGCCAGCCAGCTCAGCACGGGGATATTTTCATACCACGCGATAGTGTGGCCGCAGTGCGGGCAGCGCGAGCGTGGCAGCATCAGGTTGAACGGCTCCTGTGCGGGCGCTTCCTGCCCGGCGAGTTCGGCCGCCTCCACCTGCCATTGCCGCTCCATCATCTTGGGCATGCGGTAGACCACCACATTCAGAAAGCTGCCGATCAGCAGACCGATCAGGCCGAACAGGCTGGCGTCAAGCCATTGCATACCGGACAGCATCAAACCACCTGTCCCATTTTGAAGATCGGCAGGTACATGGCGACGACAATGCCGCCAATGATGGTGCCCAAGAGCACAATGATGATGGGCTCCATCAGGCTGGATATGCCGGCCACCATGTCATCCACCTCGGCTTCATAAAAATCGGCGCATTTGCCCAGCATGTGGTCGATCGAGCCCGATTCCTCGCCGATGGAACACATTTGTATCACCATGGACGGAAACAAGTTGGCGTTGCTCATGGCTGCGGTCAGAGCTGTTCCGGTGGAGACCTCCTGCTGAATCTTCTGCGTGGCGTGCAGGTAGACGATATTGCCGGCGGCGCCGCCCACCGAGTCCAGCGCTTCGACCAGAGGCACACCGGCGGCAAACATGGTGGCCAGGGTGCGGGTCCAGCGCGCGATGCACGACTTTTCCACCAGGGCGCCGAAGATGGGTAGCTTGCGCATCAGGCGGTCCATGAATTCCTGGACCTTTTCGTTGCGTTTCCAGGATTCCAGAAAGAAGTAAACACCACCGCCCACGCCGCCAAAAATTAAATACCAGTAGCTGACAAAAAATTCGCTGATGGCAATGACCACCAGCGTGGGTCCGGGCAACTCGGCACCAAAACCGGCGAACACCGTCTTGAACGATGGCACCACAAAAATCATGATCACGGCGACCACCACAAAGGCCACGATCAGCACCGAGATAGGGTACATCAGGGCCGACTTGATCTTGGACTTGATGGCCTCGGTTTTTTCCATGTAGACCGCCAGCCGATCCAACAACTGGTCCAGAATACCGGCGGCCTCACCGGCCTCGACCAGGTTGCAATACAGGTTGTCGAAGTACAGCGGGTACTTGCGAAACGCGGTGCTCAGCGAGGTGCCGGTTTCGACGTCGCCGCGTATATCATTGAGTAGCTTGGTGACACTGACATTGGGATTGCCCCGGCCGACAATGTCAAAGGCCTGCAACAAGGGCACACCGGCCTTCATCATGGTCGCCAACTGGCGTGTAAAGATTGCCATGTCCTTTGGCTTGATGGCCTTGCCCGAACGCATGCGGCGCTTCTTGATCTTGGTCGGTGTGACACCCTGGCGGCGCAGGGCAGCCTTGACCTGGTTTTCGCCGCCGGCCCGAATTTCCCCGCGCACCTGCTTGCTGTTGCGGTCCTTGCCTTCCCACTCGTAAACCACTTCCTTGTTGTTTACCGTTTTAGTGGTGGCCATGGGTTCCCTTGGGTTGCTGCTTATTCATTCGTGACAGCCAGAACTTCTTCCAGGGAGGTCAGTCCCAAGCGCACCTTGTGCAGGCCCGATTGCCTCAGGGAACGCACGCCTTCGAGTTCGGACTGCTTGGCAATGTCGAGTGCGCTGCCGTCGGCCAAAATAATGCGCTGAATCGCCTCGGTGATCGGCATCACCTGGTAAATGCCCAGGCGGCCCTTGTAACCCATATTGCAGACCGAGCAGCCGACCGGGTGGTAAGGCTTCCAGCTACCGTCCAGCGCCTCAGGCGCAAAGCCGGCATCCAGCAGCGCTTGGCGTGGAATCTCGGCGGGCTGGCGGCAGTTCATGCACAACCTGCGTGCCAGGCGCTGGGCCGTAATCAGGATCACGCTGGAGGCGATGTTAAAGGGCGCTATGCCCATGTTGCGCATGCGCGTCAGCGTGGCCGGCGCATCGTTGGTGTGCAGGGTGGACAGCACCAGGTGTCCGGTTTGCGCCGCCTTGATGGAAATGTCGGCCGTTTCCAGATCGCGGATTTCACCGACCATGATGATGTCCGGGTCCTGGCGCAGAAAGGACTTCAGGGCCACGGCAAAGCTCAGGCCGGCCTTTTCATTGACATTGACCTGGTTCACGCCGGGCAGGTTGATTTCAGACGGGTCCTCGGCCGTGGCGATATTGACGCCCGGCCGGTTCAGCAGGTTCAGGCAGGTGTAAAGCGACACCGTCTTGCCGGATCCTGTGGGGCCGGTCACCAGAATCATGCCGTAGGGCCGCTCAATGGCCTTGAGCAGGCGCTCCTTTTCTTCCGGCTCGTAGCCCAGCGCATCAATCCCGAGCTTGGCGCTGGACGGGTCCAGAATCCGGATCACGATCTTTTCGCCAAACAGGGTGGGCAGGGTGCTGACGCGGAAATCGATGACCCGGTCGGGCCCAACCTTGAGCTTCATGCGCCCGTCCTGCGGAACCCGCTTTTCCGAGATGTCCATACGCGAGATCACCTTGATGCGCGAGGCCAGCTTTTCCTTGATGGCCACCGGCGGACTGGCGATTTCGCGCAACTGTCCATCGATGCGAAAGCGCACGCGGTAGGTGTGTTCGTAGGGCTCAAAGTGCAGGTCGGAGGCGCGCATGCTAAAGGCATCCAGCAGCATCTTTTGCAGAAAGCGCACCACCGGCGCATCTTCCACCTCGGCCGTGGCCTGCTGGGTCTCGATGATGGAGTCCGAGGCGTGGTCATCAAACTCGAAGTCGCCACCGATGATGCTTTCCATCGCCTCGCTGGCCGAGACCGAGTTGGCGTCGACCATTTTGGACAGCTTGTCGTATTCCGCGATGATCCAGTCCACGCCCATCTGGGTGGAGAATTTGATTTTCTCGGCGGCACGCTGATCGCTGGGATCGGCCGTGGCCACCATCAGCCGGTTGTTGCGCTTGCTCAGCACCACCAGGCGGAAATCTTGGCAGGTCTTTTGGTCCAGCAAGCCCTTGGGCAGACGCTGGGGATCTATGGCGTCCAGATTGACCAGGGGCGCGGCAAAGGCCTGCGACAGGGTGTGGGCCAGGTCTGAAGCGGATACGACACCGGAGCCGACCAACTCCGAGATGAAGCTGGTCTTGTTGGCCAGCGATTTGCTGTAGATGTCTTCGGCGGCCTTTTGCCCCAGCTTGCCGGCCGCGACCATGGCGCGTCCAATGCCAGGCAGCGCGATCCCGTTGGAATCTTGCAGCAGTGAATCGACGAGGGTGGCCATGGGCTACAGCATAGCGAAAAATATCAGCGCGTCAGGCTGGCAAAGGCCGCACCGGCCTGGTCCTTGGCAGAAAGACGTGGAATCAAACCATTCAGCTGCCAATCAATCGCCAGCGTCGCGTCATTCCAGGCAATGCAGCGTTCATGCTCGGGTGCATAGTATTCGGTGGTCTTGTACAAAAATTCTGCGGTCTCGCTCAACACCACAAAGCCATGGGCCAGGCCGGCCGGAATCCAGAGCTGGCGCTTGTTTTCGGCGCTCAAGATTTCGCCCACCCACTGACCAAAGGTTGGTGAACCCTTGCGGATGTCCACCGCCACATCCAGCACCATGCCCTGCGTCACCCGCACCAGCTTGCCCTGGGGCTGCTGCACCTGGTAATGCAGGCCGCGCAGCACGCCCTGGGACGACTTGCTATGGTTGTCCTGCACAAACTGCGTCTTGACACCGGT
>CAIMZI010000102.1 GCA_903845935.1 uncultured beta proteobacterium | reverse complement strand
TGTCTTCCGACAGGCCGGCCAAAAAGCAAAAATCGCGCTTGGCCGATTCCACCACGATGGGTGCGCCGCAGGCATAGACTTGATAAGCCGACAGGTCCGGCAGGTCATCCAGCACGGCCTGGTGCACAAAGCCGGAGCGACTCGTCCAGGTATCTTCGGGCAGGGCGTTGGACACCACCGGCACGTAGCTGAGCCAGCTATGCGTTGCGGCAAAGTCGCGCACCCAGGTATCCATGTACAGGTCCGACGGCCTGCGCCCGCCCCAGTACAGGGTGGTGGCGCGGGTAATGCCTTTTTGCGCCATGTTTTCCAGCAGCGCCTTGATAGGCGCAAAGCCGGTGCCGGAAGCCAGCATCACCATGGGGGCGTCTGAATCCTCGCGCAGAAAGAAGGAGCCAAACGGGCCTTCGATGCGCAAAATATCTTTTTCCTTCATGGAACCAAACACCACATCGGTGAACTTGCCGCCTGGCATGTGGCGAATATGCAGCTCCATTTGCACGCCTTCGGCTGGCGCGTTGGCCATGGAGTAGCTGCGCCTGGCGCCATCGCGCAACAAAAATTCAATGTACTGGCCGGGGTGGTACTGGAAGCGGTCGTTGGCTGGCAGCTGCAGCTTCATGATGACCACGTCATCGGACATTTTCTCCAGGCTGGCGACGCGCACCGGCATTTTCTTGATCGGCAGGGCACCGGCCTCGGTCACCTGGCGCGACTCCAGCAGCAGATCGGTTTGCGGCACGGCACAGCAGGTGAGGATCATGCCGGCTGCGGCTTCCTCCTGGCTGAGCGCCTTTTCCTGGTGCGCACCATGCACGACGGTGCCGGTAATCAGCTTGCATTTGCAACTGCCGCAGGCGCCGTCCTTGCAGCCATAGGGCAGGCCTATGCCCTGGCGTATGCCGGCAGGCAGCACCGCCTCATCGTGTTCAACGGTGAAGGTGCGGCCACTGGGTTGTACGGTGACCGTGAATTGGCTGGCTGTCGTCATCTTTTTGGGTATCCTGTGAGCTGTATTTTTAACTAGCCCGAATTGTGCCTTCAAACCAAAGTCCCCTGGGTGCCTTGCCCACCCGCTTTCGACGCCAGCGTCTCCTGATCGTCGGTTGCGGTGACATCGGCACGCGGGTGGCTGCACTGAGCCGCCATGTTCGGGTGCTGGCCTTGACTTCTTCGGCGTCGCGCCTGCCGGAGTTGCGCAGTCTGGGTGTGGTGCCGCTCTTGGGCAATCTGGACCGGGCCAAGACGCTGTCGCGCCTGGCCGGTCTGGCGCAGCGCGTGCTTTATCTGGCGCCGCCCCCCAGCGAAGGCTGGGGTGATCCGCGTGTGCTGGGCTTGCTGCGCGCCTTGCGTAGGCGAACGGCGCCCAAGCAGTTGGTCTATGGCTCCACCAGCGGTGTCTATGGCAACTGCGCTGGGGCCTGGGTCGATGAAACGCGGGCCGTGAAGGCGGCGACGCCTCGCGCCATGCGCCGCGTCGATGCGGAAAGCCAGGTCCGTTTTTTGGGTCGTTCGGCCGGTGTCAGCGCGCAGATTCTGCGCATTCCCGGCATTTACGCGCCAGACCGCGAGGGCGGTACACCGCGCGAGCGACTGCTCAAGGGCACTCAGGTGCTGCGCGACGAGGACGATGTGTTTACCAACCATATCCATTCCGATGACCTGGCGCGGGCCTGTGTTGCCGCGCTCTGGAAGGGCAGGCCACAGCGCATTTACCATGCGACAGATGACACGCAGCTAAAAATGGGTGACTACTTTGATCTGGCGGCCGACCTGTACCAGCTACCCAGGCCGCCCCGCGTGGCACGTGACAGCGCTCAGCAACAGTTGCCGGTGATGCTCTTGAGCTTTATGAGCGAATCGCGCCGCCTGATCAATCAGCGCCTGAAGCAGGAGCTTGGCCTGCGCCTACGCTATCCGACGGTGGCGCAGGGTTTGCGGTAAAGCAGCAGCAGCCCCTTCCACACCAGCCAGCTGGTGAGCAAGGTGATAGGAAAGGCCCACAGGACGTCGCTAAGCCAATGCGCCACGTCGGCCATGCGGGCAAAGCCAATCACCAGGCCCGACAGCACGCCCCCTGCGGCCCAGCGGCGCTGCCGCCTGCGGTGTACCAGGCCCAGCGAG
>CAIMZI010000101.1 GCA_903845935.1 uncultured beta proteobacterium | reverse complement strand
GTTGACGTTGATGGCGCGGAACATCAGGCTGCCCTTATCGGCCATTTCGTTCAAGCGCAGCACGCCGGTGGTGGTCTCTTCGGTCACGCCAATGATCTGCGCGCCCTTGCGGCTGTACCAGGTGGGATCCACGGCCAACTTGGCCTTGATGGCGTTGAAGAGGCAGATCTCTTCTTCGCTGGTTGGATTGGCAATCAAAGAGGCGTCGGTTTCTGCGCGCTTGCCCAGGTGCATGAGCAAGGTGGCATCGCCGCCATCGTCCAGAATCATGTTGGGGCCTTCGCCTTCGGTGCCTGCGGCGCCGAAGTCAAAAATGCGGTGGGTGTAATCCCAGTAGTCGGCCAGGGTTTCACCCTTGATGGCGAACACGGGCGTACCCTTGGCGGCAATCGCTGCGGCAGCGTGGTCTTGCGTTGAGAAGATATTGCAAGAGGCCCAGCGCACATCGGCGCCCAAGGCTTGCAGGGTCTCGATCAGCACGCCGGTTTGAATGGTCATGTGCAGCGAGCCGGTGATGCGCGCACCCTTCAGGGGCTGCGCCTCGGCGAACTCCTGGCGAATGGCCATCAGGCCGGGCATTTCGGTCTCGGCAATGCTGAGTTCCTTGCGGCCCCAGGCGGCCAGACTCAGGTCGGCAATGATGTAGTTTTCGGTCTTGGCAACAGCTTGAATAGCGCTCATGGTTCACTCCAAAAAGTCAATGTGAATACCACTGCAAGCAAGGGAGAACCTGGAAGTGGGCTCACCCGACACATGCCGTGGGTGAGCGCCGTTGAAACAGTGGCTGATCGCCACCGGGTCCGAGCCTCGTTCGCTTTGCGCGAACTGCAACGCTCCTCGGAAGCTGCAGATTATAGGGGCAAGCGCATATGCAAGCCCCGAAACAGGGCTGTTTAAACCCGCTTACCCGTGGTTTGACCGATCACCAATTCCGGTTGACGCAGCAACTGAAAGGGTCCACGCTCGGACTCGCGCAGCACCTGCAACACCATGTCGGCCATGGCCAAACCGGTGCTTTGCGCAGTGGGTTGGGTGACCATGGTGACGTCTTGTCCTGCCAGCAAAGAGTCCGCTGGAATGACGCCATGCACCACCACGGAAATGTCTTTGCCCAGCACCAGCCCCATGTCCAGCAGTCCGCGCAACACGCCGATACCGCCCAGGTTGTTGTCCACCACGATGGCCGTCGGCGGATTGGGTAAGGCCATCAGTGTCTGCACCGCCTCACGGCCGCTGCGCCTATCCACGGCCGGGCCAGCGAGCCAGGCGGGGTCAAACGCAAGTCCTGCTTCCTGAAGCGCGGCCCGAAAACCCTGATGCCGCTGCGACGCAAAGTTGAGCAGCAACGGTGAGTGGACATACGCAATGCGCTGGTGCCCCAACGCCACCAGATGGCGCACCGCCAGTTGGCTGCCGACCTCGTTGTCAAAGTCAAACCAGGAATAGCCGCTGCAGTCTCCGGTGCGGCCATAGGCCAGAAAGGGATAGCCTCTTTCCAGCAGGAAATTCACGCGCGCATCATTGACGCGGGTGTTGGGCACCACCACCGCATCCACCCTGCCCCCGCGAAACAATCGGTCGTAAATATCCAGGTCCTGCTCGTCGCTGGCCACCGCCAGCATCAGGTCAAAGTGCTGTTCATGCAGGCGCTCGGACAGGCCACCGGCCATGTCGAGAAACTGCGGATTGCCCAGGTTTTCCACCGCCGCCGAATAGACGATGCCCACCGCCTCCGTGCTGCCACGCACCAGACGGCGGGCACCGGCATTGGCCCGGTAGCCAAGCGCCTTGGCGGCCTCCTCCACCCGCTTGCGCGTCGCCTCGTTGACATCCTGATAGCCATTCAAAGCGCGGCTAACCGTGGACGTGGAAAGGCCCAGTTCCTTGGCCAGTGCTTTGATGTTCATGGATGAATGTTGGTGATGAGGTCAGGTCAGTTGCGCAAACAGTCCGCCCCAAGGTGCCAGATCCACATTGCCGGCAGCAAGCGTAGCACCGGTCAGGCCACTGTCGGTCAACAGTTGCGCCAGTTTGCAATCAACCGGCAAAACATAGCTTGCAGGCTGATCGCTGAAGTTGAACACGCAAAGCACACTCTGGCTCTCTGTGGCGCGCAAAAAGGCAAACACCTGCGCATCCACCGGCAGCAAAGTCATTTCGCCGTGAAGCAGTGCCGACTGCCCCTTGCGCCAGCGCAACAGGTGGCGGTAGAACTGCAGCAGCGAATCGGGTGCTGCGGCCTGCACATCAGCCGCCAGCGCGCGGTGCGTCTCGGCCACCGGCAACCAGGGCTTGGCTGACGCATTGCCGGCAGGCGCAAAGCCCAGATCGGGCGCGCTGCTCACCCAAGGCATGGGCGTGCGGCAACCGTCCCGCCCCTTGAACTCGGGCCACATGGTGATGCCATAGGGGTCCTGCAGGTCTTCATAGGCAATCGCCACCTCGGGCAGTCCCAGCTCATCGCCCTGGTAAACGCACGACGATCCGCGCAGGCTGAACTGCATGGCCGCTGCCAGCCTTAGCAGCGCAGCATCGGGCGTAGCGCCGCCCCAGCGCGTGGCAAAGCGTGGCACGTCGTGGTTGGATAACGCCCAGCAGGGCCAGCCGCCCTCGGAGATGCTTTGGAAGCGGCTGAGAAACTTGTGCAGGAACGGCGCCGAATGCTCGGAACCCAGCAGGTCAAAGCAATACGCCATGTGCAGCTTGTCGCCACCGCGCGTGTACTCGGCCAGGCGCGCCAAGCCATCGTCGTCGCCAATTTCACCGACCATGGTGGTGTTGGGATACTGGTCCAGCAGAGTGCGCAGCTTGCGCAAAAATTCCAGATTCTCGGGCTGGCTCTTGTCAAATTGATGCCATTGCCAGCCATAGGGATTGACGGCATTGACCGCCGGGTCTTCGGTCTGCGGGCGGCCGCGCGGCGGGTTGTTGCGCAGCTGGGCGTCGTGCACATAGAAGTTCACCGTGTCCAGCCGGTAGCCGTCTACACCCAGGTCCAGCCAGAACTTTACCGTTTCCAGCAACGTACTTTGCACCTCCGGATTATGGAAGTTCAGGTCCGGTTGGCTGGTCAGAAAATTGTGCATGTAGTACTGGCAGCGCCGCGTGTCCCACTGCCAGGCGCTGCCGCCAAAAATCGACAACCAGTTGTTGGGTGGATTGCCATCGTCCTTGGCATCGGCCCAGACAAACCAATCGGCCTTGGGATTGTCGCGGCTGGACCGGCTTTCCACAAACCAGGGGTGCTGGTCGGCGCAGTGCGACAGCACCTGGTCAATCATCACCTTCAGGCCCAAGGCATGGGCGCGCTTCACCAGCGCACGGAAGTCGTCCAGGGTGCCAAACATCGGGTCTACATCGCAGTAGTCGCTGATGTCGTAACCAAAATCCTTCATCGGGCTTTTGAAAAAGGGCGACAGCCAGATGCCGTCCACGCCCAGGCGGGCCACGTAATCCAGATGCGCGGTGATACCGGGCAGGTCGCCAATGCCGTCGCCATTGCTGTCGGCAAAGCTGCGCGGGTAGATCTGGTAAATCACGCCACCGCGCCACCAGTTGTCGTTCGGAGCTTTTTGAATTTGCATTGCTGTACTCATGGATTAAGAGTTTTGGAAAAGGAAATCACGGGACAATGGAGCCCGCAACTTGTAAGGATGAATCGCATGCACGCTTTGGACCCGCTTTTGTCGCCCGCACGTTTTGAATGGGGCTGCGCCACCTCGTCTTTTCAGATCGAGGGCGCGAGTTCTGCGGACGGTAAGGTCCCCAGCATTTGGGATACTTTTTGTTCGCAACCGGGCCGCATCAAGGACGCCAGCGACGGCCGCGAGGCCTGTGACCACTACCACCACTTTGCAACGGACGTTCGCCTGATCGCCGAGCTGGGTTTCAAGCATTACCGCTTCTCGATTGCCTGGCCGCGCATCACCACCGTCGATCACAAGGCCAATCTGGCGGGTCTGGACTTTTACAAACGCCTGCTCGACGCGCTGGACCAGCATGGCATCACACCCAACGCCACGTTGTTCCACTGGGACCTGCCGGCGCATCTGGAAGGCGGCTGGCTGAACCGCGACACGGCCTACCGCTTTGCCGATTACGCCGCGCTGGTGGCGCAGCACCTGGGCGATCGCCTGCCGCGTGTGGCGACCTTGAATGAGCCCTGGTGCTCGGCCTTTTTGGGCCATGACCTGGGCGTGTTCGCGCCCGGCGGGCAGAACCGCGCACAGTCGCTGGTGGCTGCCCACCATCTGATGCTGGCCCATGGCCTGGGCATGCAGGCCTGGCGCAGCGTGCAAGCCAAGACCTCGCTGGGCATTGTGCTGAATCCGGAGCTGTGCGATCCACTCACCGACAAGCCCGAGGACGTAAAGGCCGCGCGCCTGGCCGAGCAGGAGCGCAACGACTGCTTCTTGAACCCGCTGTTCGGTCGCGAATGGCCGGATGCGCTGCTGCAGCAAATCAGGGAATTGGGTGCCATTCGGCGCGAAGGCGATCTGTCGATCTGCGCGCAGCCGCTGGACTTCATGGGGCTGAACTACTACACGCGCTCGATTGGCAAGGCGCCGGTCAGCACTTCGGATGCGACGCGCGGCTACACATTCGTACCGCCCACAGCGCCAAAAAAACTCACAGACATCGGCTGGGAAATTTATCCCGAGGGCCTGACCCGCGTGGTGCAGAACCTGCAGGCCCAATGGCCGCTGCCACCGATGTGGATTACCGAAAACGGCGCGGCGGACAACACCGGCCTGGCACACGGCGCAGTCGATGACGGTATGCGCTGCGATTACCTCGAAGCCCATTTTGAGCAGGTGGCAGAACTGATTCGTGCCGGCGTCGATATTCGCGGCTACTACGTGTGGAGCCTGTTGGACAACTTCGAATGGGCGCATGGCTATAGCCAGCGCTTTGGCATTGTGCATGTGGACTTCCAAACCCAAAAGCGGACGCCTAAGCGCAGTGCCTTGATGTTGCAAAAGCTGCTTTGCGAATAGCTCCACTAGCGGCAAAACTTAGCCGCCCTTGACCGAGCCCGACAACAGGCCGCGTACAAAAAAGCGCTGCAGCGAAAAGAACACCATCACCGGCACCGCAATCGACACGAAGGCGCTGGCGGTCAAAATTTCCCAGCTCTCGCCGCGCGAGCCCAAGAGGTCATTGAGCTTGATGGTCAGCACGATGTGTTCCGGCGCCTTGCCCAGAAACACCAGTGCCACCAAAAAGTCGTTCCACACCCAGAGGAACTGGAAGATGGCAAAGCTGGCCAGCGCCGGCAGCGACAGCGGCAGCACGATGCTGGTGAAGATTTGGTAGTGCGAAGCGCCGTCCATGCGGGCGCTCTCGATGATGTCGCGCGGCAGGGCGGCGATGTAATTGCGCAGCAGGTAAATCGCCAGCGGCAG
>CAIMZI010000100.1 GCA_903845935.1 uncultured beta proteobacterium | reverse complement strand
GTGCCCATGACCTGGCCGGTGGGCCAGGGCAAGGGCTTTGGCGGCATCATCAACCTGCGCACCAAGGCCATGACGGTGTTTGAATCGGGAAGCGAACGCCGCCCGCAGGACTTTGATACCGTGCCGCTGAACGACGCCGCGTCCCTCGAGAAACGCTTTGGCAACGAGTGGGCCAGCGCCATCGACAGCATGGAGTTGGCCGTAGGCGCCTCCCCCACCTGGGACCACGCCGCCTTTTTGGCCGGCAAGCAGACTCCGGTGTTCTTCGGCTCCGGCGTCAACAACTTTGGTGTGATGGAAGTGCTGGACGCCCTGGTCGATCTGGCCCCCGCGCCGCAAAGCCGCACCAGCACCACGCTGGTGAACCGCCAGCCGGTGGTGCGTGAAGTGCAGCCGGAAGACGACGCCTTCAGCGGCGTGGTGTTCAAGGTGCAGGCCAATATGGACGCCAACCACCGCGACCGCATCGCCTTTGTGCGCATGGCCTCGGGCAAGTACACGCCGGGCATGAAGCTGAAAGTCATGCGCACCGCCAAGGAACTGCGCCCCACGTCTGTCGTGACCTTCATGAGCCAGCGCCGGGAAGCCGTGGAAGAGGCCTATGCCGGCGACATCGTGGGCTTTACCACCCACGGCGGCGTGCAGCTGGGCGACACCATCACCGACGGCTCGGTCAACCTGATGTACACCGGCCTGCCCTTCTTCGCGCCCGAAATGTTCATGACCGTGATCCTGAGAAACCCGCTGCGCACCAAGCAGCTGCAGCAGGGCCTGGCCCAGCTGGGGGAGGAAGGCGCGATCCAGGTGTTCAAGCCCGAGATGGGCGGCAACATGCTGCTGGGCGCCATCGGCCAGCTGCAGTTTGAAGTGGTGCAGCACCGCCTCAAGGGCGAGTACGACGCCGATATCCGCTTGGAAGGCAGCCAGTACACCGGCGCGCGCTGGATTACCGCCGACACGCCCAAGGAAATGCAGGAGTTCATCAACGCCTACCCGCAGCGCATGGCGCGGGATGCGGCCAACACGCTGGCCTACCTGTGCACAAGCCCCTATGACGTGCGCCTGGCGCAGGAGCGCTTTCCCAAGATCCACTTCCACCCGCTGCGCGAGCACGCGGGCCTGGCGCTGCAATCGGCAGGTTGATGGATATGCTGCCGCTGAGCGACTGGCCGATGGAAGCGCGCCGGGGTCTGATCGGCGTGTTCACCGATATCGACGACACGCTGACCTCGCATGGCAGCATCACGCCGGACGCGCTGCAGGCGCTCGCCCTTCTGCGTGCCGCCGGTCTGCAAGTGATTGGCATCACCGGGCGGCCCATTGGCTGGTGCGAACCCTTAATCAAAGGTGACTCAGCACTTGGCCTGGCGCCCTGGCCGGTCGATGCTCTGGTGGCCGAGAACGGCGCCGTGGCCTGGGTACTTGACGGCAACGGCGATGGTTTCAAAAAAATCTACCAGCAGGCTGCCAGCACCAGGGCGCGCAATCGGGCCCGCATGCGCTCCATCGGCGAGCGGATTGAACGCGAGGTGGCGGGTGCATTCATCACACGCGACAGCGTGGGACGCGAGACTGACCTGGCAATTGACCACGCCGAGTTTGCCCAACTCTCCAGCGCGCAAATTGCACAGGTGGTGGCCATCATGCAGGCCGAGGGCATGCACACCACGGTCAGCAGCATCCATACCCATGGCTGTTTTGGCCAGTTCAACAAGTGGCAGGGCGCCTTGTGGATTACCCAACAACTGCTGAGCCGCAGTCTGCCGGCCGAGTTGGAGCGCTGGGTGTTTGTCGGCGACTCCGGCAACGACGTGGCCATGTTCGAGCACTTCACGCACAGCGTGGGTGTGGCCAACATCGCCAAGGTGGCCAACAGCCTCTCGCATCTGCCGCGCTACATTGCGCCATCCGAGCGCGGCGCAGGCTTTGCCGAAGTGGCCGCCGCCATCCTGGCCGCACGCCAGGTATGAATGCTGTGGCAAGCGCGCCGGTCGGCGCCAAGCTTGGCCTGGCGGCCATCTTCGGCTCCACCTTTTTTTCGCTGGTGGGCTACTTCATCCTCTCGCCGCTGTTGCTGCTGCGCCTGAAAGGCGCGGACATCAGCAGCACCATGGCCGGGCTGTTTGCAGCCACCGGCTGGCTCGGCATTTTTGTGATGACGCCGTTTGCTTCGAGCGTGGCCAACCGGATTGGCCGACGCCAATGCATGTGGCTGGCCTCGGTGTTGCTGATGCTGTGCGCGCTGTTATTTACGCTGACCAATGCGTTGCCGATCTGGTTCGCGCTGAACTTGGTCTCGGGCATCGCCATGTCGCTGCGCTGGGTGCTGTCAGAAGCGCTGATTGCCGAGTTCTGCCCGCCAGATCAGCGCGGCCGCTATGTGGGTATCTTTCAAACCATGGTCAGCGCCACCTTCATCATCGGCCCGGCCTTGCTGGTCTGGCTAGGCACCCAGAGCCCGGTCACGCTGTGGGTGGTGAATGGCTTGAATGTGGTCGGCCTGGCCTGGTCAGCGCTGATCCCCAAGGTGCCCGCCGCCCACGACACCGACACGGCCCGCGTCGGGCTGCACGGCCTGCTGTCTGCGCTGTTGGCGCACCCCATCATCATGCTGGCCGGTTTTGTCGGCGGATTTTTTGAGACCGGCGTCACCTCCATCCTGCCGCTATATGGTCTGGCTCTGGGCTTAAACGCATCGGCCGCCGCCGTCATGGTGTCGATTAGCGGCCTGGGCGGCGTGGCGCTGATGATTCCGGCCGGCGTCCTCGCCGACCGCTTCACCGATCAGGCCCAAGGTCGACGCAGGCTGATGGTCTGGTCCGCGGCGCTCATGCTGGCCGCCACCCTGGCCCTGCCCTTTGTGGCGCAGACACCGTGGCTGGTCTGGCCCATGGTGTTTGTCTGGGGCGGCGCTGGCGGCACGCTCTACACCATGGCCATGACCGACATCGGCTCGCGCGAAAAAGGCATCACGCTGGTCAACAGCACGGCGGTACTGGTGCTGACCTATACGCTGGGTGGCCTGGTGGCGTCGGGCATGTCTGGCGCGCTGATCGACTGGTCGCCGGGGGTGGCGTTTCCGGCGGTGCTGGTGGCGGTGTCTGCGGTAGGCTTAGCGGCATTGTGGCGAACGCAGAACAAGGTACTTTGAGCTCCGGTTGGGGTGAACCCGATGGCGCACGGTGCGACCTTCCTATAGGATGGGTCGCACTCAGGCAGAAGACGCAACATCGCATTGCATGAAGACCTGGGCGTTGGGTTGAAGCTGCATTTCATCCACTAGGGAGACCACCATGATCAGACGTCCACTTTCTCTTGCCATTCTCACGCTCACAATTTCCGGCTGCGCCAACATGCCAAGCGCGGAGCAGGGTCCGCAAGACGCCATGTCGCATTTCCGGACTGCGTTCAACAAGCAGGACGCCGCCGGTGTGGCCGGTGTTTTCAAAGCTGATGCCAAACTCTTGCCCGCTGGCAAACCGATGTTGACGGGCACCGAAGCCATTCGTGCTTACTGGCAGGGTGCCTTTACCGCGGGGGTGTCACACCTCGAGAAGACCCCCGTTGAAATTGCGGTTAGCGGTGATCTTGCGGTAGAAACCAGTACTTACGTGGTCACCTTCAAGGACCAGCAGATCGCCGGGAAAGACACCCTGGTGTGGCAACGTGGCAATGACAAACAGTGGCGCATTGCATCCGACATCTGGAACAGCGACAAGTAATTGAGCGCGCCTCTGGGCACGACTCGCTTGCCGGGCAGGCCGACAAAAGACGCGTTCAGCAATGGCTGCTTGTTACTTCACTTTGCCTTGGCGCTGGTTACACCACTTTGGGGTTGGGCGATTCGGTAGGCCAGGTGCGCGGCACTGGGGTGATTCACCTTGGACGGGCGACCGTCCTGCTGCATGCGCCGGTGCGCTTCCTGCCAGCTCGGCAATTCCAACGAATCCTGCTCCCAGTGAACAACAGAAGCCTCGTCGCACCAGTGCGCCAGGCGCTTCATGGACTGGCGATGCGGCCCCGCTGAAACGTAGGCACGCATGGCATTCAGGTCGGTCCACGATGTGCAGGTCCAGAACGTCCTATGCGCATCGGGTAGCAACTTCACTGTGCTGTTTCCCGCGGCTACACGTGCTTGCCGGATTGAGCGCAGTGTATAAAAAAAGAAACCCGGCAAGTACCAGGGCGAGCGGATGCGCAGGCGGGTGACGGATATCAGAGGCATGGGGATACCCAACGTTAATAAGGTTTATGGAATCGCTACTCAGCTTCGCGCGCTATGGCCAACAGGGGTTCACAGCGCACCTCCGTGCGCACGGAGTTAGCGATGAAGCACTCGTCATGGGCCAGATGGTGCATTTGCGCGTGCGCCTCGCGACTCGGTAACTGCTGACCTGAGAAGGACACCATGGGGCGCAATGTCACCAGCGACATGGCCCACTTTCCAGATGCGGCCTTCTGCATGACGCCCTCTGCGTTATCGATATACGTGTCAACGCGGAACCCCCGCTCGGCGGCGATGGACAAGAACCAAAGCATATGGCAACTCGACAACGAGGCAACGAAAAGCTCCTCCGGATCGACGGCAGCCGGATCCGACATCGGTTCGCGAACCACCTGGGGGGACGACGATGCCGGGATTTCGACGCCACCGTCGAAGCGAACGATGTGCTTTCGGCTGTAGCGGTTATCCAAAAATGCTTGCTCGCCGCGCTGCCAGGTGACCTGGGATGTGTAGGAATGCATGGGTGCAGTCTGCGCTGGGGGACTTAAACGGCGGCCCGCGTAAAGAATGTTTCGGGCAGTTGCTCGGTAGCCACCGCGCGCTGCACCGCCGGGCGCTGGCGCATGCGTGCGAGGTAGGCGGCTATAGCGGGCAGGCTGTTGGCGGGGCGCTGCAGATTACGCGTCCAGCAGCACAGCACAAAGGCCATGCAGTCGGCTGCGCTGTAGTGGGCACCCAGCAACCAGGGGCCGCCGCTGCTTTGCAGTTGGGCCTCCAGTTGGTCCAGCAGGGGCGCTATGCGCGCCTCGGTGCGCGCGCGAAAATCCGCCACGCCGTCGGCAGGCACATAGCGCTCGGCATAGAAGAGTTGCACCAGCGTGGCCTGCAAGGTGTTGGACAACCACGTCAGCCATTGGTAGCCATGCGCACGCAAGGGCGTGCCCAGCGCCGGCATCAGACCGGCCTGCGGGTGGGTGTCGGCCAGGTGCAGGAGGATGGCGGGTGTTTCGTAGACCACCAGATCGCCGTCCACCAGCACCGGAATCAGTCCATTGGGGTTGAGCCGCAGGTACTCTGGCGACTTCTGCGCGTTGCGCGCGCGGTCCACCAGCTTCAGCTCGAAGGGCACGCCCAACTCTTCCAGAAAGATATGCGGCATCAGGCTGGCGTCGCTGGGGTGGTAGTGGAGTTGCAGCATGGTGTGAGCCTTTGAAAAATAGGAATGCGATTATGCAAAGGCCTGCAACACATTCACCGCGTTGATACCTACCTCGGCCACTGCGTAGCCGCCTTCAAATACCAGCACGGTGGGCAGGCCTGCGGCTGCCAGGCGCTCGCCCAGGCGCAGGTAGTCTGTGCTTTGCAGCGTGAAGCCGGAGATCGGGTCGCCGGCAAAGGTGTCCACGCCCAGCGACACCACCAGCGCCTGGGCACCGAAGCGGGAGATAGCGGCGAGTGCCACTTCCAGCGCGTCCGACCAGTGGCCGTAATCGGTGCCGCGCGGCAGCGGCAGGTTGAGGTTGGCGCCCTGGCCCACCCCGGCGCCAGTCTCATCGGCATGACCCAGGAAGAAGGGGTACTCGGTGCGCGGGTCGCCGTGGATGCTGGCGAAAAACACATCGGGTCGGTCGTAAAAAATCGCCTGCGTGCCGTTTCCATGGTGGTAGTCCACGTCCAGCACCGCCACGCGTTCCATGCCAAGGTTACGCAGATGTTGCGCGGCCAGAGCGGCGTTATTCAAGAAGCAGTAGCCGCCAAAGAAGTCGGCCCCGGCATGGTGGCCGGGTGGGCGGCTCAACGCGAAGGCCGCCTTGTCGCCGTCCACCAGCGCCTGCGCCGCGCTGAGTGCGCAATCGGCCCCGGCGCGCGCCGCCACCCAGGTGCCGGAGGTCAAGGGCGAACCCGCATCAAACGAGAACAGGCCCATGCGCGCGGCAAAGTTGTCGGGCAGCACATCGGTGCGGAACGTGCGCGTGGGCCAGACCGAGGGCAGCGCGTCGCGTGCGGCATTGGCCGGGTCCAGTGCCACCCATTCGCTCCAGGCGCTTTCCAGAAAAGAGAGGTAGCGGGGGCTGTGGATGGAAGAGAGCGCGCTGGAATCAAAGGCCTGCGGCGCGCAGATTTCTCCCAGCTGGCGGCGCTGCAGTTCGGCCAACACATGGTCGGCGCGCGCGGGCACTTCATGGCAGGGCACCAGCGCGCCGCGGAACATTTCATACTGGCCCTGGTGTTGGGCGTGGAGGTGGTTGAAGAAGGTTTTCATGCCGACAAGCCCAGCCAGTTTTCAAACGCCGCATTCACCACCCGCGGCTGCTCCAGCGTGGACATGTGGCCGCACTGTTCGGCGATGACCAGCTGCGCATGGGAAATAGCGGCTGCCATTGCCTGGTGCTGCTCGGGCGGGCTCCACAGGTCTTCGCGGCCGGTGAGCACCAGGGTCGGGCAGGTGATGGTGGGGAGGACCGGGGTGGCGTCGGGGCGGGTCAGCAGCGCGTGGATCTGCGCGGCAAATTGCTCGGCGCTGCTGCGCTCCAGCATGTCGAGCACGGCATCGAACAGCGGTGTGGCGTGGCGCGAGGGGTGGATCATGGGCCTTGCCCACTGCGCGGCCATGGCGCGCATGCCCTTCTGACTAGCGATTTCCAGCAGGATCTTGCGGCCGGCTTTTTCCTTGGCCCCGGCAACGCCGCCGGCCAGCGGGCTGGTGCCGGTGTCGAGCAGGGCCAGATGGTGGACCCGCTCGGGTGCCAGGCGCAGCACCTCCAGCGCCACGCGCCCGCCCATAGAATGGCCGGCCAAGGCAAAGCTGGGGCTGGGCGCGGTCTCCAGCACATGCTTTGCCATTGCGGCAATGGATTCGCGCAGGCCATAGTCCACCACATGGCAGTCCATGCGCGGCGAAAGGGCTTGGACTTGCGGTGCCCAGACGGCGCTGTCGCAAACCAGACCGGGCAGAAGAATGAGCGTGTTGTGCATGGTGTTCATTGGGATTGAGGGGCGGGTAAGGTCACGGTGATAACCAGTCCCGGGTTGGCATTGGCTATGCTAAATGTGCCGCCATGCGCCAGCGCCACGAGCTTGCACAGGTACAGGCCCAGTCCGACGCCGCCATCATCGCGTGCACGGGCAGCATCGGGCCGGTAAAAGGCATGTGCCAATTGCGGCAACTGATCGGGCGGCACTCCGGCACCAAAATCGCGCACGCTGAAGTCAACGCCACCAGAAGCTGAAGCGTGCAGACGCAGCATCGGAGGTTGCGACGCATCAGCGCTGTGGCGCAGGGCATTGTCCAGCAGGTTGCGCAGCAGCAGGCGGATGCGGGCCGGGTCCAGTTGCAGCAGCGGCAGGCCGGGCGCCACCTCCATATGCACCGGCCGGCCCAGGCTGTCAGCCACCTCCTGCACCAGCGCCTTCAAATCCACCGACTCGCAATGCAGCGCGGCATGGCGGGCAGAGAGGCGTTCGCTTTCCAGCAGGTCGGTCACCAGATCACGCATCAGCGCCAGGTCGCTCAGCAGGGCTTCGCGGCTGGCCTGCAGCTCTTCGGTTTCGGGCAGCAACTCGGTATTCAGCCGGGCACGGGTCAGCGGGCTGCGCAGCTCGTGGCTGATGGCCAGCAGCAGGCTGCGCTTGGCGTCCAGCATCTGTTGAATGTCGGCGGCCATGGTGTTGATGGTGCCGGCTAGTTCACCCAACTCGTCGGGACGCTGTGCATTGCGCACGGAAATGGCTTGAGAAAAGTTACCCGCGCCAAAGCGCAGCGCGCCAGCGCGGATATCGTCCAACGGGCGCAGCAGGCGGCGCACGCGTCGGTACGCCATAGCGGTAAACAGCAGCAGCAGCGCCAGCGTGGCCCAGCCTATAAAGCGCGGCCGGTCATTCCAGGCGGCAGAGCTCAGCGCGAACTGGATACGGTGACCGTCGGCCGTCTTACGTTCCAGCAGGTGTTCTTCCTGGTCCCAGCGGCTACTGTCGCGCCAACGTGGTCCGTGCTCCGCTTGCTGTGGCTGGCTGCGCCAGTTGACCACCGGGCCGTTGATAGTGACGCGCAGGGGCAGGCGCTCCACCAGCGCTTGCGCCCGCTCCACGCTGGGTGGATTGCCGATTTCCGCAGCCAGCTTGTCCACATAGTCCATCACTAGCGGGCGGGCAGCGTCGCGCCAGCCGATGCTGAGCGCGTACTGCATGCCGACCACAAACACGGCGGCCATGGCCAGGGCCAACAGCACAAACAACGCGACCAAGCGCACGCGCAGGGAATGCGCCAAAGCGTGGCGAGCGCGGCGGTGCCAAGTCAAGGACAAGCCTTGGTACGGCACACTGCACTGCGCAGTTTGCCTGGGCGAGTGCTCATGCCGGCTCCCTGTTCAACGCCAGCGTGTAGCCAGCGTTGCGTAATGTCCTGATGCAGTCCAGCGGCTCCAGCTTTTTGCGCAGACGGCTGATGACAATGTCGACGGCGCGGGTCAGCATGTCC
Source organism: uncultured beta proteobacterium (assembly GCA_903845935.1). Classification (GTDB taxonomy): domain Bacteria; phylum Pseudomonadota; class Gammaproteobacteria; order Burkholderiales; family Burkholderiaceae_C; genus Allorhodoferax. The sequence goes on along the minus strand of CAIMZI010000100.1, from coordinate 2,418 downwards.
ACCTCGCGGCCGCGCAGGTGGTTGAGAATGTCGTCGCGGTTGAAGATCTTGCCGGGCTCTTTGGCCAGCAGTACCAGCAGGTCGAATTCCGTGCTGGTCAGGCTGAGCCGTTCGCCCTGGCGGATGACGCTGCGGGTGGGCAGGTCGATCACCAGTCCATCGAAGCGCAGGCTCTGCTCGCCGGACGCAGCAGCCAAGGCGGGTGAGGCCACGCGGCGGCGCAGCACGGTTTGCAGGCGGGCCACCAGCTCGCGCGGCTCAAAGGGTTTGGGCACGTAGTCGTCGGCACCCAGTTCCAGCCCCACCACGCGGTCCATTACCTCACCGCGCGCGGTCAGCATGATGATCGGAATGTCGCTGTTCTTGCGGATGGTGCGGCACAGGGCAAAGCCATCCATCTCGGGCAGCATCACATCCAGGATGGCTGCGTCATAGCGCTCGCGCTGGAGCTGAGCCAGCCCCAGACTGGGCTTCAAAGCGCAGTCCAGCTTGAAATCAAAACGCGCAAGGTAGGCCGCCAAGGGCGGGCCCAATTGCGCGTCGTCGTCGATCAACAAAATGCGTTGCATGGGCTTATTGTCACACCGCCCGCCTGGTCTACGCGGGCGGCGCTTTCAGCATTAACCCCGGTGGAACCAGCCGTGGCGGCCTTCCATCAGATCCCGCACCTTTTGCTGCTGCGCCGGGTTCAGGCTGTCATAAAAGGCTGCCAGGGCGGCCAGCGTCTCCGGGCTCTTGGCCTGCATCATCGTGGTCTTTTCGGTGATCAGCGCCTGCGCCTTTGCGGTGTCGAACTTCGGCCCGGCAATCAGCAATTGGAGTTCGGCACGCGGGTCGGTCGTTTGGCCCATCACAGCCTTACGCTGTTCGAACAGCTTGTCGCCCACAGTGGCCAGCAGCTTTTTCTGCTCGGCGTTCAGATCGAGTTTGCTGGCGGCTCGGTCCACTAGTCGGTCGCGCTTTTCGGCGAATTGTTCCTGGGTCACATTGGCACCCCAGAGGTGGTCGCGGTGGTGGCCGCAGGCGGAAAGACCACCGGCAATCAGCGTGACGCCGAGCACACCAAACAGGGCGCGGCGGATATGGCGTTTGAAGAAATGGGTCATTGCGAACTTTCTAACTTGGTTGAACATGAACGCAATGGTGCCGGCGACCCACCCTGCGTGGGTGTCAGGGCGGTATCGCTTTGTTTCGTTTTATGTCAGCGCGCCAGCACGCCGCCCAAGGCCACGCCGGTGTGGGTGCCCAGGCGCACTACCTCTTCGGGCGTGGCCGCCGCCACCACGCGCCCGCCGCCGTTGCCGCCCTCAGGGCCCAGGTCCAGCACCCAGTCGGCCTCGGCAATCACGTCCAGGTCGTGCTCGATCACCACCACGCTGTGGCCTGCACGGACCAAGCGGTGCAGCACATGGATGAGCTTTTCCACGTCGGCCATGTGCAGCCCCACCGTGGGTTCGTCCAGCACATACAGCGTATGCGGCGCCTTGTTGCCGCGCTTGCCGATGTCATCGCGCACCTTGCTCAGTTCGGTCACCAGCTTGATGCGCTGCGCCTCGCCGCCGCTGAGCGTGGGGGATGGCTGACCCAGCGTCAGGTAGCCCAGGCCCACGTCTTTCAGCAGTTGCAGCGGGTGGCTGATGCTGGGCATGGCGGCAAAGAAGTCGACCGCCTCGTCCACTTCCATCTGCAGCACTTCGCCAATGTTTTTGCCACGCCAGGTGACGGCCTGGGTTTCGGGGTTGAAGCGCGCGCCCTTGCAGGTTTCGCACAGGACTTTCACATCCGGCAGAAAGCTCATGCCGATGGTGCGAATGCCCTGCCCTTCGCAGCCCGGGCAGCGGCCTTCGCCGGTGTTGAAGCTGAAGCGGTTGGCGGCGTAGCCGCGGGCCTTGGCCTCCAGCGTGTCGGCAAACAGTTTGCGGATGGTGTCCCAGAAGCCGATGTAGGTGGCGGGGCAACTGCGCGGGGTCTTGCCGATGGGGGTCTGGTCCACTTCGAGCACGCGGTCTACGCTTTCATAACCGGTGACGGATTCACAGCCGTTCCAGTGGATTTTTTCACCGGCCTCCAGTGCATCTCTGCCGGCTTTGGTGCTGCGTTTGTGCACGCCGGTCTGGACGTTGGCCAAGAGCACGTCTCTGGCCAAGGTGGATTTGCCGGAGCCGGACACGCCGGTGATGGCGACCAGGCGCTTCAAGGGAATGTGGGCGGTGACGTCTTGCAGGTTGTGGAGCTTGGCGCCGTTGACGGTCAGCCAGTCGATTTTTTCGTAGGGCGTGAAAGTTGGTTCGGTACCCGCCGCTTGGGCTGAGCCCGCCGCGTCGGTGTGGGCTGGTACGCCTGCGGCTGCAGACAGTTGCGCCTGGTCCGCGGCAGCATGTCCGGCCGCCAATGCCGCTGCGTAATCCTGCGACTCTT
>CAIMZI010000099.1 GCA_903845935.1 uncultured beta proteobacterium | reverse complement strand
GACAAAGCCCTGGCGGTCCTTGGCGGCGTCGTATTCGGCGTTCTCGCTCAGGTCGCCCTGGGCACGTGCCTCGGAAATCGCGTTGATCACCCAGGGGCGCTCCACGGTCTTGAGCTTGTGCAACTCGGCCTTGAGCTTTTCAGCGCCGCGCTTGGTAATGGGAATAGTGGCCATGAAAATAAATAAAAAGGAAGGGCAAATTATGCCGATTTAGACCACTGAGTTAAGCCAATAGGGCGTGCATTTCCTGCACCGAGATCACGCTCAGGTTATCCAGGTACTTCATGCCCTCGACGGCCGCTTCGGCACCGGCAATCGTGGTGTAGGTGGTAACGCGGGCCAAGAGCGCCGAAGTGCGGATGTGGCGCGAATCCACGATCGCATTGCGCCGCTCTTCCACGGTGTTGATCACCAGGGCAATGTCCTGGTTCTTGATCATGTCCACAATGTGTGGCCTGCCTTCGGTGACCTTGTTGACCACGCCACATTTCACACCAGCGGCGTTGATAAAAGAAGCCGTTCCCTTGGTTCCCACCACTTCAAAACCCATGGCCAGCAGCTTGCGCGCCACTTCGACGGCGCGTGGCTTGTCGCTTTGCTTGACCGAGATGAAGGCGCGACCCGAACGCGGCAGCTTGGCGCCGGCGCCGATCTGCGACTTCACAAAGGCTTCGCCAAAGGTCTTGCCCACACCCATCACTTCACCAGTGGACTTCATTTCCGGGCCGAGGATGGTGTCCACGCCGGGGAACTTCACAAACGGGAACACGGCTTCCTTGACGCTGAAATACGGGGGGGTGACTTCTTTGACTATGCCCTGGCTCTCCAGGCTCTGGCCGGCCATGCAGCGCGCCGCCACCTTGGCCAACTGGATGCCGGTCGCCTTGCTGACGAAAGGCACGGTGCGGCTGGCACGGGGATTCACCTCCAGCACAAAGATGATGTCCTTGCCGTCAACGTTCTGGATTGCGAACTGCACGTTCATTAGGCCGACCACGCTCAAGGCACCGGCCATGGCCGCCGTCTGGCGCTTGATTTCGTCCACCGTCTCCTTGGACAGGGAGTAAGGTGGCAGCGAACAGGCAGAGTCACCGCTGTGCACGCCGGCTTGCTCAATGTGTTCCATCACGCCGCCGATAAAGGTGGCGCCGGTGTTGTCACGGATGCAGTCCACGTCGCACTCAATGGCGTCATTCAGGAAGCGGTCCAGCAGCACCGGGGAGTCGTGGCTGACCTTGACGGCTTCGCGCATGTAACGCTCCAGGTCGCGCTGCTCGTGCACGATTTCCATGGCGCGGCCGCCCAGCACATAGCTGGGGCGCACCACCAGGGGGTAGCCCAGTGCTGCGGCTTTTTCAAGCGCTTCGGGCTCGGTACGGGCGGTGGCGTTCGGTGGCTGGCGCAGCTTGAGCTCGTGCAGCAGTTTTTGGAAACGCTCGCGGTCTTCGGCGGCGTCGATCATGTCGGGCGAGGTGCCGATGATGGGCACTCCGTTGGCTTCCAGGTCCAGCGCCAGCTTCAAGGGGGTCTGGCCGCCGTATTGCACGATCACGCCCCAGGGCTTTTCCTTATCGACGATTTCCAGCACATCTTCCAGCGTCAAGGGCTCAAAGTACAGGCGGTCGGAGGTATCGTAGTCGGTGGAGACGGTCTCGGGATTGCAGTTGACCATGATGGTTTCAAAACCGTCTTCGCGCATGGCCAGCGCGGCGTGCACGCAGCAGTAGTCAAACTCGATGCCCTGGCCGATGCGGTTGGGCCCGCCGCCCAGCACCATGATCTTCTTCTTGTCGGTGGGCGCGGCTTCGCACTCCGCGCCCTCGGCCTCATAGGTGGAATACAGGTAGGCGGTGTTGCTGGCAAACTCGGCGGCGCAGGTGTCCACGCGCTTGTAGACCGGGCGCACGCCCAGAGCGCGGCGCTTTTCGCGCACGGCCTTGTCGGTGGTCTTGAACTGGCGCGCCAGGCGGCGGTCCGAGAAGCCCTTTTGCTTCAAGCTGCGCAGCGTGGCGGCGTCAATCTTGTCCAGCGTTGAGCCGCTGGAGGGTTGCGGCAGGCGCTCGATTTCCAGCTCGATCTTCACGATTTGCTCGATCTGCACCAGGAACCAGCGGTCGATCTTGGTCAGCGCAAACACCTCTTCCACGCTCATGCCTTGGGCGAAGGCATCACCCACGTACCAGATGCGCTCGGGGCCGGGCTCGCCCAGCTCTTTCTCCAGCACTTCGCGGTCCTGGGTTTTTTCGTTCATGCCATCCACGCCGACTTCCAGACCGCGCAGGGCTTTCTGGAACGACTCCTGGAAGGTGCGGCCCATGGCCATCACCTCGCCCACCGACTTCATCTGGGTGGTCAGGCGGCTGTCAGCTGCCGGGAATTTCTCGAAGGCAAAACGCGGAATCTTGGTGACCACATAGTCGATGCTGGGCTCGAAGCTCGCCGGGGTCAGGCCACCGGTGATGTCGTTGCGCAACTCGTCCAGGGTAAAGCCCACGGCCAGTTTGGCCGCCACCTTGGCAATCGGGAATCCCGTCGCCTTGGAGGCCAGTGCCGAGGAACGCGACACGCGCGGATTCATCTCGATCACCACCATGCGGCCATCCACCGGATTGATGGAGAACTGCACATTCGAGCCGCCGGTATCCACGCCGATTTCGCGCAGCACCGCCAGCGAGGCGTTACGCAGAATCTGGTATTCCTTGTCGGTCAGGGTCTGGGCCGGCGCCACGGTGATGGAGTCGCCGGTGTGCACGCCCATGGGGTCCAGGTTTTCGATGGAGCAGACGATGATGCAGTTGTCCGCCTTGTCGCGCACGACTTCCATCTCGTACTCTTTCCAGCCCAGTAGCGACTCTTCGATCAGCAGTTCGTTGGTGGGCGAGGCTTCCAAGCCG
>CAIMZI010000098.1 GCA_903845935.1 uncultured beta proteobacterium | reverse complement strand
TGCCGAGCTTGCGTGCATCGCTGCGGATATTGCGGTCTTTCCACAAGGCTACAGAACACGTTTGGCCGAGCAAGGCGCCGGCCTATCGGGTGGGCAACGGCAAAGAATACTTATTGCGCGTGCGCTCTATTTAAAGCCATCGTTGCTCGTTCTTGATGAAGCCACAAGCCATTTGGACGTGGCAACTGAGAGACAGGTATTGCATAACTTGCGCGGAATTGGCATCACCATTGTGATGAGCGCCCACCGACCAGATGCGATTGCCTTGGCTGACCGCGTGTTTTCAATGCAGTCCAAGATCTGGCTTGATCAAAAGTCATTGGGTCAAGCGGCGTTGCAGCCAATCACGGTGCAGTAATTTTGTACCCATCGCGTTTTCGGCCCTTGGCCTAGCTTTACCGAGGAGATTCACGTATGCAGATACCTAAGCTGACCCCCATGCTTGTCGAAGTTGATCAATTGCCAACGTACTGGCCGCAATGTGCACCGTTGCTTGAAAAAGGCCTAACAGAAAGCGAGGTTGAGATCGGGGTAGAGCATCTCTTTGAGATGCTGCAGGCCCGGATCGGGAAGCTGCTTGTCGGTGCTGATTCAGATGGTTTGGTGCATCTTGCCATGGCATTGCAGTTTCAGCGATTTCCCCATTACACGGTGGCCCACATTTACAGCATCGGGGGAAAGGGTGTGATGGACAACCAACAGCATTGGGCTGCAATAAAAGATTGGATGAAGTCCCAAGGGGCCAGCAAGGTGCAAGGCAGTTGCAAACCCGCCCAGGCGCGGTTGTGGAGACGCCTCGGGTTAACACCGGTGTACACCATCATGCGTCAGGACTTGTGACCTTGGCCTTTGCAGAAAGCACTGGAGCGGAACTGGTCAATGTGCACCAGACCATGCAGGACTTGCGGGTACATAGTGCGCCATTCTATTGGGCAGATTTACTGCTATGCGCGACAATCTTTTGGACACTGGTGCTGCTTGGTTGCCAAAGCCTACGCTGGTTCCCTGTTGCATTGATCGTGGGTAGCCTGGCGCTATACCGCATGGCATTGTTTACCCACGAGATTTGCCACTTTAAATCGGGTGTTTTGCCGGGATTTGAAGCGACTTGGAACGTCGTGTGCGGCGTGCCCATACTGCTGCCAAGCTACATGCTAAATTCCCATGTGGACCACCACGCCACCAGAAGTTATGGCACCCCCGCTGACCCTGAGTACTTGCCTTTTGCAAGTTTCCCGCAATTGCGCAGGAGCTTTTTGTTGGGCTCGGCTCTGGTACCAGTGGCAATGGTCGTACGGTCACTGATATTGGTGCCGGCGGCATGGGTTCTTCCGGGGTTACATGTCTATTTGCGCGAGCGCCTGACGTTTATGACCATGAACAGCGCATACAGGCCAGGCCCCACGCTGCGCCTCACTCGATCTGACCATGTCGCAGAAATTGCGACTTCGTTGTGGACCTGGGGTTTGATAGTGGCCAGTGCCACCGGCGCTGTGCCGTGGCCCTTTGCGGTACTGCTTTTGGCATGTATGACGCTTGCCAACTTGCTCAATGGATGGCGAACGCTGCAAGCCCACCTGTACACCAGCCAGGGGCAGACAATGGACGCCAAAGCCCAAGTGCGTGACTCCACAACTTTCACAACCTGCTGGCTACGGGGCGAGCTGCTTTGCCCGGTAGGGCAGCGGTTTCATGCGGCCCATCACCTGCTGCCCTACCTACCCTATCACGCGCTGCCCGAGGCGCACAGGCGCTTGATTTCGACCGAGTGGGCTGGCAGGTCTGACTATTTGGCGACTTTTACCAATCCGCTGCGCTCTAATTCCAGTGCTTGAATCAGGCGGGTGGGTGGATGATTGGCAAAGGGTGGACCGACATTTGGTGATCCCTGCTGATTCTGGTGCGCACGCATTCATCAAGGTGAAATCGGAGAAATCCGCATTAACAATTGATAATCCACCATTATCAATTGCGATATTTCACCTGTTTAACTGCCTTCTGCTGTTTGCGTTTGGTATGTACAATCGTATTACATACCACGTATGAAATAAGAGGCGATCATGGCTAGATCCGGAATCTACAAGTCGGAAGTTGTCCGAGCACGCGACAAGCTGCAGGCCCTGGGCCGTCACGCATCCATCGATGCCATACGCGTCGAACTGGGCAACACTGGTTCCAAGGCCACCATCCACCGGTATCTCAAGGAAATTGAAGAGGAAGAGGGCGGTGGCACCGGTTCCAAAGTGGCAGTCAGCGAGGCCATTCAAGACTTGGTAGGTCGATTAGCCGCGCGTCTGAATGAGGAAGCCGACCTGCGTGCCAACCAGGTCACCGCGAAGAGTGCCGAGAAGATCCAGCAACTCAGCGCCGCAACCGAAACCCTGAAAGCGGAAGTCCGCACTGGGTTAGCGCAGTTGGAGCGCAGCCAGTTGGCATTGACGTCCGAACAAAAGGAGCACGGACTGACGAAAGGCAAATTGCGGGAGGTGGAAACCAACAGTGCAGCACTTGCCCAGGAAGTTCGTGACCTGCGTGAGCGCCTAGATGCGCAGGACATCTACCGCAAGTCGCTGGAAGAAAAGCATCAGCACGCCAGGGATAGCTTGGAGCACTTTCGCCAGTCGGCAAAGGAGCAGCGAGAGCAGGAGGGCCGCAAGCATGGCCAGGAGATCCTATATCTCCAGGGTGAGGTTGCCACAGCAAACAAGGCGCTGGCCACCAAGCAGAATGAAGCTACTGTCGCTCACCAGGAATGCTCCCGTCTGTTGGCCGAACTCAACCAGTCGAATGCCCACTTGCATGCAGCAAAAGAGGATGTTCGCGGCCTGCGCAAGAGGGATGGCGAGTTGCAACACGCGCAAAATATGCTGGAAGAACGCGGCAGAGACTTGGTGGTGCAGCAAGCCCTGGCGAAGTCACTCGAAGAGTCGAATGCTGCGCTCAAATCCCAACTTGAGTTACTGACAGCTCGGGCTCAGCAACTGGAAATCCAATTAGCGGTCGCCGAAGCATCACTAGATGCACAGAAGTCAGTCGTAGCGTCTTTCGCACAGCGCCTCGGACCCGTAGCGGCTGGGTGAAACTGGTCAGGAATTGGGCCAAAATTTGCGCTCATGAAAAATTTGGAATTCCTGTTTTAAAACAACAAGTTAACTCACTTTTTGCCGTGAATTACATGAATCCCGGCCGACCCTCATCCAGCAGGTCAGCCAGTGCAGGCCATAGGCACACCCCAGTGCGGCCAGCGCATAAAGTTTCTCGCCGCCATTCGCGGGGATCGCGGGTATGGCAGCGAAGAACAGGCCAACCACACCCCAGAAAACGGCGCTTACCCGTTGCAGTCCCTTGCTTGCGTTCATTGGTCGTCCTTGGCCTTTGCCTGCGCGGCCTCCGCCTCTCGGGCGATCTCAGACCGTGCAGGCTCCAGCTCGTACCACTCTGGGTATCGGGCCGCGCTGCCTTGAGCTGCCGCGCCGCCTTCTTGAAAGGACTGGATCGCCTCGCGCACCCGGCCAATGTCGTAGCGCACGGCATCGCCCAGCTTGAAGAATGGAATCAGGCGTTTTGTGCGACGGTCTTTGCGAAGCCAGTGCACGGACATGCCAAGGGCTTGTGCGGCTTCGTTTTCATTGACGGCACGGTGAGAGGACGGGCATCCCTCACGATCTCTTGCAGGCCAGGCGGGGGATATACCCATCGCCTGAACTTTCCGGGGAGTCCTGCCCCGTCACTCCGGTGTTAGGCACCGGCATCCAAATATTTACTCCCCGATTGCCGGGGGAGCGTTCACATTATATGCAGCAGTACCAACACATAGCAAAGTAAGTGCCGCACAGCACGACCTATGCAGCTTCTAGCTCAGGCGCTGGCATGCGTTTGATGCGCTTGCGGTCCTTGGCGGTCTGGCGTGCGGTCCACAGGTCGCGCTGGGCCTGCAACGCCAGCCAGTAGCCGGGGCTGGTGCCCAGGGCCTCAGCAAGCCTCAGATCCATGTCAGCGGACACGGCAGAACGGGAGTTCAGCACGCGGGACAGCATCACGCGACTGATGCCGATGTGGTCAGCAAAGCCGGTCACGCTCACGCCCAGCTCGTCAAGCCAGCCGCTCAGCAGTTCGCCGGGGTGTGCGGGGTTGTGCATGTCCATCGTGTTCTCCTCAGTGGTAATCCAGATAATCTAAAAGCTCTACGTCAGTTCCAACAAACCGAAAGGTAAGCCGCCAATTGGCTTGCACAGTCACCGCATGGAACCCTGCGCGGTCACCGGTCAGCCCGTGCACCCGCCATGAAGGCTTGCCCATGTCCTGCGGCACCTTGGCGACGTTCAAGGCCGTGAGCAACTCCCGCAACCTGTCCACATGGATTGGCTGAATACCAGCTTTGCGGCCCTTGGTGTGGAACTCCTCCAGCCCCTTATGTTTGAATGAAATAATCATAGACTGTAAACCTTGGTTTTACAAGTTTAGCACCAATGCCCGGTGCCGTGCGACGGGATCCGTTTACCCGGCTCACGCCCTGGCACCTGTGCCGCCCTCCTCTGTGCCCATCAGTGCCTGGCGCACTCGCTCCAGGTCGTAGCGGACAGCGTCGCCCAGTTTGTAGAACGGCAGGATGCGCTTGGTGCGGCGGTCCTTGCGCACCCAGTGGACTGACATGCCAATGCATGCGGCGACCTGGTGCTCGGTGATTGCGAGAGGTGGGAGTGGAGAATCTGCGGACACGGTTAACCCTTGAGGTGTGCACCGGCACAAACGCCGATGGTCAAAAGGTCGCCCCGTGAATGCGGAGAGGTGGAGCGCAGCCGCTCCGTTTGAAATAAGCCGCGATTCTATGAACGGAACCGCAAAGCAGTGTGGAATATAAATTTCATGGTGTAGCTTTTGCACGACTCTCGATAAAGTCGGCCACCACCTGCCAACCCTTGCGCAGATCCTCATCCGTCACCAGCACGTAGAAGGTGAACGAACCAGCGTCGGGGGCACAGCTCTTCAGTCTCGCTAAAGCTGACAACTGCAACCTTTCACAGAGGTTCTGAAAGTTTTTACAAGTCAAAAGATACCTACAGCATGTTATTCGCTCACCAATCATCACGTTGCAACTAGCAAACATGATGATTGGCTCTACGTTTAAACGGATCAACGTCGAAGAAATACGTTCGTTTTTCATGCCATCACCACCACCACCTGAGCAGGCAGAAATCGCTACCTTTCTGGAACAAGAAGTCGGCAGATTCGACACCCTCACCGCCGAAGCCCAACGCGCCATAGACCTGCTGCAAGAGCGCCGCACTGCGCTGATCTCCGCTGCCGTCACCGGGCAGATCGATGTGCGGGCGGTTGTGCCGAAATGACGCAATATTCCTTTTCAGGTAACATTCACTATGCCCGTTAACGACAAGCCAGTCGCCTGGATCGGCAGCAGCAAGAAAGACCTGATGGCCTTGCCACTGGAGGTGCGCAAGTTCTTTGGTCATGCGCTGGACTTCGCGCAGCGTGGCGAGAAACACGACGCGGCAAAGGTGCTCAAGGGCTTTGGCGGCGCGGGCGTGCTGGAGTTGGTGGAAGACGATCAGGATGGCACCTACCGGGCGGTGTACACCGTCAAGTTTGTCAAGGCGGTGTTTGTGCTGCATTGCTTCAGCAAGAAGAGCAAGCGCGGCATCGAGACACCCAAAGAAGATATGGACATCATTCGCGCACGGCTCAAAGTGGCTGAGGCGCTTGCCAAGGAGTTATGACATGACCAAAAAGACCACTGTGCCCACCATCGACGGTATCGAGGTGGAAATGGGTTCTGGCAATGTGTTTGCCGACCTGGGCCTGCCCGATGCCGACAAGCTCAAGATCAAATCAGGCTTGGTCATTGAAATCACCAAGGCCATGCGCAAGCTGGGCCTCACCCAAAAAGCCGCCGCCGAACGCATGGGCATCCCTCAGCCCAAGGTCTCGGCCATGTTGCACGGCGATTTCACCAACCTGTCCGAGCGCAAGCTGATGGACTGCCTGAACCGGCTGGGCTATGACATCGAGATCAAGGTCAGGCCAGCCACCAATTCGGTGGGGCATTTGATGTTGGCGTTTGCCTGATTCCATCGCAGTGATCACGGCCGCTGTCACCGGCCAAAATAAAAATGCAAATAGGGAGATCCATGAGCCTGCATAAAGAAATCAGCTTCGAGCTGGAGATTTGCCAGCACCTGTCACAAAGCGGCTGGCTTTACTCGGAGCCTGGCACCGAAGGCGACGCCACAGGATACGACAGCGCCCGCGCCCTGTTCCCAGCTGATGTGCTGGCCTGGGTGCAAGCCACGCAACCCAATGCCTGGGACACGCTGGTCAAGAACCACGGCAGGAAAGCCGAGGAAACCCTGCTCACCCGGCTGCGCGACCAGCTTGACCAGCGCGGTACCCTGGATGTACTGCGCCATGGTGTGGAGCTGCTGGGGCTCAAAAGCCCGTTGACGCTGGCACAGTTCAAACCCGCGCTGGCCATCAACCCCGACATCCTGGAGCGTTACGCGGCCAACCGCCTGCGCGTGGTACGCCAGGTGCGCTACTCGCTGCACTGCGAAAACAGCATCGACCTGGTGCTGTTTTTGAACGGCCTGCCGGTGGCCACAGTGGAACTGAAGACCGACTTCACCCAAAGCATTGGCGACGCCATTGACCAGTACCGCTTTGACCGCAACCCCAAACCCAAGGGCCAGGCGGCCGAGCCGCTGCTGTCTTTTCCATCCGGTGCGCTGATTCACTTCGCTGTCAGCAACTCCGAGGTGGCGATGGTCACCAAGCTGGCAGGTCCAGCCACGGTATTTCTGCCCTTCAACCTGGGTGACGATGGCGCTGCCGGTAATCCGATGAACGCCTCCGGTGGTCACCGCACGGCCTACCTGTGGGAACAGGTCTGGGCGCGTGAGAGCTGGCTTGAGATATTGGGCCGCTACCTGATCGCCCAGCGCGACAAGAAAAAGCAGATAGCGAAGATCATCTTTCCCCGTTACCACCAGTTGGACGTGACGCGCAAGCTGCAGGTCGCCGTGCTGGCCGACGGCCCTGGTGGCAAGTACCTGATTCAGCACAGCGCCGGTTCCGGCAAGACCAACTCGATTGCCTGGACCGCACACTTTCTGGCCGAGCTGCACGACGCCGAGCACCGCAAGGTGTTTGACACCGTGCTGGTGGTGTCGGACCGCAACGTGATCGACGCCCAGCTTCAAGAGGCCCTGTTCGACTTTCAGCGCACCACCGGCGTGGTTGCCACCATCAAGAATACCGACGGATCAAAAAGCGCCGCGCTGGCCGAGGCTCTGTCGGGCGACAAGAAGATCGTGGTCTGCACCATCCAGACATTTCCCTTCGCGCTGGAGGCCGTGCGCAAACTGGCTGCAACGCAAGGCAAGCGCTTTGCGGTGATTGCCGATGAGGCGCACAGCTCCCAGACTGGTGAAGCGGCCAGCAAGCTCAAGGCCGTGCTGAGCCCCGATGAGCTGAAAGACCTGAACGATGGCGGCGAGGTCAGCACTGAGGACATTCTGGCCGCCCAGATGGCAAACCGGGCGGAAGACGGCGGCATCACGTTTGTCGCATTCACAGCCACGCCCAAGAACAAAACGTTGGAGCTGTTTGGCACCCGGCCCGACCCCAGCCGCAAGCCCGCTGCCGATAACGTGCCCAAGCCTTTCCATGTGTATTCCATGCGGCAGGCCATCGAAGAGGGCTTCATTCTGGACGTGCTGCAAAACTACACGCCCTACAGCCTGGCCTTCAAGCTGGCCCACAATGGACAGGAAGTGAACGAGCGCGAGGTGGAGCGCAACGCCGCCATGAAGGGCATCATGGGCTGGGTGCGACTGCACCCGTACAACATCGCCCAAAAGGTGCAGGTAGTGGTGGAGCACTTCCGCGAGTTCGTGGCACCGCTGCTGGACGGACGGGCCAAGGCCATGGTGGTGGTCGGCAGTCGCTTGGAGGCGGTGCGCTGGCAACTGGCCATCGACAAGTACATCAAGACCAACAACTATGGCTTCGGCACGCTGGTGGCGTTTTCCGGCGAGGTGAATGACAGGGACTCTGGCACCGAACCGTTCACCGAGACCAGCAAGGCGCTGAACCCAGGCCTCAAGGGCCGCGACATCCGCGAGGCCTTCAAGGGCGAGGAATACCGCATCCTGCTGGTGGCCAACAAGTTCCAGACCGGCTTTGACCAGCCGCTGTTGTGCGGCATGTACGTGGACAAGCGCCTGGGGGGCATACAGGCGGTGCAGACACTCAGCCGCCTGAATCGTGCCTACCCTGGCAAGGACACCACCTACGTGCTGGACTTCGTGAACGACACCGCCGAGGTGCTAGCCGCGTTCAAGACCTATCACACCACCGCCGAGCTGTCGGCTACCACCGACCCGAACCTGGTGTTCAACCTGCGGGCCAAGCTGGACGGCGCCGGGCACTATGACACCGTCGAAGTAGACCGCGTGGTCAAGGTGGAGCTGAACCCAAACGCCAAGCAGAGCGAGCTGGTCGCAGCCTTGGAGCCGGTGCAAGACCGCATCATGCGGCGTTACAAGGCAGCGGTGGCGGCACTCAAGACTGCCAAGGAGAAGAAGGACGACGCGGCCACCAAGGCGGCGCAGGACGAGCTGGATGCACTGGTGCTGTTCAAGGGCGATATGGGGGCCTATCTGCGCCTCTACACCTTCCTGTCGCAAATCTTTGACTACGGCAACACCGGCATCGAAAGTCGGTCCATTTTCTACAAGCGCCTGCTGCCCCTGCTGGAGTTTGGCCGCGAACGTGAGGGCATTGACCTGTCCAAGGTGGTGCTGACCCACCACCACCTCAAGGACCAAGGCAGTCGCACTTTGCCCTTGTCCAACGGAGAGACGCCCAAGCTGGCCCCCATCACCGAGGCGGGCAGCGGCAGCGTGCAGGAGCAGCAGAGGGTCTACATGGCAGAGCTGATCGCCAAGCTCAACGACCTGTTTGGCTCCGAGACCAGCGAGCAGGACCAGCTGCGCTATGTCAACGGCACGATCCTGGGCAAGGTGGCTGAGTCAGCCAAGCTCCAGCAGCAGGCCGCCAACAACACCAAGGAGCAGTTTGCCAACTCACCGGACCTGAAGACCGAGCTGCAGAACGCCATCATCGCGTCCTATGACGCCCACACGACCATGAGCACGCAGGCGCTGAACTCGCCCATCGTGATGCACGGCTTGCTGGATATTTTGCTGAACCACTCGGGGCTGTATGAGCGGCTGCGGGGGCAAAGTGCGCAGTAGAGAAATGCATGATTTTTACCCAATTCTGCGACATAGGCCGACACGTGCTACGTTAACCAGCGCACCTACTCCCTTTGGCATGGGCCTGTAGTCCTCGGTTGACCGGGCATTCAGCACACGGGACAACATCACGCGACTGATGCCGATGTGGTCAGCGAAGCCGGGCACGCTCACGCCCAGCTCATCAAGCCAGCCGCTCAGCAGTTCGCCGGGGTGTGCAGGCAAAAGGTGATGCAGTCCTAGCTCGCAATCGATGCCATGAAGGCTCGGGCCGCATAAACGCCCGTGGTCCCGGAAGGTACGGCGTTTGGGGATTGGTCAAGTTGAATCCAGCTGCAGTGAGCAAAGCCGGAATGTCGCGCCCCTATCGACAGCCGCCTGCCAGCGGACCCCACAACGGCTGCAGCCCGTTTTGCTGGCGCTGCACGGATGCATCGGGCGCGCGTCCATGTTCGCAGAGCAAGAGCTTGCCGACAGAAAGAATGTGGCGTTCGTGCCAGTTGGGTGTCATGCGGTCGCTCAAACCCAGCCTTGCTTCCACTGGGCCGAATCACGCAAATCTCGCCATGCCAGGCGGATTTGGGATTTCGAATACACCGCTTCCAATTCAACCCACTCAATCGCAGCCCCAGGCAATTCGGGCTCAATCACCTTTGAGACCAGAAAGTGCTTGTTTTTGGCGATGGGCTTGACGGCTGTCCACTTGGTTAGCAGCAACTTCTTTGGGTGCAGTGCATTCATGATGCCATTGTTAACTTTTGAACCGGACAGGTTCACGTCTTGTGAGGGTTGATCAGGTATTTGGTTCCCGTGGCACGCTGACCGTAACCGGCAATGGCGTCCAGATGCAAAGCTTCGGCCAGGGAAATCTCTTTTGAATACGCGCTGGCAAAAGTGGTCTTCAATTCTGCTGCCACGCGCTGCTTCAGCACCTGCACCGCAGGCTCGCCCAGCCGCTGCAAAAATGGAAAGAGCAACCACCCGCCCATGCTCCAAGCAAAGCCAAAGTTGCGCACGAACTCTGTCGGCCCAGTATCCAACCCGCCATAAATGTAGACCTGCTTGAGCGTCGTGGAACCGTAGCGGCTGTACTCGGTGGCAGTGCGATTGAGCGCTGCTTCCATGCAGGTCAGGATTTGCCCCGCCAGCTTGCCGCCGCCAGTGGCGTCAAATGCGATGGTTGCCCCGGTTTCCACCAGCGCTTGAGTCAGGTCCGCCATGAAGGTGCGAGCAGATGCATCGCACACATACTTGGCACCCAGCCCCTTCAGCAAGGCTGCCTGCTCGGGCTTGCGCACGATGTTGACCAACGCAATCTGGTCTTTGGTACAGATCTTATTGAGCATCTGCCCGAGATTGGACGCCGCCGCGGTGTGCACCAGTGCCCGATGCCCCTCGCGGCGCATGGTCTCGACCATGCCCAGTGCGGTCAGGGGATTCACGAAGCAGGATGCGCCATCGGCTGCAGTGGCACCTTCGGGCAGCACAAGACATTGATCAGCCTTGATGGTGCGGTAATGCGCATACATGGCGCCACCCAAAGCGGCCACTGTCTTGCCCAGCAGGGCCTTTGAAGCGGCTGACTCGCCTGTTGCCACAACAACGCCAGCGCCCTCGTTGCCCACCGGCAACGATTGCCCGACGCGGGCGGCCATGCTGCCCATTGCACGCTCGGGAATGTGCATGGTGATCACCGGACTACTATCTG
This sequence comes from uncultured beta proteobacterium, assembly GCA_903845935.1. Taxonomy (GTDB): domain Bacteria; phylum Pseudomonadota; class Gammaproteobacteria; order Burkholderiales; family Burkholderiaceae_C; genus Allorhodoferax. The sequence continues at coordinate 50,786 of CAIMZI010000098.1, read as the reverse complement.
TCACTGCTGCTTTGGCACTGCTCAGGTCAGCCGCCCCAAAGAGCAAGCCGATGTCCGACGGATTGATTGGGGTGGCCTCGATGCGCACCACGACTTCGTCGGGACCGGGTTGTTGGGTCGCAACGGTGATGAGCGATAGTTCCAATTCGCCAGTGGCCTTGACCAGTGAACGCAGTTGAAGGCCGCTGAGTTGGGAAGTATTTGTCATTGTGCGCTCCATGAGGTGACTCTATGGAGCAGCATAACGGTTAGACCAGGTCAGCACGCCGTTCTGCTCCCAGGATGACTCATCGTGACCTGTCGCTTTGGGCTTCTCACGCCCCCAACTGACAGCCTCCATCTGAGCGTCAGTGGCACCATAAACCTTCAGAGCGGTCTCTACCGCAGCCGCTACCGAAGACCCCAGCATCACGATGACGATCTGGCCCACCAGGATGGGCCAGACCTTCTTCAGTGCGGGCGGCAGTGTCAAGGTCCCGTCCTGCCTGGTGCAGCCCAGGGCGGTGGAATGGTGGCGCTTAAACTGCCGTTACGCCGCACTCTGGGTGGATGAATTTGGGCTGGCCACAAATGGGGGAATTTGGGTGGCCATCAGGGGCTGATTCGAAGCTGATTCAAAATGTGTCATTTTTGCGGAGACTTGACCATGCAAGACGATGATCGTTGCTGCGGAACAGGAACCTGCATCATCGATGCCCAGGGGCATTGCTGGTGTGGACAGCAATGGGATGGCGAAAAGATGTGTCGCCCTGAAGCATCCAGGGTGGGCACGTTTGCTGATGAAACGGTTAAATCTGCACCTGCAGAGAATCCTTTGTCAGCGATGACAACACTGCGGACAAAGCAAAGCCTGCCATCCCAGCCGATGCTTTTAGTCGTATGAAGCCAGGTCTGTGGGTTGCAATGGCCTTGCTGGCAGTTGCCAGTGTTTCGGCCTCGGCGCAAAACACAATCTACCTGTTGGGCGAGGTGCACGATAACCCAAAGGGGCACGCACAGCGCTTTGACTTGATCGAAAAGTTGCTCTCCAAGAACTTTAGGCCGGTGATTGCCATGGAGCAGTTTGATCGCGAAAACCAGGAAGCACTGGACCAGGCGATGCACTCCTGCAAGGACTCTGACTGCGTGATTCAGAAAGTCGGTGGAAAGGGCTGGGACTGGAACTTTTACAAGCCGGTCATTGAAACAGCGCTCAAGCTGCGTTTGCCCATCATCGCGGCCAATCTTTCTTCCCAAGATGCCATGAAAATCGCCCGTGACGGCTTAGGCGCAGCGATCAGCCCAGAAACCTTGCGAGACTTCAATCTGGACCAAGCCCTGAACAACGATCTTTTTGAAGAGCAAAAAAGGGCCATTGACGTCGGACACTGCCACACCCTGCCCGCCTATGCCTTCAAGGGCATGGTGAATGCGCAGGTAGCGCGCGATGTGTGGATGGCCAAGACGATTCGGGAAAACGCATCAAATGGCCTCATCCTGCTCGCCGGCAACGGCCATGTGCGAAAGGACGTTGGCGTGTACCACTGGCTCAGCAGCGCAGAACGCATGCGTACCCAGGTCATTGCCTACACCGAAGAAGAAAGCGGCGCTGTGAGCGGGCCAGAAACTTCGATGTTTGACCAAACCATTCGCATCGAGCCATTTGAGCGCAATGACCCGTGTGAGGCATTCACGGGCAGGGGAATGAATGACTCCGGACCTGTACAAAACTTCCCTTAATGGCATGACTTAACCAAGGCAGCGATGGAAAATTTTTCGATGAACAATCTGATGTTGAATGATGACTTGTCGCAGCGCTGTGTGGTCGATGGCAACACCGTGCCTTGGCTGCCCTCCCCGTCACCGTTGGTCCGCCGCAGGCTTTTGGAGAGAAATGGCGGTGAGGTGGCCCGCGCCACTTCCATCGTGCGATATGACGCAGGTGCCAAGTTCGATTTGCATGAGCACGCGCTTGGGGAAGAAATTCTGGTGCTCGATGGAACTTTGAGCGACGAGTTTGGCGACTACGGGGCCGGCACATATTTGAAGAATCCCGCTGGATCCAGCCATGCCCCGTTTTCTGAGAGCGGGTGCACCTTGTTCGTGAAACTCCGGCACCTTTCACCCGATGACAGCGAGCGGGTTGTGGTCCACACGCGGGAGTCGCCCTGGTTCCGAGGAATGGTGGATGGGCTTACGGTTATGCCCTTGTCTGAATTCGGAACCAGCCACACCGCAATGGTTCGATGGGCGCCAGAAACGTATTTCAATCCCCATCGGCATTACGGTGGCGAAGAGATATACGTCGTGGAGGGCGTCTTTTCCGACGAGCATGGAAACTACCCGCAGGGAAGCTGGATTCGCAGTCCCCACCTGAGCCAACACAAGCCTTTTAGTGTCGAAGGCTGCTTGATTCTGGTCAAAACGGGGCACCTCCTTGGCTAATGCTTCATTGGCGCATTCATCACAGGCAACTTTACCGACCTTAGCCAACACCGGCATTCGCCACTCATGGTGACGGTCTTGTGCGGCGCGGTCGAGTGCCATACAAGTGCGTTGGCGGATTTCAGGTTCAGTGAGATTGAATGCGGGGGCTGAGAAGTTCCGATTTTCGGTTAAGCACGGGGCAGCGGTGGTCCGCGCGGTGACGCAGCCTTCTGACCCGCAAGCAGCATGCAATGCTGGTGTACGTGTTTTTGCCGCGGACTGAGCCAATGCGTGTGCATGGGCCATTGGGTATCTCGTCACCCGAGCACCAGCTTGGCGACATAGCTGTACAGCGGGATGCCAAACAGAATGTTCAGGGGAAAGGTTATGCCCAGCGAAAGGCCGAAGTACAGCGAGGGATTGGCCTCGGGGACAGCGTAGCGCATCACCGCAGGGACCGCGATGTAGGAAGCGCTGGCCGCCAGCACCATGAGCAGGATGGCGTCGCCGGTAGGAACTTTCAACAGGGCGCTCAGGCCCAGAGCCAAGCTGGCATGTGTCAGGGGCCCAAGCACCGCGTAGGCCAACAGCCAGGGCGACTTGCCCCGGACCTGGGGCAGGCTGCGCGCTGTCAACAGCCCCATGTCCAGCAGGAAGAAGGCCAGCATACCCTTGAATAGATCGCCCGAAAACGGCTGCATCGCCGCCTTGCCGGCATCGCCACTGAGGATGCCGATCAACATAGCACCCAGCAGCAGCAGTTGCGCGCCATCGGTAAAGGACTCGTGCAGAATCTTGCCAAAGGTCACGCCGGCGCGTTGGGGTGATGATGGCAGAGCCAGCACAGAGGCCCCGCTGCTGGTTGCGGCCATGGCGCTGGCCGGATGCTGCCGCAACGCATTGGCAAACACAATCGCAAGAATGATGGCCGGTGACTCCATCAAGGCCATGGCGGCCGACATGTAGCCGCCAAACGCCACCTGCTGGTTTTCCAGGGTTTGCACAGCGGTCACAAAGGTCACCGCGCTGACGGAGCCATAGGTGGCGGCCACTGCTGCCGCATCAAAGCCAGACAAGACCCGGCGCAGCAAGCTGTAGCCCAGCAGGGGCACCGCCACCGCCAGCAGCACGGCGCAGCCCAGGCTGGTAGCCACTTGGACTATAAAGCCGGAGTGGGCCAGCGCAAATCCGCCCTTGAGGCCCAGGGCCATCAACAGGTACAGCGCCAGAAAGCGCGAGATCGGCTGGGGGACCTCCAGATTGGATTTCACAGCGCCGGCGAGCGCCCCGAAGATGAAGAAGAGAATGGCCGGATCAAGTAGGTTGTGCATGGGTGTTTTCCTTTGCACCCATGCTAGGCAGTGAGAGGCCTCTTGTAAAATCGATTCTTAAATGCTTTTGCATAGATAAAAAACTATGAACATTTCCTTTCGTCAACTGCGGCTGGTGCTGGCACTGGCAGAGACCGGCAGCGTGAGCGGGGCCGCGCGCATGATGCATGTGACCCAGCCCACGGCATCCATGCAGTTGAAGGATGTGGCCGATGCCGTCGGCCTGCCGATTTACGAGCTGGTGGGCCGAAGGGTTTACCTGACGGAAGTGGGCAGCGAGCTCGCCCGCACTGCGCGTGCTGTGGCTGCGGAATGGGATGGCTTTGAGCAACGGGTGGGTGCACTCAAGGGCTACACGCGTGGCAAGCTGCGCGTAGCGCTGGTCAGCACGGCCAAATACTTTGTGCCGCGACTGCTGGGATCTTTTTGCATGCGCTATCCGGAGATCGACGTGTCACTGGAAGTATTGAACCGCGACGGCGTGGTGGCCCGCCTACGCAACAACCTGGACGACCTCTATGTGATGTCCGTGCCGCCCAAGGATCTGGAACTGGTGGATGAAGTTTTCATGGCCAATCCCCTGGTCGTCATATGCGCCAGCGCCAACCCCCTGGCCAAAAAGAAGTCGCTGTCGTTGGCCGACCTCACGGGGCAGCGCTTCATTCTGCGGGAAGAGGGTTCAGGCACCCGCATGGCGGTGGACCACTGTTTCAAGAAGCTGAAGTTTCGCCCGGACCTGCGGCTGGAGCTCGGCAGCAACGAGGCCATCAAGGAGTCGGTGGCCGGTGGCTTGGGTATCTCCGTGATTTCCAGCCATGCACTGCACGGCAATGTCAGAGAGCACGGGGTATCGGTCTTGAAGGTGGCTGGGTTTCCAGTGGAGTCCCATTGGCATGTTGTCCACGCCAAGGGCAAGAAGCTCTCACCCATTGCATCCATTTTCAAGGCGCATTTGCTGGCCAGCTCCTGAGCGTGGTCCCATCAAGACCAGGATAATGCGCATCAGATTGGCGTTGCTCGCCCCACCAATCGGCCCCCCGCCATGGCAAAGATGGTCTAGCTTGTCCCGCGACGTACCATGGTGTTAAATTGGCACGATGACGACTATTTTTGCGAATGATTACCGGGCCTTGGTGATAGGTGCAAGCGGCGCCATTGGTCGTGCCTTTAGCTGCGCACTGCAGCAAGACTTGCGCTGTGTCCACGTTGAACAGGTTTCCCGCGCCCACAGCAATGGTTTTGACCTGCTGGATGAAAGCAGCGTGGCGGCGCAGGCAGCCGCCACTGCGGGTGCTGGCCCATACCACCTGATTGTGGATGCGACAGGTGCGCTGACCATCGACGGTGTGGGGCCAGAAAAATCACTCGCTGCGCTAAAGTTCGAGCACCTCACCAAAGCGTTTCAACTGAATGCGATTGGTCCGGTACTGGTGCTGCGCCATTTCGCGCCCTTGCTTGTCCCCGGTGCCAGCATCTATGCCAAGCTATCGGCACGCGTGGGCAGCATTACCGACAACCAAAAGGGTGGCTGGTACGGCTACCGTGCATCCAAGGCGGCCCTGAACATGCTGCTGCAGACCGCAGCGATTGAACTGCAACGCAAAAATGTCCAAGTGAGAGTGGTTGCGCTGCAACCCGGTACGGTGCGCTCGGACTTGTCACGTCCTTTTTCTGCGGGTGTTGACAAGTTATTGGAGCCAGCTGATTCCGTGGCTGGCATGCTGACGGCCTTGCGGGGCCTGCAGCCCCGGCACGGTGCCCATTTCGTCGATTACCAGGGCAAAGACGTACCTTGGTAGTGCCAGCTCACAGCGGCTGCGCGCCTAGGCGTCGGCTTGCACGGCTGGTTCAAAGTTGTGCATGGCGGTGTGCGTCGGCTTGAACGGTGATGGCGTCCCGGGCCTGCGCGTCTAGCCGCGCCAGGTTCTTGAGCTGCATGGCCATGCGCGGATTTTTCTTGAGCAGGCTCTCGTGGCGCATCAAGAAGTCCCAATACAGCGTGGTGTAGGGGCAGGCCTTGGGGCCGGTCGACTGCGCCGGGTCATAGCGGCAGCCCTTGCAGTGGTTGCCCATGCGCTGGATGTATTTGCCGCTGGCCACATAGGGCTTGCTGGCCATCAGGCCGCCGTCACCAAATTGACCCATGCCCAGCGTGTTGGGCAGCTCCACCCACTCCACCGCATCGACATACACGCTCAAATACCAGGCATGCACCGCCTGCGGCTTCACGCCCAAGAGCAGCGCATACAGCCCGGTCACCATCAGGCGCTGGATGTGGTGGGCGTAGCCATGCTCCAGCGTTTGCGTGATAGCGTCTTTCAGGCAGGCCATCTCGGTCTGGCCGGTCCAGTACCAGGCCGGCAACGCCGCCTGTGCGTCCAGCGCATTACGCTCCAAGTAGTCGGGCATGTGCGTCCAGTAAATGCCGCGAACATATTCGCGCCAACCCAGAATTTGGCGTATGAATCCTTCTACCGCAGCCAGTGGCGCCTGCCCCCTGCGATAGGCATCTTCGGCGGCCTGCACCACTTCACGCGGATTCAAGAGTTTGAGGTTGAGCGCGCAGCTCAAGTGCGAGTGGTACAGCCAAACCTGGCCCGACCACATGGCATCTTCATATTGGCCAAATAGCGGCAGACGTTGCTCTATGAACGCGTGCAGGGCGATAAGGGCCTGGGCTCGCGTCACCGGCCAGCCGAAGCTGTGCAGGCTGCCGGGGTGGCTGGCAAAGCGCGTGTTGACCAGTGCCATGACCTCTTGCGTGATGGTGTCAGGCGCAAAACGCGTGGGCGGCGGCACATTTTGCGGCCCGGCCTTGCCAAAGGCTTCGCGGTTGTCGGCATCGAAGTTCCATTGCCCGCCCACCGGTTCATCGCCATCCATCAAAATGCCATGCTTGCGCCGCAGTTCGCGGTACCAGTACTCCAAGCGCAGTTGTTTGCGGCCCTCGGCGTGCGCGGCAAATTGGCGTACGGTGCTGAAGAAGTGCGTGTCATCGCGCAGGTCCAGTGCCAGGTCGTGCTGTTTTGCCACCGCGCGCAAGCCTTGCAGCACACGCCAGTCACCGGGGGCAGTCAGCACCAGCGCGGCGGGTTGCAGTTGGGCAATCGCCTGGGCCAGCTCCGCTGGCAACGTGCCCAGATTGCCGGGGTCGTCCAGGCAGGTATAGACCAGCGCAAGGCCGCGCTCGCGCAGCTCTTCAGCAAAGTGCCGCATGGCACTCAGAAACACGGCAATGCGCTGCTTGGCCGACCAGACATGGGTGGACTCTTCGGCTACCTCGGCCATCCACACCACGTCTTGCGTCGCATCGAACCCCAGTAAAGCGCAGGACTGAGCATCGAGCTGGTCGCCCAGCACGATCACCAAATTCCGGACCTTGGCAGGCAGTACCGGCTGCAAGCGGGCCGGCTCAGCCATGCCTTTCCTTGTTGACAGCGGGGTTCTTCTTGGCGCGACAAGCGTCCGAGCAGTACAGCACCGATTCCCAGTTCTTGGCCCAGGCCTTGCGCCAGGTCATGGTCCGGTTGCACACCGCACAGACTTTGCTGGGCAGTGACTGCTTGTTTCCTTTGAAGTCGGTTTTCATACGAATAGTTGGAGCCAGTTAGTTGAACAGGTCGCCCTGTGGCGACGCACTTGCGGCTGGTTTGGCGGGGCGCTTGGCCGGCGTTGTAGCCATACGCCGCTGCCCGGAGGGCGGCAGACCGCTCTTGCGCGAACCGTGGCGCGCTTGCACACCGCTGGCATCTTGGCGCGCCTCAGCGGTCTTGCGCAAGCCGTACATGCGGTCTTTGGCGGCCTTCATCGCCAGCTTGTCGTCCACGATGGGGAATGGGTAGTCCACACCGACGGTGCAGCTGGCCATGCGCTGCACGCTCACATCCATCTTCCAAGGCTCGGCCAGATAGGGCAGCGGCACACGGGTCAATTCAGGAACCCAGCGGCGAATGAACAGCCCTTGGGGGTCTTGGTCTTGCGCCTGCTTGGTAGGCGAATACATGCGCAGGGTATTGATGCCGGTGGTGCCGCTTTGCATCTGCATTTGGCTCCAGTGAATGCCGGGTTCATAGTCCAGAAACTGGCGTGCCAAAAACATGCCGGTTTGCCGCCAATGCAGCCACAGGTGGTAGCTGGCAAAACTCACCAGCATGGCCCGCATGCGGAAGTTGAGCCAGCCAGTGGCACTTAGAGAGCGCATGCAGGCGTCCACCATCGGGTAGCCGGTGCGGCCTTCGCACCAGGCGGCAAAGTGGTCGTCGTTAAAGTGGTTCTCGCGCAGACCGTTGCAGACGCGAGCAAAGTTATGAAACTCGATGCCGGGTTCGTCTTCGAGTTTTTGCATAAAGTGGCAGTGCCAACGCAGGCGCCCAGAAAAGCCGCGCAGCGCGTAAGCCAGCGCACGTTCCGGTGTGTTGGCAATCGCCACCTCGGTGGCCTGGTGTACGGTGCGCATGGAGAGCGTGCCAAATGCCAGATGCGGGCTCAGGCGGCTACAGCCGTCTTCGGCGCTCAAGGGGCTGGAGAGCGCCTTGCGGTAGTCCATGCCTCGCACCTGTAAAAAAGTCTTGAGCATGTGCCGCGCTGCTTTCTCACCGGCAGCCTGCAGCGACTTGCCATGCGCTGCCAACCCCAAGCTGGCCAATGTGGGCAAATCGGGCTGGTCTAGCGTCAGCGCCGGGGTAAAGCCACCGTGAAGCAGGTGCAAGGGCGCGTCCATGCGTGCCTGCCAGCGCTGGGCCCAGCCCGAGCGATTGTGCAAGCGGCGCACCACGCCGGTTTGCGTAAATTCCTGCCAGGCAATCTGGTGAGCCCGGCACCAGGCGGCCACCTGCACATCGCGCGTATACGACCATCCGGGGCCGGTCTCTTCGTGGCTGAACAAATGGCTGTAGCCCAGCTCCTGGTGCAGTTGCGCAAGCACCGGCACGGCCGAGCCCACGCGCACCAGCAGCGGCATTCCGAGTCCGGCCAGGGCGGCACGCAGTTCAGCCAGGCAGCCCAGCGCAAAGTCCACATGGCTGGCATCGCACTCCGGGCTTTGAAGCCATTCGGGTTCAATGATAAAGAGAGCCAATGCATCCCTATGCGCTTGCGCCGCCACCAAGGCCGCGTGGTCGTGAATGCGCAGGTCGCGCTTGAACCAGACCAGGGCTCTTTGCTTAGGCATTCAGGATGCAGGTTCCAGTGCCGCAGCAGCGTTCATCTTCTACTTTCATGAGTAAACCCGATCACTGTTGTTGGCGTGACCGAGGGATCCGGGCAAAAAAAGTTGTCCAGAGCCCTCGGCGTTTTCAAAATTTTCTCTGAATCAGAGTTTCATCGTGCATTTGAAGGGCATTGACGACCGCGTTCGAGCACACCATGCCTTCAGTATTTCAGCGCCGTGGACTTGCCCCAGAAGACGCGGTAAGAAAACACCGTATAGCCCACAATGACGGGCAGAACCACCACCGCGCCATAGAACTCCACCTGCAAAGCCTCAACCGAACTGGCTGCCTGCCAGAGCGTGATGCGGTCTATCACCAGCCAGGGGAACAGGCTGTAGGCCAAGCCGTAAAAGGCCAGCAGAAAAATACCCAGCGTGCCGGCAAAGGGGACGGCAATGCCATACGGGTTATTGTGCTGCAAGCGCAGTGGCAGGCGTTTCAGACTGCGTGCAATTAGCCCAAACAGCACCAGGGTCACCACGGGAATCGGCAACAACACCACGATGTGGGGCAGGCTGAACCATTTGTCGAAAATACGCGCACTGACCAGCGGTGTGGCAGCCGAGATGGCGGCGATGCCCAGACCGGTCAGCCCCAGGCTGGAGCGCGCCCAGGACACGGCGCTGCGCTGCAAACTGCCTTCGGTCTTCATGATGAGCCAGCCGGCTCCGAGCAGGCAATAGGCCGCCAGCAGGCACAGGCCAATCAGTGCACTGAACAGATAACTCCACACCTCGTCCTTGAAGCCTGTAATAAGACTGCCCAACATGAAGCCTTGCGACCAGCCGGCCAGGATGGAGCCGAAACTGAAAGTGCGGTCCCACAAGGCCTTGTGGTTGGCACGCGCCTTGACGCGAAAGTCAAACGCCACACCGCGCAAGGTGAGTGCAATCAACATCGCAGCCACCGGCAGATACAGCGCGCCCAGAATCACCCCATGGGCCATCGGAAAGGCCACCAGCAGCACGCCCACGCCCAGCACCAGCCAGGTCTCGTTGGCGTCCCAAAACGGGCCAATGCTGGCGACCATGGTGTCCTTTTCAGCATCGCTGGCAGCGCGCCCCAGCAGGATACCCACACCCAGGTCATAGCCGTCCAAGATCACATAGGCCAGCATGGCCAGTGCCATCACCAGGGCAAAGGCCAATGGCAACCAGCCCGCCGGCGTGCTGATGTCGGGCATCACAAAGGGTTCAAGCATATACACCCCCCGCCAGCTTGGTGGCGGCCTGTGAGCCGCCTGCAGCGGCCGCTGTATGGGCTACCTTGCGCGCCATGTAAAAAATCACCTTGATGTAGGACACCAATAGGAAGCCATACAGACTCAGGTACAGCGAAAGCGTCAGCGCCACGTTGCTGGCGGGAACCTTGGAGGCGGCCTGGGCCGCAGTCAGCACGCCATACACCAACCAGGGTTGCCGCCCAACCTCGGTCACATACCAACCGGCGAGCAACGCTATCCAACCGGAAAAGGTCATCGCCACCAGTGCCCGGGCCAGCCACACCGGTAGCTCTTGTCCGCCGCGCAACTTCCAGGCGCTAAGCCAACTGGCGGCCAGCATCAGCAGCCCGGTTCCCACCATCAGACGGAAGGCCCAGAACACCGGCGCCACCGGCGGGTGTTGTTCGCCAAAGGCGTCCATGCCCTGTACCACGCCGTCAACGGAGTGCGTGAGGTAGAGGGACGCGAGCCTGGGAATTGAAACCTCATAGCGGTTGCTGTGCGTGGCGCTGTCTGGCAACGCGAACAGCACGGCGGGCGCCCCGGATTGCGTCTCCCAAATGCCCTCCATCGCGGCAATTTTGGCGGGCTGGTGGTGCAAGGTATTGAGTCCATGCAAATCACCCACGACGATTTGAAGCGGTATCAGCGCCGCCGCCAGATAGATGCCCGCCTTCAGCGTGGCCAGCACGTCGGCGCCCCGCTCCTGGCGCAGCCACCGGTAGGCGCTCACCCCCGCCATCAGAAAGCCGACCGTCAGGCCGGATGCCAGCAACATGTGGCTGAATCGGTAGGGGAAGGAGGGATTGAATATCACCGCCATCCAGCTGGTGACATGGGCCTGGCCATTGACCATCTCATAGCCAGCGGGGGTGTGCATCCAGGAGTTGAGCGCCAATATCCAAAATGCCGAGGCCGTGGTGCCCAAGGCCACCAGCAGTGTGGCCAGGGTATGAATGCCCTCGCTGACCCGCCCACGGCCATACAGCATGATGCCCAGCATCGTGGCTTCCAGAAAAAAGGCGGTGAGTACCTCATACGTCAGCAGGGGGCCAGCCACGTTGCCCACGGTGGTCATAAAGCCCGGCCAGTTGGTGCCAAACTGAAAGCTCATAGTGATGCCGCTGACCACACCGAGTGCAAATGTCAGCGCAAACACCTTGACCCAGAACTGGTAGGCAGCCATCCAAAATGGTTTACCTGTAGCGATGAACCGGGTCTTGAAGAACAGCAACATCCAGCCGGTGGCGATACTGATGGTGGGGAACAGAATGTGAAACGTCATGTTCGACGCGAATTGGATGCGCGCTAGAACAACAGGGTCAAGCAGTAAAGACATGGTCGTGTATGGGGGGTGAGGGAGACTGGTGGGCTATTTTTTGCGCGCCGCTGTCGGCGGATTCAGGGGCAAGTCGTCGCCAAGTGAATTGGTCACGCCTTGGGCAATCGGCGCCTCCGGTGTAGGGCTAGATTGCGGCTGCGCCACCGGCGCGCTGGAGAAACTGAAGGCCTGCTTGACCTTGTCCTTGAGGCCCAGCAGCTGTTGCACTTTGGAGCCCAGCTTCATCAGGCTGGCGAGCGTCTCTGAATCCATTTTCTGCACGTCATCCAGCCAATCCGTCATCAACTCGATGAAGGCATGCATCTGGCGCATGCGTTCCTGGGCGTGGATGTCTTCGGCGCCGCTGGGCTGCTCCATCAAGGCGTCGCGCAACATGGACAGCGTGGGGTCAATTTCCCGCTTTCTGCGCTCTGCGGCCAAGGTGCGGAAGATCAGCCACACGTCTTCCAATGCCGAGAAATATTCACGCCGGTCATCGGGTTGGTGCAGCAACCGCACCAGGCCCCAGGACTGCAACTCTTTGAGCCCCATGCTGACGTTCGAGCGCGAGAAGTTCAGGGCTTCGCCCACCTGGTCGGCATTCAGCGGTTCCGCACTGACGTAGAGCAGCGCATAGATTTGCCCCACCGTGCGGTTGATGCCCCAGCGGCTGCCCATTTCCCCGAAGTGCAGAACAAACTTTTGGGTGAGAGGTGGCAAGTTCATGATTTTCTATCTTTCTGAATTTTCAGTATTTTCTGAAATTTGAAAAATAGATGTGCAGAACCTTCGATATCTTGATGCAGCGCAAGGGGCATAGCGCCGAGGTAAGGTGCATCGAGCGCCAACGGCGGCGATGGGTACCGTCCAAAGCTTTAACGCAGCTTGAGGTCTCCCAGGGCCTACATCAGATACCGGGACTAATCGCGTTTACTTGCGATCAAGGACTTCACCTGAGGTGCCTGTACCGATAGCCGATTGGCTTCGGCTTGCGCCAGCGGCTGCACCTCGGTGAGTGTCGCTAAACAGCGCCGGGTGAGATCCTGGTAGGTCTCGGTGCCAATGCGCTTCCAGTCAATTTCTTCGTCTTTCAGTAAACGAATGACCTTCGCGGGCACGCCCGCCACCAGGGTTTGCTCGGCGATCTTCATACCGGCCGGCACAAAGGCGCAGGCGGCCACCATAGCGCGCTCGCCCACTACTGCCTCGTCCATGACCACCGCGTTCATGCCCACCAGGGCGTCGCGCTTCACGGTGCAGCTGTGCAGTACGGCGCCGTGGCCGATGTGGCCGTTTTCTTCGACCAGCGTGTCCTGTTGTGGAAAGCCGTGCATGACGCAGTTGTCCTGCACATTGGCGCCCGCCAGCAGCACGATGCGACCGAAGTCGCCGCGCAGGCTGGCATTCGGCCCCACATAGCAGTTGGGGCCGATGTGGACATCGCCGATCAGCACGGCGGTGGGATGGACATAGGCGCTGGGGTGCACCACGGGGATGACCCCTTCAATGGAATAGCAAGGCATGTGACTTAGGTCCGCTTGGCCACCAAAGTCAGGATGTCATAACTCGCCACCAACTCGCCAAGCTGGTTGGTCACTTCCACATCCCACGCCACCACGCCCTGGCCCACACCCTTGGCGTCCACCTTGTTACGGTCGATCTTGCGCTTGGCCGTCAGGCGTGCCTGGATGGTGTCGCCAATACCCACCGGTTTGACAAAGCGCAGCGTGTCCAGACCATAGTTGGCCAGCACCGGTCCCGGTGCGGGTGACACAAACAAACCGGCCGCTGCCGACAACACAAAGTAGCCGTGCGCAATGCGCTTGCCAAACGGTGAATCCTTGGCCGCCACTTCGTCAAAGTGCATGTAGAAGTAGTCGCCCGAGATGCCACCGAAGGCCACGATGTCGGCCTCGCCCACGGTGCGGCGATGCGTCAGCAGCGAGTCGCCAATTTTCAGATCTTCGAAGTAACTGCGGAACGGATGCACCACCGTGTCGTTGACCTTGGCACCGCGCACATGCTCGCCGGTGACGGCTGCCAGCATGGTGGGCGAGCCTTGCACGGCGGCGCGTTGCAGGTAGTGCTTTACGGCCCGCAGACCGCCCAGTTCTTCACCACCACCGGCGCGGCCCGGGCCGCCGTGTTTGAGCGTGGGCAGGGGTGAGCCGTGGCCGCTGGATTCGACTGCCGATTCGCGGTCGAGAATGTGCAGGCGGCCATGCCAGGCGGCCATGGCGGGGATGGCTTTGGCAGCCACTGCGCTGTCGTGCGTCACCAGCGTGGCGACCAGGCTGCCCTGGCCGCGTGCGGCCAAGGCCAACGCCTGGTCCAGGTCTTCATAGGCCATGACGGTGCTGACCGGGCCGAAGGCTTCGATGGTGTGCACCGAGTCCACGTCCATGGGCTTGCGGCAGGCCAGCAGCGTGGGGGCGCAGAAGGCGCCTTGGGCAGTGCCTTCGCCAATCCAGTCTTCCTTGCCGGCGTACACCAGCTCGGCATCCCGGCGCAAGAGCGCAATGCGCTCGGCCACGTCGGCCTGCTGCGCGTGCGAGGCCAGTGGGCCCATGCGTACGCGCTCGTCTGCGGGGTCGCCCACGGTGGTCTTGGCCAGGCGTGCGGCCACTTGTTCGCACACGGCATCCAGCCATTTGGCGGGCACGATGGCGCGGCGGATGGCGGTGCACTTTTGGCCGGCCTTGACCGTCATCTCGCGCGCCACTTCCTTCACAAACAAGCCGAACTCTTCGTCGTCGGGCGTGACGTCCGGGCCGAGGATGGCGCAGTTGAGCGAGTCGGCTTCGGCGTTGAAGGGCACCGAGTTGGCAATCAGATTCGGGTGCACGCGCAAGCGCGAAGCCGTGTCGGCCGAACCGGTGAAGGTCACCACGTCAGCACCATTCAAACGGCCCAACAAATCACCGGTGCCGCCAATGACCAGCTGCAGACTGCCCTCGGGCAGGATGCCCGATTGCACGATCAAACGCATGGCGGCTTCGGTCAGGTAGCTGGTGGCGCTGGCCGGTTTGCCGATGCAGGGCATGCCCGCCAGAAAGCTGGGTGCAAACTTTTCCAACAGACCCCACACCGGAAAATTGAAGGCGTTGATGTGCACGGCCAGGCCGCCACGGGGCACCAGCACATGGGTGCCGGAGAAGCCGCCTTTTTTGCCGATGGCAAACGCGGGGCCTTCATGCACCAGGTTGCCCGAAGGCAACTCGTTGCTGCCAATCGAGGCGTAGGCAAACAAAGTACCGGCGCCGCCGTCGATATCAATCCAGCTGTCCACCTTGGTGGCGCCGGTGTGGGCCGACACGGCGTAAAGCTGCTCCTTGTGCTCCAGCAGGTACTTGGCCAGGGCCTTGAGGCGCAGGGCGCGCTCCTGGAAATCCATGGCCATCAGGGCGGGCAGGCCCTTGCGGCGCGCGTGCTCCACGGCCTCGCCAAAGTCGAGTGCGTCGGCATGGGTGTGGGCCACGGTGGCGCCGTTGACGGCGCTGCGCAAGGCGCTGCCGGATTGCGTGCCCTGCCAGCGGCCGGCGATATAGCTTTGAAGAATCTGGGTCATGGTGTGTCTAAAAATTAACGTTCGTCGAAGCTGATGGTCACGGCCTCGGAAGTGGGGCGCGACTGGCAGGAGAGCACAAAGCCCTTGTCGGTCTCCCAGGCTTCCAGGCCGTAGTTTTTGTCCATGGCCACGCTGCCGGTCATGACCTTGCAGCGGCAGGTGGCGCAGACGCCGCCCTTGCAGGAAAACGGCAGGTCCAGCCCGGCTGCCATGGCCACGTCCAGCACATGCTCGTCGGGGTTCATGTGCAGGGCGTGCGCTTTGCCGTCCAGCACCACGGTGAGCGCGACCTGGCCACCGGCGGGCAGCTTGAGGTTGGCAACCGCCGCCTGGCGCGCCTCGGGTGTCAGTGTCTCCAGCAGCGGCGAGGTGAAGCGCTCGGTGTGGATTTGCTTGGCCGGCACGCCGGCCGCCAGCAGGGCCTTTTCGGTCACTTCAATCATCACCTCGGGGCCGCAGATAAACACCTCGTCCATGCTGGCCACGGGCAGCAAGGTGTCGATGATGTGTTGCACCTTGGCGGCGTCGATGCGGCCTTGCAGCAGGTCCACCTCTTGCGCCTGGCGCGAGAGGATGTGGATGAGTGTGAGGCGGTCGGCGAAGCGGTCTTTCAGGTCCTGCAGCGCTTCGTTGAACATCACCGAGTTCATGCTGCGGTTGCCATAGACCAGGGTGAACTTGGACTCCGGCTGGTCTTCCAGCGTGCTGGCCATGATGGACAAAATCGGCGTGATGCCGGAGCCTGCCGCAAAGGCCACGCGGTGCAGGGCACGCGGGCGCTTGGAGACAAAGCGGCCTTCGGGCGGCATCACCGACAGGGTGTCGCCGGCCTTCAGGCTGTGGGCGGCCCAGTTGGAAAACACCCCGCCCTCCATCGGGCGGATGCCCACCACCAGTTCGCGCCGGCGCTTGAGGTGGCTGTGGGTGGAGCAGATGGAATAGCTGCGCCGCACGTCGGCACCGTTGATCTGGCTGCGCAAGGTCAGGTACTGGCCGGGCTGGAAGTCAAAGCGCGCGAGCAGATCGTCGGGCACGTTGAAGGCAATGGCGACCGAGCCAGCCGCCTCGGGGCTGATCCGGGCAATGCGCAGATCGTGAAAACGGGAAGATGCAGTCATGGTGGTGCGGGTAGGAATGGGGTTGGCGGAATGGGATCAATAGGGTTTGAAGTAATCAAACGGTTCCATGCACTTCAGGCAGCGGTACAGGGCCTTGCAGGCCGTGGAGCCGAAGTGCGAAATCTCGGTGGTGTTGTCGGAGCCGCATTGCGGGCAGGCCACGGTTTCCTGCGGGGCCAGGCCTCTGCCTGCAAATTTGCGGTTGGCAAAGGACACCACCTGGGCGCCGGCAGCCGCAGCGCAGGCGCTCTTGACGGGCGGGGCAATGCCGTAGGCGCGCAGCTTGTCGCGCCCCTCGGGCGTCATCCAGTCGGTGGACCAGGCGGGGGCCAGTTGCGTGACCACGCGTGCGGCCACACCGGCTTGCGACAGCGCGTTGGCCACATCGTCCTCCATTTGGCCCATCGCCGGGCAGCCGCTGTAGGTGGGGGTGATCACCACCTCCAGCCCCTGCGCGCCAAAGCGCACGGCCCGCAGAATGCCCATCTCGCGCAGGTTCACCACCGGGATTTCCGGGTCGGTCACTGCCTCCAGCAACTCCCAGATGGCGTGGTGCGCATCGGCCTCCTGGCTTTGCGCCAGCGGGCCATCCGGTAAACCTTGCAACACGCCGGGTGGCACCGTGCGGGAGGGGGCATCGAAGGACATGGTGACTACCAGACGGCCTCGGGGTGGGCGCGTGCCAGGCTTTGCATTTCTGCCAGCACAAAGCCCAGGTGCTCGGAGTGCACGCCGTGCTTGCCAGTGGTGACAAAGCCGCTGCTGGCCGGCACCTTCAGGGTGGCGGCCTGCAGCGTGTCGCTGACCATGGCTTCCCACTCGGTCTTGAACGCCGTCACATCGACACCGGCACCGGTTTTGACGGCGGCAGTTTCCATGGCACTCGTCGTCCAGAACTCCTGCGTAAACGGCATCAGGTAATCAAACGCGGCCTGCATGCGCGCGTGCGATGCGTCCGTGCCATCACCCAAACGCAGCACCCAGTCGTGCGCGTGGCGCAGGTGGTATTGCACTTCCTTCAGCGACTTGGCGGCAATGGCAGCCAGTTGCGCATCGGTGGAGGCCGCCAGTGCGCCCCAGACCTGCACCATCAGCGCGCTGTACAAAAAGTTGCGTGCCATGGTGACGGCATAGTCGCGGTCGCCACGCGATGTCGGCAACAGGGCGGTGCCATGCGGTAGTTCCAGCAGCGTGTAGTTCTTGAAGTCCGGCACGTCACGGAAGTAGGCCAGCAAGTCTTCGCTGCTCTTGCCGTCTTTTCGGATGGTGGCCACATGCTGGTACAGCAAGCGGGCCTGGCCGATCAGGTCCAGGCTGTTGTTGGCCAGGGCCAGGTCTTCTTCCAGAATCGGGCCGTGGCCACACCACTCCGCATTGCGCTGGCCCAGGATCAGGGCGTTGTCTGCCAGATGCAGGTAATAAGCCCCCACGCTCCCCACTGCGTGTGGTTCGCTGCCCCCCAAGGGGGCGTTCGCTTGCTGGGGGCGGCCCGGCGCGGCGCTCGTAGTCTTGGTAGTCATTACATGTGCCCCACTTCTTCAGGGATGTCGTAGAAGGTCGGGTGGCGGTAGATCTTGTCGGCGGCCGGCTCGAATAGCGCGTCCTTGTCTTCGGGTGCGCTGGCGGTGATGGACTTGGAGGGCACCACCCAGATGCTCACACCTTCCTGGCGGCGGGTGTAGACATCGCGCGCCATTTGCAGGGCGTGCTGCGCGTCACTCGCGTGCAGGCTGCCGCAGTGCTTGTGCTCCAGGCCCTGTTTGCTGCGAACGAAAACTTCCCAGAGGGGCCAGTCTTTAAGAGATAGGCCCCCACGCTCCCCCACTGCGGGTGGGTTGCTGCCCCCCGAGGGGGCGTTCGCCGCTTGGGACGGCCCGGCGCGGCTCATATCGGTGGTGCTCATGCTGCTTCCTTGTGTGTGTTGGCTTGGTGTTTTTGGGCATAGGCCAGGGCGGCGTCGCGCACCCATTGGCCATCGTTGTGGGCTTTGGCGCGGGTCGCAAGTCGCTCCTTGTTGCAGGGGCCGTTGCCGTTCACCGTGCTCCAGAATTCGTCCCAGTCGATCTGACCGTAGTCGTAGTGCTGGCGCTCTTCGTTCCACTTCAGGTCCGGATCGGGCAGGGTCACGCCCAGCACGCGCGCCTGCGGCACGGTGGCGTCAATGAACTTCTGGCGCAGGTCGTCGTTGCTGATGCGCTTGATGCCCCACGCAAGAGCCTGCGCGCTGTGCGGGCTGTTGCCATCCGGTGGCCCGAACATGGCCAGGCATTTCCACCAGAAGCGGTTGACCGCGTCCTGCACCATGGCACGCTGCTCGGCTGTGCCCTGCATCATCACCAGCAGGGCTTCATAGCCCTGGCGCTGGTGGAAGGATTCCTCCTTGCAGACGCGGATCATGGCGCGAGCATAGGGGCCATAGGAGCAGCGGCACAGCGGGATCTGGTTCATGATGGCCGCGCCATCCACCAGCCAGCCGACCACGCCCACATCGGCCCAGTTGAGCGTGGGGTAGTTGAAGATGGAGCTGTACTTGGCTTTGCCACTGTGCAGGTCGGCCAGCATCTGGTCGCGGCCCTGTCCCAGGGTCTCGGCAGCGCTGTAGAGGTACAGGCCGTGGCCGCCCTCGTCCTGCACCTTGGCAATCAGGATCGCCTTGCGCTTGAGGCTGGGCGCGCGGCTGATCCAGTTGCCCTCGGGCAGCATGCCGACGATTTCGCTGTGGGCATGCTGGCTGATCTGGCGCAACAGCGTTTTGCGGTAGGCCTCGGGCATCCAGTCCTGCGGCTCGATCTTGCCGTCGGCGTCGATGCGCGCATCAAAGCGCTTTTGCGACTCGGCGTTCTCCAGCGATACCGGCTTGGCTGCGGGCTTCTCGCCCGGCTTTTCCTGCACGTTCAATGATTGGGTATACATAGGGATTGATTCCGTAGCTGAGGGGTTTTACGCAGGGTGCTCACTTGGACAGAACCCAGTCGCCGTTTTTGATTTCGAACATGCGAAAGGCCGACAGATCCAGGCCCATGTGATCGGTGGCCGACATATTGAAAATGCCACCAGTGCCGACATAGCCCTTGGTGGCTTCGATGGCATCGCGCACCCGGGCCTTGTCGGTGGAACCGGCACGTTTGAACGCATCAACGGCCAGGCCCAGTCCGTCATAGGCATAGCCACCGAAGGCCGACACATCGGACTTGTACTTAGCCATGAAGGCCTTGGTATACCCTTCAGCCACCGCTCGCTGCGGGTCGTTGGCGGCCAGCTTACCCGGTGCCAGCAGGGCAGAGGTGGGCAGGCGCACACCTTCGGCGGCAGGGCCTGCCAGCTTGATGAAATCGTCAGATGCCACACCGTGTGCGTGGTACAGCGGCAAGGTGATGCCCAGCTGCTTGTAGCCCTTGGTGGCCAGCGCCGGGCCCTGGCCCAGGCCGAAGATGAACACGGCCTCCACACCGGCGGTGTTGCGGATCTTGGTGAGCTGTGGGCCCATGTCGGTGTCCTTGGGGCCATAGGTTTCGTTGGCCACCAGGGTGATGCCGAATTTGCCGGCCACGCCCTCGGTTTCCTTGCGGCCGCTTTGTCCAAAGCCGCTGGTTTCCGACAGCAGGGCCACCTTGGTGATGCCGCGCTTCTTCATATCGTCAAACACTTTTTCAGCAGCCATGCGGTCGGTGTGCGGGGTCTTGAAGACAAACTTCTTCACCGGCTCGACGATGACCACGGCGCCGGCCAGCGAGATAAAGGGAATGCCGGCCTTTTCCACCAGCGGCGCCATGGACATGGTGGCGCCGGTGGTGGTGCCGCCCACCAGAATGTCCACCTTGTCGTCATCAATCAGGCGTTTGCCAAAGCCGTTGGCCTTGCTGGCATCGCTGCCATCGTCGTAAAAAACCAGTTCCAAGGGACGGCCCAGCACACCGCCCCTTTTGTTAATGTCTTCGATCATCATCTGCAAGGTCTTGAGTTCGGGGTCGCCCAGATAACCGGCCGGGCCGGTCACGGACAGCACGGACCCGATCTTGATCGTGTCAGCGGCAAACACCGTGCAGGCGGTGAGGACCAGGGCGGCGGCGGTGGTGAGTTTCTTGAAGCGTGCAATCATGGGAGTCTCCTGTGGGTGGTTGGAATCAAATGCGTTCGATGACCAGTGCAATGCCCTGCCCCACACCTATGCACATGGTGCACAGCGCGTAGCGGCCATTGCGGCGGTTCAGTTCATACAGGGCGGTGGTGACCAGGCGCGCGCCGCTCATGCCCAGGGGGTGGCCCATGGCAATGGCGCCGCCGTTCGGGTTGACGCGCGCATCGTCATCGGCCAGACCCAGATCACGCAGCACGGCCAGACCCTGGGCGGCAAAGGCTTCGTTGAGCTCGATCACATCCATTTGCGCCAGGGTCAAGCCGGTTTGCTGCAGCACCTTGCGCACGGCCGGTGCCGGGCCAAAGCCCATGATGCGCGGCGCCAGACCGGCAGTAGCCATGCCCAGCACGCGCGCCTTGGCTGTCAGGCCATAGCGTGCAGCGGCTGCGGGGGATGCCAGCAGCAAGGCGCAGGCGCCATCGTTCACCCCCGAGGCATTGCCGGCGGTGACCGACAGGTCCGGGCCGTTGACGCCCTTGAGTTTGGCCAGCATCTCCAGCGTGGTCTCGGGGCGCGGATGTTCGTCGGTATCAAAGACGACCGGGTCGCCCTTTTTGCGCGGCATCACCACCGGCACCAGTTCGTCCAGAAAACGACCGGCCGCGTGGGCTTGGGCCCAGCGCTGTTGCGAGCGCACCGCGAAGGCATCCTGATCGGCGCGCGACACCTGGAAGTCGGCTGCCACGTTGTCGGCGGTCTGCGGCATGGAGTCAATGCCGTGCAGCGATTTCATCAACGGGTTGACGAAGCGCCAGCCAATCGTCGTGTCAAAAATGGCGGCGCTGCGCGAGAAGGCGGTCTCGGCCTTGCCCATCACAAACGGTGCGCGCGACATGCTCTCCACACCACCGGCGATCATCAGTTGTGTCTCGCCCGACTTGATGGAGCGTGCGGCCAGGCCGACTGCGTCCATGCCCGAACCGCACAGACGGTTCAGCGTGGTACCGGGCACCTGCACCGGCAGGCCGGCCAGCAGGGCGGACATGCGCGCCACATTGCGGTTGTCTTCACCGGCCTGGTTGGCGCAGCCATAAAGGATGTCGTCCAATGCCGTCCAATCCACCGTGGGGTTGCGTTGCATCAGCGCCTTCAGGGGCACGGCGCCCAGGTCGTCCGGGCGCATGGTGGCCAGCGCGCCGCCGTAGCGGCCTATGGGTGTGCGGATGGCATCGCAAATCAGGGCATCAATCATGGGTGGTTCTTTCAGTTTTGTTTGGGGCGTTCGTCGATCACGCGGCGAGCCTTGCCGGTCAGCGTGCGCGGGATGCCTTCAAAGTGCATGACGGTGACACGCGTGGAGACACCCACATGGGTCTTGATGTGGTGCTGCAGTTCCTTGGCAATCGATGCCGATTGGTCCTGGCTCAGGCTGGCCGAAAACTCGCGCTGCACCTCGCAACGCACCTCCAGGTTGTCCAGCGGACCATCCCGCGTCAGCACCACTTGGTAGTTGCCCGAGAGGCGCTTGTCGCGCAGGATCTGCTCTTCGATCTGCGAGGGGAACACATTCACGCCACGCACGATCAGCATGTCGTCCGAGCGCCCGGTGATCTTGCCCATGCGGCGAAACGCCCGCGAGGTGGGTGGCAGCAGGCGCGTGAGGTCACGGGTACGGTAACGGATGACGGGGAAGGCCTGCTTGGTGAGCGAGGTGAACACCAGTTCGCCGTCTTCGCCATCGGCCACGACTTCGCCGGTCTCGGGGTTGATGATTTCGGGGTAGAAATGGTCTTCCCAGATCACCGGGCCGTCCTTGGACTCAATGCACTCGCAGGCCACGCCCGGCCCCATCACCTCGGTCAGGCCGTAGATGTCGATGGCGTCCAGCCCCAGCTTGCGTTCAATCTCGGCGCGCATGCCTTCGCCCCAGGGCTCGGCACCGAAGATGCCGACCTTGAGCGAAATGTCTTCGGGCTTCACGCCCAGGCGCTCGAACTCTTCGGCAATCACCAGCGAATAAGACGGCGTAACCATGATGATTTGCGGCTGGAAGTCCAGAATCTGCGCTACCTGCTTTTCGGTCTGGCCACCGGACATGGGCACCACGGTGCAGCCCAGGCGCTCGGCGCCGTAGTGCGCACCCAGGCCGCCGGTGAACATGCCGTAGCCATAGGCGTTGTGCAGCATGTCGCCCTTGCGGCCACCGGCGGCACGAATCGAGCGCGCCACCAGGTTGGCCCAATTGTCGATGTCCTGCGCGGTGTAGCCCACCACAATGGATTTGCCGGTGGTGCCACTGCTGGCGTGCAGGCGCACCACCTGCTCACGAGGCACGGCAAAGAGGCCAAAGGGGTAGTTGTCGCGCAGGGCGATCTTGGTCATGAAGGGGAACTTGGACAGATCGGCCAGAGTCTTCAGATCGTCCGGGTGCACACCCTTGTCGTCAAAGGCCTTTTTGTGAAACGGCACGTTCTCATAGGCATGGCGCAGCGACCATTGCAGGCGCTCCAACTGCAGCGCCGAGATCTCGTCGCGGCTGGCGGTCTCAATGGCTTCGAGTTCACCGGGCTGGGGGAATTTAACGGTCATGTTGTCTCCTGCTTGGGGTTATTTTTTTGCTTGAAGGATTGAGGGTTTCAGGCCTGCGCAAAGCTGGCAATGACCTCACCCTGTATGCGCGCCGACTTGCCGCGAAACAGGGCCACGGTCTTGCCCGCAGCGGTGCTGACGCTGACGTCATAGACACCGGAGCGCTTACCTTGCGCACGCTCCACCGCAACGGCCACCAGGCTATCGCCCAGGTGGGCCGGGGCAAGAAAGTCGATGCTGCAGGCGGAGGCCACGGTGTTATGGTTGTAGCTATTGCAGGCGTAGGCAAAGGCGGTGTCGGCCAGGGTGAACAGCATGCCGCCGTGGCAGATGGCATGGCCATTGACCATGTCCTGGCGCACCACCATGGTCAGGCGCGAACTGCCGGGTGCGACCTCGGCAATCGCCATGCCCAGGGCCTGCGCTGCGTGGTCGCGCGACCACATGGCAGCCGCCGCATCTTGCGCCAATTGCTGCGCCTCGGCAGCGTTCATCGCCAGCGGCTTGACTTGGGAATGCACAGTCGTCATGGCATCAGTTACCGGTGAAACGCGGCGCGCGCTTTTCCATGAAGGCGGCAACACCCTCGGCGAAGTCGGGGCTCCAGCCCAGCTCGCGCATAAAGCCCCCTTCCATGGAAAGCTGCTGCTCCAGCGTGTGGCTGGGCGCGGCATGCAGCGCCTGGCGAGTGCGCACCAACGCCTTGGTCGGCATGCCGGCGAGTTGGGTGGCCAGTTTGTCAACCGTGGCGACTAGCTCCGCGTCGTCCACCACCTGCCAGATCAGGCCCCACTCGGCCGCTTTTTCCGCCGGCAGCTTGTCAGCCAGCAGGGCCAACCCAAAAGCCCGGGCCATGCCCACGCGCTGCGGCAAAAACCAGGTGCCGCCGGTGTCCGGGATCAGACCGATCTTGCTAAACGCCTGGAGGAATGAAGCCGACTTGCCGGCAATCACCAGATCGCAGGCCAGGGCAAGGCTGGCACCCGCACCGGCTGCCACGCCATTGACCATGGCGACGGTGGGCACGCGCAGGTTTTGCAGGCGCAGGATCAGCGGCTTGTAGTTTTGCTCCACGACATTGCCGATGTCCGGCGCCGTGGCACCCATCACCATGTCGGGGTCGGCCAGGTCCTGCCCGGCACAAAAGGCGCGGCCGGCACCGGTGAGCACCAACACGCGGATGCTCTTGTCGGTCTGGATGCTGTCGAGCGCGTCGCGCAGCTCCACATGCATGGCACCGGTGAAGCTGTTGAGCTTGTCGGGGCGGTTCAGAGTCAGGCGGGCGACGCCGGCTGCGACTTCAAAGAGGATGTTCTGGTAGTTCATGGTCAGTCTCTGGCTTGCTGTGGTGTTGGGTGGTGTTGGGTAAAGCGCCGCAGGCCTTACATGCCCAGGTACGCAGCGCGCACCTGTTCGTTGTGGATCAGGTCTTCACCCGTGCCGGTGAGCGTGACGGTGCCGGTCTCCAGCACATAGCCACGGTCGGCAATGGCCAGCGCGGCGAAGGCGTTTTGTTCCACCAGCAGAATCGTCATGCCCTGGGACTTGAGCGTCCTGATGACGTTGAAGACTTCTTCCACTAAGAGCGGCGCCAGCCCCATCGAAGGCTCGTCCAGCAGCAACAGGCTGGGTCGGCCCATCAGGGCGCGGCCTATGGCCAGCATCTGCTGCTGCCCACCAGACAGGGTGCCGGCCGGCAGGGCGCGCTTTTCTTTCAGGATCGGGAACATGGTGAAGATCTTTTCCATGTCGCCGGCCACCTGGTGTTTGGGCTGGGTGTAGGCACCCAGGCGCAGGTTGTCTTCAATGCTGAGCGGGCCGAACACCTGGCGGCCCTCGGGGCTTTGGCAGATGCCGCGGCGCATGCGCTTGTCGGAGCGCAGGCGGCTGATGTCCTCGCCATCAAAGTGGATGCTGCCGGCGCTGATGGCTTGCACGCCCGACACCGCACGCAAAAACGTGGTCTTGCCGGCGCCATTGGCACCGACCAGGGCCACGGTCTCGCCCTTGCGCACCTCCAGCGTGATGCCCTTGAGCGCCTTGATGCGGCCATAGCAACTCTCCAGCCCCTCCACCTTGAGCAGCACCGGTTGCACTGTTGCCGGGGCTTGCAAACTGCCCACGCTGCTGGCACCCAGGCCCACCGAGTCTGGGGCGAGGCTTGCGATGCGGTGAAACAGTTCGCGGAACTCGGCCCGGGCCTGGTCGCCAAACACCGGGTCGCTGTGGCTGCGAAAGGCCTGGTTGATTTCGGCCCAGTCCTGCGGCAGCAGCAGCTTGCGCGCCAGCGGCAGCACCTGTTTTTCTTCGGTCCTGATGTGGCCCTTGAGCCCATCGGTGTAGCGCTTGATGGCCACAGCCAGCTCGGCAACGGGCAGCTGCCCCTGGGCAGCGGCCGCCAGCTTGGCACGCAGTTGCGCCAGATTTTCCGGGCCTCGGGCGTGGTCGGCTTCCAGCGCGTCCAGCACCTCGGCGGCTTCGGTACTGCGCAGGCGCAGCAGCCGAAACAGGAAGTCGTCTTCCTTGGGGTGGTGCATGCGGTCCACAAACTGCGTGATGTAGTCGAGTGCGGCCTCAAAGAACGCGATCTCCAGGGGCGCGCCGGCCTGCATGTCGGAGGCCACATGGTCCAAGGTGGTGGCCAGGCGCCACATATTGCTGTGTTCCTGGCTGATGGTGGTGAGTGCGTCCATGGGGTTTTTCGTTCAGGCGTGGGCGCCCAGATAGGCAGCGATCACATCAGGGTTGCGGCGCACTTCCGCGGCCGTGCCTTCGGCCAGCTTGCGTCCGTAGTCCAGCACCAGAATGCGGTCGGACAGGTTCATCACCATCTTCATATCGTGCTCCACCAGCACCACGGTCACGCCGGTGTCGGCCACCTTGCGGATCAGGGCATCCACCTCGATGGTTTCCTTGGGGTTCAGGCCGGCGGCCGGTTCGTCCAGAAACAGCAGGCGCGGTTTCATGGCCAGGGCGCGCGCAATCTCCAGGCGCTTCAAGGCACCGTAGGACATGCTGTCGGCACTGGCGCTCGCATAAGCCTCCAGACCGACAAAGCGCATCAGCTCCAGCGCCTCGGCGTGCAGATCGAGGTCGCGCGCCTTCAGCGCAGGCCAGCGCAGGGCGGCCTTGAACAGGTTGCGATCCAGGCGCAGATGGGCACCGACCATGACGTTCTCCACCGCGCTCATGTTCATGCAGATCTGCAGGTTCTGGAAGGTGCGCGCCACGCCGCGCTTGGCCAGCACATCGGGCGACTTGCCCTGGATGGGCTGGCCATCCAACAGGATGCTGCCGGCGGTGGGCGTGTAGATGCCAGTGATCAGATTGAACAGCGTGGTCTTGCCGGCACCGTTGGGCCCGATCACGGCATAAACGATGCCGGCGTCAATGCTAAACGACACGTTCTGCACGGCCTTGACGCCGCCAAACTGGATCGAGAGGTCTTGAACTTCAAGCAGCGCCATGTTCATTCCCCCTTGCCGAAACGCGCTGCCAGCGTGGGCACCAGCCCCTTGGGCATGAAGATCATGCTGAGCATCAGGATGGCGCCAAACACCACCGTCTCCCAGCCCTCAAAGGTGGCCAGCGCCTGCGGCAAGGCGGTAAGCAGCACGGCGCCCAGCACCGAGCCGTAAATGGAGCCCATGCCGCCGATCACGACCATGGTGACCAGCTCGATCGAATGGAAAAAGTCCGCCAGATTGGGCGTCACAAAACCCACGTACAGCGCCGTGACGCTGCCCATGATGCTTGCAAACATGGCAGACATGACAAACACCGTGAGCTTGTAGCGCAGCACGTTCACGCCCACCACCTTGGACGCCACCTCGGAGCCATGCAAGGCCCGCAGGGCGCGGCCAAAGGGTGAATCGATCAGGTTGATGGAGGCCCAGATGCTGAAGCACAGCAGGCTGGCGACGATCCAGTACCAGGGCTTGTCACCGGAGATCTCGAAACTGCCAAAGACCATGGGCGGCACAGCCATGCCGTCGGGGCCACCGGTCAGGGCCGCTTCGTTGCGCACCACGATGTTGATGATGATGCCCAGGCCCAGCGTGGCCATGGCCAGGTAATGGCCCTTGAGGCGGAAGATCGGGCGCGCCAGCACGGCGGCCAGGGCACCGGCGGCAATCGCACCGGCCACCACGGCCAGCAGCGGATGCCAGCCGAAATGCGTGGGCAAGGCGGCGGAGGCGTAAGCGCCGATGCCAATAAAGCCGGCATGGCCCAGGCTGATCTGTCCGGCAAAGCCGATCAGCAGGTTCAGGCCCAAGACGATGACGGCATTGATGGCCATGCGAATCGCCAGGTCCACATAAAAGCTGTTGGGCAGCACCAGCGGCAAGAGCAGCAGAACGGCTGCGATCAGGGTCAGACCGCGGTAAGGATGTTTGCTCATGCGCTTAGACCCGGTCTGTGGCTTTGCCACCAAAGAGGCCGCTGGGCCGGAAGAACAGAATCAACAGGATCAGCACGAAGGGCATGGCGTCCTTGTACGAAGACGAGATGTAACCGGCGCCCATAGCCTCCAAAACACCGACCAGCAAACCGCCAACCACCGCCCCCAGACCACTGCCCAAGCCACCCAGCACCGCGCCGACAAAACCCTTGAGGCCGAGCATGATGCCGGCGTCATACGAGGTCAGCGTGATGGGCGTGATCAGAATGCCACCCAGGGCGCCCAGGGCCGCCGACATGGCAAAGCTCAGAAACAGCACGCCGTCGGTGTTGATGCCCACCAGCTCGGCCGCCACCCGATTGAAGGAAGTGGCCAGCATGGCCTTGCCCATCAGGGTGCGGGCGAAGAAGTACCACAGGCACAAGACCACCACGGCAGTGACGCCCAGCACCCACAGGCTTTGCGGCATGAGCGTGGCGCCCAGCACGTTGATGGGCTGTTCACCCGAGAAGGCCGGCAGGCTGAAGGTGCCCTTGCCCAGCCAGATTTGCACCAGACCGCGCAGCACCAGCGAGGCGCCTATGGTGATGATGATCAGCGTGACCGGCTCGGCGCCCTTGACGGGCTCGATGGCTACTTTTTCCATCACCAGGCCGACGATGGCCGGCAGCACGATGGCCAGCACCAAGGACAGCGGCAGGCCCAGTCCCGAGTGGGTGAAGTACACCGCCAGCATGCCGCCCAGCATGATGAACTCGCCCTGGGCGAAGTTGATCACATGGCTGGAGTTGTAGATCAGCGTGAAGCCCAGCGCGGCCAGGGCGTAGGTGGAACCCACCGTGATGCCAGAGAACAGGAACTGCAGGAATTCGGCCAGCATCAGGCGTTCACCCGATGGCCGTTGCGGCATTCAATTGTCTTTCGACCGTGGGGCACAGGAGTCTCCTTGTGTTTTTACCTGGCATGCGGCCTGCCCGGCTTTTGTCTCATTCTCTGGGTCCGAATTCTGACATTCAGAATCGATTACGTCAAATAAAAGATACACAAAAATTAACTTTACTGAAGTTTTTGTATCGTGTTAGGGTTTTTACCTAGATTTCAGCAGGTTTTTACGGCCGTCATTACCTGCGATTTTCGACCCTTCTCTGCCGTGAGAGAACACCAGACGGACTCACACGCTGAAAGTGAAAAGAGCGCTGAAACCCGTCTTAAAGAGACACGGATTTATTTAAAATCGTATAAATTGTGAATCACTTAGCGCGTGGAACCCAGGCGCTTGGACAGGGCGGCGGTGGTTCGCTTGAGCTCGGTCAGCGCCAGGCTTTCGGGGCCCAGATCCGAGATGCCTTCCACGCCGACGATGGATACGGCCATGGAAATATGGTTCTTGAAATTGAACACCGGGGCGGCCAGCCCCAGGACGCGGCGGGAGTAGTCGCTGTCGCGCACAAAGGAGTAGCCCTGGGCACGGACCTCCTTCAACACGGCCTCCACCTGCTCAAGCGTCTTGAATTCCATGGAGCGCCCCAAATGCAACTCGCGTTCCAGGAGCGGGCGCACGACCTCCGTGGGCATCCAGGCCGCGAACAAGCGCCCAGTGGAGGTAGCCAGCAGACTGACCGTGTTACCGGTGACGACGTTGACGGTAATGGGGCGGTGCGGGCGCTCCCAGCGCACCATCACCGGACCAAACTCGCCCCACACCGACAGGGCGGTGGTTTCATTGGTCAGGTCGCGTAGCTCGGAAATGCTGCTGAGGCCCAGCTTGACGCGGTCCAAGCGGTCCACCGCAGCCAGGCCCAGGGGAATGGCCAGGGGCCCGAGGTCGTACTTGGAATTGTCGTTGTCCTGCTGCACCAGCCCGGAGCGCACCAGGCTCACCAGATAGCGGTGCGCCTTGGAGGCAGGCATGTCAGCCGCAGCGGCGATTTCCTTGAGCATCATGGCCGAGCCGGATTCCACCAGCACCTTCAGCACGTCGATGCCAATCTCCAGGGATTGCACGCCGTGGCTGCTCTTGGGTTCATCATCCATAGGTTCCCTTCAGGCGGCGCCCGGGGCGCCCGCATCCAAATCCATACCGAATTCAAAACGGCTAACCAGCGCACGCGACGCTTGTGGAGCGCTGCCACTGGAAAGCCGCACATGGGCGTCCAAGTGGCGCTCGGACAGCGGCAACAGCTTGCGGTACAAATCCCGGCACAGGTGGCGTGCGCTGCTGCCCGGCCAAGTGACGGGCAGCAGGCTTTCCGGCAACTGAGGGTCGCGCAACAGCAACCTGCGCACATCATGAATCAACAGGGTGCGCACCAGAAAGGCGTTCTCTTCCGATACATCCTCCGGACCGCAAGCCACCAGCGCATCGCGGATGGGCTGGTACTTTTGCAAAAAGCCTTGGTAGGACAAAGCCAGGTCGTCCAGGTTCCAGGCTTTTTGCACCATATCGATGTCAGTGGCGCACTGCAAAGTCCGGGAGTTGACAGCCACTAGAGGCATAAGGTGCGCAAGCACGGTGTCGAGGCCTTCCGACACCAGGCTGTCCATGACCTTTTCCAGATCCGCAGTCGGGTGGACAAAGCCGCCACTCGCGGTTTCGCCAAAACCGTGCCAAAACAGCGCTCTGCGCAACTGCTCACGCGATCGAATGTCCAACTCGCCAATGACCAGGATCAGGCGCCAACGCCGATCCCAACCCGGAATGTCGGCCGCATAAATTTGCCGGGAAGCTTCATCGAAACGGCTGCGCCCCGAGCGGGTGAGCATGTAATCGGTCTTGCGCCCCAGGGCCTCGGACTGCAGCCACTCCTCCTTGACCAGGCGGTAGACAGCGGTGCGCACCAGGCGCTCATTCACCCCCAGAGGCTGCAGCAACTGGATCATGCTGCCCAGCGATACCCTACCACCACGCGGCAGGATGGCATCCCCAAAAACCGTGGTGATCAAGGAGCCGGCCTGGATACGGCTCTTCTGCCGGAACCGCTCCAGTCGTACGTCAATCGCCTTTGAGACCGTGTCTTTCACCATATGAGAAGTGTAGTCGCCGTTCCAAAAGAATCCGGACAGGGATGCAAGCGACAGCTCAATGTACTCATCCCAGGCTGCAACAACGCTTGACGAGCGGCAAATCAAGTCTTAAATGATTTTCTGGTTCACCCGCTTGCTCAAGGCCTCGGCGCTTTCCTTGCGCTCGCTGTAGCGGTCCACCAGATAGTGCGCCACGTCGCGCGTCAGCAGGGTGAACTTCATCAGCTCCTCCATCACATCCACCACGCGGTCGTAATAGGCACCAGCCTTCATGCGCCCGGCCTCGTCAAACTCCAGAAACGCCTTGGCCACCGAGCTCTGGTTGGGGATGGTCAGCATGCGCATCCAGCGGCCCAGAATGCGCATCTGGTTGACGGCGTTAAACGACTGCGAACCGCCGCTGACCTCCATCACCGCCAGCGTCTTGCCCTGCGTCGGGCGCACCGCGCCGACAGACAGCGGAATCCAGTCGATCTGGCTTTTCAGAATGCCGGTCATGGCGCCATGGCGCTCGGGCGAGCACCAGACCATGCCCTCGGACCAGGCTGCCAGGTTGCGCAGTTCCTGCACCTTGGGATGGCTATCGGGCGCGCCGTCGGGCTGGGGTAAATCCTGCGGATCGAACACCTTCACTTCGGCACCCATGGCGGTGAGCAGACGCGCGGCTTCCAGAGTCAGCAGTTTGCTATAGGAGCGCTCGCGCAGCGAGCCGTACAGCATCAGGATGCGTGGGGCGTGGGTGGAGGGTGTGGCCTGCAGACGCGCGGGTTCGGGCAGACGGAAGCAGGCCGCGTCGAGGTTGCTGCTGGGCAGCGCGGCTGTTGAAACGTTATCCAACACGTTGGCCTTGTGCGTTGACCACGGCCTCGCCGTCTTCCTTGTTGAAGGCCGCGCGCTGCGGGCCGGGCAGGATGTCCAGCACCGCATCGCTGGGGCGGCAGAGTTTCGCGCCCAGGGGAGTGACCACCACCGGGCGGTTCATCAGGATGGGGTGCTGCACCACAAAGTCCAGCAGTGCATCGTCGCTCCACTTGGCATCGGCCAGGCCCAGCTCGGCATACGGCGTGCCCTTTTCGCGCAGCAGTTCGCGCGCGCCGATATGCATGGCGACCAGCAGTTGCTGCAGTTGGACCTTGGTGGGAGGTGTCTTTAGGTACTCGATGACCTCGGGCTCGGCGCCGCTGTTGCGGATCAGCGCCAAGGTGTTGCGCGAGGTGCCGCAGGCGGGGTTGTGGTAAATCGTGATCGTTGCTGTCATGTTCATGCTCTCTTGATGGCTTCTTGTACGGCCGCCCCGCGCTCATACCAACCCTTGCTGTGGTTGACGAGATACACCACCAAGAGCATCACCGGCACCTCGATCAGCACACCGACCACGGTAGCCAATGCGGCACCGGAGTGGAAGCCAAACAGGCTGATGGCGGCGGCCACGGCCAGCTCGAAGAAGTTGGAGGCGCCAATCAGCGCCGATGGACAGGCGATGTTGTGCTTCTCACCCACCGCGCGGTTCAGCCAATAAGCCAGCCCGGAGTTAAAAAACACCTGGATCAGAATCGGCACGGCCAAGAGGCCAATCACCAGCGGCTGCTTGAGTATGGCCTCGCCCTGGAAGGCAAACAGCAGCACCAGCGTCAGCAACAAGGCGGCAATCGACCAGGGGCCGATACGGGCCATGGTGGCCTCGAACGCGGCCGCGCCTTTTTTCAGCAGCGCCTTGCGCAAGAGCTGCGCCATGATCACCGGGATGACGATGTACAGCACCACCGAGGTCAGCAGCGTGTCCCATGGCACGGTGATGGCGGAGATGCCAAGCAGAAAGCCCACCAGTGGCGCAAAGGCAATCACCATGATGCTGTCGTTCAGCGCCACCTGTGACAAGGTGAACAGCGGGTCGCCACCGGTCAGTCGGCTCCAGACAAACACCATGGCCGTGCAGGGAGCAGCGGCCAGCAGAATCAGCCCGGCGATATAGCTGTCGAGCTGGTCAGGTGGCAGCAGAGGCGCGAACCAGTGGCGAATGAAGATCCATCCCAGGAAGGCCATGGAAAAAGGCTTGACCAGCCAGTTCACAAACAGCGTGACGCCTATGCCCTTGACATGCTTGCGCACCTCGCCCAAGGCGCCAAAGTCCACCTTTACAAGCATGGGGATGACCATCACCCAGATCAACAGGCCCACCGGCAGATTCACCCTGGCGTACTCCATGCCGCCAATAGCCTGGAACATAGCCGGAAAGAACTGGCCCAGGGCGATGCCGGCGCCTATGCACAGCAGCACCCAGACCGTGAGGTAGCGCTCGAACACGCTCATGGGGGCACCGGCGGCCTGCTTGGCCTTGACTTCACATTGAACAGACATGGCGACAAACTTTCAGGCGTTAGCCAGTTGACGGGCGCTGGTCTGCAACAAGGCCTGCTCCAGCTTGGCATCGGGCAGACTGCAAAACAATTCGAGGCGGCGCTTGATGGCGTGCAAGGTCTTTCGGAAGGCCTCCAGCTTTTCGGCATCGCTGCCCTCACCTTCCGACGGATCCGGATAGCTCCAATGCGCGGTGGCGGGATGACCGGGCCAGACCGGGCAGACCTCACCGGCGGCGTTGTCGCACACCGTGATGATCAGGTTCATCTGCGGCGCATCAACGCCGGCAAACACGTCCCAGCTTTTGCTGTGCAGCCCCTCGGTGGCAATGCCGACTTTTTCCAGCACCTGCAGGCCCAGTGGATTGGGCTGTTGGTTGGCACGCGGGCTGCTGCCTGCGGAATAGGCCTGGAAGCGGCCCTGGCCCATGCTGTTGAGCAAGGCCTCGGCCAGGATGCTGCGGGCCGAGTTATGGGTGCACAGGAACAGAACGTTCAGCGGTTTGGTTTCTTGGGTCATGGTGAGTGGGGTTAGCAAGGGGAGGATGGGTTGCACTGGGTGGACTGCTCGGCCATGCAGGCCTGGCCCTGGCAGCAGTTTTGGGTGAGGTAGGCGAGCACCGCGTTCATGCGGTCGAACTGCGCGCGGTAGATCAGGTTGCGCCCAATACGCTCCTGCGTGACCAGGTCGGCATGCAGCAATTCCTTGAGGTGAAAGGACAGCGTGTTGGCCGCCACCCCCAGGCTCTCGGACAGGGCGCCGGGTGTCAGGCCGGGTTCGCCAGCAACCACCAGGGAGCGAAAAACTTCCAGCCGGGACGACTGGGCCAGGGCCGCAAGGGCTTTGACAACGGCTATTGATTCCATACTTCAATGATACTAGAAATACAGGGCAAATCGAAGGTTTTCTCAACGTTTGCGTCGTGGGGCTATGCCGCAAGCGTGAGCCCAGCATTTGGCATTGCTGGGCACCTTTTCAGCGGCTTGTCCTAGCCCACCCAGCGCCTAGCGTTGTGCCAGAGCTGCATCCACGGGCTGTGGCCATTGGCGTCCAGATCGGTCCAGCTGGTCTGGATGTTGCGGAACACGCGCTCGGGGTGTGGCATCATGGCGGTGAAGCGGCCGTCCAACGTGGTCACGGCCGTCAGACCTGCCGGGCTGCCATTCGGGTTGAAAGGATAGGCCTCGGTGGCCGCGCCGCTGTGGTCGACAAAACGCATGGCGGCAATCGCCTTGGCCGCGTTGCCGCGGTACTTGAAGTTGGCATAGCCCTCGCCGTGCGCCACCGCAATCGGCAAGCGCGCACCATTCATGCCTTTGAGGAACAGGCTGGGCGAGTCCAGCACTTCGACCAGGGACAGGCGGGCCTCGAAGCGCTCACTCTGGTTGGTGGTAAAGCGCGGCCAGTCTTGCGCGCCGGGGACGATGTCGGCCAGTTCGGCAAACATCTGGCAGCCATTGCACACGCCCAGACCGAAGGTGTCACTGCGGCCGAAGAAGGCCTGGAACTGGTCGGACAGCGCGGCATTGAAGGTAATCGATCGGGCCCAGCCAATGCCTGCCCCCAGTGTGTCGCCGTAGCTGAAACCACCGCAGGCCACCACGCCCTGGAAGTCGGCTAATTTTGCGCGGCCGGTCTGCAAATCGGTCATGTGCACGTCAAAGGCGTCAAAGCCGGCCTCGGTAAAGGCGTAGGCCATTTCCACATGGGAATTGACGCCCTGCTCGCGCAGCACCGCCACTTTTGGACGGCTCTTCAGGATGGCAGGCGCGCTGGCCATCAGCGTCTTGAGGGAGTCCGGCAGATGCGTGTGCAGACCAGGGTCGCCCAGGGCACCGGCGGCGGCATGTTCGGCATCGGCACAGGCCGGATTGTCGCGCTGCTGGCAGAGCTTCCAGCTGACAGCGTCCCAGACCTGGTGCAGGTCGGAGAGCGGCGCGCTAAAGATCGATTTGGCATCGCGCCAGATTTGCAGCATGTCTTTACCGTTGTCCACTGGGCTGCTGGCCGGACGGGTCTTGCCGACAAAGTGGCTGAAGGCCGACAGACCATGTTCGCGCAGGGTCGCCATGACTTCGGAGCGCTCGCTTGAGCGCACCTGCAGCACGACACCAGGCTCTTCGTTAAACAGGGCCTTGAGCGTCAACTCTTCGCGCCGCGCACCCACCTGCCCTGCCCAGTTTTTGCTGTCGCCCACATCCATGCGGCTGTCCGTGATGCCGTCGCCCTCGGTGACCAACATGTCCACATTCAGCGTGACACCGACGCGTCCGGCAAAGGCCATCTCGGCCACCGTGGCCAGCAGGCCGCCATCGCCCTTGTCGTGGTAGGCCAGGACCTGGCCCTTGGAGCGCAGGGCGTTGACGGCATTGACCAGGTTCACCAGGTCTGTGGCGCTGTCCAGATCCGGCACGCTGTCGCCGCTCTGATTCAGTGTCTGCGCCAGGATGCTGGCGGCCATGCGGTTCTTGCCGCGGCCCAGGTCAACCAGCACCAGCGTCGTGTCCTCGGTGGCGTTTAGCTGGGGTGTCAGCGTGCCGCGCACATCGGCCAGAGTGGCAAACGCCGTAATGATCAGCGAAACGGGGGAAGTCACCTTTTGCTTGCCCGCTGCCGTGTCCCACTGGGTGCGCATGGACAGCGAATCCTTGCCCACGGGAATCGAGATGCCCAACGCCGGGCACAGTTCCAGGCCCACGGCCTTGACCGTGGCATAGAGCGCGGCGTCTTCACCTGGCTCGCCGCAAGCGGCCATCCAGTTGGCCGACAGCTTGACGCGGGAGAGTTCAATGGGAGCTGCCAGCAGGTTGGTGATGGCCTCGGCAATCGCCATGCGCCCGGACGCCGGAGCGTTGAGCGCGGCCAGCGGTGTGCGCTCGCCCATGGACATGGCCTCGCCGGCAAAGCCTTTGTAGTCAGCCAGGGTGACGGCGCAATCGGCTACCGGCACCTGCCAGGGGCCGACCATCTGGTCGCGGTGGGTGAAGCCGCCCACGCTGCGGTCGCCAATGGTGATCAGGAAACGCTTGGAGGCCACGGTGGGGTGGGCCAGCACGTCGATCACGGCCTGCTGCAAAGTGACAGCGGTCAGGTCCAGCGACTGGGCGACGCGGGTCACGGTGGACACGTCACGCAGCATCTTGGGCGGTTTGCCCAGCAGCACGTTCATGGGCATCTGGACGGGTGACTCCCGACCTTCGTCCACCACACTCAGCTCGCGCTCCTCGGTAGCGACTCCCACCACCGAGAACGGGCAACGCTCGCGCTCGCACAGGGCCTTGAACAGCTCCAGCGACTCGGGCGCGATGGCCAGCACATAGCGCTCCTGGCTTTCGTTGCACCAAATTTCCTTGGGCGCCATACCGCTTTCTTCCAGGGGCACGGCGCGCAAATCGAACCGGGCGCCTCGTTCGGCGTCGTTGGTCAACTCTGGAAAGGCATTCGACAAACCACCGGCACCCACATCGTGGATCGCCAGGATGGGGTTGCCGGTTCCAGCAGGGCCACCGGTCTGTCCCAGCGTCCAGCACTGGTTAATCACCTCCTGGGCCCGGCGTTCAATCTCGGGGTTGCCGCGCTGAACCGAGTCAAAGTCCAGGTGCGCCGCGTTGGCCCCGGTGGCCATGGAGCTGGCGGCGCTGCCGCCCATGCCGATGCGCATGCCGGGGCCGCCTAGCTGAATCAAGAGGCTACCGGTCGGAAAAGCAATCTTGTGCGTCTGCGTCTGGTCGATCACGCCCAGGCCGCCGGCAATCATGATGGGCTTGTGGTAGCCGCGCTGCAGCGTGTCTTGGTCCGTGACCACAGACTGCTCGTATTCGCGAAAGTAGCCCAGGAGGTTGGGCCTACCAAATTCGTTGTTGAAGGCGGCGCCACCCAGCGGACCTTCAATCATGATTTGCAGCGGGCTGGCAATGTGCTCGGGTTTGCCATCGGCCCGGTCCGACATGCCGCCCCAGAGCTTGGAGACGGTAAAGCCGGTGAGGCCCGCCTTGGGCTTGGAGCCGCGCCCGGTGGCGCCCTCGTCGCGGATTTCGCCACCGGCGCCGGTGGAGGCACCGGGAAAGGGCGAAATGGCAGTCGGGTGGTTGTGGGTTTCCACCTTCATCAAAATGTGCTGGGTGGCGCTCTGCTTTTCGTAGCCGGCCAGGCTGCCGTCGCCCTTGCCACCGGTGACACTGGCGGCGGCGGTCGCCACAAAGCGTTCGACCACCGAGCCTTCCATCACCGAGGCGTTGTCGGAATAGGCCACCAGCATGTGCTGCGGGTTCAGCTTGTGGGTGTGGCGGATCATGCCGAACAGGCTGCTGCTCTGGGCCACGCCGTCGATGGTGAACTCGGCGTTGAAAATCTTGTGGCGGCAGTGTTCGCTGTTGGCCTGGGCGAACATCATCAGCTCCACATCCGTGGGGTTGCGGCCCAGTTTGGTGAAGGCAGCCACCAGATAGTCGATCTCGTCGGCGGCCAGGGCCAGACCGAAGGTGGTGTTGGCAGCCAGCAGCGCGGCCCGGCCACCGGCCAGCACATCCACATGGTCCATGGCAGCGGGCTCCAACGCGTGAAACAGATTGTTCGCTTGGGCGCGGTCCAGCATGGCGCTTTCGGTCATGCGGTCGTGCAACAAGGCGGACACTGCCTGCAACTGCTCGGGCGTCAGCGTGGTCTTGCCCAAAAGCGGGTTCTTGAGCGTCAACCGGTACTCCACCAGACGCTCAACGCGCTTGATGCCAAAACCGCAGTTGTGCGCAATGTCGGTAGCCTTGGATGCCCAGGGCGAGACCGTGCCAAAGCGCGGACTTACCACAATGGCCGGACCCTCACTAGCGCCGGTGTACGGGTCGCCATAGGTGAGCAGGGCCGACAACTGGCCGGAAGTGGCGGCGTCCAGCACGGATTCGCTGGCCACCAGGTGGATGTAGCGGCCGGCAATGCCGGTAATTTTTTCGTGAATGCCCTGCAGCGCGGGCAAGAGTTGCTGGATACGGAAGCTGCTCAGGGCGTTGCCGCCTTCGAATGGAGAAATGTGCAAGGTCACTGTGCGGGCCTGGAAGAGGGGCTGAAAGATGCTGCTGTGAAAGCGCGGACGGGAACGCAGGCAATTTTACCCGCGCCCCATCCCGTGCCGTAGGCGATGGGATAATTCGCGCCATGACAATCACCATCAAAGATGCCGAGGGCATTGCAGGCATGCGCCTGGCTGGCAAGCTGACCGCCGAAGTTCTGGACTATCTGGCCCCATTCGTGAAACCAGGCGTGACCACCAACGAGCTGGACAAACTGGCACACGACTACATCGTCGATGTGCAAAAAGCCATTCCAGCGCCGCTGAATTACACCGGTGGCGGCAACACGCCCTATCCCAAATCGATCTGCTCGTCCATCAACCACCAGGTCTGCCACGGCATACCCAACGACAAGCAGCTCAAAAAAGGCGACATCGTCAACCTGGACGTCACCGTCATCAAGAACGGCTGGCATGGCGACAGCAGCCGCATGTACATCGTGGGCGACGCCTCGATTGCCGCCAAGCGCCTGTGCAGCCTGACCTATGACGCCATGTGGCATGGCATCAAGATGGTCAAGCCGGGCATTTACTTGGGCGACATCGGCCATGCGATCCAGACCTTTGCCGAGAAGAATGGCTTTAGCGTGGTGCGCGAATTCTGCGGCCATGGCATCGGTCGCGGCTTTCATGAAGAGCCGCAGGTGCTGCATTACGGCCGCCCCGGCACGCTGGACAGGCTGGTCGAAGGCATGACCTTCACCATCGAACCCATGATCAACGCTGGCAAGCGTGATATCAAGGACGGCCCCGAAAAGGACGGCTGGAGCATTGTCACCAAGGACCATTCTCTGTCCGCGCAATGGGAGCACACGGTGCTGGTCACGCCCACCGGCTATGAGGTGCTGACCCTATCCGACGCCAGTCCGCCGATCCCCGCTTTTGTGGCGGCCTTTTTAGCGACCACGGCCTAATCCACATGACCGACATTGCTGCGCTGCGCGACGCTCACCGTGCCCAAAAAGCGGCCCTGCTGGCCACTCTGGGGGAGCGTGCCGCGCCCACCCGCACCGTGCGCAATTCCCTGCGCCGCATGTCGGACTTGGTGGACTCCATGCTGGTTCAGCTCTGGCAACTGTCGGGAATGGGGGAACCCTATGCCTTACTGGCCGTGGGTGGCTTTGGCCGTTGCGAGCTGTTTCCCTATTCGGATGTGGACGTGCTGGTGCTCTTGCCCGATGGCAGTTCGGCCGAGGACGACGCCGACCTGAAGGGGCGCATAGAGGCCTTTATCAGCAACTGCTGGGACCTGGGACTGGAGATAGGCTCCAGCGTGCGCAGTGTCAGCGAATGCCTGAGCGAAGCGGCGCGCGACGTCACCATTCAGACCGCCCTGCTGGAGTGCCGCTGCATCACCGGCAATGCCAGGCTTGCCAGTCGGTTCCAGAAGGCTTTTTTTGCGGCCATGGACTCCAAGGCTTTTTTTGTCGCCAAGACTCTGGAGCTGGGCCAGCGCCACACCAAGTTTGAGGACACGCCCTACGCGCTGGAGCCCAATTGCAAGGAGTCACCCGGCGGTCTGCGCGATCTGCAGGTGATTTTATGGGTGGCCAAGGCGGCAGGCCTGGGTGACAACTGGAAGGCCCTGGCGCAAAACGGTCTGGCAACGGCCTTTGAGGTACGACAGATCCAGCGGAACGAGGCGCTGCTGCTGCAGATTCGCGCCCGCCTGCATCTGCTGGCCAAGCGGCGCGAAGACCGGCTGATTTTTGACCTGCAAAATGCCGTGGCCGAGGCCTTTGGTTACAGCCACAGCGAGGCCGGTGACGACGGCAAGGGTATGGTGCGCGCCAGCGAACATCTGATGAAACGCTATTACTGGGCGGCCAAGGCGGTCACCCAGCTCAGCCAGATATTGCTGATGAATATCGAAGAGCGGCTCAGTCCCTCCACCCATGCACCCCACCCCATCAACGAGCGCTTCAATGAAAAGGCCGGCACGCTGGATGTGGCAAGCGACGACCTGTACCAGCGCCATCCGCATGCCATTCTGGAAACCTTTCTGGTCTACCAGAGAACGGTCGGTGTCAAGGGCCTGTCGGCGCGCACCCTGCGCGCCCTGTACAACGCACGCGACCTGATGGACTCCAAGTTCCGCCAGGACCCGGTCAACCGCGCCACCTTTATGCAAATCATCATGCAGCACGACGGCATTACGCACGCCATGCGGTTGATGAACCAGACCTCGGTGCTGGGCCGCTACCTGTGGGTGTTTCGCCGCATCGTCGGCCAGATGCAGCATGACCTGTTCCATGTCTACACGGTCGATCAGCACATCCTGATGGTGTTGCGCAATGTGCGGCGCTTCTTCATCGTCGAACACGCGCACGAATACCCGTTCTGCTCCCAACTGGCCTCAGGCTGGGACAAGCCCTGGGTGTTGTACGTGGCGGCACTGTTCCACGACATTGCCAAGGGCCGCGGCGGCGATCACTCCGAGCTGGGCCAGGTCGAAGCCAGGCGCTTTTGCAAGGTCCACGGCGTTGAGGCCGAAGACACCGCCTTAATTGAATTCATGGTGCGCGAGCACCTGACCATGAGCCGCATCGCGCAAAAGTCCGACCTGAGCGATCCCGATGTGATCGCCGCCTTCGCCAAGCGCGTGGGCAATGAGCGCAATCTGACCGCCCTCTACCTACTGACGGTGGCCGACATCCGAGGCACCTCACCCAAGGTCTGGAATGCCTGGAAGGGCAAGTTGCTGGAAGATCTGTACAAGTACACCACACGCGCCCTGGGTGGTCGCGCTCCCGATGCGCACGCCGAGGTAGAGGCGCGCAAACGCGAGGCCCTGGTGATGGTGGCGCTGTACGCCATGCCGTTTGAGGCGCACAAACCACTGTGGGACACGCTGGATGTGAGCTACTTCATGCGCCACGAGGCCAGCGACATCGCCTGGCATACCAAGCAGATTTCCCGCCATGTCGACACCAAGACACCCATCGTGCGGGCGCGCCGCTCACCAATTGGCGAAGGCCTGCAGGTGCTGGTCTATACCCATGACCAGCCGGATTTGTTTGCGCGCATCTGCGGCTACTTTGACCAGGGTGGCTACAGCATTTTGGATGCCCGCATCCACACCAGCAAAACCCATTACGCGCTCGACACCTTTCAGGTGATCATGGCTGGAGGTATTGACGAGCATTTCCGCGAACTAACCTCGATGCTGGAAACCGGCCTGGCCGACGCCATTGCCAAGCAAGCCCCCTTGCCAGCGCCGAGTCGTGGCCGGGTATCGCGCCGCGTCAAGAGTTTTCCTATCGCGCCACGCGTGAGTCTGCGCCCGGATGAAAAGGCGCAACTCTGGCTGTTAAATGTCTCGGCGAGCGACCGCCAGGGCCTGCTCTATTCCATAGCCCGTGTATTGGCGCGCCACCAGATCGAGGTGCAACTGGCCAAGATCGTGAC
Organism: uncultured beta proteobacterium; assembly: GCA_903845935.1. Classification (GTDB taxonomy): domain Bacteria; phylum Pseudomonadota; class Gammaproteobacteria; order Burkholderiales; family Burkholderiaceae_C; genus Allorhodoferax. The sequence continues at coordinate 9,689 of CAIMZI010000098.1, read as the reverse complement.
CCTGGGCGAACGGGTGGAAGACAGCTTCCTGATCCACGGCCCCCAGCTACAACACAACCGTGCGCAAATTGCCATCGAGACCGAGCTGCTGGACGCGATGGCGTCTTGAGCGCACTCTCATCACATATTTTTCAAAAAAATCCGCATAAAACTTAACATTTCACTAAAAAAATGATTTTTTAGTGACTTATATTGGACTCCTGCTGGCGACTCAGAGCAGCAGCGTCCAGGTTCAGTCCAGAGAATTGGACTTGGTACTTTTTCCATCTAACCTACCAAAAAGAGAGTAGTGACATGAAAAATATCAACAAAAGCGCAAACACGAAAAACCAAAGTGGTCAAGGGATGACCGAATACATCATCATCGTGGCCTTGATTGCCGTCGCGGCCATTGCAGCCTTCCAGTTCTTCGGCCAAACCATTCGCAGCCAGACCTCCGGCATTGCCCATGAGGTGGCTGGTCAGTCTGCCACCACTGCGATTACGGATGCACAGACCAGCGCCGGCAAGACCGATGCGGAACGCAATAAAAAGGGCCTAGACGCCTACAACAGCGCCGACAAGTAAGGGCAGCGCTCATGTGGACCAAGCCCACGCGGGCTTGGCCGACATCAAGGAGTAAGTGCGGTCAGGCCGGTCAGGCCTTGATCTACGGGCTGTTCATGTTGACGGCCGGTTTGGCTGCGCTTTTTTTTCTCTTTAACGTCGGCCAACTCACGCAGGAAAAGGCCAAGCTGGTCAATACCAGCGACGCCGTGGCCTATAGCGCGGGAGTCATGCAGGCTCGCGCCATGAATTTTGCGGCCTATACCAACCGCGCCCTGATTGCCAATGAACTGGCCATCGCCCAGTCGGTCAGTCTTGCCTCCTGGGGCGACTATCTGGTGCAGCACGGCGGCAGCGCGTTGGGCCTGGGCTGCAGCTCGGCGGGCGCCTATTCGGAGCCGGCGGCAGAGTGGATGCTGAGGTATCTGCCGGTGTGCTTGAGCCTGGGCACCAGCACGCAAGGCAATGTCTTGATAGCCGCTGACAACGCCATCCGGGTGGCCACCAGCGCGGCTACGGCCCTGTCCGAGGCTTTCAAGACACTCAACCAGACGGCCCAAATCGTACTCAAAACATCACAGGATGTGCTGGCGCTGGTCTTGCCAGTGGCGCGCCTGTCGGTCATGCAGGATGTGGCCGACGCCAATTACCAGGGCGATGGTGCCGTCCGGGTCGATGTGATTCCGCTGCGAGACACCTACTACTGGTTCCACAAAGACACGGTAAACCCGCTCAACCCCAGTCCTATGGTCCAGATCTATGCAGGCGCCCAAAGGACACGCCTACGCGACCTGGTCGTCAACGTGGTCAATCGGGACGGACTCACCCCATCACGCACTTGGTCGGACACGGCCCTCATCCCGCAAGCCGATTGCCTGTTTTTGGGCGTCTACAGAAACCACGTGGAGCGCAGCGGAGGCACACAACTCATAGGCTTTGACGAATGGCGCGCCACCGACCAGGCCACCTATTACCGATGGAATTTGCAGACCCCAAAATGGTCTCTCCCCTATTGCGAGGAAAGTGCACAGACCTTGGGCAACGGCGACCAGCGCGCCAGCGCCAGCGGAGTCACCACGGCTTCCAGTCACCACTGGAAATACAGCGGAATTCCCGGCTTTGCCGAACTCTCCGCCGAGGCGCTGCAAGACCCTGACCCCAGAGCGCAATTTGCGGTGCGTGTATTGCGCGAGTCCAACCAAACTCGCACCTCGGACGCCCGCGCTGACATCAAGACCACGGCACGTTTGAATGCCTACAACAACGCAGTGCCTACCGATGCACTCACCCAAAGCAAGGTCTATGTCGGATTGTCGGCCGCAGAGACATTCTTCAAGCGACCCACAGAGCGCGGCGACGGCATGCAGGAAATCGGCAGCCTCTTCAATCCCTATTGGCAAACCCATTTGATGCCGGTGCCCGACTCGGTGCGTGAAGCAGCACAGCTGCTGCAGGGAGTGGTAACACCATGAAAGTCAACACCCTGCCGACATCGCGAGCCCAAACAGGGCAGGCGCTGATCGAATTTTTGGTGGTCGCGCTGGCCCTGCTGCCACTGTTCCTGCTGATTCCAGTGATTGCCAAATACCAGAGCATCGCGCAGGCCACCCAAATGGCCAGTCGCTACGCCGCCTTCGACGGTCTCGTTCGCAATGAGGTGCAAAACTCCAGCAAGCCCCTGGACCAACTGCAGGACGAGGTGCGCAGGCGCATCTTCAGCAATTCCGATGCTCCCATTAAAACCGGGGATGTGGCGGGCGATTTCAAGGCCAACCAAAACCTCTTTTGGCGCACACCACACGACAAGCCCCTGATTGCCAACTTCAGCGACGTGACCGTTACCCGAAGCCAGCAGGACGGCCACGACGGCCAGACCCTTTCCAGTAAGCCCGGCCCCTTTCTCCTGGGTTTTGGTGGCGCGGGCATAGGCAGTGCCCAGGTATCTGTCACGCTGGCCAATCTGCCCAGTGGACTCCAGTTTTATGAACCCTTTGACCAGATCAACCTGATGATGAAGCGCAGCACCAGCGTCTTGGCCGATGGCTGGACCGGCAAGGACCCGGCCGATGTGGAGCAAAAATTCGCGCCGTATGCGCCCGGCCTGGCCGTCTTGAAGCCCCTGTCTCTGATTGTGAAGCCGGTGATGGGCCTGGCCGAGCCCGGTGTGACGCCGCCCAAGCTGGGCCAACTGGATTTTTGGCGCGACGCGGTCCCTGCCGATCGTTTGCGAAGTAAGCAATGATGGCGCGCCTGCTCCATGCGTTCCGTTCTGCTCTGGGCTTCTCTGGCTGCCTGTGCATTTGCGCCACGGTCCTGGCTGCCGACTGGCCCCGCATTGCCATGCCGCCAGGCGTCAGTGCGTTTGCCGTGGGTGAACAATTCACCGCCAATGGCCTGCCCATGCGGGTGCAGGGCTTTGTCGCCAGGGACCAGAGCGTCCAAGCCTTGGCCAGCTGGTTCCGGCGCAGCTTGGGGCAACCCCTGGTGGAAAATAAATTGGGCAGCAAGCTGATCCTGGGCCGGGCCGAAGAGGGCTACTACCTCAGCGTTCAACTTGAGGCCCTGGAAGTGGACGGTGGGGCCGCAAGCAAGGGCCTGCTACTAGTCAGCGACTTGGCCACCCTCAACCGCAATCGGGACGCTGACGCCAGCAGTGCCCAACGCTGGCTGGGGCGCTGGCCTTCAGGCACTCGCTTGCTCAGTCGCATGACGTCGCAAGACCAGGGAAGGGCATCGCTCCATGTGGTGCTGAGCAACGGCCACAGTGAGAGTCTAAACCGCGACGCCCTGATCGCGATCATGAAAGAGGATGGGCTGGCGCTGGTACGGGAAAGCGGCACGCCCACAAGCATGGCCCTGCCGGCCGCCCTGCGGAACGCCCGGGCCTTGTTCTTCACAGGCCAGCGCAAGCAAGGCATAGCCACCATCGCACGCGACGAACAGGGACAAACCACTGTGGTGCTCAACACCACCACCGACTTGGAGAGCGCGCCCCCATGAAGTCTATTTTCAATCGTCCACCGAATAGCCGAGCGCTCGCAACTGCGCTAGGTCAATCCAGCACCGAGTACCTAGTGATCTGTGCCGCCCTGGCCTTGGCATTGGGCCTGGGCATGGCCGATGACACCAGTGCCCTGCGCCAACTGCTGGACGCCTTTGCATTGAGCTACCAAAAAATCAGTTTCGCCATCTCACTGCCCTAGGTCCACCATGAAATACCCCATCGCCGTCAAACTCAATCGTACCTGGCTCGTGCTTGGCGTTGCCATCGTTATCGGGACTGTGGCCGCGCTTGCGGCTCACCAGTACCTGTCAGAGGAAATGACTGCCATAGCAACGCGTGACAAGGGAGATCAGATCCATGTGGTCGTTGCCAAGAGCAAGATGCAAAAGGGCGACATGCTCTCGGCCGCTGCCGTAGCTGTGCGGGGAGTTCCCTCCGATTACGCGCATACCAGCGCCCTGCTGCCTGAGCAGTTTGACAGCTTCGATGGCAAGGTTCTCGCCTACGGAGTCAAGGCGGGCGAGATGATTCTCTGGAGCATGCTCGAAGGCAAAAAGGCGCCCAGTTTCTCCTCCCGGGTGAATGAAGGCAGACGCGCCATCACCGTTCCCGTGGACGAAATCAATTCCATTTCCGGCCTGCTGGAGCCGGGCGACCTGATCGACTTGATGGTCACCGTGAGCCAGAGGGACAAGAAGCTCACCTTTCCGGTGATCCAGTCGGTGCACGTCATGGCCACCGGCCAACGCTCGGTGGACGACCCAAAAAACGGTGAGCGCCGCCAGTACTCCACCGTCACCCTGGACACCACGCCCGAGCAGGCGCAAACCCTGATCATGGCGCGCGAGGCGGGCAAGGTCACGGCGCTGCTGCGCAACCCAAACGATCAGCAGGAATTCCGTGGCGGCGGCAAGGGTTTGCTGGCCATGAATGGCCTGACTCAGGAGAGCAGCCCCATGCCTGAAGACCAGGCTCTGGGCGTGCACCAGGTACCCGTGCTCTACGGTGGACGAGGTGCCAAGCTGCCGGCTGAAGGCCTGCAAATGGGCAAATATGGTTACGCCAGCAGCGGGCAGCTGCCGGGTGCCTCAGCGATCCCTTCGGCACCAGCGATTGAACCCGCCAAGGCTCTGCCCAGCGCCACCGCCGCCACTTTGAGCCAGCCCTAGCCCCTGAAAGTCAGCCCATGTCACACCCATTCATTCGCTCTGTATTCACTCTCTACTGTACCTTGGGGCTGCACCTGGCAGGCACGCCGGTGTTTGCAGATGGCATGCCGAACACCAACGCGGCAGGCCCGCCGCTCAATGGCTATGCAGAAGTCTTGCGGCCCAAGCTGAAGCGCCCGGCAAGCATCCAAAGCCAGCCCTACAACCCGATTCAGGCCCTCCGCGATGACGCTGCCAGCCTGCCAGAAATCGAAATGTTTGTGGGCGAATCGCGCGTATTTCCGACACCCGGCGTGGGTCGCATTGCCGTGGGTAACGGAGCCATTCTCACGGCCGCAGCGCTCGACAACCGAGAAGTCATCCTGTTCGCCAATGCGGTGGGCACCTCCAGCCTGTTCGTCTGGAATGAGGACGGTCGCTACCAGCGCCTCAAGGTGGTCATCGTACCGGGCGACACCAGCCGCTATGCGCGGGAGATTTCGGGCTTTCTGGCCAAGATGCCCGGTGCCAGGACTTCCATCATCGGCGACAAGGTGATTGTGGAGGGCGACGCACTGAGCGATCTGGACATCGCCAAGATCGACGAACTCGCCAAACGCTATCCGCAGGTGGTCAATTTCACCAACCGCCTGGGTTGGGAACAGATGATTCTGATGGACGTCAAGGTGGTGGAGTTTCCGGTCAGCGAACTGCGCGAGATCGGCGTCAAGTGGGGCGCCACCGGCGGTGCCGCGATCGGCGCCATCTGGGGCCCCGGCTCGCGTGGCAACCCCAGCGACTATGCCCTGGGCGTGACCGGTGGTCCGGTCACTTCGGCGGTCACCGGCGCCAGCCTGGCCTATCCGCTGGAGCTGAAAGTTCTGTCTGCCATCAATGCCGGGCTGGCCGGCCAGCTCAACTTGCTGGCACAAAACGGCAAGGCCACCGTCCTGGCCGAACCGCAACTCTCCGCACGCAACGGCGCCAAGGCCAGCTTTCTGGCCGGCGGCGAATTCCCCTACAGCGTCTCGTCGGTGAATGGCCCCACGGTGATGTTCAAGCCCTATGGCATCAAGCTCGACATTACCCCGCATGCAGACCGCAACGGCGTGGTGCGCGCCACCATCGAAAGCGAGGTCAGCAACATCGACACCAGCGTCAACACTGCTGCGGGACCGGCGCTCAGCACCCGCAAAACCAGCACCGAGTTCAATGTCAAAAGTGGCGAAACCCTGGTGCTCTCGGGCCTGGTTTCGCGCAAAACCAGCACCAGCATCGACAAGGTGCCCGGCCTGGGCGACATCCCCATCCTGGGCGCTCTGTTTCGCTCCACGCGCTTTCAGAATGACGAAACCGAACTGGTGGTGTTTGTCACGCCCACTGTCGTCGATAGCCACTCGCCCGGTTTGGTGGACCGCATGCAACGCAGCACCGACAAGCTGCAAGAGCAGTTGGGTGCGCCGCCGCCTTTCTTGAGCGCTCCCTTGCAGCCCCAACACGACCCGGCCAGGACCCAGAACCTGCAACAGGCAGCGCCAGCTGCTGAGGCACCCGCACCGTGATGCCAAAGCGTCGCTACTTACGCGCCACGGCCTGCTTATTCGCCCTGCTGCTGTCTAGCTGCCTGGTCGGCGCAGCCGCTTGCGACCCCAACACCCAAAGCTGTGCCCCGATCACGCCACCGGTTATCGGTGGTGGCAGCGGAGGCCAGTCTTGCACCCCATCGCCTGGCGGTGCCACGTGTGATGGCTCGGGACCGGCAGCCCAGGGCAACGGCAGCAACACCGACCAGGGCGCGGGCAACCCGATCAACCTCATCAATGGCAATAAATACCAGCGCGAGGTGGACATGCCCGCCCTGCCCGGCGTGCTGGGTCTGGAGTTGGTGCGCCACTACAACAGCCAGTACAGCCTGCCCAATGTCCCCACCGGCGTGATGGGCCATGGCTGGAAACTGAGCTACGAGACCGAGCTGTTTGACACCCCGGTCGGGCTACAAATCGTGCAGGCCGATGGCACACGTCTCATCTTTCAGAAAAGCCAGGGTGACCCCAGCCACTGCAGCGGCCAGAACCCGGCCAACGGCAGCGTCACCATCCTCCACAAACCCCAGGGCAAGGAATACCTGTGGCGCTGGAGAGGCAACGGTACAGAGGCTGGCAAGGAAGGCGGACGCAGCCTGCTCTTCAATGGCGACGGAAAACTGGTGCAGATCAGCGCCCCCACCGGTGAATTCGTCACCCTGCTCTACAGCCCCAGGGGCTGGTTGTTGCAGGTGCGCGACCCGCAGGGCCGTGAGCTCAAGCTACATTACCTGGATGCCGCAGCAGTCAGGGCCGACCCGAATGGCAGCAAGGCCTTTCGCGGCGTGCAGTCCATAGACAGCCCGGTGGGCCGCTTCAGCTATGGTTATGGCAACGAGCTGACCGCAGGCAGCAAGACGAGCAAGACCCTCACCGTGGCCAACCTGAACCGGGTCGGCATCCCCACCTGGTTTGACCCTAGCCAGCGCACCCACGCCTACTCCAACATCAGCCCCAGCCGCTCCAGCATCACTCGCTTCTACCACTACGAAGATCCACACTTTCCAACGTTGCTCACTGGCATCAGCGTGCAGGGCAGCGGCAGCGACGGTGTGCCCATCAGCCAGCGCATCGGCACCTATGCGTATGACGGCAGAGGCAAAGCCATCCTGTCGAAAAGGGCCGATGGTGCAGAGAAAGTTACGCTGGACAACTCCACCGCAGGCCAGACCGTGGTCACCAATTCCCTGGGCCAAACCACTCGCTACAAGTACGCCAACATCGCAGGCCTTTGGCGGCTGCTGGAGTCGCGCGGTGCAGGCTGCGCCGGGTGCGGCCCGGCCAATGTGGCCTATGGCTACGACAAACTGGGCCGACTGACCGAACAGACGGTGTTGGGACAAGACGGCACCAAGCTGAGCGGCACCCGCACCACGCTCGATGCCCAGGGGCGCACCATCCGCATGGAGCAAATTCTCTATTTAAAAGGCAAGCCCGGCCCGGCGCAACTGCAACAGCGCTTTGAATACGCCGCTGAAACCGACACCGAGCCCAAGCTGATTGCAAGGCCTAGCGTGGTGGCGGGCAAGGAACACCAGATCCGCATCCGCTACAACACAGCAGGCCAAGCCACAGAAATCACGGAGTCGGGCTTTGAGCCACTGCACGGCCAAGCCATTTCGCGGACCACTGGCTTCACATACCGGACCATCAGCGGCAACAGCCTGCTGACCGCCATAGACGGGCCGCTGCCCAATGGCCCCGCGAACAGCCCTCAGGACAGCGACATTACCCGGCTGGAATGGGACAAGGGCGGCAACTTTATTACCCGCCTGACCCAGCCCGGCGGTGTGGTGCAAGCCGTCACCCATGACCCCGGCACCGGATTGATCACCCAGGTTAAAAACGACCAGGGCTTTTACACCGAGTTTGTCCATAACACCCGCACCCAACTCGCCACCCTGCGCAGTGGCGGTCCGGGCTGGAAGCAGCCGCGGGTACAAAGCATGCGCTTTGATGCGCTGGGCAATCCTTCAGAAACCGGCAGCGGCGAAGACCACGCCAACGACTCACAAAGCGAAAGCTTCGTGGCACGAACCAAGCAAAGTTTCGACGCCCTAGGCCGCCTGCAATGGAGCGCCAACGCGCTGGGCATACTCACCCAAAATCGCTTTGACTCCGAAAGCCATTTGCTGGAAACCGGCCGCTACAGCAACGCCATGGCCAAGGTGCAAAGCTACGTCTATAACGCGCAAGGCCAGTTAAGCGGCTGGTCCAACAACCAGGGCCAGGGCTACCAGATCCGCTACAACGCGCTGGGTCAGCCCAGTCGCGTGATCGACGCGCTCGGGCGTGATGCCTTCGCCAGCGCGTCCAGCAGCAAGCTGCGCTCGCGCCAATGGACGGACGATTTTGGCCGCGTGGTCGCCACCGTCAGCCCCGACAGCGGCACCACTACCCGCCGCTTCGACGCGGCCGACCGCATGGTGGACAGCAGTGACGCCAAGGGCAACCAGGCCCACTATGCCTACGACCTGCGCGGCCGCATCCAGCAGCAAACCATCCAAGATGCTGCCGGCACTCCCCCACAAACCACCACTTGGGAATACCAGGGCGCGCGCCTCATCGCACTGCACCACCCCACTCAAAGCGAGCGCTACACATACGACGAGCGTGGCCTGCGCACCGAGAAGGTCACCACACTGACCCTGCCGCAGGGCAGCTTCAGCAGCGTGACGCGTTACCAGTTTGACGACAGCGGCGTCTTGCAAAGCACCAGCCTGCCAGACGGCAGCCAAGTGGAATACGAGCGCAACGGCCAGGGTCAGTTGATTGCTGTGAAGCGCGAGCACATTTTTACCAGCTGGCTGCGCTGGGCCGCCCCCGCACAGACCATCGTGCAAGACCTGCAGCGAGACATTGTGGGGCTCAAGCGCTACACCACGGGCAATGGCATAGAAGCCACTTTTTTGCGCAGCCATGAGGGCACGCTGGCGCGTGTGGTGTATCGCCCGCTTGCACTACAGCCCATGGCGATGACGGCAGCAGAAAAGCCATCGCTTCCAGGCGCATTGAGTTTTACAACGGACCGCGGCGCGTTGCTGGACCACCGCTACCTTTGGGATGGGCAAGGCAACTTGCTCTACACCCAAAGCACCGTCAACCAGAGTCCGAGCCAAGACAGCTACGCCTACGATGGCAAGGACCGGCTGATTGCCGCCGTCTCACCCCAGGCCGTCAGCCGCTATTTTTACGATGCAGAGAATCGCCGGGTGTTGAGCCAACAAGGCATTCAAAGCCAAGAAGATACCCACAGCAACACGCAAAAAATCAGTTACCAGCCTGGTAGCCACCACTGGGTTGGAGCAGACAGCACCCACACAAGCTATGACGCTAACGGCCATCCGCAAGCCATTGGCCAGCGTGAATATGTATGGGACGCATTGGGCAAGCTCATCACCGTCAGAG
>CAIMZI010000097.1 GCA_903845935.1 uncultured beta proteobacterium | reverse complement strand
GTGACCAATGAGCCACACCGGAAGGCATTCAAACCCTTGCTTCAATGCGGCCATCATTGCGCTCGCCTCACTGTTGTCGTTCTCGTTATCCAGCGCCAGCACTGCGCTTTTAGTGTCCAGCACCACCAACGGCAGCACCTCCACGCCATCCACTATGCGGGTGAAATGCTCTCGGTACGTCTTGCCTACTTCCGCCACATAAGCGGGGTCCAGGCGCAGTGCTTCCACGATGTGCAGTCGTTCACGTACCGATTCCAGACTAATACCTAGATTGCCATGACCCACAATGCCAGCCATGATGCGGTGGGCCTGTTCCACGTCTTCAGTGACATAGACAACATGCCTCCATTGACGAGGCATCAGTTGCCCACCATGCAATCCGGCGGCGGTCATTGCCAGCGGTAGCAGCGCGGTTGTCTTGCCAACGCCATGCGCTCCAGCGATAACAACCACGCCATGCCCAATGAAGCCCGGTATCACCCAGCGCGGTGCCTTCGCAGTTCCGTCGAAGTTAACGAATCGCGCCAGCGGGTGAACCTTTATCTCAGGCTTGGGCGGCTCTGTAGCAGCTTCCAGCAGCATCGCCAGGACATCGCCACCTTCAGCGCGGGCCAAGTCGCCCACATCGCTGTTATCAGGCCAGCCGGTCGGCATGGCGGCTACGGCAGCGCCAACGTCTCGGGCAATCTTTTCGGCGTCCGATTCTTTGCCAGTGTCTGGCACCAGCACCAGGGCTGCGGACGGGTCACGCTCGCGCATGGACTCGGCGACACGGCGCACATTGCCCCAGCCAAAGCACACCACGGCGCGGTAGCCTGTCGCTTGCCACACAGCCCATGCGGCACCGATACCCTCGCACAGATACGCAGCGCCATCGCTCGGCCCCACGGTGAAGGTTGCACCGGCCATGCTGGCACCGGGCAAGTTCACTTTCTTGCCAGCACCGGGCGGCGGAATGAATTGGGCGCTCTGAAGCTCACCATCTGGCGCATAGGCGGGCACCATCAGGTAACCGGCCATGCTTTGCCCAACAATGGTCAGGCTGTCACCAGCAGGTACCACGCGTAGGGTGTCGAGCGGCACACCAGACGCACCCTTGTCCAGAATGTAGGCGTGTGCGTTGGTGGCAGCTTTGCAGCGGCTCCAAACGTCAGCAGCACCCATGCCAGGGCGGGGCTTGCGCGGCTGTTCCTCCTTTGGCTTTGTTGTGGCTAGGGCTGGCGCAGGTCGTGGGCTTGTGCTTCCATCAGTCCATCCTTGGTCACGGGCCATGCCAAACAATGCACCAGCGCCAACACCACCGGGCGAAGTCTTGAAGCTCCGAAAGGTAGCGCGGGCGGCTTGGGCGTTGTAGCTGGGTGCGGATGCGCTCCAAGTGTCGAAGTCATCAAAGGCCAATCCGGCAGCATGGGAGGCCATGCCAACCTTTACCCATTGGTCACGCGGCAGGTCGGCAGGGATTGCATACAGCGCGTCACGGGCGCGGGTTGTGTCATGACCGTTAAGCATGTGCACCTCCTTGCTGGCGCATGGATGCGACAAACTGTTTCGCTTTTGTGGGCAGCGAGTAAAGTGCAATCGGGCGGCGGCGGCTAGGCGTGTGGACGGGAATGGAGTCAGGCTCCCATCCCAAATAACCCAATTCCTTAATTGCGGCGGCAAGCCTCCATCCCTTACCCTCGGCCAACCAATCAATCTGTGTCACGTCACGCGCCAGAAGGTCGTGCAATGCAATGTCGGCATACGTCCCGGCAGTCGGCATAAGTGGGAAGAATGGGGGCTCCGGAAGAAGTGAAAGCTGTTCACTCATGGCAGACTCCCAAGCGCACAGCAAAGTCGTGCAGGCCATCGAGGTCGTCAGCGTTGTGTGTGTAGCCGTACTTGCAGACCAGATAGCCACCATCCTTCAAGGGATAGACGGCATGCCCGGCCATAGCCATGATTGCGCGAAGGGTTGATTCGGCTTTACTGTGGCGAGTGCCAGTGGCAAAATCGAGGTCGTTAACGTTTTGTGTGTAGGTCTTGGCGGGTTGGTTGTTTGCAGCAGCCAGCCCGTTGCTCATTGTGTGGTTCACTTTGCAGTCCTCCACAGCTTCAGCCATTGGGTAGGAGCGGCACACCAGATGCGCAGTGCCAGCGCCATGACAGCGGCTTTCATGCCACCCCCAGAACACGGCGCAATTCGGATACAGGCCAAGCCAATCTTCCGGAAATACGCATGGGGCGCAGCGGCCCCGACTCTGCGGATGCCCAACCGCGCAATGTTTGTTCGCGACGGTTCAGGTGAAAGGCCGCCTCTGGGGTGGGGAGGTTTGCGCGGGTCTCATGCGCAAGTGACGGGTAACGGGGCGCTGATTCAAGGGTAGCAGGGTGCATTTAAGCTCCAAACAACACGGCGTAATTGCTGTGTCTGGAAACTCACTCTGGAATGCACAAAGGCATTCGCACATCACTTTCTATCTACACTCACATAGGTCGCAAACCCTCATGGAATAAGGCTTTCAGGCTTGTTGCTGGGTGTCGTGCAACTTATGCAACTTTCGTTTGTGCGGTTTGTGCAAACTGTGCAATGTACGCTTTGGCCTGAGCAACGCTATGCGGGGGTGGATTCCAGTGACCGGCCCCAAGTACAGTGTTGCGGATAGTCCCGGCTCGGGGGTTTTGCTTCTTACCCCCTTGGATGTTGTTATCTGTGCACCACTTTGCCATGTGGTCGCAAATGCCGTGAACTGATGGATTACAGCCGCTGGCCCGCAGCCTTAACCAATGCTCCCATGCCTCCTCTTGTACTGCCATTCTCCAGTCGGTCTCAGGTGTGACCGCCTCGGCAGTGGGTTGCGTAGCTTCCGGCTCCCTTGCAAGTGTTGCATCCAGCGGCTGGTGCTGGCGCAATGTCACAGGCCACCGCACATACGGAGCCCAGCTAACCGCATCCATCCAGGCATTGATGTTGTCGGGGATAACTATGTCGGTGAAGTCGTTGCATGCTCTACCTCGCACGGGTGCGCCGTCATCAGGGTCTAGCACCACCAGTTCTCCAGACTTGAAGGCGGGTAGCATGCGCTCTTTTATGAAGACGGCGGCATTGAACCCATGGGCTGTGGCCAGCACCTCGGCGGCTTCGCGCATGGTGTACCTACCTAGGGCATTGCGCTTGGCTTTGTCTGCCGGATAGCGTTCGTGTCCAACTGCATCAATGGTGGGCATGCCATTGATGGCGATGTGCATGAACTCTGACGGCACGGGCGCGGTCATTGCGGTGGCCTGTGCTGCATACGCCGCTTCTAAGTCCGTAGTGCTAGGTTCTGTCCACATCGCATTCGGTATCAGTCTGTAGAAAGTCTGCTCTCCGCCACCAACGTAACCAAGGTAGTGCCCGGCCTCGGTGCCATCAAGTTGAAGGGTGAGTGGGCCAAATTCCACTGACTTCCCATTAATATTCACCACTTGGAAAGTGTTTCCGGTTGCCTTGCCCCATTCAGCAAGATGTTGGGACGTGACATGCAAAGCCAGAATTTCACTCGTTGCCACGCCTTCAATGCTAAAAAACTGCGGCAAAGGAGAAGCTTGGATTAGTGCTTCGGCATCACCCATCGCCCCGTCGTTGGAGCAAACCTTTATGGCACCATGTTTGGCTGCTGCCATCAGCATTTCAACACGCTGCGGTCTAATTGCGTCAAGAGTCGGACTATGCATCGTCCGTTCACCGTATGCCGTGCTGGCATGTTTCGCCATAGCTTCAGCGACATCAATTAATGGAATGATGTCACCCCGCTTGGGTCGGTTGATTGCCACTACGTATTCCATACCCACCCCTTCAAGGTGTCACTTCAATGAGGTGCCCCAGCCGGTCGGTGAAGGTTCCGACTTTTCGCCAGCGGTAATTAGTCGCGGGCTAGGCCAGGGCCAAACAGGTTACTGTGCCGCTGGCGCTGATTCACGGGCCATAGGCATGGGCTTGGATGCTTTTGGCCTCTCCACCAACTCACCGGCCCAGTATTTGCGCATCACTTCATCGACAACCAGTTGGTATTTTTCGCGCTGTTTTTCGGCTACTTTCCACTCTCTTTCATTCGCCAAAAACTTGTCAAAGGAACTTTGCGACGGAAACACGATTGACGCGCGGCCATTGCGCTTAAGCATCTTGTCAGTCCACTGTTTTTTCTGCTCTTCAGTTTCGCCGGGTTTCGCAACCCTTGCACGGATGCCGCAACTCAGTATCTTGGTGCGGTTGGTCCTTTTGGGCGTGCTACTGGCATCGCTTACATTCTCTATAGCCATTTTCAAAGTCCTTCTTTGATGTGGTCAGGGGCTGGCTTGTGGTCGTATCACTTGCTGGCCCCGTCTTTTGCCCTGGGTGAACCGCGCCAGGGCTTCGCGGTATCTCTATGCGGCCATTGCTGGCGCAGGCTTCACGCGCATGGGTGTGGTCTTGAATCGCTGTTCAGCCTGCCACACGTCATAGGCACTTTGCTCTGCCAGCCAGACACGCGCCCCCCCCCCGCGCTTTGCACCTAGCCATGCCTCAAGGCGAAGGGCCATATCGGGCGAAATGGCAGCGCGGCCATTCAACATGCGCGACAGTGCCACGCGGGAAACGCCTAGCTGTTCAGCGGCTTGGGTCACACCCAGCCCTAATGCGGGCAACACGTCATCGCGCAGGGTCAGGCCGGGGTGTGGTGGGTTGTGCATGCGGTTCATTGCGGTGCTCCTAGTGGTAATCCATGTAATCGACCAGCACAGCGTCTGTGCCATCAAAGGTAAAAGTCATTCGCCAATTGCCGTTTACTGACACGGCCCAATGGTTTGCAAGGTCACCACTGAGTGGGTGCAATCCCCAGCCCGGCAGGTTCATATCTGGCGCACCCATAGCCACGTCCAGGCGTGCCAGCAGCCGCGCCAGCTTGGGCGCATGGTCTGGCCGAATGCCTGCTTTTGTGCCGCGCTGAAAGAACGCTTGCAGCCCCTTATGACCGAATGACTTAATCATGATTTATTGTATCTTGTGTCGTTACGCTTTACAATTTATTTGTTCACCAATCGCAACCCATTTGGCTCAGCCTTAGCATCAAACACAATCCCGGCCTGCTCCAATATCCAAGCTTCGATGCGCTCATGGTGAACACGCAGCAGGTCCAACGGACGGACGGTGTAATGCTTTTCAGCGGTCGCGCTTGGCTTGTGGCCCATGATTTGAGCGACAACACCGGCAGGTATCTCTAACCACTCGGTCAGGCTTTTGAATGACCGGCGCAGGTCATGCAGTGTCAAACCCTCAAGCCCCGCAACTTTGCATGCGCATACGTGGTAGCTGCGCGGGATGGACACTGCACCACCTTTAGCCGTGGGGCTGGAAAAAACCCAGGGGTTAGCAGTCTTTTCGCCCGTTTTCTTGTCAACGGTCACACGACGGGGCAGCGTAGCCAGTAAGTGCGACACATACGGCGTCAGCGGAATGACGCGCTCACCTTCCACTTTGTCGCGGATGGTGATGCCCTTCCACATCAAATTTATGTCTGCCCACTTCATGCCCAGGATTTCGCCAGGACGAGCACCGGTCAGCAGAACAGTTCGCAGATAGGCAGACACAACCGGATTGCCCAGGTTGCCCACGGCAGTGAACCATGCGGAAAGCTGTGACTTTTCCAGTGAACCGGACTTCACAGCAGGCTTGCCGAACGCCTCCCGCGCTTTCTTGGTCTTGGCTGGATTGACCGGCAGCAGGTGTTGATATTCCTTTTGCTCACTGCACCACGTTAGAAACGCCTTCAGGCAGCGCCATGCCAAGCGGCCATATGTGGGGCGGGTCTTGGCTTCCTTCGTGGCCCATGCCTCGATTGTTTCCGGCGTCAGTTCGGACAACCTCAGCGCCAGCAGCGGATATATCGGGCCAGGGATGGTTAAGCCCTTCCCCACTCTGGTGCCGCGTGACTTCTTAACGCCACCAGCAGCGGCCATGCGGCCATGGTCAGCGTAATGCCGGTCACCCCAATGCGGCTGGCGCTCGGCTAAGTACAGCGGCCACGCTTCGCTAACCATTATGGTGTCGGCTTTGGCGGCTTCGCGCTTTTCAACATCGGCGGCAGTAATGGCGGCTTTAACTTCCCGAGGGTCGCGGCCTTCGTCAATCTGGCGCTGTAGTTCCCGCGCTTTGGCTTGGGCGTCTGGAATGCTCCAGGCTTCAGGACTGCCAATAGTCAGGCGTATGTCTTTGCCTTGATAGACACCCTGGAACACATAGGCAGGCTTTCCGGCAGGTGTGGCACGGACGCCAAGCCCTTTGGCAGTCGCGTCCCACAGAAACGCCTGCGCCTTATCAGGTGGGCATTTGAAGCCTGTAACCCTGCCAGCAGTGAATGCAACCTTTGCCATGCCCAGCCCCTTGAAAAGTCTTACATCGTTCAGGATGTAAGGGCGGATGTAAGACTATTTGCCAAAAACACCCGAATTTCAATCAACACCTACGGACAAATATCGCATGTAAGCTGTTGATTTGTATATAGTGTATCAACTTACATCAACACTGGCAAATCTTACATAACGCAGACTTTTAATCCGTAGGTTACTGGTTCGAGCCCAGGTCGAGGAGCCAGATAAAACCCAATGAAATCAACCACTTAGACCAAAAACCTAGGTGGTTTTTTTT
>CAIMZI010000096.1 GCA_903845935.1 uncultured beta proteobacterium | reverse complement strand
TCTTCGCTCGCAAGAGGGGTCAAATTCTCCGACGGGCCGCCCCTAGGAGAATGAGCCCCCCCGGGGGGCAGCGACTCACACGCAGTGGAGAGCGTGGGGGTCATATTTAGACGGTACGCAGGACCATCATTTCCTTGATCTTGCCGATGGCCCGGGTGGGGTTCAAACCCTTGGGGCACACGTCAACACAATTCATGATGGTGTGGCAGCGAAACAGTCGGTAAGGATCTTCCAGATTGTCCAGACGCTCGGCCGTGGCCTGGTCGCGGCTGTCGGCCAGGAAGCGGTAGGCCTGCAGCAGTCCGGCGGGGCCGACGAACTTGTCCGGGTTCCACCAGAAGCTCGGGCACGACGTGGAGCAGCTGGCGCACAGAATGCACTCGTACAAGCCATTGAGTTCGTCGCGTTCTTCCGGGCTTTGCAGACGCTCTTTTTCGGGCGGCACGGTGTCGTTGATCAGGTACGGTTTGATCGAGTTGTACTGCTTGAAGAACTGCGTCATGTCCACGATCAGATCGCGAATTACGGGCAGGCCGGGCAGGGGCTTCAAGACGATGGTGCCGGGCAGGCTCAGCATATTGGTCAGGCAGGCCAGACCATTTTTGCCGTTGATGTTCATTGCGTCGGAGCCGCACACGCCTTCGCGGCAGGAGCGGCGAAAGGAAATGGTGGGGTCGACTGCCTTGAGCTTCATCAGGGCGTCCAGCAGCATGCGTTCGTGGCCATCCAGTTCGACCTGGATGGTTTGCATATAGGGCTTGGCGTCCTTGTCCGGATCGTAGCGGTAGATGGAAAAAGTGCGTAGGGTCATGTTCTTGATCTCGCTTTAGAAGGTACGGACCTTGAGTGGCACGGAGTCCACGGTCAAAGGCTTCATCTGGACAGATTTGTAGCTCAGGCTGTTGTCGGCACTGTGCCACAGGGTGTGCTTGTGCCACTCTTTGTCATTGCGTCCGTTGGGGAACTCTGCGGAATCCGCGTAGTCGTCCACGGTGTGGGCGCCACGGCTTTCGTGGCGGGCTGCCGCCGACACGATGGTCGCCTGTGCAGCCTCGATCAGGTTGTCAACTTCCAGCGCCTCAATGCGCGCGGTGTTGAAGACCTTGGACTTGTCTTTGAGGCCAATGTTCTTGACGCGTTCACGCAGCTCAGCAATCTTGATCACGCCTTCGTCCATCACCTTTTGGGTGCGGAACACGCCCGCATGCTGCTGCATGGCTGCGCGGATGTCATTGGCCACGTCCTGGGCGTATTCTCCGCTGGTGCTGTTGTCCAGGCGTGCCAGGCGCTCGAGGGTGCGGTCGGTCGCGTCCTTGGGCAGCTCTTTGTGTTCCTTGTTCTTGTTGTTGAACTCGACGATGTGGTTGCCCGCAGCGCGGCCAAATACCAGCAAGTCCAACAGCGAGTTGGTGCCCAGGCGGTTGGCGCCGTGCACCGACACGCAGGAGCATTCGCCCACCGCGTACAGGCCATTGACGACCGCATTGCTCACCTCGCCCTGCTTGGTCACGACCTGACCGTTGATGTTGGTGGGGATGCCACCCATCTGGTAGTGAATCGTAGGCACCACGGGAATCGGTTCCTTGGTGATGTCGACATTGGCAAAATTATGGCCAATTTCGAACACCGAGGGCAGGCGCTTCATGATGGTCTCGGCACCGAGGTGGTCGAGCTTCAGGAGCACGTGGTCCTTGTTGGGGCCGCAACCACGGCCTTCCTTGATTTCCTGGTCCATGGAGCGCGACACGAAGTCGCGTGGTGCCAGATCCTTCAGGGTAGGCGCATAGCGCTCCATGAAGCGTTCGCCCAGGCTGTTGAGCAGAATGGCGCCTTCGCCACGGCAGCCTTCGGTCAAGAGCACGCCGGCACCGGCCACGCCGGTCGGGTGGAACTGCCAGAACTCCATGTCCTGCAGCGGCAGACCGGCACGAGCGGCCATGCCCAGGCCGTCGCCGGTGTTGATAAAGGCATTGGTGGAGGCTGCAAAGATGCGACCGGCGCCACCGGTAGCCAACAGCGTGGTCTTGGCTTGCAAGATGTGCACATCGCCGGTTTCCATTTCCATGGCGGAGACACCGACCACATCGCCTTCGGCGTCGCGGATCAGGTCCAGCGCCATCCACTCGACGAAGAAGCTGGTCTTGGCTGCCACATTTTGCTGGTACAGCGTGTGCAGCATGGCGTGGCCGGTGCGGTCGGCCGCAGCGCAGGCGCGTTCCACCGCTTTTTCACCGTAGTTGGCGGTGTGGCCACCAAAGGGACGTTGGTAAATCGTGCCGTCTGGATTGCGGTCGAAGGGCATGCCCATATGCTCCAGGTCGTAAACGACCTTGGGTGCTTCGCGGCACATGAATTCGATGGCGTCCTGGTCGCCCAGCCAGTCTCCTCCCTTGACGGTGTCGTAGAAGTGGTAGTGCCAGTTGTCGTCATTCATATTGCCCAGGCTGGCGCCGATGCCGCCCTGAGCCGCCACCGTATGCGAGCGGGTCGGGAAGACCTTGGAGAGAACGGCGACGTTCAGACCGGCGCGGGCCAGTTGAAGCGATGCGCGCATGCCGGAGCCGCCGGCGCCGACGATAACGACGTCAAATTTGCGTTTGGTAACTTGGTAAGCCATGTGTGAGTGCCTAAATGTTGGGGTGCGCTAGCTGGCAGGCGTTAAATACGCCACAGGACCTGGATAGCCCAGCCGGCACATCCGACCAGCCAGACGATGGAGAACACCTGCAGCGACAGGCGAATTGAGACGGGCTTGATGTAGTCCATCCAGATGTCGCGAATGCCGATCCAGGCGTGGTAGAGCAGGGAGATGATGACCACAAAGGTCAGGAACTTCATGCACTGACCAGAGAAGATGCCAGCCCATTGGTCGTAGCCTATGGGGCCCTTGGTCAACAGCACTTGTGCCAACAGGATCACCGTAAAGATGGCCATCAGGCATGCCGTGACGCGCTGGGCGAGCCAGTCGCGCAGGCCATAGTGAGCGCCGGTTGCGAGGCGTTTGGAGCCGTAGTTAACTGCCATTTTTTTTCCTTTTATTTCAGGGGTGGGGTCAGTACAGACCGAACAACTTGGCGCCCAACACCAGCGTCAGCAGGGTGCCCAGGCTCAGGGTGACCAGGGCCGAGGAGCGGCCAAACTCTTTGCTGACGGCATGGTTGATGTCCATCCACAGGTGGCGAATGCCAGCGATGAAGTGGTGCAGGTAGGACCACATGATGGCCAGCACCAACAGCTTGAAGAACCAGCCCGGCACAAAACCGATGCCGGCGCCAAACACATGGGTGAAGCGCGCATAAGAAAATTCCGACGACACCGATGTGTCAAACATCCAGATGATGAGAGGCATCAACACAAACAGGATGGCACCACTGATACGGTGCAGGATAGAGACGATACCGGCCGGTGGCAGGCTGTAGGAGGGGAGATCCGAAAACGCATTGATGTTGCGAAATTCGGGCCGCTTGGGGCGAGTGGAAGACGCGAGCTCAGTCATGAATTGCTTTCTTTTCTGTGGTGTAACGGCAATGTAATTTTACGCGGAGAAGCAAAATTCTATTGCACCGCATCAATCTGACATTTGACTTGCATTCAGTCAATTCAATTCAATGCGTTGCGATAGTAGTGCGTATCGGTGCGATAGAGGCCACGACGCAACTCCATGGGCGCGTCGTTGTAGGTGAAGGCAGTGCGTTCCACGCTCAGCAAGGCGGTCTTGGACTTGATGGTGAGCAGGGCACATTGTTCTTCATCGGGGAGAACCGCGCGGATTTTTTCTTCCGCACGCACCATGCGCACACCAAATTCGGTCTCGAACAGTGCGTACATGGGTCCATGGTAGGCGCGCAGGCGCTCGGCAGTCAGGCCCTTGAACTGCGCACCGGGCAGCCAAAGGTCTTCCAGAATCGTTGGGGTGGACGCGAACGACAGCACGCGGCGCACCTGCAAAACGGCTTCGCCCTGGCGAATGGCCAGTGCCTTGGCAATGTCGGCGCTGGCACGCACCCGCTTGCAGTCAATGATTTGGCGCTGCGCCGGGCCTTCGCTTTGCAGGTCGCCGCTATCCGGATACAGGCGCAAGAAGCGGTATTGCACATGTTGCTCGGCGTGGGTTGCCACAAACGTGCCCTTGCCCTGGCGACGCACCAGCAGGTTTTCGGCCGCCAGCTCGTCGATGGCCTTGCGCACCGTCCCCTGGCTGACCTTGAAGCGTGCAGCCAGATCCATTTCGCTGGGAATGGCGGCGCTGGGCTTCCACTCGCCGGCCTGCAGGCTTTGCAAGATCAGTGTCTTGATTTGTTGGTACAGCGGACTGAAGGCCGGCGTGGAGCTGGAAACCGCACTCGCGCTGCTGCCGGTCTCGGTGCTTGCCGGGCCAGTGCTTTCGCTGATGGAAGTGGATTCAGTGTTCATCAAATGTGCCCGCAAAACGGTGTGCAAAGTCAGCTTCAAGTCAGTCTCTGCCATTCTGTCAATCATATCTTATATAAGACATAAGACAAGTTGACCGGCGCACAATTTCGGGGGTAAAATCCGGCGCAATCTGCAGGGCTCAAACCGTGTTGCTTGGGTTCCTGGACATTGCCTGTTTTCTAACCTTCCTGGAGTTTCATCATGAGCAAAAAGCCTGTTCGCGTCGCCGTCACCGGAGCCGCTGGCCAAATCGGATATGCCCTTCTGTTTCGCATCGCCTCCGGCGAAATGCTGGGCAAAGACCAGCCCGTCATCCTGCAATTGCTGGAAGTGCCGGTTGAAGGTCCGCAAAAGGCGCTCAAGGGCGTGATGATGGAACTCGACGATTGCGCCTTCCCCTTGCTGGTAGAAATGACCGCGCACAGCGATCCCATGACTGCCTTCAAGGATGCCGATTACGCCCTGTTGGTCGGTTCGCGTCCCCGCGGCCCCGGCATGGAACGTGCCGAGCTGCTGGCTGTCAACGGCGCCATCTTCACCGCACAAGGCAAGGCACTCAACGCAGTCGCCAGCCGCGACGTGCGCGTGCTGGTGGTCGGTAACCCCGCCAACACCAACGCCTACATCGCCATGAAGAGCGCGCCCGACCTGCCACGCAAGAACTTCACCGCCATGCTGCGCCTGGACCACAACCGCGCTGCCAGCCAAATCGCTGCCAAGACCGGCAAGCCAGTGGCTGCCATCGAGAAGCTGACCGTCTGGGGCAACCATTCGCCCACGATGTACGCCGACTACCGTTTTGCCACCATCGATGGCGAAAGCGTTGCGACCATGATCAACGACCAGGACTGGAATGCCAACACCTTCTTGCCCACCGTCGGCAAGCGCGGCGCAGCCATCATCGAAGCCCGTGGCCTGTCGTCTGCAGCCTCCGCTGCCAACGCAGCCATCGACCACATGCGCGACTGGGCCCTGGGCACCAACGGCAAGTGGGTCACCATGGGTATTCCGTCGGACGGCCAATATGGCATCCCCAAGGATGTGATGTTCGGCTTCCCGGTCACCTGCGAAGGCGGCGAATACAAGATCGTTGAAGGCCTGCCTATCGACGCCTTCAGCCAGACTTGCATCGACAAGACCCTGGCTGAGTTGACCGGCGAGCAAGACGGCGTCAAGCACCTGCTGTAAGAGCATGATTCATCCGCGTGAAGTGCTGCTGGGAGCGCAGGGCGCGGCCGGTTTTTTGCCGGTCTGCGACCACTACAGTGGTGTGGAAGCGCGGATGAAGAAAAGCCTGCAGCTGCAGGCTGAGATGACACAAGAGTTCGGCGCCTGCGTCTTTGATGTGACGCTGGACTGCGAAGATGGTGCCCCTGCCGGTGCCGAAGTGGAGCAGGCCCTGCGTGTGGCGGGACTTGCCAATTCCGAGTGGACCGCGGCATTGGCCGACCCTGGCCGAGTGACGCGCCGGATTGGTGCACGTTTACACCCCGTTGACCATCCGTTCTTTTTATCTGATGTAGACATCGTGATGGGCCAAGCGGCCGCGGCACTGGCCTACATCATGGTTCCCAAGGTGGAGTCTTTGGCCGATGTGGAACTGGCCGTTGCAGCGTTGGATGCCGCCGGCAAGCGCGCCACTCCCATGCCGCTGCATGTGCTGATTGAGTCGCCCGCAGCGGTGCACCAGGTTTTTGATATTGCAAGCCACCCGCGCGTGGAGTCCATCAGCTTTGGTTTGATGGACTTTGTCTCGGCCCACGGCGGTGCCATTCCATCCAGCGCCATGGGGGTTCGCGGTGCGCGGGACTCCCTGACGCTGGACCAGTTTCACCACCCGCTGGTGCTGCGCGCCAAGCTGGAAATTGCCTCTGCCTGCCATGCGGCGGGCAAGGTGCCATCGCATTGCGTGGTGACCGAATTCCGCGATTCGCTGGCCCTTGAGCAGGCGGCCCGGACCGCCGCCAGCGCGCTGGGCTATACGCGTATGTGGAGCATTCACCCGGACCAGATTCGCCCCATTCTGAGGGCCTTCTCGCCGACAGAAGCCGAAGTGGAGCTGGCCTGTACGGTGGTGCTGGAAGCTCAGCGCCAGCAATGGGCGCCGATCTCGCTGGCGCACAAGTTGCATGACCGCGCCAGCTACCGATATTTCTGGCAGGTGCTGGAGCGTGCGCACCAGACGGGGTGTACGCTGCCGCAGGAAGTGCTGGGATTTTTTTCGCCGGTGGTGCCTGAGTACACCGTGCAAGCCGAAGTAGTTTGACCGAATCGTTTTAGTTACCAATGAAGGAGTGATCTATGTTGAAGTCTTACCGTGACCATGTGGCCGAACGTGCCGCCCTGGGTATTCCCCCGCTGCCGCTGTCGGCCAAGCAAACGGGCGAGTTGATTGAACTCCTGAAGGCTCCGCCCGCAGGCGAAGAAGCCACCCTGGTGGACCTGATCACGCACCGCGTGCCGGCCGGTGTCGATGACGCCGCCAAGGTCAAGGCCAGCTACTTGGCCGCCGTGGCCCATGGCACCGAGCAATGCGCACTGATCTCACGCGAGCGCGCCACCGAGTTGCTGGGCACCATGCTGGGCGGTTACAACATCAGCCCGCTGGTCGATCTGTTGGACGACGCCGTGGTCGCAACTCAAGCCGCTGAAGCGCTGAAGAAGACATTGTTGATGTTCGATCAGTTCCATGACGTCAAGGAAAAGGCCGACAAGGGCAATGCCTTTGCCAAGGCCGTGCTGCAAAGCTGGGCCGATGCCGAGTGGTTCACCAGCCGCCCCGAAGTGCCACAGTCGATCACCGTGTCCATCCTCAAGGTAACCGGTGAGACCAATACCGACGATCTGTCGCCCGCACCCGATGCCTGGAGTCGCCCCGATATTCCGCTGCACGCCCTGGCCATGCTGAAAAACAAGCGCGACGGCATCACCCCCGAAGACGACGGCAAACGCGGCCCCATCAAATTCATCGAAGACCTGCGCGCCCAGGGCAACCTGGTGGCCTACGTGGGCGACGTGGTCGGCACCGGCTCCAGCCGCAAATCCGCCACCAATTCGGTGCTGTGGTTCACCGGTGAAGACATTCCCTTTGTGCCTAACAAGCGCTTTGGCGGCGTCTGCCTGGGCACCAAGATTGCCCCGATTTTCTACAACACCATGGAAGATGCGGGCGCTCTGCCGATCGAACTGGATGTGACCCAGATGAACATGGGCGATGTGGTGGAACTGCGTCCCTACGATGGCAAGGCCTTCAAGGACGGCAAGGAAATCGCCTCCTTCCAAGTCAAGAGCGAGGTGCTGTTTGACGAAGTGCGCGCCGGTGGCCGTATTCCTCTGATCATTGGCCGCGGCCTGACCGCCAAGGCACGCGAATCCCTGGGTCTGGCGCCTTCTACGCTGTTCCGACTGCCGCAGAACCCGGTGGATACCCATAAGGGTTTCAGCCTGGCACAGAAGATGGTCGGTCGCGCCTGCGGTCTGCCTGAAGGCCAGGGCGTGCGCCCCGGTACCTACTGCGAACCCAAGATGACCTCCGTTGGTTCGCAAGACACCACCGGCCCGATGACCCGCGACGAGCTGAAAGACCTGGCCTGCCTGGGCTTCAGCGCCGACCTGGTGATGCAATCCTTCTGCCACACGGCGGCCTACCCCAAGCCCGTGGACGTGAAGATGCACCATGAGCTGCCTGACTTCATCAGCACCCGTGGCGGCGTCGCCCTGCGCCCCGGCGACGGTGTGATCCACAGCTGGCTGAACCGCCTGCTGTTGCCGGATACCGTTGGCACGGGTGGTGACAGCCATACGCGTTTCCCCATCGGTATCAGCTTCCCCGCCGGTTCCGGCCTGGTGGCTTTTGCTGCTGCTACCGGCGTGATGCCGCTGGACATGCCCGAGTCGGTGCTGGTTCGCTTCAAGGGCAAGATGCAAAACGGCATCACCCTGCGTGATCTGGTCAACGCCATTCCTCTGTACGCCATCAAGGCCGGTCTGCTGACCGTCGAGAAAAAGGGCAAGCAAAATATTTTCTCCGGCCGCATTCTGGAAATCGAAGGTCTGCCGGATCTGAAGGTCGAGCAAGCATTCGAGTTGTCCGACGCGTCCGCCGAGCGTTCCGCTGCCGGTTGCACCGTGCACCTGAACAAGGAACCGGTGCAGGAATATGTGACCAGCAACATCACCATGATGAAGTGGATGATTGCCAATGGTTACTCCGACGCCCGCACCCTGGGTCGCCGTATTGCCGCGCAAGAAGCGTGGCTGAAGAATCCCCAGTTGCTCAAGGGCGATGCGGATGCCGAATACGCTGCTGTCATTGAAATCGACCTGGCCGACATCCATGAGCCGATCCTGGCCTGCCCGAACGATCCGGACGATGTGAAGACATTGGCCGAGGTGGCTGGCACCAAGATTGACGAAGTGTTCATCGGTTCCTGCATGACCAATATCGGTCACTTCCGTGCCGCTTCCAAACTAATGGAAGGCAAGCGCGATATCCCCGTCAAGCTGTGGATTGCGCCCCCGACCAAGATGGATGCCAAGCAGCTCAGCGACGAAGGCCATTACGGCATTCTGGGCGGAGCCGGTGCGCGCATGGAAATGCCGGGTTGCAGCCTGTGCATGGGCAACCAGGCGCAGGTGAAGGAGGGCGCCGTGGTGTTCTCCACCTCCACCCGCAACTTCCCCAACCGCCTGGGCAAGAACAGCTTTGTCTACCTGGGCTCGGCCGAACTGGCTGCCATCTGCTCCAAGCTCGGTCGCATCCCGACCAAGGAAGAGTACATGGCCGACATGACGGTGCTGACCGCTGCCAGCGACAAGGTCTATCAGTACCTGAACTTCGACAAGATCGGTGACTATGTGGACTCCGCTGCCACGGTGAAGGACGGCGTCGCCGCTTAAGCAATCGATCAGGCAAGTCGATTAGGCGACTCTGATCCGATCCAGGAGGCCCCGCGGCGTAAGCTGCGGGGCCTCTTTTCATTGGCGCGAGGCGCGCCACCCATAATGGCTAGATGAACCTACTCAACTCCATCCCACTTTCGATGCAAACCATCCTACTGTTGGTGGGGAGCAATGTGTTCATGACCTTCGCCTGGTACGGCCATCTAAAAAACATGGCGAGCGCGCCCTGGTACACGGCGGCTGCGGTGAGTTGGGGCATCGCTCTGTTTGAGTACCTGCTGCAGGTGCCGGCCAACCGCATCGGCTTTCAGCAAGCAGGCTTTAACGTGGCCCAGCTCAAGATCATGCAGGAGGTGATCACCTTAACGGTGTTCGTGCCCTTTGCCATGGTGTTCATGAAGCAGGCCTTCAAATGGGACTTTGTCTGGGCGGGCCTGTGCATGGTGGGTGCGGTTTACTTTATTTTCCGAACCGACTGAGGCTGGAACCGGGCCGATACCGGTCGCGGTTAAACTCCACGGCGTCACAGATTTGTCATTGCTGTGACATATTTAAACGCTAGGGGTCTTTGATGCTGTTTGGCAAGCTTTTGCCCCGAGAGGGCAATTTTTTTGAGATGTTCAACCAGCACGCTGATCGCATCGTTGAAGCCGCCCATGCTTTTTCCAAGCTGGTCGCCAATTACCACGATCTGGACCTGCGCGCCAAATACAACCAGGAAGTGGATAACGCTGAGCGCGCCGCCGACCGTGTCACGCACGAATGCAACAAGGCCATCCACATCACCTTCATCACGCCGATCGACCGCGAGCAGATCCACGCCCTGATCAACACCATGGACGATGTGGCGGACCTGATTCAGGACTCGGCCGAGACCATGGCGCTGTATGACGTGCGCCACATGACCGAAGAAATCGTGCGCCTGACCGATCTGAGCGTGAAGTGCTGCGAGCGTCTGCGTGACGTCGTCAAGCTGTTGGCCCACATTGCCGACCAGGCGACGGCCGAAGCGGCGCTCAAGACCTGCGAGGAAATTGACCGACTCGAGTCGGATGCCGACCGCGTCCTGCGCACCGCCATGAGCAAGTTGTTCCGCCAAGAGCCAGATGTGCGCGAGGTGATCAAGCTGAAAGCAATTTACGAGCTGCTGGAAACCATTACCGACAAGTGCGAGGATGTGGCCAATGTGATCGAGGGCATCATTCTCGAAAACTCCTGATTTTCAGACGGCAACATGGAACATGTACAGACAGCCCTTTGGGTGGTGATGCTGCTGGTCGCGATGGCCTTTGTTTTCGACTTCATGAATGGGTTTCATGATGCCGCCAACTCCATCGCCACGGTGGTGTCCACCGGGGTTTTAAAGCCAGGGCAAGCGATTTTGTTCGCCGCCTTTTTCAACTTTGTGGCCATTGGCATTTTTCACCTGAGCGTGGCGGCTACCGTGGGCAAGGGGATTGTGCAGCCCGGCATGGTGGACACGCATGTGGTGTTCGGTGCACTGGCGGGTGCGATCTGCTGGAACGTGATCACCTGGTATTACGGCATTCCCAGCAGTTCATCGCATGCGCTGATTGGCGGCATTGTGGGTTCGGTGATTGCCAAGTCCGGGGCTGGTTCGCTGATAGGCGCCGGGATCTGGAAAACGGTGCTGTTTATTTTCGTCTCACCGCTGCTGGGCTATGTGCTGGGCTCGCTTATGATGGTGGCGGTGGCCTGGACCTTTAGGCGCATGCGACCCTCCCGCATCGATAAATGGTTTCGCCGCCTGCAGCTGGTTTCCGCCGGCGCCTACAGCCTGGGCCATGGCGGCAATGACGCGCAAAAAACCATAGGCATTATCTGGATGATGTTAATTGCCACCGGCCATGTGTCGGCGGCCGACACATCGCCACCCGTCTGGACCATCGTGTGTTGCTATATGGCGATTGGCGCGGGCACCATGTTTGGCGGCTGGCGCATTGTCAAGACCATGGGCCAGCGAATCACCAAGCTCAAACCGGTGGGCGGCTTTTGTGCCGAAACCGGCGGTGCCATCACCCTGTTTCTGGCCACCGCCCTGGGGGTGCCTGTCTCCACCACCCACACCATCACCGGCGCCATTGTCGGCGTGGGCTCTACCCAACGTGCCAGCGCCGTGCGTTGGGGCGTGGCCGGCAATATCGTTTGGGCCTGGGTGCTGACCATTCCGGCCAGCGCCTTTGTGGCGGCAATTGCCTACTGGATCAGCCTGCAGATTTTTTAAGCTCAAGCGCTGGTGCGATGCCGGGCGCGTCTTCCGCCTGGTATTCAAAGTAGCGCTGAAAGCCAAAGGCAATGCTGGACAGCAGTACGGTGGCGCCCAACAGCAGCGCGGCAATCACACCGCCAATGGTCAGCCAGCCGGTTGCGCCAGTCTTGCATTCCACAGGCTGCTTCGGGTTAAAGCGGGCATTCCATTTCTCTGTCTCCATCAGACCGTACACAATCGCGGTGAGCGAAGAGGCCGCCACGCTCAGGCCTATCCAGGGAATCAGAACCCAGCTCAGGTGGTCATCCAGGCCGATGTCACTGGCCCGCAGCACGCCATACGCGCCTGTCAGCGTGGGCAGCAACAGCAGCCAGGAGATGGCGTCGAAGCGCTTGTGCAGATAGACCCGGTGCAGGCCCAGTGGGCCGGCAAGCAGCGTGAGCCAGACGGCCAGTGTTTTATTTTTCATCGGGCGATTGTGCCGCAGCGCTGTCACCCAGGCCCAGGCTGCGCTGCATCAGCACCACATCCAGCCAGCGCTCGAATTTCCAGCCGCTGCTGCGCAACACGCCCGTATGCTCAAAACCGCAGCTGCGGTGTACGCCGATGGATCCCTTGTTGGCAGAGTCACCGATCACGGCCAGCATCTGGCGTACGCCGCAGCGCTCGGCCTGCGCCATCAGCTCGGTCAGCAGCAAGCGCCCCAGGCCCTTGCCCGCAGCTGCGGCTGCCAGGTAGATGGAGTCCTCTGCAGAGAAGCGGTAGGCGGGCCGGGGTTTGAACCAGTTGCAATAGGCAAAGCCGATCACGGCACCGGCATCTTCCAGCACCAGATAGGGCAGACCCCTGGCCAACACGTCGGCCCGGCGCGCCGCCATGTCCTTCTCATCGGGGGGCGTGGTCTCGAAGGTCCCGGTGCCGTTCAAGACGTGATGCGCGTAAATGGCGGTGATGGCAGCGATGTCGGAATCAACTGCAGGGCGAATTTTGGTCATGCTTGTAGAAAAAGATATAATGGAGAGCTATTCAGAGTGTCACTGGCCGGGTGGTCAGTTGCGTGTCTCAACTCTGGATTTGAATTTATTGGCCGAATCCTGATTTTCGGTCACCCAAAGGATAAACCATGGTCGTCATTCGACTTTCTCGCGGCGGTGCCAAAGCCCGTCCTTTCTTCAACATCGTTGTGGCTGACAAGCGCACACGCCGTGATGGACGCTTCATTGAGCGTATCGGTTTTTACAACCCCATCGCCACTGCTTCCGAAGAAAGCATTCGCATTGCACAGGATCGCCTGACCTACTGGCGTGGTGTGGGCGCTCAAGCGTCCCCCACGGTGGAGCGTCTGATCGCCCAGGCCGCCAAAAAGGCCGCTGCTGCCCCCGTCGTAGCCGCTGCCTAATAGCCAATTCGGGCGCACGGGCCGCATGGTTCGTCCGCCCGTTTTTGTTTTTACGCTATTTTTTACGCATCATGATTGCCGGACTCGAAGCCGCTGAAATGCCGGCGGATGCCATCGAGGTCGGCCGGATTGCGGACGCATGGGGTGTCAAGGGCTGGTTCAAGGTTCTGCCCCATAGCGCCGATCCCGAGGCGCTGTTCTCTTCCAAACGCTGGTTTTTGCTGCCTACTGAACGAGGTCAAAAGACCTTTGAGGGTTGTGCGCGCCTGTTGGTCAAGGAAGCCAAGGAGCATTCCTCATCGGTGGTGGCTACGGCCCAGGATGTGCTGGATCGCAATGCGGCCGAGGCCCTGCGTGGTTGCCGCATCTTTGTGTCGCGCGCCAGTTTTCCCACCGCCGCCAAGGACGAATACTACTGGGTCGACCTGATTGGCCTGGACGTCGTCAACCGCCAAGACGAGGCGCTTGGCGTGGTCAAGGAACTGCTGTCTACCGGCGCCCAGACCGTGCTGGTGCTGGAGTACAGCGAAGCAGACGGCAAGCCGCAGGAGCGCATGATTCCCTTTGTCGCCGCCTATGTGGACGACGTGGATCTGAAGGCGCGCCGTATTCTGGTGGACTGGCTTAAAGACTATTGACGAAGAAGCCCATGCGCTTTGATGTCGTCACCCTGTTTCCCGAACTGTTTGCGCCCTTTCTGACGTCTGGCATCACGCGCCGGGCCTTTGAGAGCGGGCAGGTCGATGTGCAACTGACCAATCCGCGAGATTTTGCGAGTGGCAACTATCGCCGTGTCGATGACCGTCCCTTTGGTGGTGGCCCCGGCATGGTCATGATGGCCGAACCGCTGGCCCAAAGCTTGGCCCATATCCGGTCGCAGCGCACAGAGAAGGCTGCTGTCATTCTTTTTTCTCCCATAGGCAAGAAGCTGGATCACTCCATGGTGCAGGAGTTTTCCAACGGCCCCGGCGCCATCCTGTTGTGCGGCCGTTACGAGGGGCTGGATCAACGCTTTATTGACGCCCATGTGGAGCTGCAAATCAGCCTGGGCGACTTTGTGCTGTCCGGTGGAGAAATTGCCGCCATGGCCTTGCTGGACAGCGTGGCACGGCTGCAGCCAGGTGTGTTGTCTGACCCAGAAAGCCACCACCAGGACAGCTTTAATCCGGCGCTGGACGGTCTGCTGGATTGCCCGCATTACACCCGCCCGGAAGACTGGGCCGGCGCAGCTGTGCCCGAGGTGCTGCTGTCGGGTCACCACGTCAATATTGAGCGCTGGCGGCGTGAGCAGAGCCTGGATCTGACGGCCCGCCATAGACCCGACCTGCTGCAACGCGCCCGTGAACAAGGCCTGCTCAGCAAGCACGATGAGCGCTTTTTGGCAGGGCGCGGCTGATCTTGCTATAATAGAGAGCTAACCAGATCCTCTGGCCGGCCAGGCATGTCCTCTTCAAGAGGTTCATGAATGTCATCAATCCCGATGACGGCGCGCCCAAGATCACTAGGAAACCATGAACCTCATCCAAACACTCGAGCAGGAAGAAATCGCCCGCCTCGGAAAAACCATTCCCGTCTTTGCACCTGGCGACACGGTCATCGTGAACGTCAACGTGGTTGAAGGTACACGCAAGCGCGTTCAGGCCTACGAAGGTGTGGTGATTGCCAAGCGCAATCGCGGCCTCAATAGCGGCTTTATCGTGCGCAAGATCTCCAGCGGTGAAGGCGTGGAGCGTACGTTCCAACTGTACAGCCCGCTGATCGCCAGCATCGAAGTCAAGCGCCGCGGTGATGTGCGCCGCGCCAAGCTGTACTACCTGCGTGACCGCAGCGGCAAGTCGGCACGTATCAAGGAAAAACTGCCAGCCAAGAAGACGGCCAACGTCGCCGCATAAATCTGCGATTGCCGTCTTTCGAAAAAGCCGCCCCAGTTCTGTACTGCGGCGGTTTTTTTACGACTTGCATTGTATTTTTTACTTGATTCCAAAGTTGTGGCCACCCTTCCAACGTTTGATCCTCGGGAAGTGCCGGTAGAGGCGATTGACCGGCATTTGCCCAGACCGAGCGCCGCCAACCTGGAGCCACAGGCCATCGCCGCGCGTTTTGCCAGACGCCACGATTGGACACCGGATGTTCGCAAGGAAGCCCGCTTCATAGACCGCGCGCCGGCCCATGCGTCGGTGCTGATTCCGTTGGTGAAGAGGGATAGGTTGACGGTGTTGTTGACGCTGCGCCCCACACATATGAACAGCCATTCCGGGCAGATCGCCTTTCCCGGTGGCAAGGCCGACCCCGAAGACAGCGATGCGGTTGCCACCGCGCTGCGCGAGGCTCAGGAGGAAGTCGGGCTGGAGCCTCGGTTTGTGCAAGTGATTGGCAGTCTGCCGATCTACACCACTGGCAGTGCGTTTATCGTGACACCGGTGGTGGCGCTGGTGGACCCGGGTTTTACGCTTCAGGCCAATGCCGATGAGGTGGCCGATGTGTTCGAAGTGCCGCTGGACTTTTTGATGGACCCGGCCAATCACCGACACCATGTCGTGGAACTCGGTGGTGAGCAACGCCGCTGGATGTCCATTCCCTACATGGATGGAAGCACCGAGCGTTTCATCTGGGGCGCCACAGCCGGCATGTTGCGCAATTTTTACCGCTTCTTGCTCGACTGAGTCCGTGCAGTACTGGGTATGATGAATCCATGAGTTTTATCTCCATTCTTTTTGCGTTATTGCTGGAGCAGGCCAGGCCGCTGGGACAGCTAAATCCGGTGCACAACACCAACCGCGGTTGGGTGCGCTGGATCGTGCGCAACTTCGATGCCGGCAAGGTGCAGCATGGCTGGTTGGCTTGGTCGCTGGCGGTGCTCTTACCTTCCCTGCTGGCCTGCGGCATTTACTGGTTGCTGGTCTGGTCCCTGGGCTGGGTGGCCGCCGTGGTCTGGAATATCGCGGTGCTGTATGTCACCTTGGGTTTTCGTCAGTTCAGCCACCACTTCACCCTGATCCGCGACGCGCTGTACGCAGGTGATGAAGGCCTGGCACGCCAGAAGCTTGCCGAGTGGATGCGCATGGATGCCAGCGAGCTACCGCGCAGCGAAATTGTGCGCCATGTGATCGAGTATTCGGCACTCTCTGCACACCGCCATGTATTTGGCGTGCTTGCCTGGTATTCGGTGCTCGCGGCCCTGGGTCTGGGGCCAGCCGGTGCCGTGT
The DNA here is from genome assembly GCA_903845935.1 of uncultured beta proteobacterium. Classification (GTDB taxonomy): domain Bacteria; phylum Pseudomonadota; class Gammaproteobacteria; order Burkholderiales; family Burkholderiaceae_C; genus Allorhodoferax. Next base: position 33,056 of record CAIMZI010000096.1, on the reverse strand, counting down.
TCTACCGCGTTGCCGAATATGTGGGGCGCTACGTCAATCGTCCCGTGAAACCCACCAGCTCACCCGTCAGCCAGGCGTTTCAGGCCTGCTCTACCCAGGCTTGGTATCTGGCCGATTGGGTGCCGGTGCGACTGACCGCCTTGGGTTTTGCCTTTGTCGGCAGCTTTGAGGAAGCGGTGGATAGCTGGCGCCAGTACGCTGCGCGTTACCCTGAAGACAATGACGGTGTGGTGCTGGCCGCCACGGCTGGAGCCATCAATGTGCAACTGGGCGAACCGGTGGAGCAGGGCGGTGATGGACAAGTGCCGCAAGCCGTGCATTTGCGCGCCTTTGTCGGCCTGGTCTGGCGCACCGTCGTTATGTGGATGGTGATCCTGGTGCTGCTGTCGCTGGCACGCCTGTTGGGTTAGTTTTTCGCCGGGGCTTGGCTCAGTAGCGTTTTTGCGACAGCTCGGCGAACAGGTCACCGTAAATCTTAAAGCGGTTGGCGCTGATGGTGCGCCCGCCCGGCAGGGCGCGCAACACGCCGCAACCTGGTTCATGCAAATGCGTGCAGTTGTAAAACTTGCAGTCCCCGGCCTGCGCCTTGATATCGGGCATCAGGCCGGCCAGGTGCATGGGTTCTATGTGGTTCAGGCCGAATTCCTGGAAGCCAGGGGAGTCAATCACGGCAGTCGTTTTGGCCTCATCCACCCAATACAGGCTGGTGCTGGTGGTGGTGTGCTTGCCGGAATTGAGTGCCGTGGAAATTTCATTGGTCAGCACCTGTGCACCCGGCAAGAGCCGGTTGATAAAGGTGCTCTTGCCCGAACCCGAAGGTCCCAGAATGAGCGTCGTCTTGCCGTGTAACAGGGGCAGCAGTGCCTCCAGTTCGGTCGCTGCAATGCCTTCTGCCTTGGGCTTCAAGGCCAGCGGAACCACGGTGTAGCCCATTTCGCGGTACACGCCCATGCGTTCCCAGGCCTGGCCAAAGGGCTCGGTCAAATCGCTCTTGTTCAGTGCGATGATGGGTGTAATTTTTTCCGCCTCGGCGGCGATGAGGGCGCGCGACAACTGGCTTTCCGAGAACACCGGCTCGGCCGCAATCAGCACCAGCACCTGGTCCAGATTGGCGGCAAACATCTTGGTGCGAATCTCGTCCTGGCGATAAAACAGATTGCGCCGCTCTACTACTTTTTCGATCGTTCCTTCGTCCTGCGTGGCCTGCCAGAGCACCCGGTCGCCGACGACGGTCTGGCTTTTCTTGCCGCGCGGGTGGCAGATGAGTCGGCGTCCGTCCGGGGTTTCCACCAGCACGTGGCGGCCGTGTCCGGCAACAACCAGTCCGGGTTCAAGTAAGGGGTTTGCCAAGTGTTGTTAGTCTCGTTAAGTAGCGGAGTTGAGCAGCGCATCCACCAGCACGGCGCAGGCAAGGTCGGTTTGGGTGATGCCCTGCACCTCGTGCGTGTTGAAACGCACGCTGCAGCTGCCATAGCGCACCAGCAGCTCGGGATGGTGGTCCTGCTGCTCGGCGATAAAGGCAATGGCGTTGACAAAGGCCATGGTGCGCAAAAAATTTTTGAAGGTAAAGGTCTTTTCGATCGCTATGTCGGCGCCATCGCCATGCAGCTTCCAGCCATTGAGCTTAGCCAGACTGGTGATGACCTGGGTGGCGCTCAGTGCCACGCGTGCAGGCCTTGCCACGGACTGTGGCTGCTCGGACTGCGACTTTTCAAGCGGTATCTCAGACATGGGCAAACCCCGCCTGCATGCGGCCCAGGCGCTCAGAAGCCGGAGGGTGTGAGTAATAAAATTTCACATAGACAGGGTCCGGCGTCAGCGTGGAGGCATTGTCCTTGTAGAGCTTGAGCAGGGCCGAACACAGGTCGGCGCCGCTGGTTTGCGCCACGGCATAGGCGTCGGCCTCAAACTCGTGTTTGCGCGACAGTTGCGCAAACAGCGGTCCGATAAAGGTGCTGAAAAACGGCAGCACCATCATGAACAGCAGCAGCGCCAGCGCGTCGTTGGCGCCACGCAAATTCGGCACCACGCCCAGCCCGATATAAAACCAGGCCTGGCCACTCAACCAGCCGAGCAGGGCAAATCCCAGCAGGCTCAGGGCGAACATGGAAACAATGCGTTTCTGGATATGGCGATGTTTGAAATGCCCCAGTTCATGGGCCAAGACGGCATCCACCTCGCCGGGTGTGAGTTGCGCCAGCAGCGTGTCATAAAACACCACGCGCTTGGAGGCGCCAAAGCCGGTGAAATAGGCGTTGGCGTGCGCACTGCGCTTGCTGCCGTCCATGACAAAAAAGCCCTTGGATTGGAAGCCGCAGCGCGCCATCAGTTGCGTCACACGGTCTTTGAGTTCCTGGTTGTCCAGCGGTTTGAATTTATTGAACCAGGGCGCAATGACGGTGGGGTAAAGCAGCAGCATCAGGAGGTTGAATCCCATCCACACGCCCCAGGTCCACAGCCACCAGTAGCGGCCCGTGGCGCCCATCGTCCACAAGATCAGCGTGACCAGGGGCAGGCCCAACAGAACGCCGACGAGCAGGGACTTCAGCAGATCCTGCAGCCACAGCTTGGGCGTGACCTTGTTGAAACCAAAGCGCTGCTCGATGACAAAGGTCTTGTACAGCGTGAAGGGCAGGTCGATCAGGCCGCCGATCAGCGCAAAGCACGCCAGCAGAGCGACTTGCTGCGCCAGGCCGGGCTGCATCCATTGCATCAGCTCCTGGTTCAGCCAAGACAGTCCGCCCAGCAGCGTCCAGGCCAGCACCAGGGCTGCACCCCAGGCCATTTCCAGCATGCCAAAGCGCGTTTGCACCAGTGTGTAGTCGGCGGCCTTTTGATGGGCCTCCAGCGTGATGCGGCTGGCAAAGTCGGCGGGCACGGCAGCGCGGTGCTGGGCCACATGGCGAATCTGGCGCGTGGCCAGCCAGAATTTCAACAGCAGCCCGGCGACCAGCGCAATGGCAAAGGCCAGTGTCATGCCAAAGGAGAGTTGGCTGAATAAAGAAGAGTCGTTCATGGCGGCAGAGTTTAGGTCATAGACGACAATGGCGGCATGGCTGAAACCAACACCCCTTTAAGCAAATCCGACAAAAACCTGGTCTGGCTCGATTGCGAGATGACCGGGTTGGAGCCCGAGCGCGAGCGCATCATCGAAATCGCTGTCATTGTGACCAGCCCCGATTTGGCCGTGCGGGTGGAAGGTCCGGTGTTTGCCATTCACCAGAGCGATGCCTTGCTGGGCGGCATGGATGCCTGGAACAAGGGCACGCACGGCAAAAGCGGCCTGATCGACAAGGTAAAGGCCTCCAGCGTGACCGAAGAGCAGGCGCAAAGCGAGTTGATTGCCTTTCTGGGCCAGTATGTGCCCGCCAATGGCTCGCCCATGTGCGGCAACACCATAGGACAGGACCGGCGCTTTCTGGTCAAGTACATGCCCAAACTGGAAGCCTTCTTCCACTACCGCAATCTGGATGTCAGCACCTTGAAGGAGCTGGCCAAGCGATGGAACCCACCGGTGTACGCCGCATTTAAGAAGCAGCAGCGCCATACCGCGCTGGCCGATGTGCATGAATCGATCGACGAAATGCTGTACTACCGGGAACACTTCCTCAAGGTCTAGCCGGGCGGCGTGGCAAGAAGAAATTCGGTTAATAAAAGTTTCTTAGGTAGAAACCCGAATCCGGGCTATAATCGCAGGCTGCGCTACATACTGTAGCCTTTTGTACATCTCCCTTCATTCACCGGACCCCCAATACATGGGGTCCCAAGCACTGAGAACCCCTAGCGGGTCAGAGCAGGTTCCGTTTGATGGTTGATGTTTTTTAACCATTGACGGAGCAGTCGCACAACCTGCGGCGCTCGCGTGTGAGAAAAAATATGACTGACGCTTTTGAAGTGACAGGCGAATTCGCGCCTGCCGAAAACTTTTCCGCTCCCCTGGACGCCAGCCTTGAGGCCGTTTCTTCTACTGAAGCAACTGCTGAAGTGGCCGTCGATGTGCCCGAAGCCCCTAATGGCTTTGTGGAACTGGGCCTGGCCAACGAACTGGTGATGGCGGTGAAAGACCTGGGTTATACCCAACCCACCACCGTCCAGCTGAAGACCATTCCCCTGGCTCTGCCCAAGGCAGTGGACGGCCAGAAGGCCGGCTACATCGACCTGATGGTCTCCAGCCAGACCGGTAGCGGCAAGACCGCCGCCTTTCTCTTGCCCGTGCTGCACACCCTGCTGGCACAGCAAGCCGCAGCTGAGGCCGCCGAACGCGAAGAGTTCGAAGCCGCCTGCGCTGCCGCTGTTGAAGCCGGTCAGCCCGCACCCAAGCGCCCCAAGCGCAAGGACCCGACCAGCCAGCGCAACTTCAAGGCCGCCACACCCGGCGCCCTGATCGTTTGCCCGACCCGCGAACTGGCACAGCAGGTGGCCCATGACGCCATCGACCTGGTGCAGCATTGCCGCGGTCTGCGCGTTGCCAACATCGTGGGTGGCATGCCTTACCAACTGCAAATTGCCAAGCTGCAAAATGCCGACCTGGTGGTCGCCACCCCCGGCCGCCTGCTGGATCTGCAACGCTCGCAGCAAATCAAGCTGGACCAGGTGCAATTCCTGGTGGTTGACGAAGCCGACCGTATGCTGGACCTGGGCTTCTCCGACGACCTGGCCGAAATCAACCAGCTCACCATCGACCGCAAGCAGACCATGATGTTTAGCGCCACCTTCGCGCCGCGCATTCAGCAACTCGCTGCCCGCGTGATGCGCGAACCCCAGCGCGTGACCATCGACAATCCGCAAGAAAAGCACGTCAACATCAAGCAGGTGCTGTTCTGGGCCGACAACGCCCACCACAAGCGCAAGCTGCTGGACCACTGGCTGCGTGACACCACCATCAACCAAGCCATCGTTTTTGCCAGCACCCAAATCGAGTGCGACGGCCTGGCCAACGACCTGCAACAAGAAGGCTTCTCGGCCGTGGCATTGCACGGTGCCCTGAGCCAGGGTCTGCGCAACCGCCGCCTGATGGCTCTGCGCCAAGGTCAGGTGCAAATCCTGGTAGCAACCGATGTGGCCGCGCGCGGTATTGACGTGCCCACCATCAGCCATGTGTTCAACTTCGGTCTGCCCATGAAGGCCGAGGATTACACCCACCGCATTGGCCGTACCGGCCGCGCCGGACGCGATGGCCTGGCCATCACCTTTGCCGAAATGCGCGACCGCCGCAAGATTTTCGACATCGAAGCCTACACCCGCCAGCCCATCAAGGCCGAAGTGGTGCCCGGCATGGAGCCGCAACAGCGCCAGCCCGATGCCCGCGCTCCCAGCAGCTTCGGCGGCCGTGGACGCTTTGAAGGCAACGGCGGTGGCGGTGGTGGCGGACGTGACCGCAAGTTCTCCAGCCCGCGTGAAGGTTTTAGCTACGAGCGCAAGGGCGGTTTCAACGACCGCTTTGCACAACAGGGCGCGCCCGCACCCCGTGGTGACTTCGCTCCCCGCGCCGACTTTGCACCGCGTGGTGACAGCCGTCCCCCGCGTGGCGATTTCAACAGCGCTCCGCGCGGTGATTTCGCCCCCCGTGGTGACTTTGCTCCCCGTGGCGACAGCCGTCCTCCCCGTGGCGACTTCAACGCACCGCGCGGTGATTTCGCTCCCCGTGGCGATGCCCCGCGTGGCGACTTCGGTCCGCGCAAGGACTTCGGCGCTCCCCGTGGCGATTTCGGCGCGCCGCGTGGTGCCAAGCCTGCCTTTGCCAAGCCCGGCAATGGTGGCAAGGTGTTTGTGCCCCGCGATGCCAAGAAGCGTCCTCCCGCTCGCAACTTCGACTAACTGTTAAAGGCCGGTTGCTACCGGCCCCCAAACAGCAAAGGCCTTGTGCGGAACGTAGATGCGTTCTGCCCAAGGCCTTTTTTTTGCCGAATTTTTGGTGGCTTTGGTTTTCGCCCGCGGCTGTCACGGGGCGGGCCTCACTGCTCGTGTCCCCCGCCCTGCGGGCTCCTCCTTTACCTCGCTGTGAGGCCCACCCCGCGCCATCCGCTCGGAGGGGTGGCGTTTGAGCGAATTAGTGGGCCTACATCAGCAGGTGTTCACCGGCGTTGTCGCCTCCGAGCGTCACGTAATTCACCTTGCGGATATCCATTAGCTTCTTGCCGCCGGAATAACTGATGGAGCTTTGCACGTCCTGCTCCATCTCGATCAGCGTGTCGGCCAGACGGCCCTTGATCGGCTCCAGGATGCGCTTGCCTTCCACGTGCTTGTACTCGCCCTTGTTGAAGTCGCTGGCCGAGCCGTAGTATTCCTTGAATAGCTCCCCGTCCACCTCCACCGTCTTGCCGGGTGATTCTTCGTGACCGGCAAACAGCGAACCTATCATCACCATCGAGGCGCCAAAACGGACGCTCTTGGCAATGTCGCCGTGGCTACGGATGCCGCCGTCGGCAATGATGGGCTTGGTCGCAACACGGGCACACCACTTGAGTGCGCTGAGCTGCCAGCCACCCGTGCCAAAACCGGTTTTCAGTTTGGTGATGCAGACCTTGCCCGGGCCCACGCCGACCTTGGTGGCGTCAGCGCCCCAGTTTTCCAGGTCGATCACTGCCTCTGGCGTTGCCACATTGCCGGCGATGACAAAGCTGGTTGGCATCTTTTCCTTCAGGTAGGTGATCATGTTCTTCACGCTGTCTGCATGGCCATGGGCAATGTCGATGGTGATGTACTCGGGCACTAGGCCGCGTGCGACCAGTTGGTCCACGGTGTCGTAGTCAGGCTTTTTGACGCCCAGTGAGATGGAGGCGTAAAGGCCCTTGCCATGCATGTGGGCCACGAACTGGACGTTGTCCAGATCAAAGCGGTGCATCACGTAGAAGTAGTTGTTTTGCGCCAGCCATTCGCAGATGGCCTCACTCACCACGGTTTTCATGTTGGCAGGCACCACCGGCAGGCGGAACTTGCGTCCGCCGAGTTCCACACCGGCATCGCATTCCGAGCGGCTTTCCACGCGGCATTTGCGCGGCAGCAGCAGGATGTTGTCGTAGTCAAAAATTTCCATAGTCCCAAGCTCCAGTCAAAAGGTTTCAATCGGTCGTCTTCGATGGGCGCTTGGAATGGAGCAGGTAACACCGCTTCCAATTGCTTGGTCCCGGTGATTGATTTTACTCGCAGTGAGCGGCGCGCTTCATAACGCGTCGCATGTGGGGGCATTCGCTTTTGGTACTTCCTACAATCACCCCATGTCTCTTTTCTCAACGCCCGACCACACAGCCGAATCGCCGCTGCTCCAGACCCTGAACCCGGAGCAGCGCGCCGCCGTCACCTTGCCCGCCGAGCATGCCCTGATCCTGGCGGGAGCGGGCTCGGGCAAGACGCGGGTGCTGACCACCCGCATTGCCTGGCTGCTGCAAAACGGGCTGGTGACGCCCGGCGGAATACTGGCGGTGACCTTTACCAATAAGGCTGCCAAGGAAATGATGACGCGGCTCTCCAGCATGCTGCCGGTCAATGTGCATGGCATGTGGATAGGGACCTTCCACGGCCTGTGCAACCGCTTGCTGCGCTCGCACTTCAAAATGGCGAACCTGCCGCAGAGCTTTCAGATTCTGGATACGCAAGACCAGCTCTCGGCCATCAAGCGTCTGTGCAAGCAGAACAATATTTCGGACGATGACGAGCGCTTTGCGCCCAAGCAGCTGCAGCGCTTTATTTCGGCTTGCAAGGAAGACGGACAGCGCCCCACCAACATCGAGCCACGCGACCCCGAGACGATCAAGAAGATAGAGATTTACCAACTCTATGAAGAGCAGTGCCAGCGCGAGGGCGTGGTGGATTTTGGTGAACTGATGCTGCGCTGCTACGAGCTGTTGCGCGAAAACGATCCGGTGCGCGAGCACTACCAGCGGCGCTTTCGCCACATCCTGGTTGACGAGTTTCAGGACACCAACCGCCTGCAATACGCCTGGCTCAAGATGCTGGCCGGGCAGGGTGCCAATGCCTCGCCCGACACGCCCGGTGGCGCCGTGATTGCAGTCGGCGATGACGACCAGAGCATCTATGCCTTTCGCGGCGCGCGGGTCGGCAATATGGCCGACTTTGTGCGCGAATTCAAGGTGCAGCACCAGATCAAGCTGGAGCAGAACTACCGCAGCTTCAGCAACATTCTGGATTCCGCCAACGCACTGATCAGCCACAACGGCAAGCGCCTGGGCAAGAACCTGCGCACGGATCAGGGGCCAGGCGAGCCCGTGCGCATTTATGAGGCACCCAGCGACTTTGCAGAGGCGCAGTGGATGGTGGACGAGATGAAGCAGTTGGTGCGCGATGGGGTCAGTCGAAAAGAGATCGCCGTGTTGTACCGCTCCAATGCGCAGAGCCGGGTGATAGAAACCGCGCTGTTCAATGCCGCCATGCCGTATCGCGTGTACGGTGGCCTGCGTTTTTTTGAGCGCGCCGAAATCAAACACGCGTTGGCCTATTTGCGCCTCTTGGAGAACCCCAACGACGACACTAGTTTTATGCGCGTGGTGAACTTCCCGGCACGCGGTATTGGCGCGCGCAGCCTGGAACTTTTGCAGGACATTGCCAAGGCGCAGGGTTGCTCGCTGCACGACGCGGTGAGCACGCTGACCGGGCGCGCCGGCGCCGTCATCGCCGGCTTTGTTGCCAAGGTTGACGTGCTGCGCGAAAAGACCGCTGGCATGAAGCTGCGCGATGTCATCTCGGTGATGCTGGAAGACAGCGGTCTGCTGGCGCACTACCGGGCCGAGCGCGAAGGCGCCGACCGGGTGGAAAATTTGGAAGAGTTGGTGAGTGCGGCCGAGAGCTTTGTGATGCAGGAGGGCTTTGGCCGCGACAGCGTCGGCCTGACGCAAAGCCCGGCCAGCCAGGGCTTGAGCGGCGAGGCCATAGATCAGGTCGATCAGTATGGTGTCGAGCCCAGCGACCCGGCCTTTGGTGATACCGGCGAGACGCTGTCCCCGCTGGTGGCCTTTTTGACCCATGCAGCCCTGGAGGCAGGGGACAACATGGCACAGGCCGGGCAGGACGCGATCCAGCTGATGACGGTGCACTCGTCCAAGGGCCTGGAGTTCGACTGCGTGTTCATCACCGGCGTGGAGGAGGGTTTGTTCCCGCACGAAAATTCCATGAGCGACCGCGATGGTCTGGAGGAAGAGCGGCGCCTGATGTATGTGGCCATTACCCGGGCCCGTCAGCGCCTGTACCTGAGCTACTCGCAGTCCCGCATGCTGCATGGACAGACGCGCTTTAACTCCAAGAGCCGTTTCTTTGATGAGCTACCCGAAGAGTCACTGAAGTGGCTGACACCCAAACACGTCGCACCTGCTGCTGGCGGCTTTTCCGGAGCCGGACGCGGCTGGCAGGGCGGCGGCGCTTATGGCGGCAATAGCGGCGGCTTTGACTCCACCCGCTATCCGGCCGGTGGCATGCCTAAGCCGGAAAAAGAAGTGCTGCGCCGTGACGATTCCGTCAATGGCCTCAGGCCCAAGCAGAAAGTTTTTCACGCCAAGTTTGGCGAGGGCACGGTGCTCACCCTGGAAGGTGTGGGCGACGATGCCCGCGCTCAAATCAACTTCCCGCGCCACGGCACCAAGTGGCTGGCGCTCAGCGTCGCCAAGCTGACGCCGCTTCCCTGAAGTCCGGTCGCCCGCTTAATGTCTGGGATTGAGGCCTGGGATTAAGGCGTGGCTTCGCGGCTGTCTTCAAAGCAGTCGCGAAACGTGAAGTAAATGGAGGTGAAAAACATGGCGGCCATCAGCATGAGAACCGGAAAAATGATGCCCGATACGGCCTCAGGCCCAACCGCCAGAGCGGTCACCACAGCCACCACCATGCCAACGCCAACAAAGGCAGCTAGCCACACCAGGCTGTAGACGGTAAAGGCGCCCAGGTTGCGCATGCAGGCCACCAGGCTGAAGAACAGGCTTTTGACCGGTGCGATGCCATGCCAGTGCACCAGGGCCGGTGCATGCCAGAACAGCAGGGACAGCGGCAGGTACAGCGCAAAGCCCAAGAGCGCGGCGAACTGGACAGCGGGCTCTTGTGCAGTTTCGTTGCTGATGCTGCCGCCTTCCAGGTACATGTGGGCGACCTTGCCGCCGTCCACCGTAGCGGAAATGGCCAGCACCAGCAGAATGCCGATTGCGTACAGCAGGCCCAGAATCAACATGGATTTGAGCTGCTGGCGTCCCGCCCGGAAGGCGCTGAGCAGCACGGTGGGCATGGGAAACTTGCCCTTGACTGCTTCTTCGGTGGCGGCCATCAGGCCCAGCGTGGCACCCGGCAGCAGGGCCAGAGCCAGCACGTTGCCGATCAGAGGCACCAGGGTCAGCACCGTCATCACGGCCATGAACATGAAAAATAGGCCAGAGAGCGCCAGCGGTTGCTTGAAAAACGTGAGCACCCCCAGCTTGAACCATTGCGCACCCGTGCGGGCCGGGACGATGTGGAGTTTCATGCGGAATGGGGCTCGGTTGGAAACAGGCTGGACAGGGTCAGCGGGGCCGCAATGCGCTGGCGCAGCACGCGTTCAAAGTGGCTGGGGTCGTGCGGCTGCAGCATGGCGGCCTCGCGCGGCAGATGCAGGTCCCACAGACGCGAGAGCCAAAAGCGCAGGGCTGCTGCACGCGCCATTGCCGCAAGCAGTTCGCGCTCCTGCGACGTCAGGGGGCGTACCTTTTCATAGGCCTGCAACAGGGCGCGGCTGCGTCCTGCATCTGCCTGTCCGGTGGCCAAATCCACACACCAGTCGTTTAGGCAGACGGCCAGGTCAAACAACCAGGCGTCCACTCCGGCAAAGTAAAAATCAAAAATGCCGGTCAGCTGCGGTGCCTCATCCGCGGGCAGGTCTTGCGCAAACATCGCGTTGTCGCGGAACAGGTCGGCATGTACGGGGCCGCGTGGCAGGGCGCCATAGGCTGAGAGGCTGGCGACATGGTTTTGGTAGGCCAGTTCGCTGCGTATCAGCGCGGCCTGTTTTGCGTCCAAAAATGGCAGGACCACCGGCACGGTTTCGTTCCACCAGGAAAGGCCGCGCAGATTGGGTTGCTGCATTTCAAAGTCGCGTCCCACCAGGTGCATGCGTGCCAGCACTTCGCCCAGCGCGCTGCAATGCGCGGCGCCAGGCGCCAGCTCGCTCCTGCCCTTGAGGCGATTGACGACGGCAGCCGGTTTGCCGTTCAGGCTGTGCAGCACATGGCCCTCGCGGTTGGCAGCCGGGTCGGGCACCGGTATGCCGTGCCGGGCCAGGTGCTTCATCAGCCGCAGGTAAAACGGCAACTGCTGCGCCGTCAGCCGCTCGAACAGGGTCAGCACATAAGGCGCCTGGTCTGTGGTGACAAAATAATTGGTGTTTTCAATGCCGCCGGAGCAGCCCTCCATATGCTGGAGAGTGCCTAAATCGAGGGATTGCAAAAAAGTGCTGGCCTCGTCGAACAAGACCTCTGTGTATACCGCCATGGCTTAATTGTAGGGCCCACCCAAGCCATTGCCGGGCCCGCATCGAAGCTGCTGCGGGCACAGGCAAAATGCACGCATGAGTGAATCCAAGAAAACCCTGTTGCTGGTGGATGGTTCCAGCTATTTGTACCGTGCCTTTTTTGCCGGAGGCGGCGACATGCAGATCACCCTGCCCGACGGTCGGGTGCAAAAGACCGGTGCCATCCGCATCATGATCAACATGATGCAGTCGCTGCGCAAGGAATATCCGGCTGACTATGTGGCCTGTGTGTTTGACGCCAAAGGCCCTACCTTCCGCGATGCCATCTACCCGGACTACAAGGCGCACCGCGACCCCATGCCCGAAGACCTGCGCAGCCAGATCGAGCCCATCCACGAGGTGGTGCGCCTCTTGGGCTGGAGCGTGCTGGACGTGCCGGGCGTGGAGGCCGACGATGTGATCGGCACCCTGTGCGCCACCGCTGCGCGCCAACGCATTGAAGTGATCGTCAGCAGCGGCGACAAGGACCTGGCGCAGCTGGTGGACGAGCACGTGACCATCATCGACACCATGAACGGCAAGCGCCGCGACCTGGCCGGAGTGGAGGCCGAGTTTGGCGTGCCCGCGCGCCTGATGCTGGATTACCAGACCCTGGTGGGCGACACCGTGGACAACGTGCCCGGCGTGCCCAAGGTCGGCCCCAAGACCGCCGTCAAATGGCTGCAGGAATACGGCTCGCTGCAGGCGGTGGTGGACAACGCGGCGAACATCAAGGGTGTGGTGGGCGAGAATCTTCGCAAGTCGCTGGACTGGCTGCCCATAGGCCGCTCCCTGTTGACCATCAAGACCGACTGCGAGCTGCAGGACCGCATTCCCTCGCTCCCCGCGCTCGACAGCCTGCTGGTCGGCCCGCAGGATTCCCCGGCCCTGCTGGCCTATTGCGAGCGCTTTGGCTTCAAGGGCCTGGCCAAATCGCTGGCCAATGGCGCGCCCAATGGCTCGCCTGCCGTTGCGGCAGGCGGCGAGCAAGCCAAGCCCGTCGCCCTTAAAACCGCCAACGCCAACCCCGGTCTGTTTGACGAGCCGGCCGATGCAACTGCCGACGTTCCATCGGAGCCACGCGTCCCCAACGCGGCCTATGAAACCATTTTGAGCTGGGGTGCCTTCGAAGCCTTGCTGGCAAAAATATCCGCTGCCGAACTGACTTCGCTGGACACCGAAACCAATTCGCTGGACGAGATGCGCGCCGAGTTGGTCGGCATCAGCTTCAGCGTCAGAGTGGGCGAGGGCGCCTACATCCCGCTGGCCCACAACTACCCCGATGCGCCCGAGCAGTTGCCGCGTGATGAGGTGCTGGCCAAACTCAAGCCCTGGCTGGAGAACCCTGCCGCTAAAAAGCTGGGCCAGCACATCAAGTACGACCGCCATGTGTTTGCCAACCATGGCCTAGAGGTGCAGGGCTATGCCCACGACACCATGCTGCAAAGCTATGTGCTCGAAGTTCACAAGCCGCATGGCCTGTCCAGTCTGGCCGAGCGCCATCTGGGGCGCAGCGGCATCAGCTTTGAAGACCTGTGCGGCAAGGGTGTCAACCAGCTCACCATCAACCAGGTGGAGATTGCCCGGGTGTCCGAATACGCCTGCGAGGACACGGATCAGACGCTGGCGGTGCATGGCGTGCTGTGGTCGCAGATCCAGCTCGACGCCGGTTTGAGTTTTGTGTACCAGCTGGAAATTGAAAGCAGCGAGGCGCTTTACCGCATCGAGCGCAACGGCGTGCTGATCGACGCGCCCACACTGGCCGCGCAAAGCCATGCACTGGGCACGCGCATTCTGCAGTTGGAGGCCGAGGCCCACGAACTGGCCGGCCAGCCCTTCAACCTGAGCAGCCCGAAGCAGATCGGTGAAATCTTTTTCACCAAGCTGGGCCTGCCGGTGGTGAAGAAAACCGCCACCGGCGCGCCCAGCACCGATGAAGAGGTGCTGGAAAAGCTGGCCGAAGACTTTCCGTTGCCGGCCAAAATCCTGGAGCACCGGGGTCTGGCCAAGCTCAAGGGCACCTACACCGACAAGCTGGCCCAGCTGGCGCTGCCGCGCACGGGTCGCGTCCACACCCATTACGCGCAGGCCGTGGCCGTGACCGGGCGCCTGTCCAGCAACGACCCCAATCTGCAGAACATTCCGATCCGGACCATCGAAGGGCGGCGCGTACGCGAGGCCTTTGTGGCGGGAGCAGGCAACCTGATTGCCAGCGCCGATTACAGCCAGATCGAGCTGCGCATCATGGCCCACATCAGCGACGACGCGGCGCTCTTACGCGCCTTCCGCGAAGGCCTGGACGTGCATCGCGCCACCGCTGCCGAGGTGTTTGGCGTCACGCTGGAGCAGGTGACAAGCGAGCAGCGCCGCTACGCCAAGGTCATCAATTTCGGCCTGATCTACGGCATGAGCGCCTATGGCCTGGCGCGCAACCTCGGGATCGACAACACGGCAGCCAAGAACTACATCCAGCGCTATTTTGAGCGCTACCCCGGCGTGAAGAACTACATGGAACGCACCCGCGAGGAGGCTCGGGCAAACGGCTACGTGCAGACCGTGTTTGGCCGCCGGCTCTACCTGCCCGAGATCGGCTCGTCCAATGGCCAGCGCCGCGCAGGCGCCGAGCGCGCCGCCATCAACGCGCCCATGCAGGGCACGGCGGCCGATCTGATCAAGCTCAGCATGGTCAAGGTGCAACAGGTGCTGGACGCCGAACAACGCGGCACGCGCATGATCATGCAGGTGCATGATGAACTGGTGTTTGAGGTGCCCGAGTCCGAGGTGGACTGGCTGAAGGTGGAAATCCCGCGCCTGATGGCCGGAGTGGCCGACCTCAAGGTGCCGCTGCTGGCCGAGATCGGCGTCGGGCCGAACTGGGATAAGGCCCATTGACGCGACGGTGTATTTTATTTCTCTACACTTTGCGCTGATTTCAACAATACCCAGAGGAGCCTACCCATGCTGCCATCGGACCTGAAAAACCAATTCGACTCCCTGCTGCCCGGCAGCTCCACCGAGGCTGGCGCCAGCCGCCGCACCGCACTCAAGGTGGCCCTGGGAGTGGGCTACGCCGCGGCTGCTGCTCCCATCATGGCGCAGACGGCGATTACCACCTCCAGTGAAGGCCTGAGCACGGGCCAAAAGACCTTGGATGTGGCCGGTTTCCCTGTGCCTTTTTATTACGCAGCACCCGTGGGCAAGGCCAATCTGCCGGTGGTTTTGGTGGTGCAGGAAATTTTTGGCGTCCATGCCTACATTGCCGACACCTGCCGCCGTTTCGCCCAGGCCGGTTATCTGGCGATTGCGCCCGATCTGTATGCGCGCCAGGGCGATGCCAGCGGATATAGCGACATGGGCAAGCTCATGGCCGAGATTGTTTCCAAGGTGCCAGATGCCCAGGTCATGGCCGATCTGGACGGCATGCTGCAATGGGCCGGTGCCAACGGTGGCGATGGCAAGCGCGTGGGCATTACCGGCTTTTGCTGGGGCGGGCGCATCACCTGGCTGTATTGCGAACACAACCCGGCGGTTAAGGCGGGCGTGGCCTGGTACGGCCGCGTGGTCGGCACGGCTTCGGCATTGACACCTAGCCACCCCATCGATCTGGTGGCCCAACTCAAGGCGCCGGTGCTGGGCCTGTACGGTGGCCGGGACCAGGGCATTCCGCAGTCATCCCTGGACGAGATGAAAAAAGCCCTGGCGGCCGAGGGTGCCAAGGGCAACCAGGCGGCACAGCGCTCCGAGTTTGTGGTCTATCCCGAGGCGGGACACGCCTTCCATGCGGACTACCGCGCCAGCTATGTCAAGTCGGCAGCGGAAGACGGCTTCCAGCGCGCCCTTGCCTGGTTTCAGGCCAAGGGCGTGGCCTGAAACCTTGGGCGCTAAAGGTCCTGCGGCTTGTTTTTACTGACTGTGAATGGTACGAAAGGCCGTTAAATGGCGGCCAGGCGCGGTTTTCGGTCGGTCAACAGGGAAATTGGATGCCAGTAATGGAGCCAAGCGTAGGCCTGCAATGCAGCGGTTTCGGCCATTCAAGCAGCATGCCTAAATGTAAATATCCGCAGGTCCAGCGGTTAAAATTTCCATGAATCTGTTTCCTCTGCCTAAAACCCGCAGTTCACGGAAGAACAAGCAGGTATCGCAAGGAAACACCATGGTCGAACTCACTTACTGGCTTGTCTTTTTTTCGGCAGCACTCGCTCTGAATCTCTCACCTGGACCAGACCTCATTTACGTACTTTCGCGCTCCATTGCACATGGGCGACGGGTGGGTCTAGCCTCAGCGGCAGGGGTCTGGACCGGAGCGTTTGTGCACGTCCTGGCTGCATCCATAGGCCTTTCGGCAATTCTTACTACATCCGCAGCTGCCTTCTCCGTAGTGAAATATGTCGGGGCGGTTTATCTTTTTTATCTGGGTGTCAAATCGCTGCGTACGGCAGGTGCAACATTCAGCGCGGTCAGAGACACTGAAACGGACGTATCGCTTTGGAGGGCCTTTCGCCAAGGCGTGTTAATTGACGTTCTGAATCCAAAAGTTGCAGTGTTCTTCATGGCGTTTTTGCCGCAGTTTGTGAGGCCGGGTCACGGTAGCGAGTTGATTCAGCTTGTCATGCTCGGTACACTCGTAATCTGCGTCGCAATCGTCGTCGAAACCTGTTTAGTTCTAGCCGCTTCCAAGGCAAACAACTTCTTTCGAGCCAATCCGACTGCGTCAGTCTGGCTAGACCGTGTTCTCGGTAGCGTCCTTATAGGTCTGGGCATTCGTTTGGCACTATCAGAGCAGCGTCGGTAATTTCTACACCTCCGACAAGCGGAACAGCGGCGGCGGCGCAATAAGCCCATTCCATTGGCATGAACTCAAAATTGAAGCGGCAGCTTTAGAGCGATTCTTGGGTCAGCTATCAGCCTTTCAGAGTCCTAGCGTTTAGTACTGGCACGGACTGCCATATCTATGTTGCCGGATTGCCCTGGCGGCACTAGGTAGGCAGGCTGCCTGCGCAGCTGCAGTCAACGCAGCCTCTGCGCCAAGGCCAGGCTGGCATCTTGCAGAGCTTGCACCAGCGCCTCGCGCAGCGGATGCGGCGCCGCAATGTCCGGCAACAGCAGGCTGATTTTGAACGGGATGGCCACCGACAGGGGCCGCACCTCCAAGCCGTTGTTGGCACACTCCAGGGCGGTCAGCGGGTTGACAATCGCTACGCCCAGTCCCTGGCGCACCATGGCGCAAATAGCCACGGCACTGTCGGTTTCCAGGCACTGGATGCGCTGCACCGCGTGATCGGCAAACAGCCGGTCTATGGCCTGGCGGTAGGGGTCAGTGAGCGCCAGGCTGATGAAGTGCTCGGCCTCAAAGTCCTGCGGCTGCAGCAGTTTCTTGCGGCACAGGCTGTGGCTGGCAGGCAGCACAGCTACTTCATTGGCCTGTAGCAGCGCCTGCCAGGCCACGCCAGATGGCGGTGCCATGGCTTCGCTGAGGCCCAGATCAAAGCGCTGTTCGGTGAGTGCCTGTTCCAGCCAGGGCGACTCTAGCGGATGGACGCTGACCAGGGCTTGTGGCGTGCTCCGGGCCAGGGCCAGCAGCGCATGCGGCACCAGGGCATGGGCCAAAGCCGGCAGGCAGGCCAGACGCAGGCGCGCACTGGACAGCGTTCGTAGTTCCCGCGCACGCTGGGCAATCTGCTCCAGTCCGATAAAGGAGCGTTCCACCTCCTGCAGCAACGCCAGCGCCCGATCCGTGGGGCGCAGGCGTCCGCGCACCCGGTCAAACAAGGCAAAGCCCAGGACCTGCTCCAAGCGCGCCAACTCGCGGCTGAGCGTGGGCTGGCTGGAGTTCACCGCCTCTGCGGCCCGGCTCAGGTTGCCGTGCAGCATGACGCTGCGAAACAGGGCGAGCTGGCGGTGGCTGAGATTGGGCGTGCTGTCTTGCTGCAGCGGTGGTTTAAGGGGGAGGGACATTGACAAACTATATCCAATGTGAATGTATGCGGCATAAAGAAGGCATTGATGTAATGGCTTCACTTGGGCATGATCAGGCCATGAACCCATTCCCTCCTTCCCTTCTGGCCGATCTGGCCCACCAGCACGGCACGCCCTTGTGGGTCTATGACGCCGCCACCATCCGGGCCCGCGTTGCTGCCTTGCAGCAGTTTGACACCGTGCGCTTTGCGCAAAAGGCCAACTCCAACACGCATTTGCTGCGCCTCTTGCACGCCCAGGGTGTGGCAGTGGATGCGGTGTCGCTGGGCGAGATTGAGCGCGCACTGGCCGCAGGCTTCCAGCCCGGCCTGATGAAGGGCCAGGCAGAAATCGTCTTCACCGCCGACCTGTTGGATCAGGCCACCTTGGCACGCGTGGCCGAACTGGGCATTCCGGTGAACTGCGGCTCCATCGACATGCTGGGCCAACTGGCGGCGGTGAGTCCGGGTCACCCAGTCTGGTTGCGCATTAACCCTGGCTTTGGCCACGGCCACAGCAACAAGACCAATACCGGTGGCGAGCATAGCAAGCACGGTATCTGGCATGGCGATCTGGTGCAGGCCTGCACGCAGATCCAGTCACTCGGCCTGTCGCTGCAAGGCCTGCACATGCACATCGGCTCGGGCGTGGATTACAGCCATTTGCAGGAGGTCTGCGGCGCTATGGTCGAGCTGGTGAAGACGGTGCAGGCGCAAGGGCTGGACTTGCACGCCATCTCGGCCGGTGGCGGCCTGTCCATTCCCTACCAGGCGGGTGAGCCGGTGATCGACACCGCGCATTACTTTGAATTGTGGGATGCGGCGCGCAAGACCGTTGCCGGTCTGCTGGGCCACGAGGTGAAGCTGGAGATCGAGCCGGGCCGCTACCTGGTGGCCGAGTCTGGCGTGCTGGTGAGCGAGGTGCGCGCCAGCAAGCACCAGGGCAGTCAGCATTTTGTACTGGTGGATGCGGGTTTCAGCGATCTGATGCGCCCGGCCATGTATGGCAGCCACCACGGCATGGAAATCATCCATGCCGACGGCAGCCTGCCAACGAGCGCGCGGCACAGCACGGTGGTGGCCGGCCCGCTGTGCGAGTCGGGCGATGTATTTACCCAGGGCGAGGGCGGCGTGGTGCTGCAGCGCGAGCTGGCCACTGCAAAGGTCGGGGACCTGCTGGTGGTGCATGACACCGGTGCCTACGGCGCCTCCATGTCCAGCAACTACAACACCCGTCCGCTGATTGCCGAGGTGCTGGTGGAAAATGGCCAAGCCCGCCTGATACGCCGCCGCCAAACCGTGGCGGAACTGCTGGCGCTGGAAGCGGTGTAGCCCAGCGCCGGGCTGGCTCAAGCTGGGGGCAGTTTTAGCCCTGCGCCACTGGCCTACTCGGATCGCTGCACCACTCGCTCCAGCTGCCGGCAAACAGGGCGGTGCGGCCAAGGCCGGCAATTTCCATGGCCAGGATGTTGGGCACGGCACTGACGCCGCTGCCGCAGTGGTGTACCACCGTGGCCGGAGCGCGCTGGCCCAGCAGGGCACTGAATTCGGCACGCAGGGTGGCGGCATCCTTGAACTTGCCGTCTGCTCCCAGGTTCTGGTTGAATGGGCGGTTCAGTGCGCCAGGAATATGACCGGCCACGGGGTCTATGGGTTCGACCTCCCCACGGAAGCGCGGTGCGCCGCGTGCATCCACAATCTGCTGATCCTGCTGGCCCAGTCGGGACGCAACCGTATCCACATCCACCAGTTGCACGAGGGCTTCACCCACCTGAAAGTTCGACTCAGGTCTAGCCGCTTCGTCGCCGCTGCTGACTGCGCCGCCGCCCGCCTGCCAGGCCTGAAAACCGCCATCCAGCACGGCCACGCTTTCATGGCCCAGCCATTTCAGCATCCACCACAGGCGGCCGCAGTAGTTGGCACCCTGGCGGTCGTAGGCCACCGCCTGCATGGCATTGTCGAACCCCACGCTGCTCAGCCAGCCGGCAAAGACCTCACGATTGGGAAGCGGATGGCGTCCGCCGGACGCGGCGCCGGTGATGCTGCGATCGCCCTTGGAACTCAGCGCATGGTCCAGATGTGCGTAGACGGCACCAGGAATATGTGCCTCTCGGTATTGTGCCGGGCCGGTCGCGGGCTGCATCAGGTCGCAGCTGCAGTCGAACACCATGGTCGGGACTTTGTTCTCTAGCAGAGTCCGCAGTTGGGCGGCGGAAATCAGGGTGCTAAATGAAGTGCTGGGTGTCATCACGAAGGCTCCGGTAAAAGGTGCAAGGCGTTAAGGTCAGCGGCCAGGTTTCAGTGCTCTTCGGCCGGCGTATTGGGCATGGCGCGGGCACGCAGTGCCGTGGCCAACACGCCGCTGGCGACGATGACGGCAATGCCCAGCCAGCCCATGGGTTCGATCCGGTCGCCAAACAGCGTGAGGCTGAAAATGGAGGCGAACACAATGCCCGCGTACTGCATGCTGGCCACCACCAGCGTGGAGCCCCGGCTATAGGCGCGCGTCATGCACCATTGGCCCAGCGAGGCCAGCACACCTATGGGTACCACCCAGGCCGCATCCTGCCAACGCACGTCGGCCCAGGGGGTAAACCGAGTAAACAACATGCCCACGGCGCCCACCACGCAAGTGCCTATCGAAAAATAGAACACGGTGCGTTCCTCGGGCTCGCCCAGTTTGCCCAGTGCCGACACCTGCATAAAGGCCAGTGCCGCGCCCATGCCCGAGAGTAGCCCGACCACGCCGGCAAAGAGCTGGTCGTGGTCAATGGTCGGATGCAGGGTCATGATCACACCGGAAAATCCCATCAGCACCGTAATCAGCAGCGGTCCCTGGCGTTCAGAGGGTCCGTAGAGCAGTGCGCCGCCCACGATGAATGCGGCAATCCAGACCCCGCTCATATAGTTCAAGGTCATGGCCGTGGCCAGCGGCAAGTGACCAATGGCATAAAACCAGGAGCCCATGGAGATCACTCCCACGGCGCTGCGGGTGACATGCATCATGGGCACGGAAGTGCGCAGGCTGGTGCCGCGTGCCCGCAGGGCGATGGCCATAAACACGACGCTGACCAAGCCCCGGTAAAGCACCAGTTCGACCGTGCTAAAGCTCTGGGACGCGAACTTGATTCCCATCGCCATGGTCGCGAAGAAGAACGACGCCGCCGCCATCCACAGCGATTGCATCAGGCGGCGCTTTCCATGCGCTGGCGGTACCAGCCGTGGAAGTGCGCCATGCCGTCTTCCATCGGGCTCTGGTAGGGCCCGATTTCGTTGTCGCCACGCGCTAAAAGTGCGGCACGGCCGGCGTCCATGCGCTCGCCGATCTCGTCGTCTTCTATGCAGGTTTCCATGTAGGCGGCCTGCTGGGCTTCGACAAACTCGCGCTCGAAGGCGGCGATTTCTTCCGGGTAGTAAAACTCCACCATGTTCATGGTCTTGTTCACGCCTATGGGATGCAGGGTGGAGACCGTCAGCACATGCGGATACCACTCGACCATGATGTGCGGGTAGTAGGTCAGCCAGATGGCGCCGAACTTGGGCTGCTGGTTGTTGCGGTAAGCCAGCAAGGCCTTTTGCCAGCGCTCGTAAACCTTGCTGCCAGACTTGGCAAGCTTGTTGGCCACGCCCACGGTTTGCACCGAGTAGTTGTCCTTGAACTCCCAGCGCAGGTCGTCGCAACTGACAAACTGGCCCAGTCCCGGATGGAAGGGGCCGACGTGGTAGTCCTCCAGATAGACCTCGATAAAGGTCTTCCAGTTGTAATTGCACTCGTGCAGCTCCACATGGTCGAGCACATAGCCGTCAAAGTTCAGGTCGCCTCGCGGCCCCATATCGGCCAGTTGCGCGGCCACATCGACAGCGTTTTTCTCAAACAGCAGGCCGTTCCATTCCTGCAGCGGATAGTTGTTCAGGTTCAGGCAGGGGTCGTGGTCAAAGTGGGGTGCGCCCAGCAGGGCGCCGACCGGGTTGCTTTCGCTGCTGGCACCGCTATAGGTCCAACGGTGCAAGGGGCAGACGATGTTGCCGCTGCCTGCGCCCTGAGTGAGTGAGCCGCGGCCCTTGAGCATCACGGCCTGGCGATGTCGGCAGACATTGGAGACCAGCTCAATGCCGCCGGCATTGCGTACCAGGGCGCGGCCCTCGCCCTCCTGGGGCAGGGCGTAATAGTCGCCGATCTCGGGGACGCTCAAGGCGTGGCCTACATAGCGCGGCCCATCCTTGAAGATGTGCTGCATTTCCCGCGCATAGAGCGTGGAATCAAAGTAGCTTGAAACAGGTAATTGCGAGGGGCTGTTGGCCGCCTCACTGAATGCCCGCATACTTTCGGCGGGCTGGTCGGGATGCGCTGGGATTGGTGTTTTGTACAAGGTTTGCACAACTCGGTCCTTCTATGGAAGCAAAAAACCCCTGGTGAAAGGGGCTTGAAGGGCAGTTACCTCGAGAGCTGCCGGGAGGACGATTGTAAACGCTGAATGTGGTGTTGCCGCTAGACTTGCGTAAATCGATGCGTAACAGCGGTCACAGCGCAAGAAATAGGGCGGCGCAACTAAAGCGACGGCCTGAACAATTAAAATCGGCACAAAAGTAAGAAGTGATGAATAATTGCTGCACTGCAACAATTTTTTTAAAGGTCCACCATGTTCAAAAACACTCCCTTCGAAGCCATCGCCAAAACCATGTCGGAATCGGCTCCCAAAATGAACCCCGTCGCTCTCCAAGAAGCCATCAAGCCGGTGCAAGACAACCTGAAGGCCTGGGCCGATCTGGCTCAAGTGCAGGCCAAGGAAGCCCAAGCCGTGATCGCTGAAACCGTGGAGTCCATCAAGGGCGCCAAGGACCCACAAGCCGCGTTTGAACTGATGAAGGCGTCTGCCGAAGCGGGCATGGCCATTTTCGCAAAGAACCTCAAGGCTGCCACCAGCCTGAGCGTGGACCAGTTCCACAGCAGCGTGGATGCAATCGAAAAGGCCCTTCCCGCTCCTGAGGCATTTGCTTCGGTTGCCAAGAACCTCAAGGCCGCTGCATCTACTGCTGAATCCACCCTGGATACGGCTCTGGAAAAAGGCGCTGCTGCCGTCGCTTCCGTGTCGGGCGCTACCAAGGCCAAGAAGCCTCGCTAAATTGCGAACCCTGCTGTGAACGCTTGCTTCGTCGCCTAGCTGCGGGGCTTGTTACACGGTGATCAGGTGCAAAAACCTGGCTTGCTTTGGTGTGGGCCGGGTTTTTGCCTTGTGGGTCATACCAGCCAGGGGACAAAGCGCTTGCTGTGACGCATATAGGCCAGGTAGCCGACATATTGTTCGCACATCCACTGTTCTTCAAGCAGCGCCTTGACTCCTAGCACCGCTGCCAGGCCCATCCAGGTCAATGCGCCGGCCAGTGGCGTACTGATGCTGGCCAGGGCAGCACTGCCGAGCAAGACGGCGCTGTACATGGGGTGACGAATCCAGCGGTATGGGCCGCTTGTCACCAACACCGCATGCTGCTTGGGCACGGGCTGGATATTGAAATTGCCCAGCCGGTTGTGCATCAAAATCCAGAGAAACAGGGCAACACAAGCGGCTGCCAGCAGCCAGGCCAGAATGGGAATTTCAGAAAGTGCAATGGCGGGTACGGCCAATGCTGTCTGCAGTGAGAGGCAGGCAAACTGCAACGCGACCAGGGAAAAACTCAGAGCGCGTCTGTGGACGGCAGCAATCGGTGTCATGTCACAAAAACCCTGAATTCTATGAGGACAGAGGGAAATTGTAGCGGACGGGTCGCATTTAGCGTGCAGACTGCGGGGCGCACCGGCGCCATACGCCTAAAATCATGCCAGCGCATTTGACGCTACAGGAATTCCGAAGAAACATGCCCAAGGCCAGTGCCACACCCCAATCCGCGTCCGTGCCGTCTCAGCCCCAGGCAGACGCGGCAATGCCCGCCAGCTATGAGGACGCGATGCAGGAGCTTGAAGCCCTGGTGCGCAGGCTGGAATCCGGCGAAATGCCGCTGGACCAGTTGCTCAGCGCTTACCAACGCGGCGCGCTCTTGCTGCAGTCCTGCCGCGACAAGCTGCAAGCGGTGGAAGACCAGATCAAACTGCTGGACGAAGGTTCCATCAAAACCTGGAAGTCGCCATGATGCAGTCGCAGGCTAGCGGCGCGTCAAATGCATTTGTGTTGGAAGCCTGGTCGGTTTCGCGTCTGGACCAGGTGGAGCGTGCGCTGCAGCACTGGGTGGCCGCCGACGCATCCCCACAGAGCGCCGGACATGCCGCTCCGGCCGCACTGGTGGAGGCCATGCGCTATGCCGTGTTGGACGGCGGAAAGCGACTTCGGCCATTGCTGGTATTGGCAGCGCATGAGGCGGTTCAGGTCGAACCCGGTGTCGGCTGCGAGGCCGCCTTACGCGCCGCCTGCGCCGTGGAACTGATCCATGCCTATTCCCTGGTGCACGATGACATGCCCTGCATGGACAACGATGTGCTGCGCCGGGGCAAGCCCACGGTGCATGTGCGTTTTGGCGAGGCCACGGCCTTGTTGGCGGGCGACGCGCTGCAGGCCCTGGCGTTTGAATTGTTGACGCCGCAGGATGACAGCGTGGCCGGCTTGACCCAGGCGCGCCTGTGTGGACTGTTGGCGCGTGCCGCTGGCAGTGCCGGCATGGCCGGTGGCCAGGCGATTGATCTGGCCAGCGTCGGTCACGCACTGAGCGAATCCCAACTGCGCGAAATGCACCAGCTCAAAACCGGTGCCCTGCTGCAAGGCAGTGTGGTGATGGGCGCCCAATGCGGCGATCCAGACGCACAGGCGTTGACCGCCTTGCTGGACTATGGCTCGGCAGTTGGCCTGGCCTTTCAAGTGGTGGATGACATTCTCGACGTCACCGCAGACTCCTCCACCCTCGGGAAAACCGCCGGCAAGGATGCCGACAATAACAAACCCACCTATGTTTCCCTGATGGGACTGGAGCGCAGCAAGGCCTATGCGCAAGCGCTTCTGATCCAGTCGCAGCAGGCCTTGCAGCGCAGTGGTCTGGCAAATACCCAGGCCCTGGCAGCGCTTGCTGACATGGTGGTCAACCGCGCGCACTAAAGCAGCGCAAAAAGAACAGATTCGCACATGCCGACCCGACCGTACCCTTTGCTGGAAACCATTCACTCCCCGGACGAGCTGCGCAAGCTGGCGCGCCCCCAACTGCACACGCTGGCAGATGAATTGCGGCAGTTTCTGCTGCACAGTGTGGCCACGACCGGCGGACATCTGAGCTCCAACCTGGGCACGGTGGAGCTGACGGTGGCGCTGCACTATGTGTTCAATACCCCCAATGACCGCCTGGTGTGGGATGTGGGTCACCAGACCTACCCGCACAAAATCCTGACCGGCAGGCGTTCGCGCATGCCCAGCCTGCGCCAGTTGGGCGGCCTGAGCGGCTTTCCACAGCGCTCCGAGAGTGCGTTCGACAGCTTTGGCACGGCCCACTCCAGCACCTCGATTTCGGCGGCGCTGGGCATGGCCATTGCCTCCAAGATCAAGGGTGAAGAGCGCCGCGCCATTGCCATCATTGGCGATGGTGCCCTGACCGCCGGTATGGCGTTTGAGGCGCTCAACAACGCCGGCGTGGCCGACTGCGATCTGCTGGTGATTCTGAACGACAACGACATGAGCATCAGCCCTCCCGTGGGCGCCTTGAACCGCTACCTGGCGCAGTTGCTCAGCGGCCAGTTTTATGCCGCTGCCAAGAATGTGGGCAAGACCGTGCTGAAGGGCGCACCGCCCTTGTTTGAACTGGCCAAGCGCATCGAGGAACATGCCAAGGGCATGGTGGTGCCCGCTACGTTGTTTGAAAAATTCGGCTTCAACTACATTGGCCCGATCGACGGCCACGATCTGGACTCGCTGATTCCCACGCTGGAAAATATCAAGCACCTGAAGGGGCCTCAGTTCCTCCATGTGGTGACCAAAAAAGGCCAGGGCTACCAGTTGGCCGAGGCCGATCCGGTGGCCTACCATGGCCCCGGAAAATTTGACCCCGCGGTCGGTTTGCAAAAGGCCAAGACCGCCTCTGCCACCACTTTTACCCAGGTGTTTGGTCAGTGGCTCTGCGATATGGCCGCCGCCGATGAGCGTCTGGTGGGCATCACACCGGCGATGCGCGAGGGCTCGGGCATGGTGGAGTTTGAACGCCGCTTCCCGCTGCGCTACTTTGACGTCGGCATTGCCGAACAGCATGCGGTGACCTTTGCCGCCGGACTGGCTGCCGAAGGACTCAAACCGGTAGTGGCGATTTATTCCACCTTTTTGCAACGGGCCTATGACCAGTTGATCCACGACGTGGCGATCCAGAATCTGCCGGTGGTGTTTGCGCTGGACCGCGCTGGTCTGGTCGGTGCCGATGGCGCCACCCACGCCGGCGCCTATGACATCGCGTTTTTGCGCTGCATTCCCAATATGAGCCTGGCCTGCCCCTCCGACGAAATGGAGTGCCGCCAATTGCTCAGCACGGCCTTTGCTCAAAACCATCCGGTGGCCGTGCGCTACCCGCGCGGCGCCGGTTGCGGTGCGTCCGTCAGTACCTCGCTGGAAGCTCTGCCCATAGGCAAGGGCGAGATTCGCCGATCGGGTCAGAAGATTGCCATCCTGGCTTTTGGCACCTTGCTGCACCCTGCGCTGCAGGCAGCCCAGGCGCTGGACGCCACGGTGGTCAATATGCGCTGGGTCAAACCGCTGGATGTGGAGCTGTTGCTGGCTGTTGCCGGCAGGCATGAAGCACTGGTGACGGTGGAGGAGGGTGCGCGTATGGGTGGCGCAGGTAGCGCGGTGATGGAAGCACTGCACGCAGCAGGACTGACCTTGCCGGTGCTGCAGCTCGGGCTGGCAGACGAGTTTATCGAGCATGGCGACCCGGCCAAGTTGCTCGCCCTGCAGGGCCTGGATGCCGCCGGGATAGAGGCATCGATTCGCCATCGCTTTGCGGCCCTGCTCTCTGAGAGCCGGGCCATCACCTTCACTGAGTAGACAGGAACAGCGACGCCGACTTCATGCCCGCCACCGTCAACAGCAGCGATCCCAATAGGTGGATGGACGCGGTCATCAGCGCCAGCGCGTAGCGCTGCTGCATCAGCATGCTGACGACCTCGGCAGAAAAACTGGAAAAGGTGGTGAGCGCCCCCAGAAAACCGGTGACCAGCAGCAGGCGCCAGACCGGATCAAGCTGCGGCAGGGCGTGAAAAACCGCCATGCAGATGCCCACCAGATAGCCTCCCAACAGGTTGGCCGCCAGCGTGCCCAGGGGCAGCATGGTGCCGGCCACGGCCAGCGACGTGGGGTTCAGCCACAGACCCAATTGCCAGCGCGCCAACGCACCCAGGCAGGCGCCGATACAAATGGCCAGCACCGGTGCCATCATGGCAGTTTGGCTCCGGTATCCGGCGCGGCTAGGGGCGTAAGGTAGGGCAGCTGGTTGACGGTGAGGCCTGCTTTTGAGAGTTTGGCGGCAGTCGCGGCCTTGATGCCCTTGACACGCTGCATCAGATCGGCCCAGTCCTTGAACAGACCCTGTTCACGCGCCTTGAGAATGCGCGCGGTGCTGGCCGGGCCCAGGCCGCGCACGCTGTCGAGCTCGGCTTCGTTGGCGGTGTTGACTTCCAGTGCCAGCGCCGACAAGGACAAGGCGCAGCAGAGCGCGGCGAATAACTGCTTCAACATGTTGACCTCAGTTCTTGGACATCCATTCCACGTAGCTGGCGACGCCACTCTGCACATCGGCAAATACATGGTCACAACCGGTGGCGCGCAGTGCGCTTAGGTCGGCCTGGGTATAGCTTTGGTACTTGCCGCGCAGGGCGTCGGGAAAGCCAATGTATTCCAGCAGGCCTTGCTCCACCATGGCCTCCGGCGACAGCGCGGCCTCGCCCTTGGCAGCGCGCAAGGAGTTGACCACCGAGCTGGCGATATCGTTAAAGGGCTGGGCGCGCCCCGTGCCCAAGTTGAATATGCCGCATTGCATCGGGTTATCGTAAAACCACAGGTTCACTGCCACCACGTCGTCGATAAATACAAAGTCGCGCATCTGCCCGCCGGGCGCGTAGCCGCCGTATTCGCCAAACAGCTTGACCCGGCCCTCGGCCTTGAACTGGTTGAACTGGTGAAAGGCCACGCTGGCCATGCGGCCCTTGTGCTGCTCGCGCGGACCATAGACATTGAAGTAGCGAAAGCCCACCACCTGCTGCGTACGGCCGGCCTTGGTGCGCTCGAAGTTCGTACCGCATTCGCGGCGCATGCGCTGGTCAAACAGCAGCTTGGAGTAGCCATAGACATTCAGCGGCAGCTCAAATGCAGGCTCTTCGCGGAAGGTGTTCGAGCCGCCATAGGTAGCAGCGCTGGACGCGTACAGCAGGCGTGCACCGCGCTTCTGGCAGGCCTGAAACAGGTTCCATGACAGGGTGTAGTTGTTGCCCATCATGAATTTTCCGTCGGCTTCCATGGTGTCGCTGCAGGCGCCCTCATGGAACACCGCCTCGATTTGGCCAAAGTAGCCACCGGCAAAGGCGCTGTAGAAGTCATCGGCATCGACATAGTCGGCGATCTTCAGATCGGCTAAATTGCGGAACTTGTCGCCTTGGGTCAGGTCGTCCACCGCGATGATGTCGTCCATACCGCGGGCATTCAGCCCCTTGATGATGTTGCTGCCTATAAACCCGGCTGCTCCGGTGACTACAACGCGGGTCATGCAAATAACTCCTCATACGACACGGTGGCCGTTCCAAATTTGCCCACTACGATACCACCGGCCCGATTGGCCAGGGGCATTGCTTCACGCAAGCTCATGCCCGCACCGACCATCACCGCCAGGGTGGCAATCACCGTGTCGCCGGCACCGGTGACATCAAACACCTCGCGCGCCTGGGCGCTGACGTGGAGTTCGCCTGTCGCGTCAAACAGCGTCATGCCTTCCTCGCTGCGGGTCAGCAAGACGGCGTCCAGATGCAGTTGTTCGCGCAAATTGTGCGCCTTGGTTCGCAGGTCGGCCTCGTCGCTCCAGCTGCCAATCACCTGCTGCATTTCGGCGCGGTTGGGCGTGATGACGGTGGCGTTCTGGTAACGCGCATAGTCGCTGCCCTTGGGGTCAATCAGAATCGGCTTGCCAAGGGCGCGGGCGAACGCAATCATGTCGATGACATGGGCCAGGCCGCCCTTGCCATAGTCCGAGAACAGCACGGCATTGTGGTTTGGCAGAATGCTCTCAAAGGTGGCGGTTTGGCCCGCCAAGATCTCGTTCTGCGGCGTGTTTTCAAAGTCCAGTCGAATCAACTGTTGTTGGCGTCCGATGACGCGCAGCTTGACCGTGGTTTTGAGATCGGCATCGCGGCCGAAGTGGGTCTCGATTCCGGTCTTGGCCACCAGCGCCTCCAGGTGGCGGCTGGCTTCGTCGTCGCCCACCACTGTCAACAGGCTGGCATGCGCGCCAAGGCTGACCGCGTTGTAGGCCACGTTGGCGGCGCCACCGGCGCGCTCTTCCTCGCGCGTCACGCGCACCACCGGTACCGGCGCTTCTGGGCTGATGCGGTCCACAGCGCCATACCAGTAGCGGTCCAGCATCACGTCGCCCACGACCAGCAGGCGGGCCATGGCAATTTGTTCTTTTGAAATGTTCATAACTCTTCCACGCGAAGGGCGGGGTAACTGTCCCAGGCCTGGCAGCCTGGACACTGCCAAAAATGGCGTTTGGCCTCAAAACCGCAGGCGGCGCAGCGGTAACGGGTGAGCGGTTTGACGGCATGGTCCAGCGCGCGTTGCACCTGGGGGTGAAACTGCTCATGCTCCAGCTTCTCTCCGGCAATCCACTTGGCTGCTGCCACCAGCGACGGCTCTTTTTCCAGATGCCTTGCGTACCATTGGCGAGCTGTCAGTGCGGCGTCTCCGTTGGCGGCTTCCAGCGAAACAATCGCATCCAGCACGTCGATGGATGGCGTCTGTTCGTAGCATGACTTGAGCAAGGACAGGGTGGGCTCGATCGCATGTGCTGCGATGGCGGCAGCGGCCAGCAGCGGCGCAATCAGCGGTGTGGCCGTGGGTGCCTGGTGCATGGCTTCAGCCAGCGTGGCGCAGGCTGTCTGGTGCATGCCTTGCTGGCGCTGCAGGGCGGCCAGATCCATGCGCGGCCGCGGCGACTGGGGAGCTGTGGCAACGGCCTGCTCCAACAGTCTGCCTGCCGCATCGGACTTTTGCGCCACCAGCAGTGCTGCGGCCTGTTCGCACAAGTAGTGCGCCAGGCGGCCGGCAAAGCTGCCTTGCCCTGCCGCCTCCAACTTGCGGGCCACACCGGCGGCATGTTCCCAGTCGCGCGAGCGTTCGTAATTGGCCAACAGCGCCAGGCGAGCCTGCGCTTCAAAACGCGTGCCTTCGAGCTTGAGCAGGGCGTCCTCCGCTCGGTCCAGCAGACCGGCCTTGAGGTAATCCAGGGCCAGTGCGTGTTGGGCCCGGTGCCGGTCGTCGGCCACCAGGTCACCGCGCGAGAGCAGATGCTGGTGTACGCGCACGGCACGCTCGTATTCGCCACGGCGGCGGAACAGATTGCCCAGCGCAAAGTGCAGCTCCGAGGTGTCCGGGTCGTTTTGCACGGCCTCGATAAAGGCGTCAATTGCCTGATCCTGCTGCTCGTTGAGCAAAAAGTTCAGGCCCTTGAAATAGGCCCGGGGCGCCTGTCGGCTTTCCATGCGCAGTTGGCGCAGGTCCATGCGCGAGGCCAACCAGCCCAACACGAACACAATCGGCAGGGCCAGCAGCAGCAGGCTGAAGTCAAACTCCATGGAGGGTGGCGTCACTGTAGGCGTCGGTGGCCAATGTAGCAGGCTGCGGGTCGCTGGTCTCAGGAGCGATCGGGTGCGAAGCCGGTGCCTTGTGGCGCTGACGCCACCAGCGCGGCACCATGCCCAGAACGCCCACGGTCAGACCGGCCGCAAAGGCGAGCAGCACCACCAGCACCATCGGCGCATTCCATTCGCGACCGAAGAAAAAGCGCACGGTCACATCGCCCTGGTTATTCAGGGCGAAGGCAAACAGGGTAAAAAAAATGGCTGCTTTAAGAATCCACTTAAACAGCCATGCGATTGGTTTCATGCAACTCCTTGGGCTGCGCCGATTCTACAAGCCTAGTGCTTTCACTTTGGGCTTTGCTTCTGCTGTCAAATCCATGGCGGCGGTGCGTTCGTCGACGGCTTCGCGCAGGGCCTTGCCGGGTTTGAAGTGGGGCACCCGCTTTTCGGGAATGGCCACGCTTTCGCCGCTGCGCGGATTGCGTCCGATGCGGGGAGGGCGGTGGCTGATGGAGAAGCTGCCGAAGCCGCGAATCTCGATGCGGTGTCCGCGAACCAGGGCGTCGTTCATGGCATCCAAAATCGCCTTTACAGCAAATTCGGCATCGCGATGCGTCAGTTGAGCAAAGCGGTTGGCGAGTTCTTCAACCAGGTCGGAGCGAGTCATCGGTGGGAAATGTTCAATGGATATTTTGGACAAAAAAACGACCGGCGCACAGGTGCAGCCGGTCGTTTTTTAGGTCAACAACTAGGGATTAGTTGTTGTCCAGTTTGGCGCGCAGCAATGCGCCCAGGCTGGTGGTACCAGCGTTTTCGCGAGCCGACTGCTGGCTCAGGGATTGCATGGCTTCGTTCTGGTCAGCCATGTCCTTGGCCTTGATGGACAACTGGATGTTGCGGGTCTTGCGATCCACATTCACCACCACAGCGGTCACTTCATCGCCTTCTTTGAGCACGTTGCGAGCGTCTTCAACGCGGTCGCGGCTGATTTCAGAGGCGCGCAGGTAGCCGATGATGTCTTCACCCAGGTCGATTTCAGCGCCCTTGGCGTCCACGGTCTTGACCTTGCCGGTCACGATCTGGCCCTTGTCGTTGATCGACACAAAGGTGGTGAACGGATCGGAGTCGAGCTGCTTGATACCCAGGGAGATGCGTTCGCGGTCCACGTCCACGGCCAGCACCAGGGCTTCAACTTCTTGGCCCTTCTTGTACTCGCGCACGGCCACTTCGCCGGACTCATTCCAGGACAGATCGGACAGGTGCACCAGGCCGTCGATACCGGCAGCCAGACCCACAAACACGCCGAAGTCGGTGATGGACTTGATGGGGCCCTTCACGCGGTCGCCGCGCTTGGTGTTCTGGGCAAATTCTTGCCAAGGGTTGGCCTTGCACTGCTTCATGCCCAGGGAGATGCGGCGCTTGTCTTCGTCGATTTCCAGAACCATGACTTCGACTTCGTCGCCCAGGGCAACGATCTTCGAGGGAGCCACGTTCTTGTTGGTCCAGTCCATTTCGGACACGTGAACCAGGCCTTCGATTCCGGGTTCGAGTTCCACAAATGCGCCGTAATCGGCGATGTTGGTGATCTTGCCGAACATGCGCGTACCTTGGGGGTAGCGGCGGTTGACGCCCATCCAAGGGTCATCACCCATTTGCTTGAGACCCAGGGAGACACGGTTCTTTTCGGTGTCAAACTTGAGAATCTTGGCAGTGATTTCCTGACCGGCTTGCACCACTTCTGAGGGGTGACGGACACGGCGCCAGGCCATGTCGGTGATGTGCAACAGGCCGTCGATACCGCCCAGGTCCACGAACGCACCGTATTCGGTGATGTTCTTGACCACGCCTTGCACCACAGAACCTTCTTTGAGGGTGTGCATCAGCTTGGCGCGCTCTTCGCCCATGGAGGCTTCGACCACAGCACGGCGTGACAGCACGACGTTGTTGCGCTTGCGGTCCAGCTTGATGACCTTGAATTCCATGGTCTTGTTTTCGTACGGGGACAGATCCTTGGTAGGACGTGTGTCGACCAACGAACCAGGCAGGAAGGCGCGGATGCCGTTGACCAGAACGGTCAGGCCGCCCTTGACCTTGCCGGAGGTGGTGCCGGTAACGAATTCGCCGGATTCCAGGGCCTTTTCGAGGCTCATCCAGGAAGCCAGACGCTTGGCCTTGTCGCGCGACAGGATGGTGTCGCCGTAGCCGTTTTCGACGGAGTCGATGGCGACGGAAACGAAGTCGCCCACTTGGACTTCGAGCTCGCCCTTGTCGCTCTTGAATTCTTCGATTGGCACGTAGGCTTCGGACTTGAGGCCGGCGTTGACCACGACGAAGCTGTGCTCGATGCGGACGACTTCAGCGGTGATCACTTCACCGGTGCGCATTTCCGAACGTTGCAATGACTCTTCAAATAGGGCTGCGAAAGATTCTGACATGTGTTTTGTAGCAGATGCTACGGGGTTAAGTTATCGAACCCCAGGGCTATGCGCTGTCGCGCGAAAAGAGCTCTGGGGGCCAAAATTTGCAAAGCCGTTAGGCGTTGCGTCCACAAAGCCGTTAGGCCTTGTTTGTCACCCTTCAGGCGGACCTGAAAGGCTGTTTGCCTTGCCACCAGTTCAATACGATTTCAACGGAGGCTTGCACCGTCAAATCGGAGTTGTCCAGGAGCTTGGCATCTACTGCGGGCTTCAAGGGTGCAACGCTTCGGGAGGTGTCCCTTGCGTCGCGCGCCTCAAGGTCTGCGCGAAGACCGTCGAGTGTAGCGGGAATTCCCTTTGAAATCAACTGCTTATGGCGGCGTTCTGCACGGCAGGCTGCACTTGCG
>CAIMZI010000095.1 GCA_903845935.1 uncultured beta proteobacterium | reverse complement strand
CTGGCAGTGCGGCTGAGCTAGTCGAGCAGATCCTGGTCGGTGGCGAGCCCTGTGCTTTCGCGGATGCGCGCCAGGATTTCGGCCTTGAGGGCACGGAACTCTGTGGCGTGCTTCATTTCCTGATTGCGCGCACCGGGAAGGGGCACTGGGTAAATGCTGTGGATGCGCCCGGGACGGGGCTGCATCAGCACCACACGCTGGCCCAGGTAGATGGCCTCGTCCACGTCGTGGGTGACAAACACGATGGTGGTTTTCTCGATGCGGTGAATGTGCAGGATCAGGTCGTGCATCACCTCTCTCGTCTGCGCATCGAGCGCACCAAAGGGCTCGTCCATCAGCAGCATGTCGGGCTTGCCCATCAGGGCGCGCGCAATGGCCACACGCTGCTGCATGCCACCGGAGAGCTGGTTGGGATAGGCATCGGCCACCTTGGTCAGACCGATCAAATCCAGCAGCGCATCCGCGCGGCCCGAGGCGGCCTCCACATCCGAGGAGGTGAGGTTCTCCCGCTTGACCTTGAGCCGTCGGCTGAACTTGATGTTTTGCATCACGGTCAACCAGGGGTAGAGGCTGTAGTGTTGAAACACCATGGCGCGGTCCGCCCCAGGCCCCGCAATGGGCAGGCCGTTGCACTGCACCGCACCAGTTGTGTGCGTTTCCAGTCCTGCCAGGATGCGCAACAGGGTGGACTTGCCGCAACCCGATGCACCGACCAGGGTCACAAACTCGCCGTCCTCCACCGACAGATTTACGCCCTGCAGCGCAGGCACTGAATTGGGGCTGACTGCACCAAAATATTTGGACAAATTTTCTACGTGTACTTTGGACATGGTCTTAAGCCTTGCTGTGCAACCAGGGGAAAGAGCGGCGATGCAACCATCTAAAAGACTGGTCCATCAGCAGCCCAATGAGGCCGATCAGAATGATTCCGCCAAAGATGGTGTCTGTTTTTAGAAAGCGCTGGGCTTTCAGAATCGAGTAGCCCAGTCCAGAGTTGGCGGCCACCAATTCAGCCACCACCAAATAGGTCCAGGCCCAGCCCATGGTTAGACGCAAGGTGTCCAGAATGGCCGGCTTGGCGGACTGCAAGAGCACCAGTTGCACGATCTCGCCCCGGTCTGCGCCCATGGTCTGGGCGGCCTCAATCTGTGCCTTGGGCACCAAGCGCACGTTCTCTGCCACCATCAGCACCATCTGGAAAAAGGTGCCTATGAAAATGATGGAAATCTTGGCGCTTTCGCCTATGCCTAACCACAGCATGACCAGAGGGATGAAGGCCACGGCCGGCATGTAGCGAATGAAGTCGGTGAGAGGCTCCAGAATCGCTTCGATCGGTTTGAAGGCCCCAATTAACAGTCCCAGCGGCAGTGCAAAAACAGCCGACAGCACAAACCCGGCCATGACCCGGTACATGCTGATCATGGTGTCGCCCCACAGATCGTCATCAACCATCCAGGTGCCCAAACGGGTGATTACCTGCAGCGGGCCCGGTAGGAACACCGGGTCCACTGTGCCGGAAGCGGTCAGTACGGCCCAAGCCACGAGAGGAGTCAGCAGACCGAGGCAGGCAAACAGCCAATAGTGCGTGCGCGAGAGGCTGGAGGCTATACCCCAGATGCCAGGGCCTTTCGCGCGCCGAGCGGCAACCTGGGGTGGTGGAAGAGTCTGTGTATTTGGCAAGTGTGGCTCCAGAAAAAACAAAACGCGGGAGGTCCAGCGGCGTTAACCGTGATCTCCCGGGCTTTTATCCCTCCGTGGAACCGCACCTGCGTGCAGCCGACCGCTCTCGGACCAGACAGTGCGCATGGCACCCGGAACCCTAGCTGTCTTGAATGACTGATGTGACTTGATTAAAACGTCGCTGTTACCTCTTGAATCGGAATATGCAACATTGATGCCAACTTGAATTCAAGCGTCAGCACCTAAAGTTGCACGCCCCGTGTCAGAGCCCCATCCACCACCAGATTGGTGCCGGTCACAAAGCTGGCAGCCGGACTCGCCAAAAATACGGCAGCATTGGCCATTTCCCGCGGTGTTCCCATACGCCCTGTGGGATTCAATGCCATGGCTTCACTGAATAATTTTGGGTTCCCGGATTCAATCTGCT
>CAIMZI010000094.1 GCA_903845935.1 uncultured beta proteobacterium | reverse complement strand
TCCCTCCGCGCTCATTCCACCTCACAGTGGCGTATTTACAAACTGTGGCGCTGTGTCTCATACGGGTAGCGTCCTCGGTGCGAGTCAGGACGTGAACTACTACAGCCAAGTCACGGCCGGCCAGAACACCAGCACCGGTTTGGCTTGTGAAGTCTTCAATAACAACTTCCCCTTGGACCCTTCTTCGGGAAATGGCCTGACCCTGCAAAAAACGGTGAATCAGACTAGCGCCGAGGTGGGTGATCTGGTCTCCTATGTGCTGACCGTCACCAATGTCGGCAACACGGCCCTGCCTCAACTCGCCATCAAGGACCAGTTGCCTCCAGGCTTTCGCTACCTGCCAGGCTCGGCCAGGGTGGGCGGCGTGCGCGCCGCCGATCCGACGGGCGGCATAGGCCCCAATCTGGTCTTTAACCTTCCCTTGTCCGTCAGTGCGCCGTTGGCGGCAGGGCAGTCGCAAACGCTGAGCTACCAGGTCCGCATTGGCGTGACCGCAACGGTTGACGCGGATGCGATCAACCGCGCCTGGGCCAGCTCGGGCTTTGCACCCAGCGCCCTCACTAGCAACGAGGCCGATGCCAGAGTGCATGTGACCGGCGGTGTTTTTGCAACGCAAGCCTATGCCTTTGGCAAGGTGTTTATGGACTGCAACAAAAATGGCATACAAGATGAGGCCGAGGCTGGCATTCCGGGCGTGCGCCTGTTCCTAGAAGACGGCACCGGTGTAGTGACCGACGTGGAAGGCAAATGGAGTCTGTACGGCCTGCGTCCGGTGACCCACGTGCTGCGGCTCGACACCTCCACTTTGCCGGAAGGCGCACAACTGGCGCTGATAGACCCACGCCAGTCGGGCGAGGCCGATAGCCTGTTCCTGGATTTGAAAAATGGCGAGTGGCACAAGGCCAATTTCGCTGTGCGGAACTGCGAAAACCCCGAGCTGCTCAAGGCGGTGCAGGCCAGGCGTGATGCCATCATGGCCCAGCCCGAATCCGAGGGTGAGGCCGTGCGCTCCAGCAAACGTCTGACCCCGGATGGCAAGTTGCTGGCTCCCGCAGACATACGCGGCCTGCCCTCGGCTGGCAGTCTGGATGCCAGCGGCAATGTCAAGGGCAACGGCATGGTCAGCAGCCCCTTGATCACGGTACCGGGTGCGGTCAGTGGCTCGGACTTTGCCGCGCCGGTGGCCGGTCCGAATTCCGCGCCGGTGGCATTTACCAGCCCGGTCACATCGCCTGCCTTGCTTTCTGCGTCGCCAGCAGTCGCCTCGCCGACTGCGCCCGAAGACGCGCCCCTGGAAGACACGTTGAAGGGCCAGGATCGCAAGCCGGGTTTCCTGAATCTGCAGGACCAACAGGTTCTGGCCAGCGGCATTTTCAATGTGCGCGTCAAGGGCGGCAAGGGCTCGCGCCTGGTCCTGTTAGTGAACGACCAGACCGTGGAGGAAAAGCGCGTCGGCAAGCGTGCCAGCCTGGAGAGCCAGCAACTCGAAGCCTGGGAGTACATCGCGGTGCCATTCCGCCCGGGCGTCAACAGCGTGAAGTTGCAAGAAATTGACGGCTTTGGCATCAGCCGCTCCAGCACCGAAATCCAGATCATTGCGCCCGGACCATTGGCACAAATTGTCCTTGAGACGGCGGCCACCGCCAAGGCCGACGGCCAAACCAAGCTGCCCGTCAAAATCAGGCTGCTGGATGCGCAGGGCGTGCCGATCACCGAACGCACCCAGCTCACGCTGGAGTCCATCGCCGCACGCTGGAACGTCACCAGTCAAGGCCTGCCGGAACGCGGCATTGACGTGATGGTGGAAGGCGGCTCGGCCAGCTTCGATCTGGTGCCACCGGCCAACCCTGGCGACGCCAAAATTCGCGTCAGCGCGGGCACGGTGCAAAGCGAAGCTCGCATCATATTTTTGCCCGACCTGCGTCCGCTGACCGGTATCGGTGTGCTCGAAGGCGTGCTCAATATGCGCAATCCTGGCAGCATGCCACTAGGCGCACAGCGTGCCTCGGATGCCTTCGAGTCCGAACTGATCGGCTGGTCCAACCAAAGCGGCGACGCGCTAGCGAGCGCACGCACGGCCTTTTATTTCAAGGGAACGGTGAAGGGCGATTACCTGCTGACGGCCGCTTACGACAGCGACAAGACCAAGGCCAGCACCATGTTCCGGGACATACAGCCCGACCAGTTTTACCCCGTGTATGGCGACAGTGCCTCCAAGACCTTTGATGCACAGTCTAGCCAACGCCTGTATGTGCGCATTGACAAGAATCGCTCGTATCTGCTGTATGGCGACTACAACACCGCGTCCAGTCCCGAGGTGCGCAAGCTCAGCCAGGTCAGCCGCACGGCCACCGGTTTGCAGCACGTCTACAACGCCGACGATATGCGCGTCAGCAGCCATTACAGCCGCGACTCGCTGACCCAGGTGATTGAGGAATTTCCGGCCAATGGAACGTCGGGTCCCTTTACCCTGAAAAACTCGGGCAGCAGCGACCTGTTTGCCAACAGCGAAACGGTGCAACTCGTGGTGCGCGACCACAACCAGCCGAATTCGATTCTGAGCAGCACCGCGCTCGCTCGCTTTGTCGACTACGCGATCGAGCCCTTGAGCAAGACCATTCTGTTCACCCGGCCGATTTCCTCGCTGGATCCGGATCTCAACCCCCAGTCCATCCGTGTCACCTATTTGGTGGATACCGGTGGCCCCGAGTTTGATGTGGGTGGCGTGGATGTGCAATTGCGCGTGTCTGATCGCCTGCAACTGGGTGCCGTGGCGGAATACGACGGCACTCCCGGCACCACGCGCAAGCTGATGGCCGCCACCGGGCTGGCGCGGCTGGATGCCAACACCGTGTTGAGTGGCGAACTGGTAGGCACGCAAACCGACCTGATGGGCAACGGTCAGGGCTTGGGCCTGGAGTTGCGTCACGACGACAGCCTGCTCAAATACAACTTGCATGTGCAGGTCACCGACGCCGGTTTTGACAATCCGTCGGCCGCCATCGTGGCCGGTCATTCGGAGGCGCGCGGCCATCTGGACTACCAGCTCAGCGAGGCCACTCACCTCAAGGCCGACCTGGTCTACACCCAGGACAACGGTGTTGCCACCGCCAGCAGCACCAGCAACCTGGTGCAGACCCAGGGCGCAAGCGTGGCCGTGCAGACCAAGATCAGCCCCAATGTCACCACCGAGCTGGGCCTGCGTGCCGGTCAAACCGACACCACATCGGCTACCGGTTTCAACTACGGCAGCGTGTCTGCGGGCGCACCGGCTTCCACTACCGCCTCGGCCGCCACCGGAACAACGAACGACTATGTGTCCGTTCGTGGCCGGGTGACGCGCAATGTGCCCGATATGCCCAATACCCAGGTGTTTGCTGAGGCTGAGCAGGATGTCAATGATTCGACCCGCCACGTGGCAGCCATAGGAGCCAACTATGCCATCAACGACAAGACACGCGTCTATGGCCGTTATGAACTCATCTCCAGTCTGGGTGGCGAATACGCACTGACCAGCGGTGTGCAAAGAAACGTGGGCCTAGTGGGCGTGGAGAGTGCCTATATGCCAGGTGGGCGGGTCTACGATGAGTACCGCATTGCCGACACCATTGACGGCCGGGCCATGCAGTCGGCCATGGGTATTCGCAACACCTTTGAGGTGAGCGACGGACTGCGTCTGACCGGCGGGCTTGAACAGGTGAGTTCGCTGCCCAGCGCCAGCGGTACATCTAGCGGCGAATCCAAGGCCATCACGAGCGCCTTTGACTGGCTGGGTACGGGCGAATTCAAAAAGAAGCTGAGGGCCAGCGGCTCGCTGGAGTTCCGAAACGGATCGGATGCCAACTCTGCCCTCATGACCCTGGGCCTCGCCTATAAGTTCAATCCGGACTGGAGCCTTTTGACAAGGGCTGCGCTCAACAAGGTCGATAGCTTCACCGACGGCTCCATGCATTGGCAGGAGCGTGAGCAAATCGGCTTTGCCTATAGGCCTGTTGATCAGGACGTTTGGAACATGCTGCTGCGCTACGAACACAAGGTGGATAGTTGGAGTGGTGTGCTGAGCGCAACGTTGCCACCGGTAAATGCACTCACCGATATCGTCAGCGCCCACCTCAACTATCAGCCCAATAGGCGTGATGTGGTGAGTGCCCGCATAGCGGCCAAGCAAACTAGCAACACCAGCGATGGCGTCAACAGCAGCTACGGCGCCCAATTGCTGTATGGCCGTTGGACCCACGATCTCAGCCTCGATTGGGACTTTGGATTGCAGGGTGGATTGCTGATGGGCGATGGCGGAACACAACAGCAAAGTCTGGGAGCTGAAATTGGCTATCAGGTCAGCAAGGGACTGTGGCTCTCGGCCGGCTACAACATTGTCGGCTTGCATGACTCTGACTTGGCGGGTGTGGATTACACCGATTCGGGCGCCTATGTGCGGCTGCGGTTCAAGTTTGATGAGCGCCTGTTCAGGAGCGATGCGCCCGCCGCCGTCGAGTTGAAGTGACGGCGGTTGCGGTGAACCCTCGTTGGAATCTGATCTTCGGTAAAAAAATCGTACTGCAGGCTAGCAGCTTGCGTCAGCGATCTATAGGTGAGGCTGGGTGTGCCTCATATCAAAATACAAAGTCTAACGGGATGGTTCGATGAAATTTCGTTCTCTCTTATCTACGGTGCTGCTTGCGCTGTTGGCCTATTTCGGCTTATTTAGCTCTGCGCAAGCGCAAAATTACGGACCTTGGCAGTCGGTTTGCTGGGGAACAAATTGGTCAAACTACGCCCAAGTGCAAGTGAGCTTTACGGGAACTGATTGTGGCTCGGATTACCGTTCCAATATGACGGTAAACGGTAGCACTATGGCAGAGGTTGGTAACGGCTCCTGCAATAACGGCTCTGTGACCGTGAGTGGCTCATCAGGAGTGAGCCTGGGATGGGTTTACGTTGGCCACAGCCAGAATTGGCCATTTATTGCCGCTTGGAACCCATCAATAAGCTATAGCTGTAACCCTGTTTACGAAGACACCGGGCGTGCACCTACTGAAGGGTATTTCAGCTTTCAGGTTCGTAGCATACTAAATCCAACGTTGTCGGTCAGCAAGTCTGCAAACCCCTATGCGCTAAAGGTGGGGGCAAGCGGTCAGTATTACTCGATATATATCGGCGTGAGCAATGGGCCGACGACGGCGGCCATCAGCATTGCCGACACCCTGCCGTCCGGCTTTACTACCAGTGGAGCCATCTCGGCGACAGGAGGAACGATTTACGGTTGTCCTGCGGCTAACGCAAGCAACCTGTCGGGCTGCACGATTGCAGCGGGCGCCTATGGCCCCATCACCATCACCATACCTGTCAATATTTCATCGGCAGCAGGCAGCTACGCCACCAACTATGCCTATGTTTACGGCGGCGGAGATCCAAATTGCAATGGTGGCTGCGTAGGTGGCACCACCAACCCGGTTGCGCCCTCCAACCCGGCTCTGAGTCTGACTAAGGCGCTGGGCGCAAATGGGC
The DNA here is from genome assembly GCA_903845935.1 of uncultured beta proteobacterium. GTDB lineage: Bacteria > Pseudomonadota > Gammaproteobacteria > Burkholderiales > Burkholderiaceae_C > Allorhodoferax. The sequence continues at coordinate 998 of CAIMZI010000094.1, read as the reverse complement.
GGGTGAACACCGGCGATCAGTTCACGCTCGCGATCAATACCGGCGGCGTCAGTGGCACCGCAGTGGCCAGCGTGACGACCACAGGTACAGGCACTACCGCCACAGGAATCGCAGCACTGAACCCGGCCATCACGGGCACGACTTACACCATTACCGAGGCGGCTTCTGGTGGCGCGAACCTGGGGCAATACAGCAGCACGCTGAGTTGTACCGACAGCGCGGGCCTGCAAACCGGTCTGCCCAGCAACGCGGCCTTCGTTGCTGGTACGGGCTATACCCTCACGCCTGTGGCCGGAGCACAAATTAGCTGCACGATCACCAACACGCCCAAGCTGCCCTCCATCACGCTGGATCAAACAGTCACTGCGGGCCTTGCGTTGCCAGCCTCATATCAGTACGCAGCCAACAACGGCTGGGCGACGCAGAACGTCTCGAGCACAGCAGCCGGCGCGCCTGGCCCTGCTACAGCGGTGCAAAACCTCACGGCAGCGGGCGTGGCCACTACCTTCAACATCACCAATCTGCCCGCCGGTTTGGCGGTTACCAATGGCTGGTGTTACGACACCAATTATCTGGTGACGGGAAATAGCAGTGGAGCCTTTGGGAGTTATACGACCAATGGCTTTACGATTGACGCGGCCAATATCAAGTCCGGCTCGGTTTTGGTTTGCCATACCCAACTTAATTTTGCCGCACCGACGATTGTGCTGAACAAGCAGTTGAGCGGCAACCGCATCAATAGCGCGGATCAGTTCACTGTCAAGCTCAACAGTGGTGCCACCACGGTCGCCAGCGCAACCACCACCGGCAGTGGCAGCAGCATTGCCAACGGCAGCACGGGCATTTTTGTGGCCACAGCGGCCACCAGCTACAGTGTCAACGAAGTCATGGCCAGCGGCAGCTCCAGCGTGTCGCAATACGCACCCAGCGTGAGTTGCACCAACACTGGCGCCGGCGGCACCAGCGTCGCATCGGTAGCCAAGTTGGGCGACAGCTTC
>CAIMZI010000093.1 GCA_903845935.1 uncultured beta proteobacterium | reverse complement strand
TTCAGGTGTAGCGCTTGCTGCGCAGGTTGTGCTTCATCTCGCTGAGCAGGGGCTGAAGCTTGCCGCCGCCTATGCGCAGGGCCACGCAGGTGGCGAGTATGTCGATGATCATCAGGTGCAACAGGCGCGAGACCATGGGGCTGAACTTGTCAAAGCCTTCGGGGTGATCGGCGCTGAGGTGGATGCTACCGGCGCTGGCCAGGGGTGAACCGCTGGCGGTAATGACGATGGTGGTGGCGCCATTTTTGCGCGCGATGTCGCAGGCGTCCATCAGGTCGCGCGTGCGCCCCGAGTTGCTGATGACCACCACGCAGTCACCTGAGCCCAGGATGGAGGCGCTCATCACCTGCATATGGCCGTCGCTGTAGGCGTTGGTGTTGATGCCCAGCCGGAAGAACTTGTGCTGTGCGTCCAGCGCCACGATGCCCGAGTTGCCGACACCAAAGAACTGGATCTGGCAGCCCGACTTGTAGCTTTCCAGCAGCGCGTTGACCGCCTTTTCCATAGCCAGACTGCTGGCGTCGTTGCGGTACTTTAAAAATGCCGCCACGGTGTTGTCTATGACCTTGACCATGACGTCACCGGTCTTGTCGTCCACGTCCACGCTGCGGTGGATGAAGGGCACGCCTTCGTTGACAGTGCCGGCCAGCTTGAGCTTGAAGTCCGACAGTCCGTCGTAGCCCACGCTGCGGCAGAACCGCACCACGGTCGGTTTGCTGACATGCGAGCGGTCGGCCAGTTCGCTGACCGGCAGCTTGGCAAAGGCGCGCGGATCGGCCAGGCACAGCTTGCCGACCCGTTGTTCCGCAGGAGCCAGCGAGGGCAGGGCGGCCTTGATACGATCGAGCATGATCAGAGCGACCCGCGCAGCGGCGGAGCGTGGGGGCTCAAGATTCTTCGCTCCAGCAGAAGCCGTCGCGGGCAATCATGGCGCTGGAGGCGCTGGGGCCCCAGGTTCCGGCGGCATACAGGCGCGGGCCTTGCGGGTCACTGTTCCAGTGCTCGATCATGGGCTCGACCCAGCGCCAGGCGGCTTCCTGTTCGTCGCTGCGCACAAACAGGTTCAGGCGACCATCGATCACGTCGAGCAGCAATCTCTCATAGGCACCGACGCGCTCGGAGCCAAAGCGCTTGTCAAAGTCCAGGTCCAGCTGCACCGGCGCCAGGGTTTGCGAGGCGGCCTTGACGTTGCGGTTGGCCTGACCCTGGGCCAGCAGGTGCAGCTCCAGCCCGTCCTTGGGCTGCAGGTGGATCACCAACTTGTTGGCCACATTGGTGTTGGAGTTGAAGATGGCGTGCGGCGTGGCTCGGAAGTTGATGACGATGCTGCCCTCGCGTCCGGCCAGGCGTTTGCCGGTGCGGATGTAGAACGGCACACCGGCCCAGCGCCAGTTGGAAATCTCGGCGCGCAAGGCGACAAAGGTTTCTGTGTTGCTGTTGGGGCTGACGCCTACTTCTTCGCGGTAGCCGGGCACCTTGATGCCGCCGCTGTTGCCGGCGGAATATTGGCCGCGGATCACGTCCTGCGTCAGTGTCTCCTTGGTCCAGGGTTTGAGCGAGCGCAACACCTTGAGCTTTTCGTCGCGGATGGCATCGGCATGGGCGTTGATGGGCGGCTCCATGGCGATGGCGCACAGCAGTTGCAGCGCGTGGTTTTGTACCATGTCGCGCAGCGCGCCGGTGCCCTCGTAAAAGGCGCCACGGCTTTCCACGCCTAGGTCTTCGGCAATGCTGATCTGGATGTTGGCAATGTGCTCGCGGCGCCACAGCGGCTCGAACAAGGCGTTGCCAAAGCGCAGCGCAAACAGGTTTTGCACCGCCGGTTTGCCCAGGTAATGGTCAATGCGGAAGATTTGACGCTCTTCAAAGAACTGGCGCACCGTGTGGTTGATGGCGCGGTTGGATGCCAGGTCGTGGCCCAACGGTTTTTCCAGCACCACGCGTGTCTTGGGCGTATTCAGCCCGGCCGCGGCCAGTTGCTCGCAGACTGTGGTGAACAGGGCCGGCGCGGTGGCCACATACATGACCACGGTGTCGGCATTGCGCGCATTCAGCGAATTGGCCAGCAGCGCATAGTCGTCTGGCTTGGACAGGTCCATGCGCACGAATTCAAGAATGGCGGCAAAGCGCGCAAACTCCTCGGCACTGGGGCGCTTGGAAAGCTCCACATTGTCAAAGCGCGCGCGAATCAGTTCGCGGTATTTTTCATTGCCCAAGTCGTCACGACCGACGCCGATAATGCGTCCGCCCTCGGGCAATGTGCCGTGGCGAAAGGCCTGGAATAAGGCTGGCATGAGCTTGCGCCAGGCCAGGTCACCGGTTCCACCAAACAGTACAAGATCAAAGCTCATGATTTGAAGTTACATAAATATCGACGTTGTAATGTAACTTTGTTTCATTGATAATTCAAGTGACTTTTTAAATGGACCTCGCAACCATGAACCAACTCGACGCATTGAAACAATGGACCACCGTGGTGGCCGACACCGGTGACTTCAAGCAACTGGACGCCTTCAAACCCCAGGATGCCACCACCAATCCCTCGCTGATTCTCAAGGCGGTGCAGAAGGCCGAATACGCGCCCTTGCTGAGCGCCACCGTCAACCAGTACCGTGGCCGCCCTTTGGATGAGATCATGGACCGCTTGATCGTGCGCTTTGGTTGCGAGATCCTGTCCATCATCCCCGGGCGCGTCTCCACCGAAGTGGACGCCCGCCTGAGCTTTGACACCGCAGCCACGGTGGCGCGCGGCGAGCGCCTGATCGAGTTGTACCAGGCAGAAGGCATTCATATAGACCGGGTGCTGATCAAGGTGGCATCCACCTGGGAGGGCATTCAGGCCGCTGAGCAACTGGAGCGCCGTGGCATACACACCAACCTGACGTTGCTGTTTTCCTTCAGCCAAGCCGTGGCCTGCGCCCAGGCCAAGGTGCAACTGATTTCCCCCTTTGTAGGCCGCATTTACGACTGGTACAAAAAGACTGCGGGCGCGTCCTGGGTGGAGGCGGACAAGGCCGGCGCGAATGACCCCGGCGTGCAGTCGGTCGCGCAAATTTACAACTACTACAAGAAGTTCGGCATTGCCACCGAGGTGATGGGTGCCAGCTTTCGCAACGTGGGCCAGATCACGGCCCTGGCCGGTTGTGACCTGCTGACCATCAGCCCCGATCTGCTGGCCGGCCTGGCCGCCAGCGATGCGCCGCTGACGCAGGCGCTGGAAGCCAGCCGTGCACAGGCGCTGGACCTGCAGCATGTGAGCTACGACGAGGCGGGCTTCCGCTTCGCGCTCAACGAGGACGCTATGGCCACCGAGAAGCTGGCCGAAGGCATTCGCGGCTTTTGCGTGGATGCGCTCAAGCTCGACAAGCTGCTGCTGGGAGCATAAAAAAATGGCAAGAACCAGATGTGATCGCACGCCCGCCTGGGCCCCACTGCAAGCCGCCTTTGACGCAAGTGGCAAGGACTTTGATCTACGCGAAGCCTTTGCGCAGGACAGCCAGCGCTTTGAACGTTTCAGCCAAAGCGCACCTTATGTGTTCGCCGACCTGTCCAAGAACCGCATCGATGCGGCTTCTGAGGCGTTGCTGATGGACCTGGCGCGCCAAAGCGGCGTGGCCGAGCACCGCGATGCCATGTTCGCGGGTGAGAAGATCAATCACACCGAAGGCCGCGAGGTCTGGCATGTGCTCTTGCGCACGCCGCCCGAAGTCGGCAATGACGGCAGCCATCGCAGCACCGAGCTGGCCAAGGTGCACGAGACGCTGGACGGCATGTTGGCCTATGCCGAGAGCGTGCGCGCCGATAGCAAGATCACCGACGTGGTGAACATCGGCATCGGCGGCTCGGACCTGGGGCCGCAAATGGCGGTGCTTGCGCTGGATGCCTTTGCCAACAGTGGCAAGCGCGTGCATTTCGTCAGCAATGTCGATGGCCACGAACTGGCTGCCACACTGAGCAAGGTGAAGGTGGAAAGCACGCTGTTCCTGATCGCCAGCAAGACCTTCACCACCATAGAGACCATGACCAATGCGCACTCGGCCAAGGCCTGGTTCGCACAGCAGGGCGGAACGGACACGGCGCGCCACTTTGCAGCACTCACCACCAATGTGGCGGCGGCCAATGCCTTTGGCATCACCACCACTTTTGGCTTCTGGGACTGGGTGGGTGGGCGCTATTCCATGTGGTCGGCCATCGGCCTGCCGCTGGCGATTGCCATAGGCGCTGAGGGTTTTCGCGAATTCCTGGCCGGTGCCCACGCCATGGACGAGCATTTCCGCACGGCGCCGCTTGCGCAAAACCTGCCGGTGCGCCTGGGGCTGCTGGACGTCTGGTACCGCAACTTCCACGGCTTCACCAGCCGCAGCATTGCGCCGTATCACAGCGCGCTGCGTCGCCTGCCGGCCTATTTGCAGCAGCTGGAAATGGAAAGCAACGGCAAACGCGTTGACGGCGAGGGTGCGACCCTGCCGTTTGGCACCTCGCCCGTGCTCTGGGGCGAGCCTGGCACCAACGGCCAGCATGCCTACTTTCAGATGCTGCACCAGGGAACCGACGTGGTGCCGCTGGAATTCGTGGCGGTCAAGAAGGCGCGTCACTCCCTGCCAGGGCACCAGCCGCTGTTGTTGGCCAATGTGCTGGCGCAGGCGCAAGCGCTGATGACAGGCAAGGTGGATACAGGCGGCCACAAGCACTTTCCGGGCAACCGTCCCAGCACCTTCCTGTTGCTGGACGATTTGACACCCGCAGCCTTGGGCGCACTGATCGCCTTGCAGGAGCACCGCGTATTTGTCAGCGGCAGCCTGTGGGGCATCAACAGTTTTGACCAATGGGGTGTGGAGTTGGGCAAGGTGTTGGCCAAGGACATCGAGGCGCGCCTGAGCAACGGCGACGCTACCGGTCTGGATGGTTCAACCGCAGGCCTGCTTGCACGCTTGCGTGCCTGATGCTCTCCTTGGAAGGTACGCAAGCATGAATGTGGTGTTTGATTTTGGTGCGGTGTTGTTTGCCTGGCGCCCCGCAGAAATAGTGGCCGAAACTTTTCCGGATCGCGCGGCAACGCCGGCCCAGGCACAGCAGCTGGCAATCGACATGTTCGGCCACGAAGATTGGCACGACTTTGATCGCGGCCTGCTGGAGATGGACGCGGTGGTGCAGCGGCTGTCCGGCCGCCTGGATCTGGATCGGGATGCCGTGCAGCGCTTGGTGCAAGGCATTGGTGAGCGCTTGGCTCCAATGGACGAGACGATCGCTGTGTTGAAGGCGCTGCATGGCAAACGGCAGGCGGGCGAGGGCGTTGTCGGCTTGTACTTTCTCTCCAATATGCCAAGGCCTTATGCGCGTGAACTGGAGCAAAAGCACGCCTTCTTGCAACACTTTGACGGTGGCATCTTTTCCGGCGATGTGAATGTAAGCAAGCCCAATCCGGCCATTTACCAATTGCTGCAAGACCGCTACCAATTGCCTTCTGAGAGCATCGTTTTTATCGACGATATGAGCGCCAATGTGCAGGCGGCGCAGGACCTGGGCTGGACAGGCATTCACCTGACAGAGCCGCAGACTCTGGCCAATACCCTGCATCAGCAGTTCGGGCTATGACAACTGAACTTGCAATCGAGCCCGCCCGCTGTTTCTGGGTCGATGGCTCGCAGCTCTACCGCGATTACCACGATAGCGAATGGGGCTTTCCGGTGACGGATGACCGGCGGCTGTTTGAAAAAATTTGTTTGGAAGGTTTTCAGGCGGGCCTAAGCTGGATCACCATCCTGAAAAAACGGGAGAGCTTCCGTGCCGGCTTTGCGCACTTCGATTGGACTGAAGTTGCGCGCTTTGACGATAAGGACGTTGAACGCCTGATGCTTGAGGCCGGCATCGTGCGCCACCGCGGCAAGATTGAGGCTGCCATCAATAACGCCCGCTGCGCCGAGAAGTTGCTGGAGTCCGAAAGCTCGCTGGCCGCCTATTTCTGGAAATTCGAGCCCACAGTGGCGTCACGCCCCAGCCATATCACCCGCGAGACCCTGCGCGGCATGACACAAAGTCCCGAATCCCTGGCGCTGTCAAAAGACCTGAAAAAACGCGGTTGGAAGTTTGTTGGCCCCACCACCATGTACGCCTTTATGCAGGCCATGGGCCTGGTCAACGACCACGAGGACAGCTGCTTTGTGCGCGCGGCGGCACTCACGGCGCGCAAGAAGCTGGACCTGAATAAACTGTAGGCCGGCGTGGTCGTGTGCGGTTCCAATCGATTGCAGTAAGCGCCGTGCAGAAACATGCTTTTCTTTGCATCGCATTTGCTATACGATGCGGTCATGAAAACCGCCACTATCCCACCCATACGCGTCGCACCCGAATTTCGGACAGAAGTTGAAGGTGTGCTGGCGCCGGGCGAATCGCTTTCCGTATTTGTCGAGAGTGCCATCCGTGAAACAGTCGCGCGGCGCAAGAACCAGGTGGAATTTATCCGACGTGGAATGGCTGCCATTGAGGAGACCAAGCGCGTCGGAAACGGTATTCCCGCCGAGGTGGTGCTCGCCAAACTGGAAGCCAAACTGCTCGTAGCAAGACAGGCCAAGGCGCAGCGCGCACGATGAAGTATTTGGTTGAATTCAGTCCTGCCGCCCTTGATGATTTGGAGCGCCTGTATGACTTCGCGCTACAACGTGAACTCGAGAGAGATGCCGGTGATCTGGATATCCCGGACCGGGCGCTGCAAGCGATCAAGAATGGAATCGCCTTCCTGCAGTCATTCCCTTTTGCCTGTCGCAAGTCCGGCAGCAGCCCCTTTGTGCGTGAACTGGTGATCCCGTTCGGTAGTTCAGGCTATGTGGCCCTGTTCGAAATCGTTGACAGCCAAACCGTGATCATCGGTGCCATTCGTCACCAGCGCGAAGACGACTACCACTGAGCAAGGCGTCCCAAACCGAGCACCCAAAACAAAACCCCGCAAGGCAAGCCCAGCGGGGTTTTGTTTTTTGCAGGAGCAACACAACGTCACTCCAACGCGGCATGGCGGCCTACAGCTAGGCGTTTGGGCGCAGACAGTAGCAGCGCTACGGCCAGCCCAAACAACGACGCTGTAGGTCGTCAGGCAAGGCGAGCCATTACATGCCCATGCCGCCCATACCACCCATCCCACCCATATCACCACCACCCATGCCGCCGCCAGCGGACTCCGACTTGGGAGACTCGGCAATCATGCACTCGGTGGTCAGCATCAGCGATGCAACAGATGCCGCGTTCTGCAGCGCAGTACGTGTCACCTTGGTTGGGTCCAGAATGCCCATTTCGATCATGTCGCCGTAGGTGTCGTTGGCAGCGTTGAAGCCGTAGTTGCCCGAACCGGCCAACACAGCAGCCACCACCACAGAGGCTTCGCCGCCTGCGTTGTAAACGATTTCGCGCAGGGGAGCTTCGATGGCTTTCATCACCAGCTTGATGCCGGCGTCTTGGTCAGCGTTGGCACCCTTGATTTCGCCCACAGCTTGCTTGGCGCGCAGCAGAGCCACACCGCCACCAGCCACGATGCCTTCTTCCACGGCAGCGCGGGTAGCGTGCAGTGCATCTTCAACGCGGGCTTTCTTTTCCTTCATTTCGACTTCGGTGGCAGCGCCCACCTTGATCACGGCAACACCGCCGGCCAGTTTGGCCACGCGCTCTTGCAGTTTTTCGCGGTCGTAGTCGGAAGTTGCTTCTTCGATTTGCACGCGAACTTGCTTGACGCGGGCTTCGATGTCAGCAGCAGCGCCAGCGCCGTCGATGATGATGGTGTTTTCCTTGCCCACTTCGATGCGCTTGGCGGAACCGAGGTCAGCCAGAGTCACTTTTTCCAGGGTCAGGCCGATTTCTTCAGCGATCACCTTGCCACCGGTCAGAATGGCGATGTCTTCCAGCATGGCCTTGCGACGGTCGCCAAAGCCAGGAGCCTTGACAGCCACAACCTTCAGGATGCCACGGATGGTGTTCACCACCAGAGTTGCCAGGGCTTCGCCTTCGACATCTTCAGCAATGATCAGCAGCGGACGGCCGGCCTTGGCAACTTGTTCCAGGGTAGGCAGCAGGTCACGGATGTTGCTGATCTTCTTGTCGAACAACAGCACAAACGGGTTGTCCAGCAGAGCGGATTGCTTTTCTGGGTTGTTGATGAAGTAGGGCGACAGGTAGCCGCGGTCAAACTGCATGCCTTCGACGACGTCGAGTTCATTTTGCAAAGACTTGCCGTCTTCCACAGTGATCACGCCTTCTTTGCCGACCTTGTCCATTGCGTTGGCAATGATGTCACCGATGGAGACATCGCTGTTGGCGGAGATGGAGCCAACTTGCGCGATTTCTTTGGAGGTGGTGGTGGGCTTGGACGCCTTCTTCAGCTCGGCGATCAGGGCTTCAACAGCCTTGTCGATACCACGCTTGATGTCCATGGGGTTCATGCCGGCGGTCACGTACTTCATGCCTTCGTGCACGATGGCTTGTGCCAGCACGGTAGCAGTGGTGGTGCCGTCGCCCGCGTTGTCAGAAGTCTTGGAAGCAACTTCCTTGACCATCTGCGCACCCATGTTTTGCAGCTTGTCTTTGAGTTCGATTTCCTTGG
>CAIMZI010000092.1 GCA_903845935.1 uncultured beta proteobacterium | reverse complement strand
TGCCTCTGCCATCAAGCGCAACAAAGACAACGAACGCCCCTTGGTGGAGGACATCCGGTTTTTGGGCCGAATTCTGGGCGATGTGATTCGCGAGCAGGAGGGCGTGGAGGCCTTTGAGCTGATTGAGCAGATCCGCAAGCTTTCGGTCACTTTCAGGCGCGATGCCGACCACGAAGCCGACAAGACGCTGAAAAAGCTGCTCAAAAGTTTAAGCGGTGACCAGACCGTGAGCGTGATTCGGGCCTTTACCTACTTCAGTCACCTGGCCAATCTGGCCGAAGACCGCCACCATATTCGCCGCCGCGCCGTCCATGAGCGCGCCGGTGAAACCCAGGAAGGCAGCATCGAAGTGGCCATGTCGCGCCTGCGCTGGGCCGGCATTTCGCCCCGTGTGATTTCGCAAACCCTGGCGCAAAGCTATGTGGCGCCGGTGCTCACCGCCCACCCCACCGAGGTGCAGCGCAAAAGCATTCTGGATGCCGAGCGCGACATAGCCCAATTGTTGACCGCACGCGACGACATCAAGCAGCGTGCGACGCCGTTTGAAGGCAAGAAGGACGCGCTGACACCCAAGGAGCTGGCCGCCAACGAGGCGCAAATGCGCGCCCGGGTGATGCAGCTGTGGCAGACGCGCCTGCTGCGCTTTAGCAAGCTCACCGTCTCCGACGAAATTGAGAACGCGCTGAGCTATTACGAATCCACCTTTTTGCGCGAAATTCCAAAGCTCTATGCCGAGCTGGAAGACTTGCTGGGAACGCAGCCGGTGCACACGTTTTTGCGCATGGGCCAGTGGATCGGCGGCGACCGCGATGGCAACCCCAATGTCAGCGCCCAGACCCTGGAATATGCGCTACGGCGTCAGAGCGAGGTGGCGCTGCGCCATTACCTCACCGAGGTGCATTATCTGGGCAGCGAATTGTCGATCAGCGCCCTGCTCAACAGCTGCACCGATGACATGCTGAACCTGGCCGAGCGTTCGCCCGATACCAACGAGCACCGCAAGGACGAACCCTATCGTCGCGCGCTGACCGGTGTCTATGCGCGCCTGGCCGCCACGCTGCAGAACCTCACCGGAACCACCGCCGCACGCCATGCCGTGGCACCACAAAACGCCTATAAAACGGCGGAAGAATTTATTGCCGACCTGCGCGTCATTGAGGCCTCGCTGCAGGCCCACCATGGCGCAGCACTCACGGCTCAACGCCTGCACCCGCTGATCCGCGCAGTGGAGGTGTTCGGCTTTCACCTGGCCACCGTCGATTTGCGCCAAAGCTCGGACAAACACGAGGAAGTTGTGGCCGAACTGCTGGCCACGGCGCGCGTGGAGAGTAGCTACCAGGCGCTTGACGAGACTGCCAAACGCAGCCTGCTGCTGCGCATGCTGAACGACGCCCGCCCCTTGCGCGTGCACGGCGCAGCCTACTCGGCCCATGCGAGCGCCGAGTTGGCCATCTTCACCATGGCCAAAGAGATGCGCTCGCGCTTTGGCCATGAGGCCATTCGCCACTACATCATCAGCCACACCGAGACGGTGAGCGACCTGCTGGAGGTGCTGCTGCTGCAAAAAGAAGTGGGCCTGATGCAAAACACCTTGGATGCCCAGGGCCATTGCGACCTGATCGTCGTGCCGCTGTTCGAGACCATTGAAGACCTGCGCAATGCCGCGCCCATCATGCGTGCGTTCTACGCCCTGCCGGGTGTGGCCGATCTGGTCAAGCGCAGCGGCGGCGAGCAGGACATCATGCTGGGTTACTCCGACAGCAACAAGGACGGCGGCATCTTTACCAGCAACTGGGAGCTATACCGCGCCGAGATTGCCCTGGTGGAACTGTTTGATGAGCTGGACAAAAACCACAAGATCAAACTGCGCATGTTCCACGGCCGAGGCGGCACGGTGGGACGGGGCGGTGGCCCCAGCTACCAGGCCATTCTGGCCCAGCCTCCGGGCACGGTGCGCGGCCAGATCCGCCTGACCGAACAGGGCGAAGTCATAGGCTCCAAATATGCAAACCCCGAAATCGGCCGGCGCAATCTGGAAACCCTGGTGGCAGCCACGCTGGAGGCCACGTTGTTGCAACCGACCAAGTCCGCCACCAAGGCCTTCCTGGATGCGGCTGCCGAACTGTCCCAAAGCAGCATGGCGGCCTACCGCGCCCTGGTCTACGAGACCCCAGGCTTTACCGAATACTTTTTCAGTTCCACCCCGCTGCGCGAAATTGCCGAGCTCAACATCGGCTCACGCCCGGCCTCGCGCAAGGCCAGCCAGGCGATTGAAGACCTGCGCGCCATTCCCTGGGGTTTTAGCTGGGGCCAGTGCCGCCTGACACTGCCCGGCTGGTTGGGCTTTGGCTCGGCCGTCAATGCCTTCATCGAAGGCGCGACTCCGGCACAAAGCAAGGAGCGCCTGGCGTTGTTGCAAAGAATGTACAAGCAGTGGCCGTTTTTCAAGACCCTGCTCTCCAACATGGACATGGTGATGGCCAAGAGCGATCTGGCTCTCGCCTCGCGCTATTCCGAATTGGTGACCGACATCAAGCTGCGTAAACGCATCTTCAGCGCCATAGAGGCCGAGTGGCATGCCACGGCCCTGGCCCTGAACCTCATCACCGGCGACAAGCAGCGTCTGGCGAACAACGCCTCGCTGCAGCGCTCGATCAAGCACCGCTTTCCCTACATCGACCCCCTGCACCATTTGCAGGTGGAACTGGTGCGGCGCTACCGCGCCGGCATTGCCGATGAACGCGTGCAGCGCGGCATTCATATCTCAATCAACGGCATTGCCGCCGGACTGCGCAATACCGGTTAAGCCGGGTAGCGGGCCCCGGCAACCGCCGGGGTTCGTCAAGCTAGTTCTGCGGGCGCATCACCACCTGCACATAGTTGTCGCGCGAAAGATAGCGGCGCGCGGCCGAGCGGATGTCGTCTGCCGTCACGGCATCTACCCGATTTTCGTAGTTCAGAATCAGTTGAGGGTCGGTTCCATACAGCTCGGCCGATTGCAGCTTATCCAACCAATAGGGGTTTTCACGCAGGCTCTTGCGATGCGCCAGCAACCAGTGGGTCTTGAGCTTGGCGATGTCCTCGGCCTGCGGCCCCAGGTCCTGAATCTTGTGGATTTCATCGAAGGCTGCAGCAATCACCTTGTCCACATTCTCCGGCGCGCAGGGCAGAGACAATTCCAGGCGGTAGTGTGGATACGGCGTCTGTTCCAGACCACCGCCCATGCCGCCGCCATAGATCAGCGTCAGCTTTTCCCGCAGCACATCGATGATCCGCAGGTTGACCACCTCCACCAGTGCGGCCAGCGTCAAGCGCGCGTCTTCCGAATAGGCCGCGTCCCCCGCAAAACTGAGGGAGACCTGGGCCTTAGGCTCGCTGCCCACGTTCACATCTTTCTTCACCACCCCCGGCACCGGGCGCACACCCAGATCCCGATAACCCACAGCTAGCACGGGCGTGGGCAGACTCGCCAGATAGCTGGCGATCAGCGGGCGGATGCCGTCCAACGTGAAGCTGCCCACCATCACAAAGGTCATGCCACGGGCGCTGGAAAAACGCTGGCCGTCGATTTCCAGAATGCGATCCAGGCTTAAGTGTTCAAAATTCTGCGGCCTGGGCGTCAGCCACAGGCGGGGATGATTGCCATACAAGGTGTTCTGTTTGGCGTCGGCAAACACCGACTCTGGGCGCGCCATGGCGTTCTTGGCTGAGTCCTGGTTGCGGCTGACAAAGGACTGGAACAGCGCCTCATCCCTGCGCGCGGGGCCGAACTTCAGGTGTATCAATTGCAACAGCGTTTCCAGATCGGCATTGCTGGAGCCTCCCTTGAGCCCCTCGGTCAGTGCATTCAGACCGGCGCCCAAGGACACCAGTTTGCCGGCCATCATCTTTTTCACCTCGGTCGGACTGAAATCCCCCACGCCCATC
>CAIMZI010000091.1 GCA_903845935.1 uncultured beta proteobacterium | reverse complement strand
GCGTCAGCGCCGATGATAGTGCGGGTTCCCGTGTGAAAGTAGGTCATCGTCAGGCTAATTACAGTGAAAAATCCCTCTCAGGAAACTGAGAGGGATTTTTTTTTGGCCAAAATTTGCTGCCTAAAAGGCCGATGAACTTCACAGAAGATCATCGACAGTTCTCGCAACTAGGTTCCCGCCCGCTCAAGCATGGCGTGCAACAGCACGTTGCAGCCGGCCGTGATGTGCTCGGGCTTGGCATCTTCAATTTCGTTGTGGCTGATGCCGTCCTTGCAGGGGATGAAGATCATGCCGCTGGGTGCCAGTTTTGCCATATAGACCGCGTCGTGTCCGGCTCCGGACACGGCGGGCATATTGGAGTAACCCAGTTTCTGGGCGGCGCGCCCCACGGCGTCCACGCAGTCGGCGTGGAAGACTTGCGCTGGGTAGCTCGACACCAGCTCAATCTTCACGTCGAGCCCGCTTTCTGCCGCAGCCTTGGCGGCAAAGGCCTTGACCTCATCGGCCATCTGGTCCACCAGCGCGTCCGTGGCATTGCGCAGGTCGACGCTGAATTTCACGCGGCCCGGAATCACATTGCGGCTGTTGGGGAAGACCTGCACCATGCCCACTGTGCCACGGCCATGCGGCGAATGGCGCAGGGCTGCGGCCACCACCTCCTGCATGATGCGGGCGGACACCTGCATCGCATCCTTGCGCAAGGCCATGGGCGTGGGGCCGGCATGCGCCTCCATGCCGGCGACGGTGCAGTCAAACCAGCGGATGCCCAGCACGCCGCTCACCACGCCGATGGTGACGTCGTTGTCCTCCAGCACCGGACCTTGTTCGATATGCGTTTCGAAATAGGCGCCAATCGGATGGTCGCCCGGTTCCTGTTCGCCGATGTAGCCAATGCGCGCAAGCTCATCCTTGACCGACTTGCCCTCGGTGTCGGTGGCTGCATAGGCGTGCTCCAGCGTGAAGGCCTTGGCGAATACGCCTGAGCCCATCATCACCGGCACAAAGCGCGAACCTTCTTCGTTGGTCCAGAAGGCGACCTCGATCGGCGCTTCGGTTTCAATGCCATGGTCGTTCAGGGTACGCACCACTTCAATGCCGGCCAGCACGCCGTAGTTGCCATCGAACTTGCCGCCTGTGGGTTGGGTGTCGATGTGGCTGCCGGTGACTATTGGTGCGAGCGCGTTGATGCGGCCCCGGCGGCGCATGAAACCATTGCCGATCTTGTCGACGGTGATTTCCATGCCGGCCTCACGGGCCCAGCCGAGGACCAGGTCACGGCCTTGTTTATCGAGGTCGGTGAGGGTTAAGCGGCAGACGCCGCCCTTGGGTGTGGCGCCGATTTTGGCGAGTTCCATGAGCGATGCCCAAAGGCGCTCGCCGTTGATGCGGATCGAGGAAATGTCGGTTGCGGTTGCAATGGTCATGGTGTGTTTCCTGGCAGTCAGTGGGTAGGCAATCAGCGTTTCACCGCGGTAGGTTTCAAGGTCTCGGCTCGCAAGGCTGCCGCCGCAAAGTTGGGACTAAAGGCGGGGCGTTTGATGTAGCGGCCCTTGCCACGCTCTGCCCGCAAGTCACCCTGCACAAAAACCAACTCACCCTGGCTGACGGTGTAACTGGGAATGCCTCGCACGGTGCGGCCTTCGAAGATATTGAAGTCGCCCTTGCTGTGCTGCGTCTTCACCGACAGCGTCTTGGTACCCGCCGGGTCCCACACCACCAGATCGGCATCTGCGCCCACGGAAACACTGCCTTTTTGCGGATAGATATTGAACAGCTTGGCGGTGTTGGCCGAGGTGATTGCGACAAACTCAGAAGGCGTCAGGCGCCCCGTGTTGACACCCGCGTCCCAGATCACGGCCAGTCGTTCTTCGACTCCACCGGTGCCGTTGGGGATCTTGGCGAAGTTGTCTTTGCCGGCCGCCTTTTGCGCCGCGCAAAAGGTGCAGTGATCGGTCGCCGTGGTGTGCAGATTGCCGCTTTGCAGGCCGCGCCACAAAGCCTCTTGGTGGCCGACGGGGCGAAACGGTGGGCTCATCACATGGGCTGCGGCGGTGGCGAAATCGGGGTGGCGGTAGACACTGTCGTCCACCACCAGATGGCCGGCCAGCACTTCGCCGTAAACGCGCTGGCCGCGGGCACGGGCGCGGGCAATCGCGTCTGCGGCTTCCATGCAGGACACATGAACCACATAGATGGGCACGCCCAAAACATCGGCAATAGCAATCGCGCGATTGGCTGCCTCGCCTTCGACCATGGGCGGACGGGACATGGGGTGGCCTTCGGGGCCAGTGATGCCCATCTTGGCGACCTCACTCTGCAGCAGGTACACGAGTTCGCCATTCTCGGCGTGCACCGTGGGCATGGCGCCGAGTTCGAGGGAGCGCTTGAAGCTGTTCACCAGGGTCTCGTCGTCGCACATGATGGCGTTCTTGTAGGCCATGAAGTGCTTGAAGCTGTTCACACCCTCCTGCTGCACCAGCGTGCCCATGTCGTGCTTCACCGTCTCATCCCACCAGGTGATGGCGACGTGGAAGCTGTAGTCGCTGGCGGACTTCTCGGCCCACTCGCGCCACGTGGCGTAGGCCTCCATCAGCGGCTGCTTGGGGTTGGGGATGACAAAGTCGATGATGGTGGTGGTGCCGCCAGCCATGGCCGCTGCGGTGCCAGTGTAGAAGTCATCCATCGTGGTGGTGCCCATGAAAGGCAGCTGCATGTGGGTGTGCGGGTCGATACCGCCGGGCATGACGTATTGGCCACCGGCGTCGACCACCGTGGCACCAGCAGGGGCTGTCAGGTTGTCACCAACAGCGACGATCTTTCCGTCCTGGGTCAACACATCGGCCAGAAAAGCGCGGTCTGCGTTGACGACCGTACCGCCACGAATCAAAAGATGGGTCATGGAGAGTTCCTCATGAATATTGCTTGCGAAGAATAGGACAGAACAGCTGCTTTGTCTTGGCTAAATGCGTGCGTCTTCAGGCGGTGCGCATGGGGTTGTTGGGGTGCATGGTCCAGTCGGCGTGCTCGGCTGTTACCACCTTTTGGGTGCGCAGATCGACTTCGCCGGGTGCCAGATCGCGCATGCTGATGCACTCGGGAACCGGGCAGACGTTGACGCACAGATTGCAGCCCACGCACTCGTCTTCCTTGACCTCAAAGTGGCGCTTGCCATCCTTTTCGAAGGTGATGGCCTGGTGCGAGGTGTCCTCGCAGGCAATGTGGCAGCGTCCGCACTGGATGCAAGAGTCCTGGTTGATGACGGCCTTGCTGATGTGGTTCAGGTTCAGGTAGCGCCAGTCGGATACCGTGGGCGTCGCCCGCCCAACGATTTCGGAAACGCTCTTGAAGCCCATCTCGTCCATATAGGTCGACAGGCCATCAGCCATGTCCTGCACGATCTTGAAGCCGTAGACCATGGCGGCGGTGCACACCTGCACATTGCCGGCGCCCAGGGCAATAAAGTCCAGCGCGTCGCGCCAAGTGCCAATCCCGCCGATGCCGCTGATGGGCAGGCCCGCGGTCAGCGGGTCGCGTGCAATCTCGGCCACCATGTTCAGTGCAATCGGCTTCACGGCCGGGCCGCAGTAGCCGCCGTGCGAGCCCCGCCCGCCGGTGCTGGGGCTCATGGTCAGGGTGTACGGGTCCACACCCATGATGGAGTTGATGGTGTTGATCAGCGACACCGCATCGGCCCCACCGGCCTTGGCGGCGCGCGCCGGCAGGCGCACATCGGTGATGTTGGGCGTGAGCTTCACGATCACCGGCAACTTCGTATACAGCTTGCACCACTGCGTGACCATCTGGATGTACTCGGGCACCTGGCCCACGGCCGCGCCCATGCCGCGCTCGCTCATGCCGTGCGGGCAGCCGAAGTTCAGCTCGATGGCATCGGCGCCGGTGTCTTCGACGCGCGGCAGGATGGCCTTCCAGCTCTCCTCCACGCAGGGCACCATGATGGATACCACCATGGCGCGGTCCGGCCACAGGCGCTTGACCTCGGCGATCTCGCGCAGATTGATTTCCAGATCGCGGTCTGTTATCAGCTCGATGTTGTTGAAGCCGTACAGGCGGCGGTCCGGCGTCAGCAGTGCGCCGTAGCGCGGGCCGTTGACGTTGACCACCGGTGGGCCGGCCTCGCCCAGGGTCTTCCAGACCACCCCGCCCCAGCCGGCTTCAAAGGCGCGGTTGACGTTGTAGGCCTTGTCGGTGGGCGGGGCCGAGGCCAGCCAGAAAGGGTTGGGGCTGGTGACTCCGGCGAAGGTGGTTTGCAGATTGGCCATGGTGGGGTTCCAAATCGGTTTGCGTGAAAGGTGGCGGATGTGACAGACAGGCGGTACCGGTTTAGGCCCTCGCATGCAGTTTCGCGTGGATGGCCTTGGCAGATAGCTTGCCGTGTTCCACCGCCTCCACTGTGAGGTCCAGCCCACCGGACCGGCAGTCGCCACCGGCCCAGACACCGTCGATGTTGGTCTTGCCATCGACATCGGTGGCAATGCGTCCGTCCTGTAGCGTGAAGCCGGCTTGTGCCAGCAAGGGGTTGCCAAGCGTCTGGCCAATCGCCTTGAGCACCACATCAGCCTCCCAGGTGATCTCGCGCCCGGTCGGTGTGAGCTTGCCATCCACAAGGGCCTGCTCGGCAAAGCGCACCGCGCTGGCATTTCCATCCACACCGACAATTTCAACCGGAGCCAGCCACTGGTGCAGCACCACGCCATTGGTCTGCGCCCATTCCTGCTCGGCCTTGGAGGCCGACATCTGCTCCGGCCCGCGCCGGTACACCATGTGCACCACCTTGGCACCCAGCAGCTTGCTCTGCACGGAGGCGTCCACGGCGGTCATGCCGCCACCAATGACGATCACGCGGCGGCCCACCGGCAACTGGCTCAGGTCATCGCACTGGCGCAGGGCAGAGATGAAGTCCACCGCGTCCTGCACGCCCTTGAGGGTCTCGCCTGGAACGCCCAGCGCCGCCGTACTGGACAGGCCCATGCCGAGGAAAACAGCGTCGTATTCCTGGCGCAAGGCCTCCAGTTGCGCGGTGCTTTCCAGCTTCCAGTCGTTGCGGATTTCAATGCCGCCTAGCCCCATCAGCCACTGCACCTCGGCCTGCGCAAAGTTGCCCGGCGTCTTGTAGCTGGCCAGTCCATATTCATTCAGACCACCGGCCTTGGGGCGGGCATCGAACACCACGACGCTGTGGCCCTCGCGCGCCAAAGTGTGGGCACAGCTCAGTCCCGCCGGACCCGCACCCACCACGGCAATGGTTTTGCCGGTGGCAGCGGCGCGACTGAAAATTTGCGGTCTCGGGCCTTCGAGCAGCGCGTCCACGGCAAAGCGCTGCAGGCGGCCAATCGCCACCGGTCTGTCCTCCTGTGTGTTGCGCACGCAGACCGCCTCACACAGGTTCTCGGTCGGGCAAACCCTTGCGCACATGCCGCCTAGCGGGTTGCTATCCAGGATGGTGCGCGCCGCACCACGCAGGTTCCCGTCACCGATGCGCTTGATGAAGGAGGGCACGTCGATGCTGGTCGGGCAGGCGGTAGCGCAAGGTGCGTCAAAGCAGTAAAGGCAGCGCTCGGCCTCCAGCAATGCCTGCGAGGAGGTGAAGCGCGGTGTCGCGTCGGCAAAGCGCCTGGCGTATTCCTCGGGGGGCAGGCGTGCGGCCTGGATATCCGGCAGGTGGGTGGCATGGGTTGAAGGGGTCACGCGGGCAGCTCCCAAAAAGCGTTGCAACAGGTATTCTTTAAAAACTGACCATTTGGTCAAGTAATTACAATGAATACTAGCAATCGCCGTGCCATTTCGTCACTAGGGGTTTGCCCGACTGCCATCCTGCTGGACCGCTTGTCGCGGTCCAGCAGGATGTGGCGCACACCGCGCTGGTCGTGCTCTTAGGTTTTAACGCACAGTGTGGGCGGTTTGCTCGGGCCCGGATTCATAGGCCATCCCCATCTTGACCTTCACATCGTTTACGAGCTGCACCAGGCCGGGGCCTAGGTCGTTCATCAGTGTGTCTTGCGACAGCAAAAAGGAAGGGCCGCCGCAGTTGAAGGCCATCAGCTTGTCGCCCATGGGCATGTGCAAGGGCACACCGACAGCGGAAATGCTCTTCTCCCAATCACCTAGCGAGACACAAAAGCCCAGGTCCTGGTATTGCTTGAAGGCCTGCTCTACCCCGGCCTTGGTTTGCGACCATCGCAGCTCGTCCTGCAGACGCATCTGGTCCAGCACAAAGTCGCGCTCCTGCTGCGGCATGCCGCAGAGCAAGGCGCGGCCCATGGCGGTGCTGGCAAGCGGAATGCGCGAGCCCACATCCAGGCGCAAGGTGACCGCAGAGCTGCTGCGGCAGGATTCCACGTACACCATGGTGAGCCGGTCACGCAGGCCGATGGAGACGCTGGCACGGGTGCGCTCCGCTAACTCCCGCATGCCGGGGCGTGCCAGTTCCCGCACATCCAAATTGGAGAGCAGCGAATAGCCCAGAGACAACACCCCGGAAGCCAATTGGTATTGCCCCCGGTCTGCGGGGCTGTCCAGATAGCCGAGCTTGGTCAGTGTGTAGGTCAGGCGCGTGATGGTGGGCTTGGGCAAGCCTGTGCGTTTGGCCAACTCGGTGTTGGTCAGAAATTTTTCCCCGGGGCGAAAGCAGCGAAGAATTTCCAGACCGCGCGCCAGTGCATTCACAAATTGGCGGTCTTTGCCGACGGCGTCATCGTCGAGGGCGTCAGGCGTGTCATTCATGGGGTTTTGATCTTTCCAGACATTCAAGATTTTGCAAACAGTTGTTTCGCAGAGCAAAACAAATCATATCCGCATGTCGCCCGACTGCACCACCGTTGCCAGACCGATCAGCGTAGGGGTTAACACTTGGTTCTGGCAAAACCTGCGCACAGAACAGAAGAAATACGGTATGGTTATGAAAATCAATATTTTGCGAACCTTTGTTTCGCACAGCAAAACAAACAAGCCCTTGATGCATCCATCAGATTGCTGATAGCACTTGGCACTGGATGCTGCAGACCTGTTTGAACACATTTTTAGGAACCCTGAGTGAACCTGAATTTCAGTCCCAGTGAAGAAACTTTTCGCGACGAAGTGTGCCGCTTTCTGGCGGCCAAGCTGCCTGCTCGCCTGTCCGACAAGGTGAGCCAGGGCATGCGGCTGACCAAGGCCGATATGCAGGAGTGGCACACCATCCTCCATGCCCAGGGTTGGCTGGCCAATCATTGGCCGGTGGAGTTTGGTGGTACCGGCTGGAACGCCATTGAGCGCTTCATTTTCGAGAACGAATGCGCCCTGGCCGCGGCCCCCCGTGTCGTGCCCTTTGGCGTCAACATGCTGGGGCCGGTGCTTATCAAATACGGCAACGCGGCGCAAAAGCAGCACTGGCTGCCGCGCATTCTGGACGGCCGCGACTGGTGGTGCCAGGGCTACTCGGAGCCGGGTGCCGGCTCGGACCTGGCGGCTGTGAAAACCAGCGCCCGGCTTTGCCAGGATGCGCAGGGCCCACACTACATCGTCAATGGCCAGAAGACCTGGACCACGCTGGGTCAGCACGCCAACATGATCTTCTGCCTGGTGCGCAGCAACCCCGAGGCCAAGAAGCAGGAGGGCATCAGTTTCCTGTTGATCGATATGCACACGCCCGGCGTGGAAGTGCGACCCATCATCACCCTGGACCAGGAGCACGAGGTCAACGAAGTTTTTTTCACCGACGTGCGCGTACCGGCTGAGAACCTGGTGGGCGAAGAAAACAAGGGCTGGACCTGTGCCAAATACCTGCTGACCTACGAGCGCACCAACATCGCCGGAGTCGGCCAGTCCAGCGCGGCTTTGCAACGCCTCCAGCAGATTGCGGCTACGCAGCAGCGCCAAGGCAAACCGCTGGCGCAAGACCCGATTTTTGCGGCAAGGCTGGCGCGGGTGGAGATTGATCTGGCAAATATGAAGACCACCAATCTACGTGTGATCGCCGCCGTGGCTGGTGGTGGAGCCCCGGGCGCCGAAAGCTCCATGCTCAAGATCCGTGGCACCCAGATCCGCCAGGAAATCACCTCATTGACACGACGCGCCATGGGCCCGTTTGCGCGACCCTATATCCACGAAGCGTTGGACGAGGGCTATACCGGCACCCCCACCACCCCACCGGCGGCAGCCAGCGCAGCCGCCCAGTACTTCAATAACCGCAAGCTGTCGATCTTCGGCGGCTCCAATGAAGTCCAGAGAAACATCATCAGCAAGATGATGCTCGGACTGTGAGGGCATACACATGAACTTTGAACCCACCGAAGAACGCCGCATGCTGGCCGACAGCCTGAACCGCTTTATCAGCGAGCGCTATGGCTTTGCGGCACGCCAGGAAATCGTTCGCTCACCACAGGGTTTCAGCCCGGCCATGTGGCAGCAGTTTGCCGAACTGGGTGTCATGGCTGCACTGTTCCACGAAGTCGATGGCGGCTTCGGCGGCGACGGTTTTGACATTGCCAATGTGTTCGAAGCCCTGGGCCGCGGCCTGGTGGTAGAGCCGCTGCTGGGCAGCGCCGTACTAGCCGGTGACGCCATCGCCGCCGTTGGCAACGCACAGCAAAAGGAATGGCTGGCCTCACTGATCAGCGGCGACAGCATCGCGGCGCTGGCGCACGAAGAGCCGGCCAGCCATTACGAACTGGCCCATGTGCAGACCCGCGCGCTGCGCCAGGCTGAGGGCTGGTTGCTCAACGGCAGCAAGGCCCTGGTCTTGCAGGGCGCGCAATGCCAGCTGTTTGTCGTGTCGGCGCGCACCAGCGGCGCCGTGGCGGACGAGGACGGCATCTCCCTGTTCCTGTTGCCTGCCGATACGCCGGGACTGCAGCTGCACAGCAGCAGCACGGTGGATGGGGGCTGCGTGGCCAGCCTGCAACTGGAGAATGTGCAGCTAGGCGCGGATGCCCTGCTGGGTGCAGAAGGTGCGGGCCATGCCACGCTGGAGCGCGCCGTGGGACGCGGCATTCTGGCCTTGTGCGCCGAGGCCGTGGGCGCCATGGACATGGCCAAGGCCGCCACGCTGGATTACCTGCGCACCCGCAAACAGTTTGGCGTGGCCATCGGCAGCTTCCAGGCCTTGCAGCATCGCATGGCCGACATGGCGTTGGAAATCGAGCAGGCGCGCAGCAGCGTCATCAACGCGGCCGCCGCGCTGGACGGCGAGCGCCTGACCCGCGAGCGCGCCCTGAGTGCCGCCAAGTTCAGCATTGGCCGCATCGCCACCCTGGTGGCCGAAGAATGCATACAGCTGCATGGCGGCATCGGCATGACCTGGGAGTTGCCGCTGTCGCACTATGCCAAGCGCCTGATCATGATTGACCACCAACTCGGCGACGAAGACCACCATCTGCAGCGCTATATGGCGCTATCCGCTCTGGTGACAGCATGAGCAGCGCGCTCCTCACCGAGCAGCAAGGGACGGTGCGCATCCTGAGTATCAACAATCCCGCCATGCGCAATGCCATGACCGCCGGTTTGTATGCCGCACTGCCACCGGCGCTGCACGACGCACAGCAAGACTCGTCGGTGGGCGCCATCGTGCTGACCGGTACCGGCAGCTTTTTTTGTGCCGGAGGTGACCTGACCCAGCTGGCCCTGCGCCACACACTGGCTCCGGCAGAGCGGCGCGAGAAGCTGGAAAACCTGCACGGCCTGGTACGGGCGCTGCGTGATTGCGGCAAGCCGGTGATTGCCGCCGTGGAGGGCGGTGCCTCAGGTGCCGGCCTGTCCCTGGCGCTGGCCTGCGACATGCTGGTGGTGGCGCGCGATGCGGTGTTTTCCATGGCCTATGTGAAGGTGGGCCTGTCGCCCGACGGTGGGGCTACCGCCTTTATGGCGGAGTTTGTTTCGCGCCAGTTGCTCACCGAGTTGTGCCTGAGTGGCGAGCGCATCAGCGCCGAACGCCTGCACCGCCTGGGCCCGGTCAATCGCCTGACCGATACCGGTGCCGCGCTGGCTGAAGCCCTGGCCCTGGCCCAGCGACTGGCACAAGGGCCGCACAGGGCCAACGCGCGCATCAAGACGCTGTGCCGGTCCGCCCACCGTGCCGACCTGTTTACCCAGATGGAGCTCGAAGCCACGTTGATGGTTGAGTCGCAGGGTGACGCCGAAGCCATAGAAGGCATCAACGCCTTTTTGGCTAAACGCGCGCCCGATTTTGCCGCAGCGCGCCAATCCAACGCAAACACAGCCGCACCATGAGCTCCATCAACGCCGCCCTGCCTCTGGAAGGCATCCGTATTTTGGATTTTTCCCGCGTGCTGGCCGGGCCCTGGTGCGCCATGGTGCTGGGCGATCTGGGGGCCGAAGTGATCAAGGTGGAGCATCCGCTGCGCGGTGACGACACGCGCGATTGGGGCTTGCGCATAGGCGCTACCGAAACCTCGTATTTCAACAGCGTGAACCGCAACAAACGCTCGGTGACGCTGGACTTGCAAACGCCAGAAGGCCAGCAGCTTGCGCGCGATCTGGCCGCCAAGAGCGACGTGGTGGTGCAGAACTTCAAGTTCGGCGGCATTGAAAAAATGGGCCTGGGTTACGAGCAACTTAGCGCTGAGCGGCCCGAGCTGATTTACTGCTCCATCACCGGCTACGACCGCACTGGCCCCGAGGCGGCGCGGCCCGGTTACGACCTGGTGATACAGGGCGAGAGCGGCCTGATGGCCCTCAACGGCGAGGCTAATCAGCCGCCGCTCAAATTCGGCGTGGCCGTGGTGGATATGGTGACCGGCCTGTATGCCGCGCAAGCCATTCTGGCCTCGCTTTACGAGCGCCAGAAGACCGGCAAAGGCCGCCACATCGGCATGGCCCTGTACGACTGCGGCCTGATGGTGACGGCCTATTACGGGCTGGAGGCTTTGTTCATGGGGCAGGACCCGCCGCGCTACGGCAATGCCCACCCGAGCATCATGCCCTACGGGGTGTTTGACGCGGCCGATGGCCCGCTGGTGATCGCCTGCGGCAACAACAGCCAGTTCGTCCGCTTTTGCAACGAGGTCATTGAGCGGCCCGACATGGCGCTGGACGAGCGCTTCAAGACCAACCTGAGCCGCTCCGCCAACCGCGCGTTGCTGGCCCCCCTGCTGCGCCAGGAAATTGCGCACAAGCCACGCAAGGACATGCTGGAGCGCCTCACCCGCGCGGGCATTCCCTGCGGCGAGGTGTCGGGCCTGCTCGAAGCGTTGAACTCCGACCGTGCGCGCGAAGCCGGACTGGTCACCGAGCACCCGCACCCACAAGCCGGCAGCGTGCAGGTGCTGGCACCGCCCTACCGCTTTGACGGCGAGCGTCTGGCCGTGCGCAGCCCGCCACCGGAGCTGGGCGAAGGCACGCAACAGGTGCTGCAAAACCTGCTGGGCCTGAGCGCTGAGCGCCTGCAGGAATTGCAGGCGCAGGGCGTCATATGAAAAATAACTCTACCGCCCGCAACTCTTCATCCACCTAACAACGAGTGAGACACAGCATGAAAAATAGTTACAAAAACCTAGGCCTCGTGGCCCTGATCGCCTGCGCCGGCAGTTGGAGCAGCCTGCATGCAGAAGAACTTCTGGTCGGCGTGGAGGTGCCCCTGACCGGCACCCTGGCGCGCGTAGGCGGCGGCATGCATGAAGGCATTCTGGTAGCTGCCGAGGTATTCAATAAGACCAGCAAACACAAGATCAAAGTCATCTCGATTGACGATGAGTCGTCTCCGGCCAAGGCCGTGGCTGCGGTGGAAAAGCTGGCCAGCCAGGGCGTGCTGGCCATCACCGGCGGCTACGGCTCCAACAACATTGCGCCGGCTTCGGACGCCGCCAGCAAGCTCGGTCTGGCCTATGTGACATCCGGCGGCGTGGATGACAGCCTGGTCAGCAGCGGACACAAAAACTTCTTTCGCATCAACAACACCGCCGGTTACCAGAAGGCCATGGTGGGCTTGCTGGGTGACATGAAGGCCAAGTCGGTGTCTATCGTGTATTCGTCCAAGGAGGCCACTTCCAGCCTGGCGCGCGAGGTGCAAAAAACCCTCACAGCCCAGGGCGCCACCGTGGCCTCGCATGAGTTTGACCCGGCCATCACCGACTTCAAACCGATCATCAACAAGATCAAGCTGCAGGACAAATCGGAATTCATTGCCATGGTCGGCTATGAGAACGACTACGTGGGCATTTTGCGTGCCGCAAGAGTGCTCAAACCCAATGTCAAAGCGATCGTGGGCGTCTGGTCCCTGGCCACGTCCAAGATGGCGGCCGACTTTCCGGACCTGATGCCCAATGTCTACGGCACGGCCTTCCTGCCCTACCCTGCGGAGTTCAAATCCGCCGACGGCAAAGCCTTTAACGATGCCTACCAAAAGCTGTACCAGAAGGAGCCCGACTACCTGGGGCAGTTCGGCTATGTGCAGGCCACGCTCTTGTTTGAAGCCATGGCACGCTCGGCCGACAAGGGCACGCTGAAAAAGAACGGCGTGATCGATGAGCTGAACAAGACCGACCGCCAGACCCTGATTGGCCGGGTCAAGTTCGGTG
Organism: uncultured beta proteobacterium; assembly: GCA_903845935.1. Lineage (GTDB taxonomy): Bacteria > Pseudomonadota > Gammaproteobacteria > Burkholderiales > Burkholderiaceae_C > Allorhodoferax. The sequence continues at coordinate 152,947 of CAIMZI010000091.1, read as the reverse complement.
CCAATGGCGACAACCCCTTCTTCAGCCACCGCATGGGTCAGCATCAAAATGGCAAGGTGGTGATCGTCTGGCCCAAGGAAGAGGCCACGGGCAAGGCCAGCTTCCCTGGCGTGCCCTGGTAGGCCGCTGCGTGGTCCTGACATGACAGAACTCATACTTCAGGCGCTGTATTCGGGTCTGCTGCAAGGCGGCTCCTATGCGCTGATTGCGCTGGGGTTGGCGCTGGTATTCGGCACCATGAAGGTCATCAATCTGGCCCATGGTGAGCTGGTGCTGTTGGCCGCCTACATCGCCTATTCGGTGGAGTCCGGCCTGGGCTGGAGCCCGCTCTTGGCCATTCCGCTGGCGATGCTGGTGGTGTGCAGCACCTCGGTGATGGTTTACCTTGCGGTCAGCCGCATCCAGAAAGACCGGGAGATCAATTCCCTGATCCTGACCTATGGCCTGGGTGTGATGCTGACCAACCTGATCCTGCTGGTCTGGAAGGCCGATGTGCACTCCACCAGTTCCAGCTGGATGCAGGACGCCTTTGTGCTCGGGCCGTTCTTCAGCATGAACAGCGAGATTCTGTTTTTTGGCGTCAGCGTGCTGCTGATGGGCGGCCTGTGGTGGTGGCTGGCGCGCAGCTGGTATGGGCGTGCGGTGCGTGCGGTTTCCAGCAACCGCGATGCCGCCAAGCTCATGGGCATCAACCCGCGCTCCACCGAGCTGGTGTCCTTTGTGGTGGCCGGCATACTGGCCACCTTTGCCGGGGTGGCGCTGTTCAGCTACGGCGTGATCAGCCCCTCGTACGGCGGTGTGCTCACCATCAAGGCCTTTGTGATCACGGTGCTGGCGGGCATTGGCTCCATTCCCGGCGTGCTGGTCGGCGCGCTGCTCTTGGGTGTGGCCGAGGCGCTGACGGTGACGCTGGCCAGCTCGGCGCTGCAGGACCTGGTCGGCATGGGTCTGTTCCTGCTAGTCTTGTTTGTCATGCCCAACGGCCTGTTCGGTGCCAAACGGAGACGCGGATGAAACGCAACACACAAGTGCTGCTGGCACTGCTGGCCAGCTATGCGCTGGTGCCCCTGCTGTTCGGCAGCAACCACTACATCATGAGCATGGTGGTGGCGGCGCTGGTCATAGGCGGCGTGGCCCTGTCTTGGGCCCTGTTGGGCAACCTGGGCGGCATGGTCAGCTTCGGCCACAGCGCCTTCTTTGGCGTGGGTGCCTATACCTCGGCCATTGTCAGCATGAAGCTGGGCCTGCCCGTGCCGCTGTCCATGCTGCTGGGCGGTTTGGGTGCGGTGGTTGCCTCGGCCGCCATGCTGCCGGTGCTGCGCCTGCGCGGGCCTTACTTTGCCCTGGCCATTCTGGCCTATGCGCATATCTTCCGCATCCTGGCGACCGAGTGGAAACCGGTGACCGGAGGCGCCGCCGGCATCTCCAACATACCGCGTCTACCGGAGCTGCTGGGCTTCGACTTCGGCAGCAAGACCGGCAACTACTGGGTGATTCTGAGCCTGGTCGTGGTGCTGGCGTTTGCCTACCAACGCATACGCAAAAGCCATTACGGGCTGGCATTGCGGGCCATGCATGAGAGTGAAGATGCCACCCGTGTGGTAGGCGTCAACAGCACCCTGCTCAAGGCGCTGATGCTGGTGGTGTCGGCCTTTATGTGCGGTCTGGTGGGCGCCTTCAACGCGCACTACATCAACTTTCTGGAGCCCGACTACGCCTTTAGCAGCGTCTGGGTCACGCTGCCGATTGTGGCGGCCATTTTCGGCGGCTATCGCACCCTGACCGGGCCGGTGATCGGTGCCGTGGCGGTATATCTGGTGGACCAGTTGGTGTTCAAGGCCATCATGCCGTCCGGGCACCAGCTGGTGCTGGGCCTGTTGCTGGTGGCCATGGTGCTGCTCAGCCCCGACGGCCTGCTATCGATTGCCCGAAACATGACCGGGAGGCGCCATGCTGCAGCTTGACCAAGTGTCGGTGCGCTTTGGCGGGCTGACCGCCGTCAACGCGGTCTCGCTCAATGTCGGCACGCAGGATGTGGTCGGTCTGGTCGGGCCCAACGGCGCTGGCAAGACCACGCTATTCAACGCCATCTCCGGCCTGGCCGACACCAGCAGCGGGCGCATTCTGTTTGACGGCGTGGACATGCTGCGCCGCCCCATGTACCAGCGTGCCCGCATGGGGCTGGGCCGCACCTTCCAGATCCCCCAGCCCCTGCATGAGCTGACCGTGCGCGAAAACCTGATCGTGGCGCAGCGCTTTGGCACGGGCTCGGTGGACCCGCACAAGGTCGACGAAATCCTGGCCTTCACCTCGCTGGACGGCAAGGGCGAGCGCATGGCTTCCAGCGCACTGGCCCTGACCGAACTCAAGGCCCTGGAAGTGGCCAAGGCACTGGCCACCAACCCGCGCCTGCTTTTGCTCGACGAGGTGCTGGCCGGGCTGGAGACCAGTGGCAAGCGGCGTTTCATGACCATGCTCAAGGACCTGCACCAGCGCTTTGGCGTGGGTATTCTGATCATCGAACACGACATCGAGACCATCAGCAAGCTGTGCCAGCGCGTGGTGGTGCTGAACTTTGGCAAGCTGATTGCCGACGGCACACCCGAGGCGGTGTTCAGCGACCCGAAAGTGATTGAGAGTTACACCGGAGCAGAGCATGCTTGATGTTTCCAATGTGCGCGTCGGCTATGGCGCCATCAATGTCCTGTGGGACGTTTCACTGCATGTCGCGCCCGGCAAGCTGACCACCCTGATCGGCCCCACCGGTGCCGGCAAGACCACCCTGTTGCGGGCCATCATGGGCCTGCTGCCTCTCACTGCTGGCGGGATCAACCTGCGCGGCAAGCCGCTGAACGGGCTGCCCACCTGGAAGATGCCCGACGTGTCGGTGGCCATGATTCCGGAAGGGCGCATGACCTTTAAAGACATGAGCGTGGAAGAAAATCTCACCATGGGCGCCTTTCCCAAGGCGCACCGCGCCAAGTTGGCGGTGAATCTGGAGCGCTCCTACGCCATGTTTCCCAGACTGGGTGAACGGCGCAAACAACTGGCGGGATCGCTCTCCGGTGGCGAGGCGCAAATGCTGGCGATGGCGCGCGGCCTGATGGCAGACCCGCAGTTGCTGATCATCGATGAGCCCTCGCTGGGACTTTCGCCGCTGTTGGTCAACGAGCTGTTTGACATCCTCATCCGCCTCAAACAGGACGGACGCACCATCGTGCTGGTCGAGCAAAACACCCACCGCGCGGTAGCGGTGGCCGACCATGTGTATCTGATGCAAAGCGGCAAGATCATCCACTCGCAGGCGGCAGCGGACGTCAATCTGGACCAGTTGCACGACCTGTACTTCGCACGCTAGGTATCGTGCCGAGCCATTCAGAAATCATGGACGTGGTTTCCCATGCAGGCAGTGGTTTACTCGTGGCGTGCAACTATCCCGCTGTCATTTGCACCAGCCACTGCGCAAACTGCTCCAGCGCTCCCGAGGCCGCGCCTTGCGGGCGCACCAGATAGTAGCCGCGCTGGCTGGCCAGGGCCAGCGGGTGCGCGATCACCAGTTCACCGCGCGCCAACTCCGGCGCTATCAGCAGGTGCGGCACCAGCGCCAGGCCCAGGCCATGGGCAGCTGCCGCCACCGTCATGGAGAACTGCTCGTAACGCGGCCCGGCCAATGCGCGCGGAGCCTCCATCTGCGCCTGGGTAAACCACTGACCCCAGGCCTCGGGCCTGGTGCTTTGTTGCAGCAGCGGCATGGAGGCCAGCGTTTCGGCCTTGAGGCTCTTGCGTTTGCCCAACAGGCGCGGGTGGCAGACCACCACCACTTCCTCGTCCAGCAGACGTTGGCTGTGCGTGCCGGCCCAGCGCTGCAGTTGCTCGGGCGTTCCAGCGTAAATGGCGGCGTCAAGCGCGGTGTCGGCAAACAAAAAGGGCCTGGTGCGGGTGTCGATGTGCACCGTGATACCGGGGTGCGCCCGGGCAAAGTCGCCCAGGCGCGGAATCAGCCATTGCGCCGCAAAGGTGGGTACGCTGGCCAGGTGCACATCGCCACCCGGCGCGGACGCGCCCATGATGTCCAGCGTGTCCTGCTCCAAGGCGCCCAGGCGCTGCGCCACGCGCGCTGCATAGTCGGCGCCCACGGGCGTGAGTTCCATGCCGTGGCGCGTGCGCCGGAACAGCGTGGTGCCCAGGTATTCCTCTAGCGCAAGGATCTGACGCGACACGGCGCTTTGCGTCAGCGACAGTTCCACCGCCGCCCGCGTCAGGCTGCGGTGGCGGGCGGCGGCGTCAAAGCACAGCAGGGTATGGGAGGATGGAATCTTGCGGCGCATGTTTTTTTTGTCGTGGTTGGTTGGGGCAACAGGCAGACTGCTTTGTACACCGTTTTGACTGTAGGTATTCTCCCAGCGCATACCTGTATGCAAAAGCATTGATTGCCCCGACTCCTGCGTGGCCCTACCATCAGTCGGTTCAAGCCCATCTGCGGCTTGCCAGCACAACCTCATTCGAAAGACTCCCATGGCACACGCAAGCTTCAATTGGCAAGACCCCTTTCTGCTCGACGCCCAGCTAACAGACGAGGAGCGCATGGTGCGCGATGCTGCGGCAGCCTACTGCCAGGACAAGCTGCTACCGCGCGTGACCCAGGCCTTTCGCGAGGGCACCACAGATTCGGCCATCTTCCGCGAGATGGGTGAACTGGGACTGCTTGGGCCCACGATTCCGGAGCAGTATGGCGGCCCGGCCCTGAACTATGTGTCCTATGGCCTGATCGCCCGCGAGGTGGAGCGTGTGGACAGCGGCTACCGATCCATGATGAGCGTGCAAAGCTCGTTGGTAATGGTGCCGATTTTTGAATTTGGCACCGAAGCGCAGCGCCAGAAATACCTGCCCAAGCTGGCCACCGGCGAGTGGATTGGCTGCTTCGGTCTGACCGAGCCCGACCACGGCTCCGACCCCGGCTCCATGGCCACGCGCGCCCACAAGGTGGCGGGTGGTTACAAGATCAGCGGCTCCAAGATGTGGATCTCCAACTCCCCGATTGCCGATGTGTTTGTGGTCTGGGCCAAGGAGGTGCTGGAAGGCGGCCAGGTTGGCCCGATCCGCGGCTTTGTGCTGGAAAAAGGCATGGCCGGTCTGAAGGCCCCCGCCATCCACGGCAAGGTGGGCCTGCGCGCCAGCATCACCGGCGAGATCGTGATGGACGGCGTGTTCTGCCCGGAGGAAAACGCCTTCCCCGAGGTGCGTGGCTTGAAGGGCCCGTTCACCTGTCTGAATAGCGCCCGCTACGGCATTGCCTGGGGCGCCCTGGGTGCCGCCGAAGACTGCTGGCTGCGCGCCCGCCAGTACACCATGGATCGCAAGCAGTTCGGCAAGCCGCTGGCCGCGAATCAGTTGATCCAGAAGAAGCTGGCCGACATGCAGACCGAAATCGCGCTGGGCCTGCAAGGCTGTCTGCGTCTGGGCCGCATGAAGGACGAGGGCACGGATTCGGTGGAGATCACCTCCATCCTGAAGCGCAACTCCTGCGGCAAGTCACTCGACATCGCCCGGCTGGCGCGCGACATGATGGGTGGCAACGGCATCAGCGACGAGTATGGCGTGGCGCGGCATCTGGTGAACCTGGAAGTGGTGAACACCTATGAAGGCACGCACGACATCCATGCCTTGATTCTGGGCCGGGCACAGACCGGGATTGCGGCGTTTTGAGCATGGCCACAGCAACCCAAGGCGCTCTTTCCCACATCAAGGTGCTGGACCTTTCGCGCGTGCTGGCCGGTCCCTGGTGCACCCAAATGCTGGCCGACCTGGGAGCTGACGTCATCAAGGTCGAGCGGCCGGTGGTGGGCGACGACACCCGCCATTGGGGCCCTCCGTTTCTACAGGACGTACAAGGCAACAACACCGAGCAGGCCAGCTACTACGCCGCCTGCAACCGCAACAAACGCTCGGTCACCATCGACATGTCTAAGCCCGAGGGCCAGGAGCTGATTCGCACCCTGGCGCTGCAAAGCGACATCGTGGTGGAGAACTTCAAGGTTGGTGGCCTTACGCAATACGGGCTCGACTATGCGAGCCTGAAAGCACTTAACCCTAGGCTCATTTACTGCTCCATCACCGGCTTCGGTCAGGACGGACCCTACGCCGAACGCGCCGGTTACGACCTGATGATCCAAGCCATGACCGGCATGATGAGCATCACCGGGCAGGCAGAATGTCCACCCATGCGCGTGGGCGTGGCCATCGTCGATGTGTTCACCGGCGTCTATGCCACCAGCGCCATCTTGGCCGCGCTCGAGGTGCGGCACCGCAGCGGCGAGGGCCAGTTGATCGACATGGCGCTGCTGGATGTGGGCATGGCGGTGCTGGCGAATCAGGCCGCAGGTTTTTTGAATACCGGGCAGGTTCCCGTGCGCCAGGGCAACAGCCACCCGAGCCTGGTGCCTTACCAGGACTTTGAAACTCTGGACGGCGCGATGCTCTTGGCCATCGGCAACGACGGCCAGTTTGCACGCTTTTGCTCCGTTGCCGGTCATGCCGAATGGGCCACCGACACCCGTTTCATCAGCAATACGGCACGTGTGACGCATCGTGTGGCGCTGGTGGAACTGATGCAGGCGGCTACCCGCACCCGCAGCACCGCTGGCTGGATCGCCGCGCTGGAAGACAAGGCCGTTCCCTGCGGCCCCATCAACACCATGGACCAGGCCTTTGCCGACGCCCAGGTGCAGCACCGCGGCCTGAAAATCACCCAGCCCACCAGTCCTGCAGCGCAGGCACTGACGGCAGTGTCCGCCATCTCCAGCGTGGCCAGCCCGCTGCGATTGATGTCCAACCCGCCGGTGCTGTGCAAGCCGCCACCCGCTCTGGGTGAGCACACGCTCGAGGTGCTGGCCGAGCTGGGGTTGGGCGCGGAGCAGATTGCCATGCTGCAGGCAGACAAGGTGGTTTGATTCCTGCAACGGTGGCGACAGTGCGCTCCCAGGCCGGGGTCGGCCAGCACGCACAATAGCCCCATGCCCGCCGCCCTGCCACTTCGCCACTTCCTGCTCGCCCTGGCCGTGGTGGCGGTCTGGGGCACCAACTTTGTCGTCATCAAGCTGGCGCTGGGGCATTTGCCGCCGCTGCTGTTTGCGGCCCTGCGCTTTACGCTGGCCCTGTTTCCGGCGCTGTTCTTTCTGCCTCGGCCGACGGTGGGTTGGCGCAATCTGGCGCTGTACGGCGTGCTGATCGGCGTCGGTCAGTTCGGCCTGCTGTACTTGGCCATTCATGGCCACATTTCTCCCGGCATTGCCTCGCTGGTGGTGCAGACGCAGGTGTTCTTCACCATTGGCTTGTCCATGCGCATGAGCGGCGAACGGGTGCAGTTGTTCCAGTGGGCTGCCTTGGCACTGGCCACGGCGGGAATAGCTAACATCGCCACGCACACGGACGGAACGACCACGGTGTTGGGCCTGTTCATGATTCTGGGCGCCGCGCTCAGTTGGGCCGGGGGTAATATTGCGGCCAAAGTGGGCAAGCCCGCCAACATGCTGGCTTATGTGGTGTGGTCCAGTGCCTTTTCTGTGCCCCCTTTGTTTGCGCTGTCCTATGTGTTTGAAGGGGGCGACGCGATCGCTAATGGACTGCGCGATGCCAGCTGGATGACCTGGGCCGCAGTGGCCTGGCAGTCTTGGGGCAACACCCTGTTCGGTTACGCCGCCTGGGGCTGGTTGCTGGCGCGCCACCCTGCCGCCACCATCACGCCGATGGCGCTACTGGTGCCGGTGTTTGGCATGGGTGCCTCCAGCTGGCTGCTGGGAGAGTCGCTACCGGCCTGGAAGCTGGTAGCTGCGGCACTGGTGATGGGCGGGCTGGCGGTGAACCTGCTGTGGCCCATGCTGCGGCGCACACTCAGCCGCTAGCCGCGCATCTGGCCATCTGGTAAGTGGCCGGAATAACGCTGCTTATTCCCCTTTATTTCGGCATTGACCGGACGGGCTGCTGGCCATACTGGCGGGGAACTTTCACTTCCAGGGGATGTGCCATGCAAATTGGCTCTTCGAACCCGCTAAGCTTTCTTCCCGGCAACAACGCGCCGCTCGCAGGCAAGGCAAACGATAAGGACACAGACGCAACGGCGGGCGCCGCCAGCCGCAGCGTAGCCGTGCCCGCCGCCACACCGGCGCAGGATGCAGCCAGTGCCATTCTGAGCATCCAGGCGGATGCCGCGCCTGGCGCTGCCCTGCCGACGGACCTGGTGTATTCCAAGGGCGCCCAAACGCCATCCAGCAGTGCCGATAGTGCGGGTAACGCCGATGTTGCTGGCGGGCAATACAGCCAGGCAATGCAACGCAGCGCCGTTAGTCCCAGCAGTCTGTCGATAGACAAGGATGGCGTGCTCGTGGCCAGGCCGGCCTCGGCGGTCGAGATCAAGTCGCAGGCATTCGTCAGCTCCGCCGTGACGACCATGCGCAATTACGCGGACGAGCAGGACCGGCTCAAACAAATCAGCGCCGCTTCCCTGGTCCCGCGCAGCATGGCCGAGGTGCAAAAGCTGGCCTCGCGCTTCAAGCTGTTTGCCTGAAGCCGCGACTTTTCTTTAAGCGCCCAGCGTTTCCCAGCGCTCCAGCGCGCTCATCAACTCTTCGTCAATTTTCGCCGCGCGACTGGTTAGTGCCAGTGCCTTGGCGTTGTCCTTGGCAAACAGGCTGCCGTCGGCCAGGGACTCGGTGATGCTCAACTGTTCTTCTTCCAAGGCGGCAATCGCGGCGGGCAGGCCGTCGAGCTCGCGCTGCTCTTTGAAGCTGAGCTTGCGCGTCTTGGCAGCCGGTGCCACTGCAACCGGAGTTGCCAGCGGTGTCGCCGCCACCGCCGCCGCCGGCTTGGCCGCTTGGTCGCGCCCGTAGTTGAACGGTGACGCACCCTTTTGCCCCTTGGCCTGGGCGATCTCGCTGGCGCGTTTGCTTTGCAGCAGCCAGTCGGTCACGCCGCCTTCGTATTCGCGCCAGTGCGCATCGCCCTCGTAAGCAATGGTGCTGGTGACCACGTTGTCCAGGAAGGTGCGGTCATGGCTGACCAGGAACACGGTGCCGTCGTAGTTCTGCAGCAGGTCTTCCAGCAGTTCCAGCGTGTCAATGTCCAGATCGTTGGTCGGCTCGTCCAGCACCAGCACATTGGCGGGGCGGGCGAACAGGCGCGCCAGCAGCAGGCGGTTGCGCTCGCCACCACTCAAGGATTTCACCGGTGAATTAGCGCGGGCCGGGGAGAACAGGAAGTCGCCCAGGTAGCTCTTGACGTGCTGGCGGCGGTTGCCGATCTCGATCCATTCCGAGCCGGGGCTGATAAAGTCTTCCAGCGTGGCTTCCATGTCCAGCGCGTTGCGCATCTGGTCGAAGTAAGCCACCTCGATGTTGGCGCCCTGGCGCACCGTGCCCCAGGGGCTGTGGCCGGGTTCGGGCGCTGGCGAGTTGGGCGGTGCCGGGTCGGCCTTGAGCTCGCCCAGAATCAGCTTGAGCAGCGTGGTCTTGCCCGCGCCATTCGGCCCCAAGAGGCCGATCTTGTCGCCGCGCAGAATCGTGGCGGAAAAGTCATGCACTATTCTGCGGTCGCCAAAGCTCTTGCTCACATGGGTCAGCTCGGCCACCAACTTGCCGCTGGCCGCACCGCTGGAGATGTCCATGTTGACGCTGCCCACCACCTCGCGCCGTGCTTCGCGCTGCGAGCGCAGGCCGTCCAAGCGCACGATGCGCGCCGTGGCCCGCGTGCGGCGCGCTTCCACACCCTTGCGGATCCAGATTTCTTCCTGCGCCAGCAGCTTGTCGGCGCGCGCGTTGATCACGGCCTCTTGCGCCAGCTGTTCTTCCTTTTGCAGCAAGTAGGCGGCAAAGTTGCCGGGGTAGGACAGCAGTTTGCCGCGGTCCAGCTCGACGATGCGCGTGGCCACGTTGTCCAGGAAGGAGCGGTCGTGGGTAATGGTGATGATGGAGCCCTTGAAGTCCACCAGCAGGCCTTCGAGCCATTCGATGGAATCCAGGTCCAGGTGATTGGTCGGCTCGTCGAGCAGCAGCACGTCGGGCTGCGCCACCAGCGCCTGGGCCAGCGCCACGCGTTTCTTGGTGCCGCCGGACAGGGTACTGACCACCGCTTCGGGGTTCAGGTGCAGGCGGTGCAAGGTCTCGTTGACGCGCTGCTCCCAGTTCCAGCCGTCCAGGTGCTCGATCTCGTCTTGCATGGCGTCCAGATCGCCATGGCCCAGGCAGTATTCCTCGATCAGGGCTATGACGCGGGCCAGGCCGGCGCGCACGGCCTCGAACACGGTGGCATCGGCATCGAGCTGCGGCTCCTGCGCCACATAGGAGATGCGGATGCCGTTTTGCACCTGCACCGTGCCGTCATCGGGGCGGTCCATGCCGCCCAGGATTTTGAGCATGCTGGATTTGCCCGCGCCGTTACGGCCGATCAGACCGACGCGCTCCGCGGTTTCAAGGGAGAAGTCAGCGTGGTCGAGCAGGGGAACGTGCCCGAATGCCAGCTGGGCGTCAAGAAGGGTAATCAGTGCCATAGCCTTCGATTATCCCTTGCGCCGGGTTTTTGGGCCCGGCACCGGGCTTGGCGGGCCGTACATAATCCATACAACCCGGGCGCTTGGCCCCGGGATGAAATTCAGGAGTAGATGAATGGCGATTACGGCACGCAAGGTTTTGGGTACTTTTATCGGTTTTCTGGTAGTGGTGGTGGTGCTGTTTGCGCTTTACACCTTTGTGGCACTGAAGTGGAGCTACTCGGCCGGCGAACGTGCAGGCTTTATGCAGAAGCTCTCCACCAAGGGTTTTGTCTGCAAGACCTGGGAGGGTGAACTGCAACTGGTGGCGCTGCCCGGCAGCACACCCGAAAAATTCCTGTTTTCGGTGCGCGACGACGCGGTGGCCGCGCGCATCAACGCCACCATGGGAAAGCGCGTGGCGCTGACCTATGAGCAGCACATCGGTGTGCCCACGTCCTGCTTTGGCGAGACCGAGTACTTTGTCACCGATGTGAAGGAAGTGGCGAACTGAGCTGCGGATCCCTTAAAAATCAAGCCGTGGCGTTGATCGCTTCGCCCAGGGCGTTGACCAGGCTGTCGATCTCGGCCTCGCTGCTGATGAACGGAGGCGCCAACTGGATGGTGTCGCCGCCGTAGCGCACGTAAAAGCCTTTTTCCAGGCACTTTTCAGCAATCTGAAACGGGCGCTTGGCGGGCTCGCCGGGCACGGCATCAATCGTGAAGCCGGCGGCCAGGCCGCAGTTGCGGATGTCGGTGATGTGCTTGGCACCTTTGAGGCTGTGCACGGCGTTCTCGAAATACGGGGCCAGCTTGGACACGCGCTCGATCATGTTTTCTTTGACCAGCAAGTCCAGCGCGGCAATGCCGGCGGCGCAGGCGATTGGGTGGGCCGAGTAGGTGTAGCCGTGGGCAAATTCCAGCAGGTAGTCGGGGCCACCGGCGGCCATGAAGGTGTCGTAGATTTCTTTCTTGGCCACTACCACGCCCAGGGGTTGGGCGCCGTTGGTGATCTGCTTGGCAGCGTTCAGGATGTCGGGCGTCACGCCAAAGGCGGCCGAGCCGGTGTAGGCACCCATGCGGCCAAAGCCGGTGATGACTTCGTCAAAGATCAGCAAGATGTTGTTGGCGGTGCAGATCTCGCGCAGACGCTGCAGATAGCCCACGGGCGGCACCACCACGCCGCCGGAGCCGGACATGGGTTCCACGATGACGGCGGCAATATTGCTGGCGTCGTGCAGGGCAATCACGCGCAGCAGCTCATCGGCCAGCTCGGCGCCGTTCTTGGGCATACCGCGTGAAAACGCGTTGCTGGCGAGCTGGGTGTGGGGCAGGTGGTCCGCCTCAATACCCTGGCCGAACATCTTGCGGTTGGCGCCAATGCCACCCACCGAGATGCCGCCGAAGTTCACGCCGTGGTAGCCCTTTTCGCGGCCGATCAGGCGCGTCTTGGTGCCCATACCCTTGGAGCGCCAGTAGGCGCGCGCCATCTTCAGCGAGGTGTCGGCGGACTCGGAGCCGGAGCCGGTGAAGAACACATGGTCCAGGCCCTGGGGCATCAGTTCGACAATTTTGTTGGCCAGCGCAAAGGACAGCGGGTGGCCGTACTGGAAGGCGGGTGAGTAGTCCATGGTGGCCGCCTGGCGGCCGATGGCTTCGGCAATCTCGGGGCGGCTGTGGCCCAGGCCGCAGGTCCACAGGCCTGAGAGGCCGTCAAAAATCTTGCGGCCGTTGGAGTCCGTGTAGTAGGCGCCCTTGGCGCTGACCATCATGTGCGGATTGGCCTTGAAGTTGCGGTTGCCGGTGTAGGGCATCCAGTGCGCTTCCAGAAATCCGGGGCCCTCCGGATAGGGCGTCGTGCTGATCACGGGCTCGGCGCTGACGGTGGACTTGTCGTTGAGGTTCATGGCGGTCTCCTGTATGGGACAGATGGCGGTGGGCTAAGGGGCGATTGTGTGATCTTTAATACTTCGATATAGTGAGAGTTATCACTATTCAGTTGGCAGTTTATGAAACCAAAGAGCCGCGCCGCCCTGGGCCAAATCAGCGACATGGATTTGCGCCTGCTGCGGGTGTTCCGCACGGTGGTGGATTGCGGCGGCATGGCGGCGGCCGAACTGGAGCTCAACATCGGCACCTCGACCGTGAGCCGCCACATCAAGGACCTGGAAACGCGGCTCGGTTTGACCCTGTGCCGCCGCGGCCGGGCCGGTTTTGCGCTGACGGCCGAGGGCGAGCAGATCTACGCCCAAAGCGCGCAGCTGCTGCTGGCCACCGAGGCCTTCCGCAGCGGTGTGGACGAAATCCACCAGCGCATGGGCGGGCAGTTGCACATTGCCGTGTTCGACAAGACTGCCAGCAACCCGGCCTGCCAGATCGCGCGCGCCATTGCCCTGTTCACCGAGCAGGCGCCGGATGTCAGCCTGAACCTGCATGTGTCCACCTTGAACGGCATCGAGCGGGGCGTGCTGGACGGGCAGTTCCAGATCGGCATCATCCCCGGACACCGCAGCTCAGACACGCTGGAATACACGCGGCTGTTTGATGAAGCCATGCTCCTGTACTGCGGCGAGGGCCACGCCCTGTTTGCTGCCGACGCGCCCGGGCTGGACTGGGGCAGCCTGCGCCAGCACGCCTTTGCCGGGCTGGGCTACCACTCACCGAACATGGAAATCAGCCAGGCCCAGCGCATGGCGCGCAGCGCCACCGGTTTTGACCAGGAGTCAATTGCCACGCTGATCCTGTCCGGCAAGTTCCTGGGATTCTTACCGATTCACTACGCGCAAAGCTTTGTGGCGGCCGGCCAGCTGCGCGCGGTGCGGCCTGAGCTGTTTCACTACGCCTGCGATTTTTTCGGCATTGTGCGCAGGTCGCCCCAGCCGTCACGGGCGACGCGGGCGTTTCAGGCTTGTCTGGAGCAGGCGCATGCCGCAGCCGGAACGCATCAGTAGCCGTAGAACTTGAAGTTCATCTCCGGCGTGCGTCCGCTGATCAGCTCTGCCATCGCCTTGCCGGAACCTGCGCCATGGGTCCAGCCCAGCGTGCCGTGGCCCGCGTTCACCCACAGCTTGCTTACCTTGCTCTTGCCGATGTAGGGAATATTGGTCGGCGTGGCCGGGCGCAGGCCGGTCCAGAACTGCGGGTTGCCGCCCTCGGTTTCCAGCCTGGTGTCGCAGACGCCGGGGAACACGGTCTCCACGCGGCGCGCCAGCATGTGGCAGCGGGCGCGCGAGAGGCTGCTGTCCAGCCCGGTATCAAAACCGCCCACCTCGATGGTGCCGGCGATGCGCAGGGTGTCACCCAGGCGGCTCATGGCGCATTTCACCGAGTCGTCGATGAAGCTGACCTGGGGCGCCAGCTCGGGTTTGAGGATCTTGAAGGTGGCGCTGTAGCCCTTGCCGGGGTAGATCGGCAGGTTGACGCCCACCGTGCGCAGCAGCGGCGCGGTGTACGAGCCCATGGACAGCACAAACTGGTCGCTCTTCAGGGCCGTGACCAGGCCGCTGGCGCGGTCCTGCACGCTGACCGTTTCCAGCGTGTTGCCCGTCTGGTTGAGCGACAGCACGTCGTGGTTCCACAGGAACTGCACACCGCGCGCGGCGCAGCGCAGCGCCAGCTGCTGGGTGAATTCGCGGGCATCGCCGCTCTCGTCGCTGGGGGTGAAGGTGCCGCCCACGATGTGGTCGGCATACAGCTTGAAGGCGGGCTCGATTTTCAGCAGCTCGTCGCGGCTGACGACGCGGCGCTTGACGCCGTACTTGGACATCAGGGCGGCGGCACTGGCGGCGGCGTCAAACGACTTCTGGTCCACATAGAAGTGGGCAATGCCCTTTTCCAGCCGGTTGTATTCGATTCCGGTGGAGGCGACTATGTCTTTCAGCGCACTGTGGCTGTAGGAGCCCAGGGCGACGAGCTGCTGCACATTGCGCTCAAAGGCGGCGTCGTTGCAGTTGGCCAGGAATTCCAGGCCCCAGCGGTACTGGTGCCAGCCCTTGCCAATCGGCATTTGCGGGCGGAACAACAGCGGTGCCTCTTTGCTGAACATCCACTTCAGCGCCTTCCACGGCGCCTCCTTGTTGGCCCAGGGCTCGCAGTAGCTCACCGATATTTGCGCCGCGTTGGCAAAGCTGGTTTCCATTGCGGCCTCGGGTTGGCGGTCGACCACGGTGACCTTAGCCCCGAGCTCTGCCAGATGCCATGCGGTGCTTATACCCAGGATGCCCGCGCCTAAAACTGTAATTTTCATGGCCTCAGTGTCTCTGACTTGCCGCAAATCAAGAAAGTTCATCCTGAGGAATTGCGAAAGCATTAGCGGCGTTAATAATGGGGACCATGCGAAGCTTTGATGCAGATGCCTTGGAATGTCTGGCCGCCATCGTGGAGGAGGGCGGCTTTGAGCGCGCCGCCGTGCGGCTTTCCGTGACCCAGTCTGCGGTGTCGCAGCGCCTGCGCTCGCTCGAGGCCCAGGTCGGCACGGTGCTGCTGGTGCGCAGTAGGCCGATTCGGCCGACCACCGCCGGGCGGCTGTTGATCAAGCATGCGGTGCAGCTGCGTCTGCTGCGCTCCGATCTGGAAACCGATCTGCAGGAGCTGACCCCCGGTGCCAGCACCCAGCGCGAAGAAGACCGCATCTCGATTGCCGTCAACGCCGACAGCATCGCCACCTGGGCCCTGCCAGCGCTTGGGCCCCTGGTCAGCGCCGGGTTGCCGCTGGAAATCATCACCGACGACCAGGACTTTACCCACGAATGGCTGCGCGAGGGCCAGGTGCTGGGCTGCGTTACCACGCTCAAACTGGCGCTGCGCGGTTGCAAGGTGCTGGCGCTGGGCGATATGCATTACGTTGCGGTGGCGAGCAAGTCCTTTGCCGAGCTCCAATGCCCGCAAGGCTTGACGCCGCATAACTTTCGCCAAATTCCTTTCGTCGCCTTCAACCGCAAGGACGACCTGCAGACCGACTTTGTCGGCCGCGCTCTGGG
Organism: uncultured beta proteobacterium; assembly: GCA_903845935.1. GTDB lineage: Bacteria > Pseudomonadota > Gammaproteobacteria > Burkholderiales > Burkholderiaceae_C > Allorhodoferax. Next base: position 137,449 of record CAIMZI010000091.1, on the reverse strand, counting down.
CCTGCGCCGCGTGGCGCTGAGCCAGCGCTTTGTGCCCAGTTCCGAAGGACAGGTGCATGCTGTGCAGGCCGGTTGGGGCGCCAGCGTGCTGCCGGCCTTGTTGGTGCAGGAGCAGATTGCCAGCGGCGAAATGGTGAATTTGGCTCCGGACTTCAGTTTGCCGGTCAGCCTGTACTGGCATTGCTGGAACCTGGATTCCGAAGTCATAGACCGCCTCACCCAGGCCCTAGAACAGGGTGCGGCTCAGGCCTTGAGCGTGGCTGCGAAACCGAGTGGTCATAAAATAACCCCACGCTCCAAGAAATGACGCTTGCGGCTAAACTGGGTGGATGAAATCCAGTAACGTGGTCAAGGTTTCCTTCAAAGAACAGATGCTGCAGGCGCGTGAGGAGGCCATCATCCGGGTGGTGAACCTGTTGCTGGCCGAAAAAGGCTTCGAGGCCATGACCGTTGACGAGGTAGCCGCTTCGGTCGGCATTGCCAAGGCCAGTCTGTACAAGCACTTTCCCAGCAAGGAAGACCTGGCCGCCGCCGCCATGGTCAGTGTCATGCGCCGGGCCCAGGCCTTTATTGCCACCCTGCCAAGAGATGGCGCACCGCTGGACAACTTGCGCGCCGTCGTACGCTGGACCATGGAGCTCAAACTCGCCGGTGAGATGCCTTCGCTGCCGAGCCAGAATTCCAAGCTGCGTGCCGCCCTGCTTGGTAACCGCAGTTACATGGATGGGTTGATCGAGGTGAGCGACGCGCTGGGCGCATGGATAGAGGCGGCCCAGGAACAGGGCGCCATCAACGCCAAGATCCCTGCCATCGCAATTTTGTACACCGTCTATGCCCGTGCCTGCGACCCGGTGCTGGAGTTCCTGAAAATGGGCGGCCAGCACAGCGATGAGCAAATCATTGAACTGGTGCTGTCCACCTGCTTTGACGGACTCAACGCCCGGCCGGTCTGAACAGCGGTCTGCCGTCGAGACTTAAACCTCTATGCAATGCGCGGGCTGAAAGTGCAACTGTTCGTTTTTGCGTGCATAGCCCAGGGGATTGGCCACCACATGGCAGCCGCTAGCCAGATAGTCGGAGGGCGCGTGCAAGTGCCCGTGCAACCAGAGCTGGGCCTGCGGCAGCAGGGCGTCCAGCGCGTTGCAAAATCCGGCTGTTCCGGGGGTATGGCCATAGCGCGGGTCGGCACTGAGCAGACTGGGAGCGAAGTGAGTGACCACCACGGTGCTGCCATCAAAGGGTTTGGCCAGCTCGGCCGTCAGCCAGGCCTGGCATAGAAGCGACTGCTCCCTGAGCTGAGGGGCTAAAAACGGCTCACCCTGGCGCGTAGTTCCGGTTTTCTTCAGGTAGTAGTTGGCGGCCCTAAAGGCCTTCTCCGGTGCACCCAGGGCGGCAAAGTCTGTCCACAGCGTGGTGCCGACAAAGCGCAGCGCGCGTCCGGCCCGGTCGGTCCACGGCGACACAAAACTGGCGCGCTCCAACCAGATCAGCCCCAAGCGCTCACAGGTTTCGCGCAGGCGGTCATGTGCGACGTCAAAATCCAGCGTGTCGTATTCGTGGTTGCCGGGCACAAAAATCACCGGTGTCGGCCATCCCGATTGCGGTGAAAACTGGCGCAAGCCAAAGTCCTCATCCGGCATGTGGTGCCCCGGCTGGTAGGAACCGACGTCGCCGGCCAGCACCAGCACATCGGCACCGACTGCCGGTGTGGCGCGCCAATGTGGGTGAGTTTCCAGATGCAGGTCGGACAGAAGTTGGATTTTCATGCTGCGAAACTCATGCGGGAAAGGCCTTGTGCGCCAGTGCCATCACCTTGGTGCGCAACCAGGCGTGGGCGCTGTTGCCGTTCTGGCGGTGGTGCCATACAGAATCCACTTGCACCACCGGCATTTCAAGGGGCAGTTCGCGCTGCACCAGTTGCTCGGAAAAGCCGGTCACACCGATGAAGTGGCGTGGCAGCACGGTCAGCAAATCGGAATGGGCCACCACCTTGCTGGCGGTAAAGAACTGGTTCACCGTCAGCACAATGCGACGTGCGCGCCCTTGTAGCGCCAGTGCCTCATCGACAAAACCGAAGGCGTGGCCGGAAAAACTCACCAGCAGGTGGCGGGCGCTGCAATAGCGGTTCAGCGACAGTGGCCCGCTGGCAAAGGGGTGGCCCTCGCGCATCACGCAGACATATTCGCCCTGAAACAGGCGCTGGTGCAAAAAGGACACGGTTTCTCCTTGCTGGGCGCGTGCTGTCAGATCGGCCAGCGCCACCGGAAAGTGGCCAATGGCCAGGTCCGCCTGCCCTTCGTCCAGCAGTTTGCGCGGGTCACGCGTGGTCAGCGGCAATACCCGTAGACTGACGCCGGGAGCCTCTTCGGCCAATACTGCCACCAAACCGGGCAAGAGCTCGGCCGCGGTGGCATCGGCCATGGCCAGCACAAAGGAGTTATCGGCCGTGGCCGGATCAAACACGCTGGGCGCCAGGGCCGACTGCAGACTGACCAAGGCTTCGCGCACGTTAGGCCAGATTTCCAGTGCGCGGGCGCTGGGTTGCAGCGTGCGCCCCTTGCGCACCAGCAACTCATCGCCCCAGGCCTCGCGCAGACGGCGCAGTGCATTGCTCACCGCGGGTTGCGTCAGGGCCAGGCGTTTGGCGGCCTTGGTCAGGCTGCGCTCGGCCATGACCTCATCAAACACCTTGAGCAGGTTGAGATCAAAGGTGCGCAAATTGAAAGGGGCGACGCTAGTCAAGGCACTCATACATTCATTATATGAATAGTAAGTATCACTAACCTAAAGTAGACCAATACTAGTAGAAACCCTATGATCCTCACCATGTCTTCATACCAACCGCAATCAGTCAATCTCGCCAGCACGTTCGCCATGGCCCGTTTTTCCGAGCCGCATCTTGCATCGGCATCCCATGCACCGCGCAACACCAGCCCGCTCATGATCGGCAATATGGGCTCCGCCCTGGACGGTTCGCGCGTGCTGGCCGGCATGTTGCTTGCTGCCGGCTTGGCGGCTCTTCTGGTGGTTGCCGATCTGGTCATCAGTGCCTGGTCTGACGGGCATTTGCTGGCCGGCTGGGTTGCACTCTGGACTCTGGCCTTTGCCGCCTTGGCTGTGCTGGCGCCTTCTTTGCGTCAGCTTTCGGCGTTTCTCGCCGGCGGATTATTCCGCAAGATAGCAGTCATGCGTGCTGGCCGCGAAGAGGCCCGTATGTGGGACATGGCCAGCCATGATCCGCGTGTGATGGAAGAAATTCGCGCCGCCGTCGCGCGCTGCGCTGAATAAATTACCCCACGGAAATCGGAAGCCCCACAAAAAACCACCGCGAGCGGTGGCTTTTTTGTGGGTGCGCCCTGCCCGGGCGCACCTTGTTTATGCCAGATCAGGCGGTTAGGCGCTGTTCAAGTTTGGCTTTCGTCTCTTCGAGTTCCTTGGGCAGGTGGTAGCTGAGTTGCGAGAACAACTCGGTGTGCAGTGCGAATTCCTGTTTCCAGGCATCCTTGTTCAGGCTGCTGACAGAGTCAAACTGCGCCGCCGTGAAGTCCAGACCTGTCCAGGTGATTTCGGAATAGGCCGGGGCAATTCCAAAGCCGGTTTGAACGCCGGGCGTTGTGCCTTCCAGGCGGTCAATCATCCACTTCAGAACGCGCATGTTTTCGCCGTAACCGGGCCAGACGAACTTGCCGTCGTCGCCCTTGCGGAACCAGTTGACGCAGAAGATCTTGGGCAGGGTGTGGCCGCTTTCTTCGAGCTTGTGCTCCATATCGAGCCAATGCTGAAAGTAGTCGCTCATGTTGTAGCCACAGAATGGCAGCATAGCGAAGGGGTCGCGGCGCACCACGCCCATTTGGCCGACGGCAGCAGCAGTGGTCTCGGATCCCATGGTGGCTGCCATGTAGACGCCTTCGACCCAGTCGCGGGCTTCGGTCACCAGTGGCACGGTGGTGGAGCGACGGCCGCCGAAGATAAAGGCGTCGATGGCGACACCGCCGGCGTCGTCCCACTGCGGATCCAGTGCCGGATTGTTGCCCGCGGCGACGGTAAAGCGGGAATTCGGATGCGCGGCCTTGGCGCCAGTTTCCTTGGCGATGGCTGGAGTCCAGTCCTTGCCTTGCCAGTCGATCAGGTGTGCGGGCACCGAGCCGGTGTCCTTGTCCATGCCTTCCCACCAGACGTCGCCGTCATCGGTCAGTGCGACATTGGTGAAGATGACATCCTTGTCCAGGCTGGCCATGCAGTTGGGGTTGGTGTGGAAGTTGGTGCCGGGGGCCACGCCAAAGTAACCGGCTTCGGGGTTGATGGCATACAACTTGCCGTCACTGTGCGGTTTGATCCAAGCGATATCGTCGCCGATGGTGGTGACCTTCCAGCCATCAAAGCCAACGGGTGGCACCAGCATGGAAAAGTTGGTCTTGCCGCAGGCGCTGGGGAAGGCGGCTGCTACGTGGTACTTCTTGCCCTGGGGATTGGTCACGCCCAGAATTAGCATGTGCTCGGCCAACCAACCCTGGTCGCGGCCCATATTGGAGGCGATGCGCAGCGCAAAACACTTCTTGCCCAGCAGGGCGTTGCCGCCGTAACCGGAGCCGTGCGACCAGATCTCGCGGGTCTCGGGGTAATGCACGATGTATTTGGTGGGGCTGCAAGGCCACTTCACGTCGGCCTGGCCGGCTTCCAGCGGCGCGCCCACGGTGTGCACGCAGGGCACAAAGGCGCCATCCACTCCCAGCACGTCGTACACGGCACGGCCCATGCGCGTCATGATGCGCTGGTTGACGGCCACGTAGGCGCTGTCGGAGAGTTCAATGCCGATGTGGGCAATGTGCGAGCCCAGCGGGCCCATGGAGAAGGGCACCACATACATGGTGCGACCCTTCATGCAGCCGTCGAACAGGGCCTTTTTGCCATCCTTGCCGGTTTGCAGCAGGGCGCGCATCTCGGAAGGTTCCATCCAGTTGTTGGTGGGGCCGGCGTTTTCCTTCTTTGCGCTGCAAATAAAGGTGCGGTCTTCCACGCGGGCCACGTCGCTGGGGTCGGAGCAGGCCAAGAAGCTGTTGGGGCGCTTGGCAGGGTTCAGGCGTGTGAAGGTGCCGGTGTCCACCAGTTGCTGGCACAGGCGTTGGTACTCTTCTTCAGAGCCATCGCACCAGTAGACATTGGCGGGCTTGCACAGGGCGGCCATTTCGGCAACCCAGGCGATCAAATTGGCATTCTTGACATAGCTGGGTGCATCCAGCGCCAGGCCTTGCATACGGGGTGAATTCATGGAAAAACTCCTAGTTTGAAAATCGACTTTTCAAAGCAGTCCACAAACACCTTTGAAAAAGCGACTCCCAAAATGCGTCCAGAGGTCGCAATTTGCGTGAGTCGCCAATTCTATGAATCCGTACCGAAGTTACCAAGCGATTACAAGGAAAAGTTATGCAAAAAATGCATAACTTTATGCTTTGCTTGGCGTTGGGTACGCTGCTCCAGCGCACCGCCCGGAGCTAAAAATCAGGCCATCGAAACGGCGATAAAGGCCAGCAGGAAAATCAAAACAGCGCCAGCCAGTGGCAGTACCAGTGGAATCAGCGGCAAAACGGCTTCGACAGCATCGGGACTAGCGGCATCACTATGGCGTGCAGGTGCGGACATGGGAGGGCCTTTTCAAAATAGTTTGTGCGTGATTCTAGCCATTCATGACATGACGGATATCAAGTAGGGCCTTGATTTTTAACCGCGTGTCAACCGATAGCAGGTGTGGCGCGTCAATATCAGCAGGGGGATGCAGAAACATGTGACACGCATCCATGTTCTTAGATTTGTACTGTATATATGAACAGAGATACGATTCCGGTTCCAGAAAAGGGGACTTATAAGTGGCAGTTGTTCAGTTACTGGTCGGACGAATTTCGCCAGACGCACAACGACCATTCCGCTTACATTGCGCTGAATTTTGCTGGCGCGTTGGATACTTGCCGTAGCAAACTGCAAAACCTGATTCAGCACCACCGTCAACAGGCCAGCAAGCCCGCGGCCTGTGAGCGCCACAATCGCGCCATTGCCCGCCTGCAAAACACGATGACCGGTGCAGCCATGGCGTTCGAGAGTGGTTTTCACCAACATTAAACGGCCTGCGCTTGGTGCGCAGCGCCAGACCGGTCGACATGATGCGCGCCACCGAGCGCGTTGAAATCAGGTCAGCGACACCACCCGCAACACCTCATTGGCATAGGCTTCCAACTTTTTGGCGCCAATGCCACTGATTCCCTGCAAATCTTCCAGTGACCCTGGCGCACGTTGGGCAATGGCCGCCAGCGTCGCGTCGTGAAAAATCACATAAGCTGGCAAATTGTGTTCCCTGGCAACTTCCGCACGCCAGGCCTTCAGCGCCGAATAGCGCAGCAAGGCATCGCTGTCCAAGGCAATCGGTGCCTTGACCACCGCGCTCAGACGTGCGCTGCGTTTGGGTTTTCGGGCTGTCTCGGCAGACGATTCCCGTAGTTGAACGGCCACTTCCCCACGCAAAACGCCGCGTGACTGCTCTGTCAGTTGCAGTGTATTGAAGGCCTGCGCGTCGACACGCACCGCACCCATGGCAATCAGCTGGCGCAGCACGCCGCGCAACTGCAGTTCACTAAATTCCTTGCCCAGGCCGAAGGTGCTGAGCGCCTCATGCCCATATTGGCTGGTCTTCTCGGTGCTCTTTCCGCGCACAATATCCATCACATGGCCGGCGCCAAAGCTGACGCCGCTCATTTGCTGAATGCGGTAAATGGTGCTGAGCAGCTTGCGGGCGGCATCGGTGCCGTCCCAGATGGCGGGCGGCTGCAGGCAATTGTCACAGTTCCCGCAGGGTTGGCTCTGCTCACCAAAGTAGCCCAGCAGGCGCACTCGGCGGCAGTCGGTGGCTTCGGCCAGACCCAGCAGGGCGTCGAGTTTGCCGCGCATGACCTGCTTGAATTCTTCGCTGGCCGGGCTCTCGTCAATCATGCGCCGCTGGTTCACCACGTCCTGCAGGCCGTAGGCCATCCAGGCTGCGGCCGGTAGGCCGTCACGGCCGGCGCGCCCGGTTTCCTGGTAATAGCCTTCAATATTCTTGGGCATGTCCAGGTGCGCCACAAAGCGCACGTCGGGTTTGTCAATACCCATGCCGAAGGCGATGGTGGCGACCATCACAATGCCGTCCTCGCGTAAAAAACGGTCCTGGTGCTTTTGCCGCAGCTTGTGGTCCAGCCCGGCGTGGTAGGGCAGGGCATTGATGCCGGCATCTGCCAGCGTGTGCGCAATGTCTTCCACTTTTTTGCGTGACTGGCAGTAAACAATGCCGGCGTCACCTTCGTGCTCGCGTTCGACAAAGCGCATCAACTGCGGCGTGCTGTCGCGCTTTTCCACGATGGTGTAGCGGATATTGGGTCTATCAAAACTGCTGACAAAGGCACGCGCTGTTTCGAGCTGCAGACGTTCCACAATGTCATCGCGCGTCAGCGCATCGGCCGTGGCGGTGAGGGCGATGCGCGGTACGCCCGGAAAGCGCTCGTGCAGCACCGTGAGCGCGCGATATTCGGGTCGGAAGTCATGGCCCCACTGGCTGACGCAATGCGCCTCGTCAATGGCAAACATGCTGAGCTGCCCGCGCTCAAACAGCGCGTCTAGCTGAGCCAGCAGCCGTGGTGTGGTCAGTCTCTCGGGCGCTGCGTAGACCAGGGTGAAGTCGCCTCGCAGCATGCCCTGCTCCACCTGGTAGGCCTCTTCACCGCTCAGGGTGGAGTTGAGAAAGGCGGCTGCCACACCGGCTTCGTGCAGGGCGCCGACCTGGTCGTGCATCAAGGCAATCAGGGGCGAGACCACGATGGTGACGCCATGGCCCAGGCGTTGTCGGGCAATGGCAGGTATCTGGTAGCACAGGCTTTTGCCGCCGCCCGTGGGCATGAGCACCAGAGCGTCAAGCCCGGCCACCATGTTTTCGACAATGGCCTGTTGCGGTCCGCGGAACTGGTCGTAGCCGAAGACCTCGCTGAGAATTTGCTGTTGCGACAAGAAAACTTTGCTATTGAATGAGGGGAATGGCTTGCCAATGGCAGGGGTGCCAAAGCGAGCATGCGAAGGCCATGGCCGGGCGCGGGACTATTGCGTGGCGCTAGGACTCCAAGCCCCTGGCCTGTGCAGCCGTGGGTGTGCTGACGCTGCCGAGCTCCTCGCGCATGGCGGTAGCCAATCGGGCGTAGAGCTTGAGTTGGCGGTTGGTGTCGCGCAGTCGTTCGGCAATATTGGCAGATACCCCCAACAGCAATCGGGCCGCCACCCTGGGGTCGCGAGCAATCATGTCCTCTATTCCTTCGCGAGTCAGGATGGCGCACCAGACATCCGTGGCCGCGGTGCAGGAGGCCGAACGTGCCTCCTTATCCACCAGGCCGATTTCTCCGATCAGGCTGCCTGGACCCAGTACCCGGATGGTCACGGGCGCTGTTCGGCGCACGGTGACCCGCTCCACGACCACATCGCCCTCAATCAGCAAGGCCATGAAGCCGCTGCCCCCGGCGTCGCCCTCGCGAATAAAGGTGGTGTTGGCAGGGAAGAAACGCGGCGCCATGTAGCGCACCACGACGCTCGCCTCTTCCATGCTCAGTCCGGTCAATGCATCCGGCGACGACAGCAGTTGGGCCGCAAGCTCTGCTCCGGCGAGGCCGCGGCCAACCGAAATAGCGTCAAGGTTTTGGGGTTTCAAATTCATAAGCTGTGGTGCGGCACCGGCAATCGGTGGATGCTGCATCCTAGCGCACCGCGTGCCGGTATTGCATGGCTTCTGCGGCATGTGCCAGAGTGATCGACTCGCTGCCCGCCAGATCGGCAATGGTACGGGCAATTTTCAGGGTCCGGTGCGTGGCACGCGCCGACCAACCCAGGCGGGCGGCCGCGGTACGCAAAAACTGTTGAGTCGCGTCGTCCAGTTTGGCATGTACATCAATCTCCTGGCCCACCAGTGCCTGGTTGGACTTTCCCTGGCGCAGCTGTGCATGTTCGCGTGCCGCCACGCAGCGGGCTCGCATGGCGGCAGTGGATTCGCCTGCTGGTGCGCCAACGAGCTCTTGCGACGGCAGTGCCGGCACCTCCACGTGCAGGTCGATCCGATCCAGCAGGGGGCCACTAAGACGGCTTTGGTAGCGCGCTATCTGATCCGGGCTGCAGCGACAATGGTGGGTGGAGCTGCCCAGGTAACCACAGGGGCAGGGGTTCATGGCAGCGATCAATTGAAAACGGGCTGGGAACTCGGCCCGCTTGGCAGCCCTGGCAATGGTGATATGGCCGGTCTCCATTGGCTCGCGCAGCGCTTCGAGTGCCGAACGTTTGAACTCGGGAAATTCGTCAAGAAAGAGCACGCCATGGTGGGCCAGTGAGATCTCTCCGGGCCGGGGTGGCGACCCCCCACCCACCAAGGCCACCGCACTGGCCGAGTGATGGGGTGCACAGGTGGGACGCTGACCCCATTGCTCCAGGCTAAAGTGCCCGTTCAGGGAGTGAATCGCCGCGCTCTGCAAGGCCTCGGAATTGCTCATTTCGGGGAGCAGCCCGGCAAAGCGTTGGGCCAACATCGACTTGCCAGAGCCGGGTGGGCCGACCAGCAACAGACTGTGTCCACCTGCCGCCGCAATCTCCAGTGCACGCTTGGCACCCGCCTGGCCCTTGACGTCGGCCATATCCGGCAGCATTGCGCGCGTGGTGGGAGCGCTCGGTTCCATGCGACACCATCCATTCTCCGCGTGTTGCGGATCGGCCAATTCCACGCCGGCCGGCAGGAACTGGCGCACCACATCCAGCAGATGCCGGGCACAGTAAATGTGGGCCCCAGCGACCAAAGAAGCCTCATCGGCGCTGCCCGGCGGCAGCACCAGCCGGACAGGCGCTGCCGCATCCAGGGTAGTCAGCGCCATGGCCAGCGCGCCGCGCACCGGACGCAATTCCCCTGAAAGGGACAGCTCGCCGGCAAATTCATAACCCTCTAGGCGCTGTGCATCCATTTGCCCGCTGGCCGCCAGAATGCCCAAGGCGATGGCCAAATCCAGCCGCCCGGAATCCTTGGGCAGATCGGCCGGGGCCAAATTGACGGTGATGCGTTTGTTGGAGGGGAACTCGAGGCCGGAATTTTGGATGGCGCAGCGCACGCGTTCTCGTGCCTCTTTCACCTCCACATCTGCCAGCCCGACCAAGGTAAAGCTCGGCAGACCATTGGCAAGATGCACTTCCACCGTGACCTTGGCAGCTTCCAGACCAAGCAGAGCGCGACTCTGCACCAAAGATAGGCTCATTGAAAGAAATCCCAAAACGGTGCGCATTTTTTTGCGTGCGCATCTTGTTATTGCACCAACAAAGTGCTGACAAAAGTCTCGTACAACTAAGTAACGTATGAATCGTGTTTTGGTGCACAAGGAGCGGATTTGTCAGGTCGCAACATCTTGGCACGGACCCTGCTTAACAGGCTTATCTCCTGATTTTTGGAGAAGCCGGCGATTCCAGGCCGGTGTCTGCAACCCCTGTTATCTAGCTGAGGTGAATACATGAAACTCGTGACGGCCATTATCAAACCGTTCAAGCTCGATGAGGTGCGAGAAGCCTTGTCCGGCATTGGTGTGCAAGGCATTACTGTGACCGAAGTCAAAGGCTTTGGGCGCCAAAAAGGCCACACGGAGCTCTATCGCGGAGCCGAATACGTGGTGGACTTTTTGCCCAAGGTAAAGATCGAAGCCGCCATTGACGACGCTCTGGTTGAGCAGGTCATCGAAGCCATCGAAGGCGCCGCACGCACCGGCAAGATCGGCGACGGCAAGATCTTCGTGTACGACGTCGAGCAAGTCGTACGCATCCGTACCGGTGAAACCGGCAAGGAAGCGCTGTAAGGCGCCACAAATAAAACATAAAGGAACGGAATCATGAAAAAACTGCTTGTTTCTCTGGCCTTGGGGCTCGGTCTGCTGACCGCAGCTACCTTTGCGCCGGCCCAAACCGCCGCCCCGGCTGCTGCTGCCACCGAAGCCAAGGCCGAAGCGCCCGCTGCTGCTGCTTCCGCAGCTCCCGCTGCAGCAGTCGCTGCTGCACCGGCTGCCGATGCATCGGCCCCCGCCGCACCAGTGCCCAACAAGGGCGACACCTCCTGGATGATGGTCTCCACGCTGCTGGTGATCATGATGGCGGTTCCCGGCCTGGCGCTGTTCTACGGCGGCCTGGTGCGCAGCAAGAACATGCTGTCCATCCTGATGCAGGTGATGGTGACGTTCTCGCTGATCGTCGTGCTGTGGTTTATCTACGGTTACAGCCTGGCATTCACCGAAGGCAACCAGTACATTGGTGGTCTGGATCGCCTGTTCATGAAGGGTATTTGGGACAACGCCGCTGGCACCTTTGCCAACGCCGCCACCTTCAGCAAGGGTGTATATATCCCTGAAATTGTCTATGCCGCGTTCCAGGCTACCTTTGCGGCCATTACCTGCACGCTGATCGTTGGTTCGTTCGCCGAGCGTGTCAAGTTCTCCGCCGTGCTGGCCTTCATGGTTCTGTGGTTCACCTTCAGCTACCTGCCAATCGCACACATGGTCTGGTTCTGGGCCGGCCCTGACGCTTACGTCAGCAAAGACGTGGTTGACAAGGTCAACGCCACCGCTGGCATGATGTGGCAATGGGGTGCGCTGGACTTCGCCGGCGGTACCGTGGTGCACATCAACGCGGCTGTCGCCGGTCTGGTAGGTGCTTACTTCATCGGCAAACGCGTCGGTTACGGCAAAGAATCCATGGCTCCTCATAGCCTGACACTGACCATGGTGGGCGCTGCGCTGCTGTGGGTGGGCTGGTTCGGTTTCAACGCTGGCTCCGCTCTGGAAGCCAACGGTTTCGCTGCTCTGTCCTTCATCAACACCTTCGGCGCCACTGCCGCTGCTGTGCTGACCTGGTCCATCGGTGAAGCCATGCACAAGGGCAAGGCCTCCATGCTGGGTGCTGCCTCCGGCGCCGTGGCTGGTCTGGTTGCCATTACCCCCGCTTGCGGCAACGTCGGCATCGGCGGCGCGCTGATCATTGGTCTGCTGTCCGGTTTTGCCGGCCTGTGGGGCGTGACCGGTCTGAAGAAGCTGCTGGGCGCTGACGACACACTCGATGTGTTCGGCGTGCACGGTGTCTGCGGCATCTTGGGTGCCATCCTGACCGGCGTGTTCAACTCGCCTTCCCTGGGTGGCCCTGGCTACGTGGCTGACTGGGTGACAGCTACCGGCATCACCGCCGCCGACTACTCCATCAGCGCCCAGGTCTGGATCCAGACCAAGGCTGTGCTGACCACGGTGGTCTGGTCCGGTGTGGTCTCCTTCATCGCCTACTTCATCGTTGACAAGACCATCGGTCTGCGTGTTAGCGAAGAAGACGAGCGCGAAGGCCTGGACATTACGTCTCACGGCGAGTCTGCCTACGGCCGTTAAGCTCTAAACTCCCTAGTCGCCAGCCAGTCTGGCGGCCGAGCCCGGCGCGACTTTGGTAACCCCAAAGTTGCGCCGGGCTTTTATTTTGGGAGATCGGCGTTGCACAATGCTCCAGCGCGGCCATACGAGACACTGCGCAAAACCTCATTTTTGTGCCCACGCCTATGACCTCCCCCATTTCTCTCTTGAGCGGCGCCCTGCGTTGCGAACTGCGTCCCGACCTGGGCGGCTGCATCGCCGGTCTGTGGTGGGGCGAGCATCAGGTGTTGCGCTCCACACCGGCGGCGCAACTGCAGGATGTGCGCGTGTCCGCCAGCTATCCGCTCATTCCCTATTCCAACCGCATCGGCTGGCGCAAGCTGCACTGGGCCGGGAAGGAATATGCGTTGCCACAAAATTTTGAGCCTGAACCTCACACGATCCATGGCGTGGGCTGGGAGCGCGCCTGGTTGGTGGAAGAATCCAGTGCTTCACGGGCGGTACTGAGCTATTGCCATGCCGCCGACGCTTCCTGGCCTTTTGCCTTTGACAGCAGTCAGTCCTTCGCGCTCACTGGCGATGCGTTGGAATTGCAGCTGTCCATCACCAATCGTGCCGATATTGCCGCGCCGGTCGGTCTGGGCTGGCATCCTTACTTTGCCAAGAGTGCGAACACCCGTATTCAGTTTGAGTCACAGGGCCGCTGGGAGATGGATGCGGACAAGCTGCCTGTCCAGCGCCTGGACAACCCCGGCCTGGATACCGATTGCAGCCGACTCGATGTGGACCACTGCTTTGACGGCTGGAATGGCAGGCTGCAACTTAGCGAGGGTGTGCTGCGCATGAGCGTGACTTCTGACCTGAACTGTCTGGTGGTGTTCACCACGCCGGGGCGCGACAGCATCGCCATCGAGCCGGTCAGCCATGTCAACAACCCGCTGGCGCTGGCGCAACAGACCGGTGTGACGTCCGAAGCCCTGGGCCTGCGCGTACTGCAGCCGGGTGAAACCTTCACCGCCACCATGCGCATCCAGTTGGAGCCCTTGGTATGAGCAGCACGACGCAATGGCACAAGCTGGGATTTGACCATTACGAGCTGGGGGAATCCCCTTTCTGGCACCCGCAGGAGCAAAGGCTGTACTGGGTCGACATTCCCGGAAAAAAGCTCTTGCGAGCTCTTGTTTCCGATGGCGTGGTCGAGGCCTGGGACATGCCCAGCGAGCCGGGCTGCATTGCCCCGGCGGCGTCTGGTGGACTGGTAATCGCCCTGCGCGACGGCGTGTTTCGCGCCCGCGTTTGGGGTGCTGCACTGGAGCGGATCACTACCCTGCCTTATGACACCGCGTCGGTGCGCGCCAATGACGGCAAGTGCGACGCCCTTGGGCGCTTCTGGGTCGGCACCATAGACGAGCCCAAGGCCAGTCGCGCCGCCGAACTGTTCTCCATAGACTGCCGCAACGGCACGCCTTTGGTGCAGCGCCAGGCTGGGGATGCACTCACCGCCAACGGCCTGGCCTGGAGCCCGCAGGGCGACACCCTGTATTGGGCCGACACGCCCCAGCATGTGCTGCATGCCTGGGACTTTGACCTGGCCGCAAACACGCTGACAGGGCATCGCGAACATTTGCAATTTCCACCCAAACCTGCTGGCTGGACCTGGGAAGACCGCAGCTACCGGGGTCGCCCGGATGGCGCTGCCGTGGATGTGCTGGGCAACTACTGGGTTTCCATGTTCGAGGGTAGACGCGTCTGCTGCTTTGCCCCGAATGGCCGCTTGTTGCAGGAACTGGAAACCCCGGCCCAGTGTCCGACTATGCCCTGCTTAGGCGGCGAGGACCTCCAAACCCTGTACCTCACGACGGCACGCCACGGCCGCAGTGCGCCTGAGCTGGCGCAGTTTCCCGACTCCGGCGCGGTGTTCTTCACCCGCGTGGATAGGCCCGGGCTGCCGGTGAACTTCTTTGCGGACTAATTTTTTAACGCCGCCCCGTTCAAATAATTCACGCGCTGAACCGTAAGCAGCCCGTACCATGTGCGCCATGGCAAACATGGAATACGCTTTACGCAGCATCACCGACCGCATCGCTGCGGCTCGCGCCGACGCTAGGCCGCTGCGCCTGCGCGGTGGCGGCAGCAAGGATTTTTTAGGCGTCTCGCAGGGCGAGTTGCTGGACACCCGCGCACTGAATGGCGTCATCAGCTACGAGCCGACCGAGTTGGTGGTCACCGTGGGCGCTGGCACCCCGCTGTCAGAACTGGAAGCCCTGCTGGCCGAACAAGGCCAGTGCCTGGCGTTTGAGCCCCCGCATTTCGCTTGGTCCACGCTGGGCGCAGCTGCCGCCACCGTGGGCGGCATGGTTGCCTCCGGTCTGGCCGGGCCATCGCGTGCCAGCGTCGGCGGTGTGCGCGACTATGTGCTGGGCGCCAAACTCATCAACGGCCTGGGTCAGCATCTGACCTTTGGCGGCCAGGTCATGAAAAACGTGGCGGGCTATGACGTCTCGCGCCTGATGGTGGGCGCACGCGGCACGCTGGGCTTGCTGACCGAGGTATCGCTCAAGGTGCTGCCGGTGGCTCCGTCTGAGGCCACCCTGTGCTTTGCGCTGGAGCAGGAGGCTGCGCTGGAACATCTGCATCGCTGGGGTGGCGAGCCCTTGCCGCTCAACGCCAGCTGTTGGGTGATGGGTGATTCGGCCCCCGGAATTTCAGGCCAACCCACGCTGTATGTGCGCCTGCGTGGAGCCGTGGCTGCGGTGGAAGCGGCCTGCCAGAAGATGCTGGCTGAGGTGGCCGGCCAGCGCATGGAAAACGCCCAGTCCGCCCCAGACTGGGAACTGTGCCGCAACCAGCAACTGCCTTTCTTTACCACCCAAGCGCCGCAAGGCACGGTGCTGTGGCGCTTGAGCGTCCCGCAAACTGCAGCTGTGCTGCGCCTGCCATCCCATCCGCTGATCGAGTGGCATGGCGGACTGCGCTGGGTATGGGCCCCTCTGGCGGCGGGAGTCGATTTGCAAAACCTGGCACGCGAAGCGGGCGGCACCGCGACCCTGTTTGTAAACCCGGCGTTCACCACTGCCCAGGCCAACGCGACCCAAGCCCTGCGCAGCGAAAGCCCCAGCCTGAACGCCATCAGCCAACGCCTCAAGGCCAGCTTCGACCCACAGGGCATCTTCAACCCCGGACTCGTTTCCTGATGCAAACCACTCTCGCACCCGAGTACCAAGGCACGCCCGACGGACTGGCAGCCGAAGCCATTCTGCGCAAGTGCGTGCATTGCGGCTTTTGCACCGCCACCTGCCCCACCTACCAACTGCTGGGCGATGAACTGGACGGTCCGCGCGGGCGCATCTATTTGATGAAGCAGGTGCTGGAAGGCGAGAAACCCACACGCGCCACGCAGCTGCACCTGGATCGATGCCTCACTTGCCGAAACTGCGAAAGCACCTGCCCTAGCGGCGTCGATTACGGCCATCTGGTGGACATTGGTCGCAAGCTGGTGGACGCCAAGGTGGAACGCCCGCTGGCTGAAAAAGCAGTTCGCTGGGCGCTCAAGGAAGGCCTGCCTTCGCCGCTGTTTGCCCCGGCCATGAAGATCGGTCAGATGCTGCGCCCGCTGCTGCCCGCAGGCCTGCAAAACAAGGTGCCCGCCAAACAGGATGCCGGTGCCTGGCCGACGCAAAGCCACCCGCACAAGGTGCTGATGCTGGCCGGTTGTGCCCAGCCCAGCATGAGCCCGAATATCGATGCCGCTACCGCTCGCGTGCTGGACGCTGCAGGTATTCAGAGCCTGGTGGTGCCCAAGTCAGGCTGCTGCGGCGCCGTCAAATTCCATCTAAACGACCAGGATGGCGGCATGGCGCAGATGCGCGCCAATATCGATGCCTGGTGGCCCTTGATTGAACCGGGTAACAGCAGTGGGGTCGAAGCCCTGGTAATGAATGCCTCTGGCTGTGGAGTCACTGTCAAGGAATACGGTCACATCCTGCGGCATGACCCAGCCTACGCCGCCAAGGCGGCCAGGGTGAGCGAGTTGACCCGCGACTTGAGCGAGCTGCTGCCCGAACTGGTGCCTGCGCTGCGCGCCAAACTAAGCGACAGGCCCAAGCCCGGCTTGGTGTTTCACCCGCCCTGCACGCTGCAACATGGTCAAAAACTGCGCGGCGGTGTCGAACAGCATCTGGCCGACCTGGGCTTTGCTGTGCGCCTGGCCGCCAACGAGTCGCACCTGTGTTGCGGCTCCGCCGGTACCTATTCGGTGCTGAATCCGGAGCTGTCCTACCAGCTGCGCGACCGCAAGCTGGGCAATCTGCAACCCGCCGCCAATGAGGTCATCATCAGCGCCAATATCGGCTGCATCACCCACTTGCAAAGCGGCACCAATGCTGCGGTGCGGCATTGGGTGGAAGTTCTGGACGCGGCCTTGCAAGTCTGAATAAGAAAACCGTAATAGTGGGCGTGCAGAATCGTGCATTCCTTGATTCGCATCAAATGTCAGGCAAGGCCGACGCTCCATCCGTGCAGGGATCAAGGGCCTATTGCAGGATAATCCCCCAAAAGCTGCTTGGCCTGAGAGAGGCTGCAGCGGAATCTGCCCATGGGGGCTTGGTTTATTTTTACCTTGGCGCAAGATTTGACTTTTCACAACGAGCAAGGCACGGGCATTCGTGCCAAAGACCTCACCGTTCGCCGTGGCACGGAGGTTCTTTTCAAGGCCTTGAATTTTGAATTGCAAGCCGGGCAGTTGGTGTGGCTGCGCGGCTCCAACGGCAGCGGCAAGACCAGCCTGTTGCGGGTGATTGCCGGCCTGTCCCGCCCCGACGGCGGCCAGCTCAGCTGGAATGACCAGCCGCTGGTCAAGTCTGACGAGTTTCAATCCAAGCTGGTCTACATGGGTCACGCCAACGCCCTGAAAGATGATTTGACTGCGCTGGAAGCCCTGCAGTTTCTCACCACCATCCACGGCCGCCCCTGCGCACAAGACCGCATGGAAGCCGCCCTGCGCCGCATGGGGGTGTTCCACCGCCGCCGACTACCCGTGCGCATGCTCTCACAAGGCCAGCGTCGTCGCGTGGCCTTGGCGCGCCTGGCGTTGGAAGAAAAGCCCGGCTTTTGGGTGCTGGACGAACCCTTTGACGCGCTGGACGACGCCGGCCTGGCGCTGGTGCAGGAACTGTTCTGTGAAAACGCGCGACGTGGCGGCACGGTGCTGTTTACCAGCCATATCCGGGTCCAGCCTGAAGGCCTGCCGCTGGTAGAACTGATGCTGCAAGGGACGCGCGCCGCATGAGCGCCGTGTTCAAGCCAGTGCGCAGCACGGAGGTATTTTCATGTCTCCGATGATGGCCATCCTGTCTCGCGACCTGCGCCTGGCCAGTCGCCGCCCGGCCGAAGCGCTGCTGCCCGTGGTTTTCTTTGTCGTCGCCGCCAGCCTGTTTCCGCTGGGTGTGGGGCCTGAAGCCGCCACGCTCAAGCAGATTGCACCCGGCATTGTCTGGGTTTGCGCGCTGCTGTCCTCCATGTTGTCGCTCAACTCTATGTATGGCAGCGACTATGCTGACGGCTCGCTGGAGCAGATGCTGATCTCGCAGCTCTCTGGCATCGAGCTGGCAGCTGCCAAGGGTATTGCGCACTGGCTGATGACGGGCGTGCCGCTGCTGCTGGTGTCGCCGCTCTTGGGTCTGTTGTTCGGCCTGTCTTGGGAGTCCATCGGGCTCATGGCCTTTGGTCTGCTGCTGGGCACGCCTATTTTGAGCCTGATGGGCGGCATGGGCGCGGCACTCACGCTGGGGCTGCGCAATTCCGCCGTGCTGATTTTGCTGATCGTGCTGCCGCTGTGCATCCCGGTGCTGATTTTCGGTGCCGGTGCCGTCACGGCGGCGGAGTCCGGTTTGTCACCCGATGGCCATTTCTACCTGCTGGGTGCCATCTTTTTGCTATCCGCCCTGGGCGCCCCGGTGGCCACTGCCGCCGCCCTAAGAATCTCTGTATGAAAAAACTGCCAAGACTCTTTACCTTTGCCGCGCCCAAAAGCTTTTACCGACTGGCCAGCATCACGGTGCCGTGGCTGTACGGCATCGCTGCCGCGTTTGCCATCTGGGGCCTGTATGTCGGCTTTTTCGTGGCACCCGTAGACGCCACTCAGGGCAACTCGTATCGCATCATCTTTATCCATGTGCCTGCCGCCTGGATGTCCATGGTGCTGTATATGGCCATGGCCGGTTGGGCGGCGTTTGGCTGGGCGGCGAACGCGCGTCTGGCCTCGATGATGGCGCGCGCGATTGCTCCGACCGGTGCGGCCTTCACCTTTCTGGCCCTGTGGACCGGCGCCTTTTGGGGCAAGCCGACCTGGGGCGCCTGGTGGGTATGGGACGCGCGTTTGACGTCCGAGCTGATTCTGTTGTTCCTGTACCTGGGCTTTATGGCTCTCGTTGAAGCCATTGACGATGTGCGCCGCGCCGACCATGCCGGTGCCCTGCTGGCGATTGTGGGTGCCGTCAACGTGCCTATCATTTACTTCTCGGTGCGCTGGTGGAACACCCTGCACCAGGGCTCCAGCATCAGCATGACGGCGGCGCCCAAGATGGCGCACACCATGCTGCTGTCCATGTTATTGATGACGGTGGCCTTCTGGGCCTACGCCTTTGCGGTAGTGTTTATGCGCGCACGCGCCGTCGTGCTGGAGCGCGAAAGCGGTGCCGACTGGGTGAGGGCCTTGGTGGCCAAGAAGTAAGGGGATCGATATGGTCTGGAACAGTGCGAGTGATTTTTTTGCCATGGGTGGCTATGGCTTGTATGTGTGGGGTTCGTACGGGGTGACGGCGGCCTGGATGCTGCTGGAGCCCGTGCTGGCGGCACGTCGGCATGCTGCGGCGTTGCGGGCGGTGGCGGATATGGATGATGAACAAGGTTAAACAACATGAAAACGCGTCATAAACGGCTGGCCATTGCGGCCGGCGTGGTTCTGGTGATTGCGGCGGCTGCCGCGCTCATCCTGAATGCCTTCCAGAGCAATCTGGTTTTCTTTTTCTCGCCCTCGCAGATCGAGTCCAAAGAGGCGCCTGTCAACCGCACCTTCCGCTTGGGCGGTCTGGTGGTGGCCGGAAGCGTCAAGCGCACCGGTGTGGCCGTTGACTTTATGGTGACCGACACGGCCAAGAGCGTGCCGGTGCACTTTGAAGGCATACTGCCCGACCTGTTCAAGGAAGGCAAGGGCGTGGTGGCACAGGGCAAGCTGCAGGACGGCGTCTTTGTGGCCAAGGAAGTGCTGGCCAAACACGATGAAAACTACATGCCGCCAGAAGCGGCAGAAGCTCTGAAAAATGCGGCCAAGAGCAATGAGAAGACCGCTGCATCCATCGTTATGAGCAAATAAACATGATTCCTGAAATTGGACATTTTTCACTTTGGCTGGCCTTGGGCGTGGCCTTCGCACTCGGCGTGGTTCCGATGTGGGCCGCGGCACGCGGCCGCGCCGACTGGATGGCGATGGCGCGGCCCCTGAGCTATGTGCTGTTTGCCCTGGTCAGCTTCGCCTCGGCCTGTTTGATGGCGAGCTTCATACGCAGCGATTTTTCCGTGCTGTATGTGGCCTCCAACTCCAATACCCATTTGCCCTTGCAGTACCAGATTGCTGGTTTTTGGGGCGGCCATGAAGGTTCGCTCTTGCTGTGGGTGCAGATGCTGGTGATCTGGATGGTGGCCGTGTCCCTGTTCAGTCGCCATTTGCCGCGCGAGGTGCTGTCGCGCATCCTGGCCGTGATGGGTCTGGTCAGCGTCGGCTTTCTGCTGTTCATGCTGCTCACCTCCAATCCCTTTGATCGCCTGTTCCCGGTACCTGCCGATGGCCGCGACCTGAACCCGCTGCTGCAGGACCCCGGCATGGTGTTCCACCCGCCCACGCTCTACATGGGTTATGTCGGCTTTTGCGTGGCCTTTGCCTTCGCCATTGCCGCGCTGATTGGCGGCAACCTGGACGCCACCTGGGCGCGTTGGACTCGACCCTGGACGACGGTGGCCTGGATGTTTCTGACGGTGGGTATCGCCATGGGCAGCGCCTGGGCCTATTACGAACTGGGCTGGGGCGGTTGGTGGTTCTGGGACCCGGTGGAAAACGCCTCGCTCATGCCCTGGCTGCTGGGCACGGCGCTGATCCACTCGCTGGCCGTCACAGAAAAGCGTGGCAGCTTCAAGAACTGGACCGTGTTGCTGGCGATTTTGGCCTTTTCGTTCTCGCTCTTGGGCACCTTCCTGGTCCGCTCGGGCGTGCTGTCCTCGGTACACGCTTTTGCCACCGATCCGCGCCGCGGCCTGTTTATCCTGGCCTTTCTGACCATCGTCATCGGCTCCTCTTTCACGCTGTTTGCTTGGCGTGCGCCTACCGTCGGTCTGGGCGCCCGCTTTGCGCTGTTCTCCAAAGAGACCGCGCTCTTGGCCAACAACGTGCTGTTCATGGTTGCCGCTGCCGTGGTGCTGCTGGGCACGCTGTACCCGCTGCTGCTGGACGCCTTGGGCATGGGCAAGATCTCGGTCGGCCCGCCTTACTTTGACTCGGTTTTTCTGCCGCTGATGATTCCCACCATCTTCCTGATGGGCGTGGGCCCTATGGCGCGCTGGAAAGCAAGCTCGGTGCCCGATTTGGCCAGCCGCCTGAAGTGGGCCTTGGGTGCCACCGTGGTCTGCGCTGTTGTGAGCGGTTGGCTGCAAGGTGCCATCCACCTGTTGGCCACGGTCGGCCTGCTGATGGCCTTCTGGATTTTTAGCTCGGTGGCCACCGATCTGTGGGAGCGTGTGCGCCCCGAAGGAAAAGGGTTTACCGAAATCCGTCGCAAGGCCTTGCTCATTCCGCGTGCCTTGGTGGGCATGATGGTGGCCCACATTGGTGTGGCCATGTTCTGCCTGGGCGTCACCATGGTCAAGACCTATGAGGTGGAGAGCGACGTCAAGATGGCGGTGGGCGACAGCACCACGGTGCGCGGCTACTCCTTCGCCTTCAAGGGCGTGAAGGACATTCAGGGACCCAATTACGACGCCACCCGCGCCACCATCGAAATTTCACGCGACGGCAGCAAGATCACCGAGCTCAGCCCCGAGAAGCGCATTTACCGTGTGCAGCAGAACCCCATGACCGAGGCGGCCATTGCCCCCGGCATTACCCGGGATCTGTATGTGTCCATGGGTGAAGAGGTGGAGGGCGGCGCCTGGATCGTGCGCGTCTATGTGAAGCCCTTTATCGACTGGATCTGGGGCGGTTGCCTGGTGATGGCCTTTGGTGGTCTGCTGGCCGTAACCGACCGGCGTTATCGCCGCAAGACGGGGGTGGCAGTATGAGCCCCCACGTTCGTCACTGCGGAGAGCAATCATGAAATACCTGAAGTTCCTGTTGCCCCTGGCGATCTTTCTGGTGCTGGTGGGCTTTCTGATGCGGGGCCTGAGCCTGGACCCGCGCGAGGTGCCCTCTCCGCTGATCAATAAGCCGGCACCAGCCTTTGCGCTGGCCGGTTTGGAGAAGCCCGACACCACCTTCAAGCGCGACGATATGCTGGGCAAGGTTTGGCTGCTCAATGTGTTTGCCTCCTGGTGCGTGGCCTGCCGCGAAGAGCATCCGCTCTTGGTTGAGTTCTCGCGCATGAAAATGCTGCCGATTTACGGCCTGAACTACAAGGACGAGCGCATCGCCGGCATGAAGTGGTTGGCCAGCTTTGGCAATCCCTATGAGGCCTCGCTCTACGATCACGACGGTCGCGTCGGCATTGACTACGGCGTTTACGGTGTGCCGGAATCCTTCCTGATCGACGCCAAGGGTGTGATCCGCTACAAGCAGATCGGGCCCTTTACGCCCGAGTCAATCGAGACCAAACTGATCCCCCTGGTACAACAGTTGAAAAAGGAGGCCGGAATATGACCCCCACGCTCCGCGTTATCGCGGCATGGCTGGCCGCGCTGTTTCTAGTGATTGGCCTGTCGGCGGCCAACGCCAACGAGGCGGCGCCCGCGGTGGCCGACCCGGTGCTGGAGGCCCGCATGTTGGCCATTACCGCTGAACTGCGCTGCCTGGTTTGCCAGAACCAGACCATTGCCGACTCGCACGCTGATCTGGCCATAGACCTGCGTCAGCAGGTGCGCGAACTGCTGCAAAAGGGCATGACCGATCAGCAGATTACCGACTATATGACCGAGCGCTATGGCGATTTTGTGCTGTACCGCCCACCTTTTAAGTCCACCACGGTATTGCTGTGGGTAGGCCCTGGTGTTTTGCTGGTGCTGGGCCTGCTGGGCCTGGTGCTGGTGCTGCGCCGGCGCAGCCGCATGCCCGAAGACCGCTTCGACGCCGAAGAACCTGAAGGCCCGCAGGACCAAGCTCCTGCAGCCTGAACCAAAAACGAGATTTGAAAAGATGAAGATTACGATTGACAGCCTGAAACAAAAGCTGGCCCAACTCACGCAGCTCAATGCCAGCGGCATCTTGCCAGACGCCAAATTTCAAGAAGACAAGGTGGCGCTGGAGCGCCAGATTCTGGATCTGGTGATGGCCGGTGCGCCGGTTCCTGCCGTAGGCAAGACAGTTGCGCCATCGGCTGCGGCCTCAGGCAAACCGACTGGTCTGATGCTGGCCGGTCTGACTGTCGCCATCATCGCTGTTGCGGGCGCCGGTTATCTGTGGAAGGGCATGCCGGCGCAGGAGCAGGCCGAGCAGTCGCAGACGGCATCGGCCGATGGCCAACCGGCTCCGCATTCCACCACCTCCGAGCAAATCGTCGCCATGACCGAAAAGCTGGCCGAGCGTCTCAAGCAGAAGCCCGACGATGTGGAAGGCTGGTCCATGTTGGCGCGCTCGTACAGCGTGCTGGGCCGTCACGCCGACGCGCTCAAGGCGTATGAAAAAGCCTTGAGCCTGCGCAAGGACGATGCCACCTTGATCGTCGACTATGCCGACTCGCTGGCCGTCAACAACAATAGCAACCTGGAGGGCGAACCGATGAAGCTGGTTGAGCGTGCCCTCAAGATCGACCCCAAAAATCTCAAGGCCTTGTATCTGGCCGGCACCTATGCCTTCAACAAGAAAGACTATGCGGATGCGGTGAAGATCTGGGAAAAGCTGACCCAAATCGCCCCCCCAGGTAACGTGTTCTCGAAACAGGTGGAGTCGGCCATTGACGAGGCACGCAGTCTGGCCGGCCTGCCGCCCGCTGCCAAACCGCTAGATGCCGCACCGGCTGCAGCGGCCAGCGGCGCCTCGGTCAGCGGTACCGTCACGCTGTCGGCGGCACTGGCTAAACAGGCACAGCCCGAGGACACGGTGTTTGTGTTTGCCCGTGCCGTAGAAGGCTCGCGCATGCCCTTGGCGATTCTGCGCAAGCAGGTCAAAGACCTGCCGATCTCGTTTAACTTGAATGACAGCATGGCCATGTCGCCTGCGACGGCGCTATCCAGCCAGAGCAATGTGATTGTGGGCGCGCGCGTCAGCAAGAGCGGCAACGCCATGCCGCAGCCTGGCGACCTGTCCGGTCAGTCGGCAGCGGTGAGCGTTGGCAGTACCGACCTGAAGATTGAAATCAAGGACTCCGTAAAATAATTTTTTACGCGGCCAGGGCTTCTTCTATGTCTTTGGCCAGGCTCTGGGGCGTGTCGGTGGGGGCGTAGCGCTTGAGCACGGCGCCGTCCTTGCCGACCAGAAACTTGGTGAAATTCCATTTGATGGACTTGCTACCCAAAAGGCCGCGCGCCTCCTCGCTCAGCCATTGGTAGAGCGGGTGAGCAGTTGCGCCGTTGACATCGATCTTGGACATCATCGCGAATGTGACGCCGTAATTCAGCTGGCAAAAATCGGCAATCTCGGCATTGCTGCCGCTGTCCTGGGCGCCAAACTGGTTGCAGGGGAAACCCAGCACCGTGAGGCCCTGGCCGCCAAATTGCTGATGCAAGGTTTCCAGTCCGGCGAATTGAGGGGTAAAACCGCAGGCACTGGCGGTATTGACGATCAGCAGCACCTGCCCCTTGAACTGGTCCAGTGGCAGCGTCTTACCGTCAATTTGCAAGGCTTCAAAGTCGTACACAGTGGTCATTAAACTCTCCTAGTGATCAGCCATTCTTGCCCATGTGCCTGGCCCGTGCGTCGTCGACCGAAGTGGCCCCATTGTTGGCAACGTCTTTTTAAACCCTATTACAAAAAGGGTATTTCGTGAGTACAATGAGAATCATTCTCAAATAAAAGCGGTGTACTCCATGAAGAAACTGATCGCCATTTCCGTCTTGTCATTGGCTGCATTGCAGGCATTCGCCGCCGCCGACGAATTCACGTTGACCATCAAGGACCATGCCTTTGCACCCAAGGAGCTCAAGCTGCCGGCTGGCAAGAAGATCAAGCTGTTGGTGGTGAACCAGGATGTGACCCCGGCGGAATTCGAGAGCAAGCCTCTGGGCCGTGAAAAAGTCATACCTGGTAAGTCCACCGGTATTGTGAGCCTGGGACCGTTGAAGGCCGGACGCTACGAATTCGTTGAGGAGTACCACGAGACCGAAGCGGCCGCCCAGGGCACGATCGTCGTCGAATAAGCAGGGAGCCCGCCATGTTTTCTGCCGCCATCATTGTCTTTCGGGAGTCACTGGAAGCCTTTCTCATCATCAGCATCATGGTCGCTGCAACGCGTGGCATCAGCCACCGGGGCAAGTGGATTGCCGGTGGTGTGTTGATCGGCCTGCTGGGCTCGGCCCTGGTGGCCAGTGGCATGGAACGCATCTCCAGCGTGGCCGACGGCATGGGCCAGGAGCTTTTCAATGTGGGAATTTTGGTGATCGCGGTGGCCATGCTGGCCTGGCACAACATCTGGATGGCTTCTCATGGCCGCGAGCTGGCGATGCAAATTAAAAGTACCGCGCGCGCGGTCAATGAGGGTGGCAAGGAGCGCTCGGTGATTCTGGTAGTGATCGCGCTGGCCGTGCTGCGCGAAGGCTCGGAAACCGTGTTGTTTCTCTATGGCGTGGCCAACAGCGGCGACAACGGCCTGCGCGACACGTTCTTGGGTGGTTCACTGGGGCTGGCATGCGGCGGCGCGATTGCCGGTTTGCTGTACCTGGGTCTGCTGCGCATTCCAGTGAGCCGCTTTTTCGCCGCCACCGGCGTGCTGGTGCTGCTGCTGGCGTCCAGCATGGCCTCGCAAGCGGCGCGATTGCTGGTGCAGGCCGACCTGTTGCCCAGCTTGGGCGCACCGCTCTGGGACAGCTCCGGCATGCTGGATCAAAAAACGGTGGTGGGCACCATTCTCCATGGCCTGGTCGGCTATGAATCGCAACCGGCCGGCATGCAGGTGCTGACCTATGTGCTGGTCTTGCTGACCATCGCTACCGCCATGCGCTGGGTATCCAGCCGCGCAAAACCGCCGGTGCCCAGGTAGGCAGCTTCTTTGGAGAGCTTGTGATGCAGAAACGCGCGTTAGGAAATTTTCAGGTGGGCCGTATCGGTCTGGGTTGCATGAACCTGGACCATGGCTATGGCCCGGCGGTGAGCGAGGCCGACGGCGAGCGTGCCCTGCTCGGTGCACTGGAGGCCGGTTACAGCTTGATGGACACGGCCACCTTGTACGGTGGCGGACTGAACGAAGAGCGCGTCGGGCGGGTGCTGCGGGCGCACCGATCCCAGATTGTGCTGTCAAGCAAATGCGGCATGGAAATCACCCGCGTGGACGGCAAACCGGTGCGCGTGATTGACGGCGGACCCGAAACCTTGATGCGACAGTGCGAAGACAGCCTGCGCCGCCTCAACACCGAGGTGATCGACCTGTATTACCTACACCGCTGGGACAAGGCCGTGTCGATTGAGGACAGCGTGGGCGCCATGGCGCGCATGGTGGAAAAAGGATATGTGCGTGCGCTGGGCCTGAGCGAGGTCTCTGCCGCCACGCTGCGACGTGCTCATGCCGTGCATCCGATTGCCGCCGTGCAAACCGAGTATTCGCTGTGGAGCCGCAACGCCGAAATTGCCGTGCTCAATGCCTGCCAGGAACTGGGTGTGGCCTTTGTCGCCTTCAGCCCGCTGGCGCGCGGCTATTTGTCAGACTTGATCAGTGATGTATCAGCCTTGCACGCCAAGGACATACGCCGAACCATGCCGCGCTTTGAATCGGCAAACTATGCGCGTAACCGCGAACTGCTGACGCCCTACCGCGCCCTGTCGCAGCAGGCTGGCTGCACACCAGCTCAGCTGGCACTGGCCTGGCTGTTGCAGAAGGCGCCGCACATCATCCCGATCCCCGGCAGCCAGCGCCTGGACCATATCGTCGACAACGCCGGTGCCGACGCCGTGCAACTTAGCTCGGACGTGATTGCAGCGCTGGACGTGCTAATCAACCAGTCCACCATCGTCGGTGCGCGCTACGACGCGCAGGCCAGCAGCGAGGTGGATACCGAGGCGTTTTAAGCCCGCGTCCAACGCGCGGAGCGTGGGGCTCACTTATTCAGCAGGGCGAAGTCTATAAAGCCCTTTTCCACATTGGTGGACAGCAGCCGCACCCGGACCTTGTCACCGATGGCAGGTCCACTGGAACTCAGCAGCTTGCCCTCCACCGGGGGCGACAACAGCCGCACCCAGCTTCCGTCGATGGCGTTGCCGGTGACGATGGCGTCAAAGTCTTCGCCAATGCGCGACTCCAGCACCAGCGCCGCATCGGACTTGCGCATGCGGCGCTCCACCTTGCGCACCGCATCCTCCTGCCGGGTGCAGTGTTGCGCCAGAGCCGCGAGTTCGCTTAGGGAGTAGGGAGCCGCCTGCCCGGCGATGGCGCTTTTCAACAGGCGCGAGCTCACCAGATCGGGATAGCGCCGATTGGGTGCCGTGGAATGGGTGTAGTCGCGTACCGCCAGGCCAAAGTGCCCGACGGCAGCCTCGCCGGGCGCCTCCACCACGTATTCGCCCGAGCCCATGAGCTTGACAATCACCAGGGACAGATCGGCAAAGCGCAACGGGTCTGCCAGGTGGCGCTTAGCCAGAAAGGCCTCCAGCGCAACCGAGTCGGGCTGCGGCGGCAGGCTTTCGCCGTACTGCTTGGCCACATCCACAATACGTAGCCAGCGGTCCGGCGAGCGAACCACGCGGCGCAGTGAGCCGGTGCCGCTTTGCGCCAGATAGCGGGCATTGCAACTGTTGGCGCTAATCATGAATTCTTCTATGAGCTGGCGTGCGCGGTTCTGCACCTGCTGCGCAATGCCCACCACCTTCTCTCCCTCAAACAGCGCGCGTGGCTGGAAGGTTTCAAACTCCAGAGAACCCTTGGCGTGGCGCAACCGACGCATTTTTTGCGCCAGTATGTCCTGCTGGCGCAGCTGCATCTCCATGCCGGGCACGCGCTGTGTCGCTTCGGGCAGAGGTCCGTCACCGGTGATCCACAGCGCCACCGCGTCATAGGCCAGCTTTGCCTGGTTGTGTACATGGGCGCGGTACAGGGAGTACTGCAACAGCTGCCCAGTCTCTGAAAAATCCATCTCGGTAACCACCGCGAGTCGGTCCACGCCGCCGTTGAGCGAGCTCAGGTCGTTGCACAGGCGCTGTGGCAACATCGAAAAGTTGCATGCCGAGGTGTAGACCGAAGCGGTATTGGTGCGCGCATGCTCGTCAATGGCCGAGCCCTTTTTGACCAGGGCATCGACATCGGCAACGGCCACATACAGGCGTGTCTTGCCCTGAGACAGCGGCTCCAGGAAAGTGAGTTGGTCCAGATCCAGCGAATCATCGTTGTCTATTGAGCACCAGAGCAGCGCGCGCTTATCGCGGATGGCCGGGTCGGTATCGTTTGCTGCACCCCTCATCGCCGCTACCTCATGCATCACCTGGGCAGAAAACTCCGTCAGCAACTGGCGCTCGTGCATGGCGTTGTTGGCGATGCGCACCAGGTCGGATTTGTGGTGCGAATTTTTGGGTGTGGTGTGGAGTTTCAAGAGCTGTTCTCGGTGTGACGGCCTGGCCTATTAGAGCCCATCATGCGCCCGGCGCGCCCAGTAAACCGCAACCAGCGCTTGGCAGGTCAGTGCCAGCAGGCCATTGAGCAACAGAGCCTCACGCACACCGAGCAGTCCGATGGACACGCCGGTCAGCAGCCCACCCAGTGCCATGCCGCCGCGCATCACCAACATGAACAGGCTGACGGTCTGGCCGCGCATGGCGCTGGCCGATGCGGATTGCAGCAAGGTGTTGGCGGAGGTATTGCTCAGGGTCATGGCATAGCCGGCGCAGGCAAACAGCAGCGTCAGGCCCCAGACCGAAGTGGCCTGCGATGCCAGCACCACGACCAGACCATAGCCCAGTGCAAAGACCGAGGTGATGGCGCGTCGATTGCGCCGCGCGTCTAGTCCCAGCAGGCTGATGGCACCTAACAAGCCCCCCATGCCAAAGGCGCCCACGGCAAGGCTGAAATTGCTCACATCGCCGTGCATGGTCTGCTGCACCAGAACCGGGCAAAACACCACCAATGGCGCGCAGAATAGACCCGAAATCAACACCGTCGTCAACGCGCTGAGCAGCACCGGTTGGGCCAGAATTTCGTGCACATTGGCCTGCAAACGGGCCCAGGTAAAACCGATCCCTTGCAGACTCTTGGAACCGGGCGTGCCACGCGGCAACACCCACAGTGCGACCAGAATGAAGGGCACATAAGACAGTGCGCTGACGCCAAAGGCACCGGCCGCGCCGACACTGCCCATCAACACACCGGCCAGCGCCGGCCCCAGAATGCGCGACAGGTTGAACTGGGTCGAGTTCAGCGCAAGGCCGGTGGGAATCTGTGCCTTGTCCACAATCGATGGCACGATGGACTGGAACGAAGGCATGGACAGACCGTCGGTAATGCCGACGACCAGTGACAGCGCGATCACCATCCAGGGCTGCGCCGCATGGAACCACAGCAGCAACACAATCACGATGGGGCACAGCATCTGCAGGCTTTGAAACTTCAAAATGGTGCTGCGCCGGTCGCTGGCGTCGGCCAGGGCGCCACCCACCAGGGTGAGCAAAAAAACCGGCGCCGCCAGGGCAAACGCATCGACCCCCAGCACAAAGGGCGACGCCCCCAGACTCAGCAGCAACCAGGGCTGGGCCAGCTGTTGGGCCCAGGTGCCGATGTTGGACAACAGGCTGGCAAACCAAAACATGCTAAAGCGCCGGGTACGCAGCAATTGCAGTGAGGCATGGAAGGCGGCCGCAGACATGGTGCATTATTGAGCCACCAGCGATGCAAGAAGACCTACATTTTGAAGCTGGCATTGCCGCTTCAGGTAAAGAACGGTATAGATCGCCGCTTACTGCGCGATGTCATGGACTGCAGACCCGCTTGCAATCATCATCGGAATAATGTCAACTCTCAGGCAGTCGGGTTTCGGCTAAATCATAAGAACGAAATGATCCAACTTTCCATTATTACTAAATGGCGCTGGCAGTACCTGGCGCTGCTGCTGGCCCTGTGCGTGCTGGCCTATTTCTCTGTCCAGCATTGGCTGGGTCCGCAGCTGGATGTCGAGCGGGTACAGAGGCGCGACTTCGTGCAGTCTGTCGTTGCCAGCGGCCACGTGGAGAGCCCGCACCGGGTGGACATAGGCGCGCAGATTACGGCCACCGTGGCCAGGGTGCCTGTCAACGAAGGGCAGAGCGTGGACGCTGGCGCTGTGCTGATCGAACTGGTTCCGGATGAGGTGCTGGCGGCCGAGCGCCAGGCCGATATTGCGGTGCTGCAGGCCCGGGCCAAGTTGCGCCAACTGGTCGAAGTGCAGGCGCCAGTGGCCGAGCAGGCCTTGCGTCAGGCCCACTCCAATCTGGATAACGCCAGCGCCGCGTACCGGCGCAACCAGGACCTTTTCAAACAGGGTTTTATCGGCCAGGCCGCGCTGGACGATGCGCGCAAGGCCGCTGAGTTGGCCGACGCGCAATTGCGCTCGGCACAAATGCAGCTGGACACCACGGGCTCTGTCGGCAGCGATTACGCCGTGGCAGTCACTGCAGTCGATCAGGCCCGCGCCGCCGCGCAGGCCGCCCATGCACGCAGCGGCTATGCGTCCATTCGGTCCCCCGTAGCGGGCGTGTTGATTGCCCACAACGTGGAGGTGGGTGATGTGGTTCAACCCGGCAAGCTGCTGATGACTCTGTCGCCCCAGGGAAAGACCCAAATCGTGATTGCCGTAGACGAAAAAAACCTGCACCTGATTGCGCTCGGGCAAAAAGCGCTGGTCTCGGCCGATGCCTATCCACAGCAAAAGTTCAGCGCCACTCTGATCTACATAAACCCCGGCATTAATGCGCAAACCGGCGCGGTGGACGTCAAGCTCGACGTGCCTGATGCGCCGGAGATGCTGCGCCAGGATATGACGGTGTCGGTGGATATCGAGGTCGCGCGCAGGGCCCAGGCGCTGCTGCTACCCATCGCCGCCGTGCATGAGGCCGACAGCGCGGCACCCTGGGTGTTGCGCGTGGAACAGGGGCGCGCCGTCAAGGCGGCGGTGAGAGTGGGTCTGCGCAGCGGTGGCCTGGTGGAGCTGCTGGACGGATTGCATGAGGGCGACCAAGTGCTGCCAGTAGCGGCTACGGTGCAGGCTGGACAACGCCTGCGCGTCAACGCCACGGCGCATTAAGGGCATAGCGTGTTCACAGCCTGGTTGCCCTTTGAATGGATTGTGGCGGTGCGCTTTTTGCGCGAGGGCCGCCTGCAGACCGTGTTCATCATTGCCGGTGTGGCAATTGGCGTGGGCGTCATCGTGTTCATGTCGGCCCTGCTTTCGGGCATGCAAAGCAACTTCATACGCCGGGTGCTGTCCACCCAGTCGCATATCCAATTGGTGCAGCCGCAGCAGGTGACGCGCGCCTTGCGCGGTGGTGCGGATGGGCTGCCCGGACAGGTGGAGGGCGCCATCATTCAGCCACCCCTGCAGCAAACCAAGTCGATTGACCAATGGCAGGCGGTGGTGGCCCAGGTACGCGCCATGGATGGCGTCAAGGTGGTTTCGCCGGTGGCCAGTGGGCCGGTGCTGGTGGTGCGTGGCAGCGCCACCAAGGCGGTGACGGTGTCCGGCATTGAGCCCGCCACTTATTTTCGCATCGTTGATTTCAGCGACAAGATGGTGCGCGGCAGCACGCGGCTGAGCAGTTCCGACATTCTGGTCGGCACCGAGCTCAGCTCCGACCTGGGCGTGGATGTGGGCGACAAGCTTCACGTCACGGCAGCCAATGGCGTGGTCACGGTGCTGACGATTTCTGGCGTGTTTGACCTGGGCAACAAGGGCGCCAACCAACGCAACACCTTCACCACTCTGCGCGTGGCGCAAAGCCTGCTGAACATGCCCGGCGGTGTTACCAGTTTAGAGGTCACCGTAGCCGATATTTACGCCGCCGAGACGGTGGCACAACGCATCGCGGCGGACACCGGTGTCGAGGCCGATAGCTGGATCAAGAACAGCGCGCAGTTCTTTGCTGCGGTCAGCGCACAGACCACGGCCAACACCGCCATCCGCTTTTTTGTCGGCCTGTCGGTGGCCTTTGGCATTGCCAGCGTGCTGGTGGTTTCGGTGGTGCAGCGCTCGCGTGAGATCGGCATATTGCGCGCCATGGGCATCTCGCGCGGACAGATTCTGCGGGTGTTTCTGCTGCAGGGTGGGCTGCTGGCCTTTGGCGGTGCGCTGGTCGGTTGCGGCATAGGCGCTGGCGCTTTGAGCCTGTGGACCACGCTGGCGCGCAATGCCGATGGCACGCCGCTTTTCCCTCTGGAGTTTGACTCCAGCATGCTGCTGGTGGCCCTGGTTCTGGCGACCTTGACCGGCCTGCTGGCGGCCTTTGCACCCGCGCTGCGTGCGGCGCGACTCGATCCGGTGGTGGCTATCCGTGGCTGAAAAAGAAATTGAAACTCTGGAAGCTGTGGTCCAACTCAGCGGCGTGCGCAAGGCCTTTAACATCGGCACGCCGTTTGAGACCGAGGTGCTGCACGGCATTGATCTGACGCTGCAACGCGGAGATTTCTGCGCCGTGGTCGGACCCTCCGGATCGGGCAAGAGCACCCTGCTTAACATCGTGGGTCTGCTGGATAGGCCATCCAGCGGTACGCTGAAAATTGGCAGCGAGGAAACCACGGTGCTGGATGACCGGGCACTGACCCGGCTGCGCGGTCACACCATAGGCTTCGTGTTCCAGTACCACCACCTGATCACGGCGTTTACGGCGCTGGAGAACGTGATGATTCCCATGCTGGGCGCCGCCGGGTTCCCCAATGCGCAAATGCGCGAGCGTGCCGCCCAACTGATTGACGGCGTGGGCCTGACGCCCTGGAAGGACAACCTGGCCGGCGCTATGAGCGGCGGTCAGCAACAGCGCGTGGCCATCGCCCGCGCCCTGGCCATGAATCCGGCCGTGTTGCTGGCCGACGAACCCACAGGCAACCTGGACACCAAGAGTGCCGATTCGGTGTTTGCGCTGTTGCGACAGGTGAATCAGGACCAGGGCACCACGGTGCTGTTTGTCACCCACAACTCGGAGCTGGCCCGGCGTTGCGACAAGACCATTCAGGTGGTGGACGGCATGGTCACGCAGTAAGGACTAGGACTGCGCACTATGCGCAGTTTGGGTCAGACGAATGGCGATAGAGGAGGTGTGTTGAACGATCTAGAAGAATTAACTCACCTGCCTTGTGCCATGGTTATCATCTCCAATGTACTGCTGTGTCCGCTTCCTGGGGACACCCCCTTCGCTGAGTTCGACGCGGTGCCGCATACGCGATGGGGCAGGTCATGGGAAACTTTGTGTTTTGTTCACTCGTAAAAATTCGTTGGTGGAGGCGGCATGACTGGTAAAATAATTAAAGCACTGACGATCTTTCTGTGTCACCTAGGCATCGCCGCAGCAGCGGGTCCCGACTGTTCACGATCCTTCACACTGGCTTTGCACGATCACGGACTGCTGTACTCGGCCGATACCGATTCGGGGATAGACAAGGATGTGGCAGAGGAGATCATTCGCCGCAGCGGATGCAAGGTCACGGTCACTCTGATGCCGCGCGCTCGCATTTGGCAATTGATAGAGTCTGGCGCTCTCGATTTCAGCCTCTCCGGCATCACCAATGTGGAGCGCGACAAGTTTGCCTCCTTTGCCTGGTATTTCAGCAATAGGTACTATTTGCTCGTGCGCCGGGATATAGAAGCCCGCACACTTGCTGACTTTGAGAAGCAAGACAAATTTCAGCTTGGTGTCATTCGCGGTTTTCGGTACAGCGAATCGGCCAACCGGCTCGTGGACAAGCTGGACGCCTCCGGCCGCGTGAGCCAGGCTGGCGGGCTCGCACCGCTGTACCAAACCTTGTTGTCCAACCGGATTCAAGGAATGATCATCGAACCCTTTGACTTTCCGGCACTCGAAGAAAAAAAGATCCGTGACATGAGTTCCATCATTGAATTCAGCGACCCCTCTGTTCCCCACGGACTCATCATGTCGAAAAAGTCCTTAACAGGCGTCGAACAGGATAAATGGCGTTCCATTGTCAATTCCATGCGCTCGGACGGCTCTATGCGGCGCATCTTCCTGAAGTATTTCAAGCCTGAGCTGGCCGACGCGCTAGTGAGCTTTTGACACCGCCTGATGGCTAGGTTGCACTTCACTAGCCCGGTACTGCGCACGCTCCTTGCTGTGTTGCCGTGGCTCGTCCTGTCAATGGGTCTTGGCGTAACCTGGTTCGCCTGGAATCACGAGCGTCAAATTACGCACGACGCACTGCGTTCACAGTTTGACTTTGCATTGCGCGAAACGGTCAATCGGATAGAGCAGCGCGTTCAAGGCTATGAGCAAATGCTGCGTGGCGTGCAGTCGCTCTTTGCCACCACATCCTTTCATAATCGCGCGGCGTTTCGAGACTATGTGGAGTCATTGCAACTCGACGCCAATTTCTCAGGCGTGCAGGCACTGGGATTGGTGGAATGGGTTCCATCACAGCAACTGACGGCGCACCTGGCCAGCATGCGTGCTGCTGGTTTGAGAAACTATTCCATCGAACCGGCTGCCGCGCGTGAAGCCTATGCACCCATCGTTCAACGCGAACCCTATGTGGGCCGCAATCGTGCCTCGATTGGGGGTGACGTTTGGATTGATCCGGTTCGCCGGCTCGCCCTTGAAAAGGCAAGAGATTCGGGAATGACGGCAATCTCTGGCAAGGTGGTACTCATGGTCAGCCGCGAAACACCGAACGCACCGCCCGGGTTTGTCATGTACCTGCCCATCTATGCGCAGGGAAAGGACCACATCAACAACCAGCAACGGCGCGCCCATTTGACCGGATGGGTCTATGCGTCCTTTCATGTGAACGACTTCATGGCCAGTTTGTATGGGAGCCAGCCTGACGGCCTACAGCTTGCGCTCTACGATGGCACGGACGCCACGGAGTCTTCTCTGCTGTACCGTGCGAGTGAGCGCGACTGGCTTGGAGGCCAACCCGCAGCAAGCGCCAATGAGTACTTGGTCGTCGCAGGTCATAACTGGACGCTTTCCCTGAGTACCTTGGCGGCGTTTGAAGATCGTTATGGTGGTGGAGTGGCGACGCAAACCGCCCAGACTGGAGTCGTGCTGAGTATCTTGCTGACCTTGCTGGTGTGGCTGACCATCCATGGCCGAGCCCACGCAGTGCGATTGGCCGAAAGCATGACAGAGCAGTTGCGCCATGTGGCGCAGCATGATGCTTTGACGGGTTTACCCAATCGCGCATTGTTTTCAGACCGGTTGAGCCGCGAGCTGGCACGTGCGCAGCGCCATGATGGTCGCTTCGCCATGGCCTTTTTGGACCTCGATAACTTTAAGCCCATCAACGACAACTTCGGACACGCCATCGGTGATCAGGTTTTGCAGCAGGTGGCAATGCGTTTGCAAAGTTGTATCCGAGCAGAGGACACGGTTGGCCGTATTGGCGGCGATGAATTCGTCATGTTGCTCTCTGGGCTCGGCACTTCAGACGCCATTTTGAACCTGGCCGAGACGGTTCGCGCATCGGTTCGGATGCCTATTCGTTTGGAAGGGCGCGAGTTGACCGTGTCTTGCAGCATGGGCGTGGCCATCTATCCGCAAGACGGCACCGACACGATTTCGCTTACCAAGTGCGCAGATCAAGCGATGTACCGTGCGAAAAGCGAGGGGCGTGACTGTATACGTCTATGCATGGAATCCAAAGAACCAGCGGCTTAGTCTCCATGCGACCGGATGCCGTGGTCGATGGCGGGCACGCTCCGCTACGTCCGCGGGCACCGCGACCAATGCCATGTTGATGGCCTTATTTAGCCAATCACTCGTTGGGCTCAGTGCCGAGAACATACCCGTCCTTGGAGAATCGGCTAGTCCCTAGTTGCTGGGGTTGGGCGAGCAGAGTGTTGCTTGCTCTGATCATGCTTGCGCCGCATGCAATACAGTCAACCGCATACCCGCAAAGCGCGATGGTATAGAAATCAACTGTGGCAAGTGCCACCTCCCACTGTTCGGCGCGCCGCCACAGTCGGTAAATCAAGCCACGTTCACTACCCAAATCGCCAAGAATGACGTGCCGGTCGTTGTCGATTTTTGGGCTCCATGGTGTGGCCCCTGCAAAGCAATGGCTCCAGCATTCGCCCAAGTCAGCGCCCGAATGGACTCCCGCGCCAGATTCATCAAAGTGAATACCGACGAAGAACAAGGCTTGGGCGCTCAATACGGCATACGCAGCATTCCGACGCTTGCCATTTTTCAGTCCGGCAAAGAAGTTGCGCGCATTTCAGGAGCGATGCCTGCGGCCAGCCTTGAACAGTGGGTCTCAAGCCATATCGGCTGATAGGCGTCAACGCTAGCGTACTCCACCAAATGAACGCGGGGCCAAACTCGCCGTAAAGCTGGTCGGGGCGCCTTGGACGCGAATGGCACCACCATCTGCCCTATCGCCAAACTAATGTCTCGGGGCCTGCTGTCTGTTGCCGTTCGGTTGGCAGTCGGCACGAAATTCCCGAATGCCTTGTCACAGGGTGCGCGGCAGCAGCCAGCGGTAAAACCACTGCTTTGCGCCTTCCACCATCACCAGGTAGGTGGCCAGCAAAACCGCTAGCAAAGCGAAATACCCGAGTGGAAGTGGCACGAAGCCCAGATACGGTGCCAGCGGCGTAAACGGCAAGGCAATAGCGCAGGCCACCACGCCCAGCGAACTCAGCACCAACCAGCGGTTCGGGCGGCTGCGCAGCGGGTTGCGCCTGGTACGGATGACAAAGATCACCAGCACCTGGGTGGCAATCGACTCGACAAACCAGCCGGTGTGGAACAGCGCCTCGTCGGCATGGATCAGGTGTATCAGCAGATAAAAGGTCAGGAAGTCAAACAGCGAACTGATGGGCCCAATGGCCAGCATGAAGTTGCGAATAAAGCCCATGTGCCAGCGCTTGGGCCGGGACAGGTCTTCTGCGTCCACCTCGTCCAGTGGCAAGGAAATTTCCGAGACGTCGTACATCAGGTTGTTGAGCAGAATTTGCAGCGGCAGCATGGGCAAAAAAGGCAGGAATACGGTGGCCGCCGCCATGCTGAACATATTGCCGAAGTTGGAGCTGGTGGCCATCATGATGTACTTCATCACATTGCCAAAGGTGCGTCGGCCTTCCAGGATGCCATGGTGCAGCACCATCAAATCGTGCTCCAGCAGGATCATGGCTGCGGCCTGTTTGGCCACGTCCACCGCACCCTCCACCGAGATGCCGACATCGGCGGTGTGCAGCGAGGGAGCGTCGTTGATGCCATCACCCAGATAGCCCACCACATGGCCGCGGGCCTTGAGCGCCAGGATGACGCGATTTTTTTGTGAAGGGTTGACGCGGCAAAAGAGGTTGACGCCCTCCACTCTGGCACGCAGGGCGTCGTCGTTCATGGCGGCAATCTCGGTGCCGGTCAGCAGGCCTTCGATCGCCACGCCAAGTTGTTCGCAGACATGGCGCGTGACGCGCTCGTTGTCGCCAGTGACAATCTTGACCGCCACGTTGCTTGCGCCAAGCGCCTGCAGGGCAAGCGCGGCACTGGCCTTGGGTGGGTCCAGAAAGGCGGCAAAGCCGGCAAATACTAGCTCGGATTCATCCGACACCACAGCGTGCTGCATCGCCGCAGACTCCGCGCGCCAGGCCACGCCCAGCACCCGAAAGCCGTCTTCGCCCAGACCGTTAAAGAGCGCGTCGATGCGCTTGCGTGCGGCGTCGTCCAACCAGGCAGTCTGCCCGTCGG
Organism: uncultured beta proteobacterium; assembly: GCA_903845935.1. Taxonomy (GTDB): domain Bacteria; phylum Pseudomonadota; class Gammaproteobacteria; order Burkholderiales; family Burkholderiaceae_C; genus Allorhodoferax. Next base: position 99,805 of record CAIMZI010000091.1, on the reverse strand, counting down.
CTGCTTCGTAATGGGTGCACAGCGCCAATATGTCTTCGGGCGCGCCCTTGACCACCAACTGCCTGCCGACAGTGCTACCTGTAGCCGTCTCCAGCAACACCGAGACACGCCGGCGCTCAAAGTCAAACGGCACCTCGTCGATCTTGGTCCAGCCGCGGGTATCGACTTCGGTGTGCTGCAGGATGGCGTCGTCCAGCGGGCTTTTGAGGCCGCTCTCAAAATAGCTGTTGAGGTAGGCCAGTTGCAGCAGCCGCGCTGAGGGTTGGCCCTGCGCGTCCAGGTGACGCTCCAGGCGGATACGCGCCTCGGTCAGGGTGCCGGTCTTGTCGGTGCACAGCACATCCATGGCGCCCATGTCCTGAATCGCGGAGGGCCGTTTGACGATGACCTTGAGCGCCGCCATGCGCATGGCACCCTTGGTCAGCGTGACCGACACCACCATGGGCAGCAACTCGGGCGTCAGGCCAACGGCCAGTGCCACAGCAAACAAAAAGGACTCCAAGAGCGGCCGGTGCAGCGCCACATTTACCAACAGCACAAACAACACCAGCAGCAGGGTGAGGCGCATGATCAACATGCCAAACTGGCGCGTGCCCACCTCAAACGCGGTGGCCGGCGCGGCCTTGTTCAGGTCCACCGCAATCTGGCCTAGTGCCGTGGCGCTGCCAGTGCGGCCAATCAGCGCCTTGGCCGAGCCACTGATCACCGAGCTGCCCAGGTAAATGCAGTCGCTGGCGTCCAGGTCCCAGGCGGCCTGCGCTTCGCCACCATAAGGCCCGTCTGCCGCACATTTTTTCTCGATGGGAAAGGGCTCGCCGGTGAGCTGCGCCTGGTTGACGAAAAAGTCCCTGGCCTCCAGCAGGCGGGCGTCGGCGGGCACCAGATTGCCGGCGCACAGCACCACCACGTCGCCGGGAACCAACTCGGCGACCGGGACTTCACGCGCCACGTCGTCGCGCAACACACTGGCCGTCACCGCCACCTGCAGCGCCAGTTTGGACGCGATCTGGTCGGCGCGATGGGCCTGGACAAAGTCCAGCGTCACGCTTAATCCCACAATGACTGCAATGATCAGCGCGCCGCTGGCGTCCCCGGTGAGTGCCGACAGCGCACTGGCTGCCAGCAAAACGATGACCAAGGGATTGCGAAAATGCGCCAGAAACTGCAACGCCAAGGCCTGTTGCGTGGCCTTTTGCAATCGGTTCGGGCCATGCTGTTGCAGTAAGGCCTGTGCCTGGGAACTGCTTAAACCCGTCACGCTAGGATCCCTTTCAAAGGTTGGTTGCTGCCGCAGTGCGCACCGAACGCCTGGGCTTGAGTGCCGGCATGGCGCCGCAGTCATCGCTCATTTTGGCCCGCAATTCGGCTATGGCCTGGGAATGGATTTGGCTGACGCGGGCTTCGGTGATCAGCAGCTTCTTGCCGATCTGGTGCATTTTTAAATCTTCCACATAGTAGCAGTGCAGCACGGCGCTGCTTTGCCGCGGCAGCTTGGCCAGGGCCTGGGCCAGGGACAGCTTGAGCTCGGAGCGCTCGAGTACGACCAGGGGATCTGAATCGGTTTCGCTGTCAAAAAACTTCAGTGTCGGGTCCAGCGAGACAATGTCGTCCAGCGAAATCAGGGTGTAGTCCGATGCCTCCTGCAGCAGGCCCTGGTATTTTTTGAGTGGCAAGTTCAGTGCTGCAGCCACTTCCGTTTCCAGCGGTGTACGCCCCAGCTGATGGCCCAGGCGCTGGATCACCAGCTCCACTGCACGCATGCACTTGCGCAACTGGCGTGAGCCATGGTCCAACACACGCAGCCCGTCGAGCATCGCGCCCTGCACGCGCAGGGCGACATAGTTCTTGAAATGGGCCGCAGCCAGCTTTTTGGAGCTGCAAAGAATGGCGTTGATGAGCGCCACCTGTCCATCCTGAATCAGGTCGGCGCAGTCCACGCTGGCGGGCAATCTGCGCACCAGATGGCGGGCAAGCGTCTCGACCAGCGGCGTATGCAGCTGGACTTGTTGCAGGATTTCCTGATCGGTCAATGTGGACATGGGTTTGCGTTTGGCGCGGCAAGCGATGTGCTGTATCCCCTATATCGACTTTATTTTGATCCGCATGAATGTCTTTTGCGTGGCGGTCTGCGCAGCCACTGCACTCAATGGTCTCTAGTGGAAGTCGTGGCGCACTTCAGTGAAGCGCGGCAAGTTGTCCATAAAGAGCGTGATCAGCGTTGGGTCAAACTGCGTGCCACCCAGTTGCGACACGTGTGAAATGACGTCGTCCATGGACCAGGGCTCCTTGTAGCAGCGCTTGGATGACAAGGCGTCGTAGACATCGGCCAGCGCCACAATCCGCCCCACGATCGGCACCGCTTCACCTGCCAGGCCATGCGGGTAGCCACTGCCATCCCATTTTTCGTGGTGTGAACCTGCGACCGTGGCGCCCAGTTGCAACAGCGGTGATTGAGAGTCGCGCAGGATGTCGTAGCCATTGAGGGCATGCTGGCGCATGACCTGCATTTCGGGCGCGGTGAGAGATCCGGGCTTTTTCAGAATGGCATCGGGGGTGGTGATCTTGCCAACGTCGTGCAGCATGGCGGCCAGTCGCACGTCTTCGGCATAGGCGCTGCCCAAGCCCAGCAGTTCGCAAAACAGCGCGCTATAGCGGCCCATGCGCTCGATGTGCAGCCCGGTGTCCTTGTCGGTGAACTCCGAGGCAATCACAAACTTCTTGACCGCTTCCACGCGCGATTCGCGCAGCTGATCGTTCATGCGTGCGTTGCGCAGCAGTACGCCCACCTGGTTGGCCAGTGCCGTCAGGTACATGGTGTCCAGCTCCGAAAAGGCCGCTATCGCCGAAGTCTCGCGGTTGTGGTGGTTGATGAACTGCATCACCCCCAGGACATAGCCGCGGGTGTCGCACATCGGCAAGGTCAGCATCGATTGCGAGCGGTATTGGTGACGCTGGTCCAGGCTGGCATTGAAGGCGAATGGCAGGGACGGGTCCAGCTCATAGACGTTTGGGATATTCATGGCTCTACCGGACTTGGCAACAAAGCCAGCGATGGAGTTGGAGGTGATGGGAATCAGGAAGTCACGCAGACCGTCCACCAGCCTGGCCCGGTGGCCGGCGCGCTGGTCCAGCACCAGATTGGTCGACGCCAGAAAGCGCAGGTTCTCACCCTCTACCCCGTAAATGGAACAGCCTTCGCAATTCGCCATTTCGACGCCAGTCTTGGCAATCAAGTTCAGCAGCTGCTCGAAATCGCGCACCTCGCTGAGCGCCAACGAGGCGTCTACCAAGAGCTTCAGACGCTGGGCGTCCAGTGAGCTTGCATTGACGACTCCGGCCCAGGGCAACTCACTGCTGCGGTCCGGCTTTAACTCAAATATGAATTCTTGCATGGCGACGGAACACTCCCTGGTACCTGAACGTTATGTTGGCAGTGTAAGCGGGATGCATCCGGCCTGCATCAGGCAGTCGCCTAGGTAATTTTGAATACCGTGCGCTTGGTGCGCGCGCCGACCTTTTCTTCATACACCGCCCACTGCTTGATGCCCTTGACCAGCACCTGGTTGCTGACGTCCTTGACAGGCGATTTGGCCTTGAGTCTGGCCGTCACCCAGTCCTGCACATGGGGCAGGGTGCTGCCCTGCTTGCCGCTGGGCAGCAGCAATTCCTTGCCAGCAACCATGCCGGCGGAGGTGACTTCAATTTCGGTGGCGGGCATGGGGACGGACCTAGACGTGCATATTGTCGTTGCGCGCCATGTCCAGAAGGTAGTTGACCTCGGCCGCGTGGACCACGCAGTTGTGACTGTGCCAGCGCTTGATCACCCACATGAAACCAGCCACCACCACGCCAAATACCGTGATGGCGCCGAAGGCCGACAGCCCCATGCCGGTGGACAGGCTGTAAAGGCCGCCCAGACCCAGAATGCAGGCCTGCTCGTTGAAATTTTGCACGGCAATCGAGCGACCGGAGCCCATCAGGTTGTGGCCCCGGTGCTGCAGCAAGGCATTCATGGGCACTACCAGAAAGCCGCCCAGTCCGCCCAGCAGGATCAAAAACGGTGCGGCCACCCAGACGTTGGTAATGAAGTTCAGCAGGATGACCAGTACGCCCATGGCGATGCCCAGGGGCATGACCAGGGTGGCGTGCTCCAGCCGCATGCGCAAGCTTGCTGCCACCGCGCCAACGGCCGTGCCAATTGCTACCACGCCGACCAGGGCCGAGGCTTGGGTGACGCTGTAGCCCAGTGCCGCCGCAGCCCAGGCCAGCACGATGTAGCGCAGATTGCCGCTAACACCCCAGAACAGGGTGGTGGTGGCCAACGAAATCTGACCCAGGCGGTCGCGCCACAGTCGCACATTGCAATGCCAGAAATCCGGCAGCAGGCTGAGCAGGCGCCGGGGCATGGGCCGCATGGGAAATTCGGTCAGGGGAATGCGGGTGTTAAACCAGGCGGCCAGCAGATAGACAAACACCAGCACGCAGATGGCGGCCTGCGGCGGCGTATCCACACCGGTGTCGAAGTAGGGAATGTCGATCGACAGCAGCACGCTGGAAATGGGCCGCCCCACCAGTTGCCCGCCCAGCAACACGCCCAGGATGATGGAGGAAATGGTCAAGCCCTCAATCCAGCCATTGGCCTTGACCAATTGGCTGGCCGGCAAGAGCTCGGTCAGGATTCCATATTTCGCCGGTGAATAGGCCGCAGCCCCCAGGCCGACCACCGCATAGGCCATCAGCGGGTGAGTGCCGAACAGCATCATCAGGCAGCCCACCACCTTGATGAAGTTGCTGATCAGCATCACCTGTCCCTTGGGTCTGGCATCGGCAAAGGCACCCACAAAGGGTGCCAGCACCACATAGAACAGGGCAAACATGGGCACCAGGGCGGCTTGTTGCCAAGTCGGCGCACCTTCTCCGCGCAGCAACTGCACGGCAGCCACAAACAAGGCGTTGTCGGCCAGCGAGCTGAAAAACTGCGCCGACATGATGGTGAAAAAGCCGCGTTTCATGGATCCGGAAATGCCGCACCGGTGTTGCCGATGCTATGGGTGTGGTGAGGGGCGCGAAATGTTGTGGGGTTATAGCACGGCGCGCAGTGTCAGAATCGGGGTTGCCCTGACCCGTCACCCATGACCCATGCCACGCCCCATACAAGCCACCATCCACACCCAGGCCCTGGTCGATAACCTGAACCGGGTCCGCAGCCACGTGCCCGATGCCCGCATTTGGGCGGTGGTCAAGGCCAATGCCTACGGACACGGCATAGACCGCGTCTTTGCCGGCCTGCGCGGCGCCGATGGCTTTGCCCTGCTGGACCTGGCCGAGGCGCAAAGGGTGCGCGATCTGGGCTGGCGCGGCCCGGTGCTGCTGCTGGAGGGCGTGTTTGAGCAGCGCGACCTGGAGCTCTGCTCGCGTCTGGACCTGTGGCACACCGTGCATTGCGAGCAACAGATCGACATGCTGGCTGCGCACAAGACCAATCTGCCGCAGCGCGTCTTCCTCAAGCTCAACAGCGGCATGAACCGCCTGGGCTTTGTACCTGCGCAATACCGATCCGCCTGGACGCGGTTGAACGCCTTGCCGCAGGTGGACGAAATTTCGCACATGACGCACTTCAGCGATGCCGATGGCGTGCCCGGGGTGCAAAAACAGATGGCGGTGTTTGATGCCGCCACGCGCGATCTGCCGGGCGAGCGCAGCGTGAGCAATAGCGCGGCCGTGCTGCGCCACGACGGTTTGGCCAGCGACTGGGTGCGTCCCGGCATTGCCGTTTATGGCAGCGCCCCGGATTACCCGGAACATACGGCAGCGCACTGGGGACTGCAGCCGACCATGACGCTGGAGGCCAAAATCATCGCCGTGCAAAACCTGTTGCCCGGCGACACGGTGGGCTATGGCTCCAGCTTCGTCGCCGATGCACCCATGCGTGTGGGCACGGTGGCTTGCGGCTATGCCGATGGCTATCCGCGCACCTGCCCCACCGGCACGCCGGTGCTGGTGGACGGGCTGCGCAGTCGCACCCTGGGGCGGGTCAGCATGGACATGCTCAGCGTGGATCTCACCCCCGTGCCGCAGGCCGGGCAGGGCAGCAGCGTGACCCTGTGGGGCCGTGCCGGCAACGGTCATGTGCTGGACATTGACGAAGTGGCCGCCCAGGCGGGAACCTTGTCTTACGAGTTGATGTGCGCACTCGCTGCTCGTGTACCCGTGGAGGTGAGCGAATGAAATATGTACCGATTCCCGTCGCCTTGTTGGAGGTGGGCAAGCCGCTGCCGGTAGACGTGCTCAGCGACACCGGACAGTTGCTGTTGCGCCGTGGCCAGCCGATTGTGTCGGAGCAGCACCGCGACAAGCTACATGGTTTTCATGCCAGCACCAGTGCTAGCGACGGTTTGGCCTGGCAGCATGCGTATGAACGCATGGTGCATGAGCTGCTGCAAAAGGGCATGGATGCGCGTGATGTGGCCAAGGCCCCGATGCCGATTGCGATCCGGGCCACCGACTATGTGGTGGGTGAACAAGTCAATGGAGGCTGGCTAGACCTGCAGGCAGTGTTGCGTGGCATCCTCTACCAGGGTGGCCTGGCCATTAATCCGCTGCCGCGTCTGAAGGGGCTGGAAGAAAAGGCACTGGCGTTGCTGCATGCCGATGTCGATGCCAGCCTGTTCGAGTTGTTTCAGGCCCTTGGCGACAACAGCCTGGGCTATTGCGCCACCCACGCTCTGCTGTGTGCGGTGGTCTGCGAACTCACGGGTGCCAAGCTCGGCCTCTCGGAGCTGCAGCGCAAGCCGCTGATTGGGGCGGCACTGACCATGAACATAGGCATGGCGCGCGACCAGGACAGCATGGCTCGGCAACACGGCACCATCAACGAATCACAGCGTACGCTGGTTACTGAGCATCCCCATCTGGGCGCGCAGATTCTGGCCGAACTGGGCGTGGACGATCCGTTGCAGCTAGACCTGGTGCGCTGGCACCATGCGCCCGATCACGCCGATGCCCTACCCAATAACCTCACCAACCGCCACCTGCTGAATCTGGCCGATGTGTTTGTGGCGCGCACCGCAGCCAGGCGAACCCGCGCTGCGCAGTCGCCGGTCAGCGCCGTCAGGAACATGGTGTTTGGCGCCGGTGGGGATTTGGGCCTGGGCTCGGCCATGGCACAGGCGGTGGGCTTTTACCCGCCCGGCACCTACGTCAAACTGGCCAATGGCGAGATCGCCGTGGCCGTGCAACGCGGCGAGCGCGCCAATACCCCCTGGGTCATCAGCATTGTCGGCAATGACGCCATGCCCATGGCCAAGTACCACTGCGTCAGCACCGCCGACCCGCGCACGGCCATCAGTGCCCCGGTCAACTTTGAACAGATCAAGGTCAGCGTCAGCGCCGACCGGGTGCACAAAGCCCGCGCTCGCATTCCCACGGACTGAGCCATGGCCAAAGAAAAAACCATTTACACCTGTAATGAATGCGGTGGCACCAGCCCGAAGTGGCTGGGCAAATGCCCTGCCTGCAATGCCTGGAACACGTTGATCGAGTCGGTGGCCAGCAGCGACAATCCGACCAAGAACCGCTTTGCGTCGCTGGCCAAGACGGCTGAGGTGACCGTGCTGTCCGACATCGAGGCCAGCGATGTGGATCGCACGCCCACCGGTCATGAGGAGCTGGACCGGGTGCTGGGCGGCGGTATGGTCGAGGGCGGCGTGGTGCTGATCGGCGGCGACCCCGGCATAGGCAAGTCCACGCTGCTGTTGCAGGCGCTGGATTCGCTGCAGCGTTTTTTTGATGCACGCAAGAGCGCCGCCGGGCCGCTCCAAGGCGCGAAAGCCCCCGGGGGGGGCAGCGGACCACGCGCAGCGGGGGAGCGTGGGGGCTGTCTATACGTTACCGGCGAAGAGAGCGGGGCGCAGGTGGCGCTGCGCTCGCGCCGCTTGGGGCTGGATCGGTCTCAGGTCAAGGTGCTGGCCGAAATCCAGCTGGAAAAAATTCTCGCCACGCTGATGGAGCACAGACCGGATGTGGCCGTCATCGACTCCATCCAGACCGTCTATTCGGAGCAACTCACCAGCGCGCCCGGTTCGGTGGCCCAGGTGCGCGAATGCGCCGCCCACCTGACGCGCGCCGCCAAGGCCAGCGGCACGGCCATCGTGCTGGTCGGCCATGTCACCAAGGACGGCACGCTGGCAGGTCCGCGCGTTCTGGAGCACATGGTGGACACGGTGCTGTACTTTGAGGGTGATACCCACAGCCAGTTCCGCCTGGTGCGCGCCATCAAAAACCGCTTTGGCGCCGTCAACGAGATCGGCGTGTTTGCCATGACCGAGAAAGGCCTGAAGGGCGTGTCCAATCCCAGTGCTATCTTCTTAAGCCAGCACGCCGAGCCGGTGCCAGGCAGCTGTGTCATGGTCACGCTGGAGGGCACGCGCCCTATGTTGGTGGAGATTCAGGCACTGGTGGACAGCGGTGGCCCTTCGCCGCGGCGCCTGTCTGTGGGGCTGGACAAGGATCGCCTGGCCATGTTGCTGGCCGTGCTGCACCGCCATGCCGGAGTCGCTTGTATGGACCAGGATGTGTTTGTCAACGCCGTCGGTGGTGTGCGCATCAGCGAACCTGCCGCCGATCTGGCGGTGCTCTTGGCCATCACCTCCAGCTTGCGCGGCAAGGCGCTGCCCAAGGGCTTTATTGCCTTTGGCGAGGTTGGCCTGGCCGGTGAGGTGCGCCCGGCGCCGCGCGGCCAGGAGCGCCTCAAGGAGGCCGCCAAACTCGGTTTTAGCGTGGCCGTGGTGCCAAAGGCCAACGCACCCAAAAAGCCGATTGAGGGCATGACCATACACGCCGTGGAGCGGGTGGAAGAGGCCATGGAAGTGGTGCGTTCTCTCACGTAAACTTGCGGCCATGTCCTGGCTCAACAAACTCCCCAACTCCGTTCGCAGTGCCAGTGGCCTGGAGTGGAAGCTGTGGCGCAAACTGCCGCTGATCCTGCTGGTGGGTACCGCACTGCCGCTGGCCGCAGCCGTGGCCCTGCATCTCAGCACCGACACGCAAAATGCGGCCGAGGCGCGCTGGCTGCAAACCATGGACTACGTGGTGATCGGCGCGGTGATCTTTCACTGGAGCGCTGTAGTCACCACGGCAATAGGCTGCGTGGTGGTGATGGTCATGAAAGGCCCCGGCTATGTGGCCGATGGCATGGAGGTCTCGCACAGCGACAAGCCGCGCCGCATTGCCGAAGGGCAGGAGCCTTAAGCCCGGAGCTGGGGCAGACCTTAAGCGCGTTTTAATCTGCGGGGCCTACCATGCAGGGCACTGGAGGTTTTATGTCTTATCTGAAGTTTTTGACCCTGGCCACGCCCCTCGCTTTGGCCCTTTTTTCACCCTGCGTGCAGGCGCAGACCACACCGGCCGAGCAAATTGCCGGTTATGTGGCCCAGTCTGGCCAACCGGCCCAGGCGGCGCGAGGCCAGGAATTCTTTACCTCCAAGCATGGCAAGGATTGGAGCTGCTCCACCTGCCACACGGCCAAGCCCACGGTGGATGGCAAGCACGCCAGCACCGGCAAGCGCATCGCGCCCATGGCACCAGCCTTCAATCCGCAACGCTTTACCGATGCGGCGAAAACAGAGAAGTGGTTCCGCCGCAATTGCAATGACGTGGTGGGCCGCGAATGCACGGCGGGTGAAAAGGCCGACCTGCTGAGCTGGCTGGTCTCGCTCAAATCTTAATTTTTGAAAGCAGAAGATGAAAAAAGTACTGATCTCCCTGGCCGCTGTGGCTGCGCTGGCCCTGAGCGGCCAGGCACAGGCTGCAGCCAACACCAAGCACCAGCAGGAATGCGGTTCCTGCCACGTCGCCTACCCGCCCGGTTTGCTGCCGGCAGCGTCCTGGGCTCGCATCATGGGCAGCCTGAACAAGCACTTTGGCACCGATGCTTCACTGGATGACGCGGCCACAAGGGATATCGGCAACTGGCTTCAGGTCAATGCCGGAACCGACCGCCGTGGTCACGAAGATCCGCCGCAAGATCGCATCAGCAAGTCCAAATGGTTTGTGCGCCAACATGATGAAGTCTCGGCCTCCACCTGGAAACGTGCAAGTGTCGGAAGTCCGTCCAACTGCTCGGCCTGCCACGCCGGGGCTGCCAAGGGTGACTTTAACGAACATGCGGTAAGAATCCCCAAATGAACGAGCTGAACACCCGTACACAAAAGATCCGCATCTGGGACGCCCCGGTGCGGGTGTTCCACTGGCTGCTGGTGCTGAGTTTTGCCGGCGCCTATCTCACCGCCGAGAGCGAGGTCTGGCGTCTGGTGCATGTGACGCTGGGTTACACCCTGGGCGGCCTTTTGACCTTCCGCCTGGTCTGGGGCGTGGTCGGCACGCGCTATGCCCGTTTTGCCCATTTTGTGCGCGGCCCTTCTGCCGTGTTGCGCTACCTGAAGTCCCTGCGCTCGGGTCAGCCCGAGTACTATCTGGGCCACAACCCAGCGGGTGCCGTGGCGATTGTGTTGCTGATGGCCATGGGCCTAGGCATAGTTGCCACCGGTTACGCCACCTACAACGATCTGGGTCCCGGCTGGCTGGCCCAGTTGCACGACCTGCTGGGCAACGCCATGCTGCTGGTGGTCATAGGGCATCTGGTCGGTGTGGTGGTGGCCAGTCTGCAGCACAAGGAGAATCTGGTGCGCTCCATGGTGACCGGTTTCAAGACCGGTCCGGCCGATCAAGGCATCCAGCGTAGCTGGACCGCGGTAGCAGTTGCAATCGTGGTTGCTGTGCTCATTTTCTGGTACTTGCAATATGCGCATATTGCTGGCTGAAGACGACGCCATGCTGGGCGATGGTCTGCGTGCGGGCCTGCGCCAGGCCGGTTTTCAGGTGGACTGGGTGCGTGACGGCCTGGCTGCGGAGCGCGAAATTGCCAGCGGCGTGTATGCCGCTGCCGTTCTGGACCTGGGCCTGCCGCTCAAGGACGGAATGGACGTGCTCAAGGCATTGCGCCAGCGTCGGATCGACACGCCGATTCTGGTGCTGACCGCGCGCGATGCCGTGCCCGATCGCGTGATGGGACTGGACACCGGTGCCGACGACTATGTGGTCAAGCCGGTGGATTTGATCGAGCTGTCGGCGCGCCTGCGCTCGCTGGTGCGTCGCTCGCTAGGGCAATTTCAGGACAGCCTGCGTTGCGGCGATGTGGAACTGTACCCGGCAGCGCGGCGCGTTACCTGCCGGACCGATGAGGTGGCCTTGTCCACCCGCGAATACGATTTGCTGCATGCGCTGCTGCGCAGCGCGGGAAGAGTGCTGTCGCGTGAGCAACTGGAGCAGCAGATGTACAGTTGGGGCCACGAGGTGGAGAGCAATACGATCGAGGTTCACATCCACCATCTGCGTCGCAAGTTGGGTGCCGAGCTGATCCGTACCGTGCGTGGCGTGGGCTACACGGTGCAGCGCGAGCCGCCCACAACATGACGCGTAGCCACGCCTCGCTGCAGTCCCGATTGCTGATCCTGGTGCTGGGGTTTGCGGTGGCGGTCTGGCTGGGTGCGGCTCTGATCACCTGGCGCGATGCGCAGCACGAAATTGATGAGTTGCTAGACAGCCATCTGGCGCAGGCCGCCGCCTTGATGCTGGTGCAGGCCGCTGGTGATCACGACGATGTAGTTGACGCGCCGGTGTTGCACAAGTACGCACCGCATGTGGTGTTTCAGGTGTTTGTGCAAGGCCAGCTCATTACCCGCTCGGCCAATGCCGGTCAGCAGCCGCTGGCATCTCAGACGGAAGGATTTGCCACCGTGCGTCGCGAAGACGGTGAGCCATGGCGCGTGGTTGCTGCGCACCAGGCAGAGCATGACGTGACGGTGCTGGTCGGAGAGCAGATGGAATCGCGCCAGGCCATTTTGTGGGCGGTGATGCGTAGTTTGTTGCGGCCCTTGCTTTTGGCTCTGCCCCTGTTTGCTGCTGCCTTGTGGTGGTCGGTGCGCAGGGGGTTGGCGCCGATTCGCGAACTTCGCGAGACGCTGGAACGTCGCACGCCCAGCACTGCCGAGCCGGTATCGCTGCTTGGAATGCCGCGCGAACTGCAGCCGCTGGTACAAACCCTCAACAGTTTGCTAGCGCGCATTGATCGCATGGTGCAGATCGAGCGCCGCTTTACTGCAGACGCCGCGCACGAGTTGCGCACACCGATTGCGGCTATCCGCATGCAGGCTCAGGTGGCACTGGGGGCGGGCGACGATGTGGCTGGGCGCAGCCACGCCCTTTACACCACGCTGGCCGGTTGCGACCGTGCCAGTCACCTGGTTGACCAGCTCTTGACCCTGGCCCGACTGGAGTCGGCGCCCGCTACGCCCGCCGTTGCGGTGGATCTGGGCGCCTTGGTGCGGCGCGTGGCCGGTGAACTGGTGTATACCGCCCTGGGTCGCCAACAGGAAATCACGCTGCTGGCCGATGCGGGCTGCCTGGTGGCGGCCAATGACGCGCTGCTAGGTGTGCTGGTGCGTAACCTGATAGACAACGCCATGCGCTATAGCCCGGACGGTGCGCGGGTGGACGTGACGGTGCGCAGGCATGCCAGTGGCTCGGTCATGCAGGTGCAGGACAGCGGCCCCGGCATGTCGGAGGACGCGATTGCCCACCTGGGCGAGCGGTTCTTTCGCGTGCTGGGCAATGAACGCACCGGCAGCGGCCTGGGCTGGTCCATCGTGCGGCGCCTGCTGGACGTGTTTGGTGCCGAGGCGCAGATCGGCAGATCGCAGGAACTCGGCGGTTTGTCGGTGAAGGTGTTCTGGCCGACTCTTGCGGCCCCGTAAAATCGGACATTCGCCCAAACCGCAACCCAACACAAAGGACCTCCCCATGAGCGCAATTCCTCCCTCCATGTCAGACCGCGACGGCAAAATCTGGATGGACGGCCAGATGGTGGAGTGGCGAGACGCCAAGATCCATGTGTTGAGCCACACCCTGCATTACGGCTGTGGCGCCTTTGAGGGCGTGCGCGCCTACAAGGGCGATGACGGCAGCACCTCCATCTTCCGCCTGGAGGACCACACCACCCGTTTGTTCAATAGCGCCAAGATCCTGCGCATGGTCATCCCGTTCACCAAGGAACAGGTGAATCAGGCCCAGATCGACGTGATCCGCGAGAACAAACTGGAGAGCGGCTATCTGCGCCCACTCACCTGGGTCGGCGACAAGAAGCTGGGCGTCTCGACCAAGGGCAACGACATCCACCTGATGGTCGCCGCCTGGCCCTGGGGCGCCTATCTGGGCGAAGAGGGCATGAAGCGCGGCATCCGCGTGAAGATCTCCAGCTACACCCGCCACCACGTCAACATCACCATGACGCAGGCCAAGGCGGTCAGCAACTACACCAACTCCATCCTGGCCAACCGCGAAGCCACCGATGACGGTTACGATGAAGCGGTGCTGCTGGACGCCAGCGGCTTTGTGGCCGAGGGCGCGGGCGAGAACATTTTTGTGGTCAAGGACGGCGTGGTTTACACCCCGGATTTGTCGGCTGGTGCGCTCAACGGCATCACTCGCAACACCGTACTGCATATCTGCAAGGACCTGGGGCTGGAGCTGGTGCAAAAACGCATCACCCGCGACGAGGTCTATATCAGCGACGAGGTATTCTTTAGCGGCACCGCCGCCGAGGTGACGCCGATACGTGAGATCGACCGGGTGGAGATCGGCAGCGGTTCGCGCGGCCCCATTACCGAAAAAATCCAGAGCGCGTTCTTTGATATCGTCAATGGCCGCAATCCCAAATACGCCCATTGGCTGAGCAAGGTCTAAAGCGATAAACCCCTAGGAATCTATATGTCGAATACCCCCTCCAAGATCGAACTGCTGGCCAAAGACCTGAACCACCAGGGCGGCGTGTTTTGCCCCAGCCCCCTGGCCAAAATGCAAACCTGGAACACCCACCCCAAGGTCTATCTGGACGTGGGCCACAGCGGCACGGCCAAGTGTCCTTACTGCGGCACGGTTTACGCACTGAAAGCCGGAGAACACTTCGCTGGGCACTGATTCCCTGATCATCGCGCCCCAATGGATTGGGGATGCGGTGATGACCGAGCCGCTGCTGCGCCGCTTGCATGCTCGTGGCGAGCGGCTTACCGTGGGCGCCCTGCCTTGGGTGGCACCGGTGTACCGGGCCATGCCGCAGGTGGCAGACGTCATTGTTTTTCCCTTTGCCCATGGCGGTTTGCAATGGACAGCCCGACGCGCCATGGCCGCTAGCTTGCGCGGGCGCTTTGATGCGGCCTATGTCTGCCCCAATTCCCTCAAAAGCGCCCTGATTCCCTGGTGGGCCGGCATTCCCAAACGCGTCGGCTACAGCGGCGAGTCACGCCTGCTGCTGCTCAACCCGCGCCTGCCCAGTCCGCCCAAGGGCGAACGCCCACCCATGGTGGCTTTTTATTCGGCGCTCAGTGACCAGGCTGATGTGGTCGATGACCGGCCGCAACTGCAGCTCGATCCGTTGCTGCAGGCCGCTGCGCTGCAGGAGCTGGGTCTGAGCGAACAGGGTTACTACGTGTTTGCCCCGGGTGCCGAATACGGTCCAGCCAAGCGCTGGCCGCCCGGCCATTTCGCCAGCTTGGCGGCGCAGCTTAATTTGCCAGTGGTCTTGCTGGGATCGGGCAAGGAGGGCGCCCTGTGTGCCGAGATTGCCACCCAAGCCGAGGCCTTGGGTGCAAAGACGGTCCTGGATTTTTCCGGCCGCACCAGCCTGGACCAGGCGCTGGCTGTCATTGCAGAGGCCAAGGCCATGGTCAGCAACGACTCCGGTCTGATGCATGTGGCGGCCGCTTTTGGCACGCCCCAGGTGGCGGTGTTTGGGTCGTCGAGCCCGCTGCACACGCCGCCCTTAAGCGATCAGGCGCAGGTGATCTGGTTGAAGAACGATGCCAGCTACCAACCGGCGCTGGATTGCGCGCCCTGTTTCCAGCGCCAATGCCCCTTGGGCCATACCCGCTGCCTGACAGACATCACGCCTGAACGCGTGCGCGGCCTTCTGGAATAAAAAAAAGCCACCCGAAGGTGGCTTTGAAAAGTCCCCGAGGGGACGTCGTTGGATTTTGTATGAAGTCCGCCTTATCTCGGCAAATCTTCGTCTTATGGAGACACTGTGACAGCAGTTAGGTCAACTTTACATTTTGGCGCTGCGCTTGCATATCCCCCATTCGGGTGAATTTTGATGAATTTGGTCGAGAAAAATCGGCAAATATGATCGATTTCATCAATTCTGTCCGAAATTTCCCCGGTTGATGATCCAATCCGCCCGATCTCGGTGGCGTTCAATGCGCTGCGCATTCGGTTCATCCGTGCTTGCGATCCAAGCCAGCGCGGCTTCCCGGCTGCGTCCGAAGCGTATGTGGCGCTCCAGCAGACGCTGTTGGCGAAGCGTGCTGTCGATATCCAGAAACCAGGTTTCGTCCAACACGCCGCAAACCTCAGCCCAGGCCCCTTCGTCTAGTAAGAGGTAGTTGCCCTCGGTGATGATTAACGGCGTGTTGGCATCAATGGCAATGGCGCCTGCTATGCCTTCTTCCAGCTCGCGCCGGTATTCTGGTGCGTAAATCGTCTCGCCGGGTTGCTGGCCTTGAATGCGGCGCAGCAGGTTGACATAGCCCATCGCGTCGAAGGTGTCGGGCGCACCCTTGCGAGCGGCTCGGCCCAGGCGCTGCAGCTCCGAATTTGCCAGGTGAAAGCCGTCCATGGGGACTACCTGGGCCTGTGCTCCCAAGGCCTTTAGCAGCGCTTCGGCTAGCGTCGATTTGCCGGCACCGGGCGCCGCAGCAATGCCCAGAATCTTGCGTTGGCCACTGGCAATCAGGGCCTGGACGCGCTGCAGCGCGCCGGGTGGAAGCGAATTTTTTTGCACCATCTTAGGGTTTTCCATTACTAAAGCAACTTGATTTAATTAGTCCAAAGCGAATATAGTCCAGCCACGCGAAGACGTAAAGCGTACCAACCCAGGGCAGCAAGGCCCTGAAAACTGAAGATCCATTGACCATCCATCTGAGGAGACTGAGCATGAAAAAATCCACTATCCTGGCACTCACTGCCATCGCTATTGCAGCTTCCGCTGCAACTTCGGCCTTCGCCGCCGAAACCGTGATCGGCCTGATCACCAAGACCGACAGCAACCCCTTCTTCGTGAAGATGAAGGAAGGCGCTGAAGCCGCTGCCAAGAAGGCCGGAGTCAAGTTGCTCAGCGCCGCTGGCAAGCAAGACGGCGACACCGCTGGCCAAATCAGCGCGATGGAAAACATGGTTGCCGCGGGCGCCAAGACCATCCTGATCACATCCTCTGGCGATGCCATCATCCCCACCATCAAGAAGATCCAGGCCCAAGGCGTGCAAGTCATCGCCCTGGACAGCCCGGTTGAAGGTGCCGATGCCCTGTTCGCTACCAACAACTACAAGGCCGGTGAGTTGATCGGTGCTTACGCCAAGGCGTCCCTCAAGGGCAAGGCTCCTGTCATCGCTACCATGGACCTGTTCCCCGGCCACCCCGTGGGCGCACAGCGTCACAACGGTTTCCTGGCTGGTTACGGCCTGAAGACCCTGGATGCCAAGAGCAACGAACTGGCTCAGCCCGCAGAAGTGGTTTGCATGGCCGACAGCTTCGGCGACGCAGCCAAGGGCCAGACCGGCATGGAAAACTGCCTGCAAAAGAACCCCAACATCAACGTGGTGTACGCCATCAACGAACCCGCAGCCGCTGGTGCTTACAAGGCTCTGAAGGCCGCTGGTAAGGAAAAAGACGTGGTGATTCTGGGTGTGGACGGCATGTGCTCCAACGGTGTGGGCAATGTGGAAAAAGGCGTGATTGGCGCCACCAGCATGCAATATCCTCTGAAGATGGCAGCCATGGGTGTGGCCGCTGGCGTGCAATACGCCAAGGACGGCAAGCGTCAAACCGGTTACACCGACACCGGTGTGGACCTGGTTGCATTGCACCCCGTGGCCGGCGTGAAGAGCATTGACACCAAGACCGCACGCGCTCAGTGCTGGGGCGATTAATTCGCTGAGACTGAAGGGTCGTGCCTGAAAACACGACCTGAGTCCGGGCCTGCACCGTGCGGGTCTACTCCCCGAAAGCCCCGCGACGTGGGGCTTTCTTCACCTCACACAAGCCCATCCCATGAACTCGCTCAAAGCCAAACTCCCTCCGCTGGGAACCTTAGGCCCGGCCATCGCCCTGTTGCTGGCCTGCGCCTTTTTTACGTTTCAGCATGAAAACTTCCTCACGCTGAAAAACTTCTCCCTGATCCTGCAGCAGGTCATGGTGGTGGGAACCATCGCGATTGGTCAGACCCTGATCATTCTGACCGCCGGTATCGATCTGTCTTGTGGCATGGTGATGGCCCTGGGCTCCATCGTGATGACCAAATTCGCAGCCGACTACGGTCTGAGCGCGCCGGTCGCCATTTTGTGCGGTATTGCCGCCACCGCCCTGTTCGGCCTGATCAACGGCCTGCTGGTGACGCGTGTCAAGCTGCCGCCGTTTATCGTGACCCTGGGCACCTTGAATATCGCCTTTGCCATTACGCAACTCTATTCGCATGCGCAAACCATCACCAATATCCCCGACGGCATGAACCTGTTGGGTGAAACCTTTTCCTTTGGCGGCGCCCGCGTGGCCTATGGCGTGGTGCTGATGCTGGGACTGTATGTCGGCACCTGGATCTGGCTGCGCGACACCGCCCAAGGGCGTCATATTTACGCCGTGGGCAATAGCCCAGAAGCCACCCGTTTGGCCGGTATTTCCACCGAAAAAGTGCTGCTGGGCGTGTATGTGCTGGCCGGCGTGTTTTACGGCATTGCCTCGGCGCTGACCGTGGCCCGAACAGGCGCCGGTGACCCGAATGGCGGACAGACCGATAACCTGGACGCCATCACCGCCGTGGTGCTGGGTGGCACCAGCCTGTTTGGCGGGCGCGGCATCATCCTGGGCACCCTGGTGGGCGCCATGATTGTGGGCGTGTTCCGCAATGGCCTGACGCTGATGGGCGTGCCCTCTGTGTATCAAGTACTGGTGACCGGCATCCTGGTGATTCTGGCCGTGGCCACCGACCAAATGTCCCGCAAAGGAGGCCGTTAATGACTAGCTTTACTACCCCCACGTATCCTTCGCCTCAAATCGTCATGCAGGCCAAGGGCCTGGTCAAACGCTACGGTCAGGTCACCGCGCTGGATGGCGCCGACTTTGAACTGCGTGCCGGAGAAATCCTGGCCGTGATCGGCGACAACGGTGCCGGCAAGTCGTCTCTGATCAAGTGCCTGTCGGGCGCCACCATTCCCGACGAAGGCGAAATTCATCTTGACGGCAAAGTGATCAACTTTCGAAGCCCGATTGACGCGCGCCTGTCCGGTATCGAGACCGTGTACCAGGACCTGGCCGTGGCACCTGCCATGTCGATTGCCGAAAACCTGTTCCTCGGCCGCGAACTGCGCCGCTCGGGCCTGCTGGGACTGCTCGGCTTTATCGACAAGAAGAAGATGCTGGAAGAAAGTATTTCCCGCATGAATGACCTGAAGGTTGGCATCCGCTCCATGACGCAGGCGGTGGAAACATTGTCCGGCGGCCAGCGCCAGTGCGTGGCCGTGGGCCGTGCAGCCGCTTTTGCACAGCACGTGGTGATCATGGATGAACCCACCGCAGCCCTGGGTGTGAAGGAAGGCAATATGGTGCTGGAGCTAATTCGCCGAGTGCGCGACAAGGGCCTGCCCGTGGTGCTGATTTCACACAACATGCCGCATGTCTTTGAGGTGGCCGACCGCATCCACATTGCCCGCCTGGGCAAGCGTGCGGCCGTGGTCAATCCCAAAAAGATCAGCATGAGCGACACCGTGGCAGTCATGACGGGTGCAAAATCCGTCAGTGACTTGCCCGAAGATGTGTTGGCGCATTAGCCAGAGGATGTAAAAAAATGCTCAAGGGAATCGACCCGGTTTTGACGCCGGAACTGCTCAAGCTGCTGATGGAAATGGGTCATGACGACGCCATCGTGCTGGCCGATGCCAACTTCACCGCCGTGCGCTACGCCGGTGGCAAGCCCATCATCCGCCTGCCCGGCATTGGCATGGCGCGCGCCGTACAGGCCATTACCTCGCTGCTGCCGCTGGTGGCAGACGAGATCCATCCGGTCGGCTTTATGCAGGTCAGCGGGCAACCCGATGCCTACCGCTCGGCGTTGCAGCGCGAGGTGCTGGCCGACCTGGAGCCGCTGTTTCTGGCCGAGCAGTCGGCCGAGCCGATTGAGCGCTTCGCCTTTTACGAGCGCACCAAGAGCGCCTTTGCCATCGTCCTCACGGGCGAACAGCAGCCGTTTGGAAACTTCCTGCTGCGCAAGGGTGTGATCGGCGAAACGCTGCGTCCATGAGCCTTTTCGATGCGCCAACCAGATCCATCGATTCGCTAGGAATCGGGTCTCTGGCTACGCCAGCGATGTTGCGTCCGCGCGGCTCCAACCATGTGGGCATGCGCCAGTTCAATGAGCGCGTGGTGCTGCAAGCCATTCGCCTCAATGGCAGCCTTCCGAAGGCAGAGCTGGCGCGACTGACCGGCCTGACGGCCCAGACCATAGGCATGATCACGGGGCGGTTGGAGGAAGACGGCTTGTTGATACGTCACGAACCGGTGCGTGGGCGCATTGGCCAGCCCTCGGTGCCAATGGCACTGAACCCGGACGGCGCGTTTTCGCTGGGCATCAAGATTGGACGTCGCAGCGCCGACCTGCTGCTGGTGGATTTCACCGGTGCGGTGCGCAGGCGCGAGTCCATGCGTTACACCTTCCCCGATGCCCAGACCCTGCTGCCTGCCATTAAGACCCATATGGCAGCCATTCAGGACGGTCTGGGCGCGCTGGCGCTGCGCCTGGTCGGTGTCGGCCTGGCCGCGCCCTTCAATCTGGGCGGTTGGCACAAGATGCTGGGCCTGCCCGCCAGCGTGTCGGATGAGTGGAACCACATTGACCTCAGTGCCCAGCTGCAGTCCTTTACCGAGGCCCCCGTGCGCTTCGTGCGTGATACCGCAGCCGCCTGCGTGGCCGAGCTGGTGGCCGGACGTGGCCGCGATCTGAAGAGTTTTCTGTACCTGTTTGTCGATACCTTTGTCGGCGGCGGCCTGGTCATCAATTCGCATCTGCACAACGGCGTGCATGGCAATGCCGGTGCTGTGGCCTCGCTGCCCCTGGGCGTGTCCACGGGCAGCGGCATGCCCGAACAATTGCTGGCCCATGCCTCACTGTGGGAGCTGGAGCAAGCCTTCAAGGAACACGGCCTGGATCCGACTGCCGCCTATGACGAGCGCGCCATGCAAACGCCTTTTGAGGTCTTCACCAGCGCCTGGATTGCCAGCGCCTCGCTGGCCCTGGCGCAGTGCGTGGTCAGCGGCACGGCTTTTCTGGACGTGGATGCGGTGGTGATAGACGGCTCCTTTACCCGTGCCATGCTGACGCGTCTGATCGATCACACCGAGGCCGCCCTGGCCACCTACGATTGGGAAGGCCTGTGGCCCGCAGCCCTGGTGGCCGGCAGCATTGGCTCGGACGCCCGCGCCCTGGGCGGCGCCCTGTTGCCGCTGCACGAAAACTTTGCGCCCGACAGCGACATTTTCCTCAAGGCAAACTAGGCCTCCAAGGGCAGGCGCACCTCAAAGCAGGCGCCACCATCGGGACGGTTGCGGCAGCTCACCGTGCCGCCATGGCGCTGGGTGATGGACTTCACCAGGGCCAGCCCCAGGCCGACCCCGCCCTCGCGCTCGGAGGCGCCGGGCAGACGATAAAAGGGCTCAAAAATGCGCTGCTGCAGCGCTTCCGGAACGCCGGGGCCGCGGTCACAAACCTCCACCGTGGCCTGGCCATCGGCGCTGCGAACCAATAGCGTGACCTCGCCTGCTCCATAGCGCCTGGCGTTTTCCAGCAGGTTGCGCACCACACGGCGCAGCAGTTTGGCCACGCCGGGTACCAGCACCGAGCTCACCTCCACATCCAGCGTGGCTTGGGTGCGGGCGCATTCTTCGGCCGCCAGCCCGACCAGATCGACCGACTCCACCGTGCCCAGATCGGCCTCCTTGGCATCCAGGCGGCTAGCCAGCAGGATTTCGTCAATCAGCTGATCGAGCTCGCCAATATTGCGCGAGATCTCCGACTTGGCACTGGAGCCCGCCGCGTCGCCCATCAGCTCCAGGCCCATGCGGATGCGGGTCAGCGGCGAGCGCAGCTCGTGCGATGCATTGGCCAGCAGCGACTTCTGCGAGGTCAGCAGCGCTTCGCGCGTCTTCACCAGGGTTTCAATTTGTTCGGCTGCCTTGTTGAAGCCGGTGGCCAGGTAGCCCACCTCGTCACGACCTCCGGTGGGCATGCGCGCACTAAGGTCACCATTGCCCCAGCGCTCGACGCTGCGTTGCAGGGCCTCCAGACGGTGCGTCAGGCGCCGCACAATCGGATAAATGGACAGTGCCACCGCCACCGCCACCAGACCGAGCGTCCAGAAAAAACCAAAGGGAGCGTGCCAGGTGGAAGCGGGCGGCCTGGGTAAATGCAGGTGCATGGTCTGGCCGTCGATCATGCGCACGGTAAATTCCGGTCCGTTGCCATATTTGCCATGCAGCGCAATTTCCTGGCCTTCTTCGGGGCCGGGCTCGGCATCCACAGCGCTGCCGGGCGGGGGCGCGACATCGCGGCGTGGACGTTCGGTGGCGTGCCAGCTACTGCCCTCCGGTCCGCGTCCCATACGCACCTGGCCATTGCCAATAATCTCGCCCATGGCATTGCGCACCACCACCTCGCGCAGCGGCGGCTCGGCCGTCATGCGCCAGGCCCAACCCACCAACAGCGTCAGCACCGCCACGGCCAGCACCACGGCCAGCCAGATGCGCACATACAGCTTCTGGAAAAAAAGGCTCATGCTAGACCGAGGGTCTCGAAATCATTCCTGCTGCCGGGCAAACACGTAGCCGACACCGCGCACGGTGAGTATGCGTTTGGGGTCCTTGGGGTCGGCCTCGATGGCGGCGCGTATGCGGCCCATGTGCACGTCAATGGAGCGGTCAAAGGCCTCGAGTTCACGGCCGCGCACGGCCTCCATGATCTGGTCACGCGTGAGCACGCGCCCGGCGCGCTCGGCCAGCGCCACCAGCAGGTCGAACTGGTAGGAGGTCAGGTCACAGGCTTCGTTGGCAACCGTGACGGTGCGCGCATCGCGGTCTATGGTGAGCGAACCAAAGCGCAGCACATTGGCGGCCGTGCTGACCGGCGCCTCGGTCTTGCGGCGCAAAATGGCGCGCACCCGGGCCAGTAGTTCACGCGGCTCAAAGGGTTTGGGCAGGTAGTCGTCGGCGCCCATTTCCAGGCCGATGATGCGGTCCATGGGGTCGCCCTTGGCGGTCAGCATCAGGATCGGAATCTGCGCCATGGCGTTGCTCATGGCACGCACGCGGCGGCACACTTCCAGGCCGTCGATATCGGGCAGCATCAGGTCCAGGATCAGCAGCTCGGGCGGCTTGTTGTCTGCGGGCTGGCTCAGGCGCGCCAGGCCCGACAGTCCATCCGGTGCTTTGCTCACGCTAAAGCCGTTTTGTTCCAGGTACTGTCCCACCATGGCAGCCAGGCGGGAGTCGTCTTCGATCATCAGCAGGTGTTGGCTCATGGCTTGCAGTCTAGCGCCGCAGCTTTACAAAGGGATTCGTCGCGCTTGAAGTGGGGGTAAAGATAGGTAAACCCGCTCAAGCATCGTTTTTTGACTGCACCGCAATGCGCGAGGCCAGGCTCACCAGCAGCAGCACCGGTACGCCCAGCAGGGCGGTGGCGGTAAAGAAGCTGGAATAGCCATAGGCATCCACATACACGCCCGAGTAGCCGGCCACAAACTTGGGCAGCAAGAGCATCATGGAGCTGAACATGGCGTACTGCGTGGCCGAGTAGTTCACATTGGTCAGCGAGGACAGATAGGCAATAAAGGCGGAGGAGGCAATGCCACTGGCCAAGTTGTCGGCCGAGATCACGAAGATCAGCTTGGTCACATCATGGCCTTGGCTGACCAACCAGGAGTACAGCAGATTGGTGCCGGCGCTCAGAATGGCACCCAGCATGAGCACGCGCATCACACCCATGCGCAGGGCCATGGCACCGCCCACAAATGCGCCCACCAGGGTCATCACCACGCCGTAAATCTTGGTCACAGCAGCCACCTCATCCTTGCTATAACCCATGTCCACATAAAAGGGGTTGGCCATGATGCCCATCACCACATCGCTGATGCGGTAAGTGGCAATCAGCGCCAGGATGAGAGCGGCTTGCCAGCGGTAGCGACGGATAAATTCGGCAAAGGGCTCGACCAGCGCACCGCGCAACCACTCGGCAGCGTTCTTTGGCTGTGGCAGGGCGCGCGGCGTCGGTTCCGTGGAAAACAGCACGGTCAACACGCCGGGCAGCATGCTGCAGGCCATCACCAGATAGGCGGTTTGCCAGGCGCTTTGCTGGTAGACGGCAGTACCCGCCACTTCCGAGCGCGCGGCAATCCACAGTGCACCGGCGCCGGCCCAGATCATGGCCAGGCGGTAGCCGGTCTGGTAGGTGGCGGCCAGTGCCGCTTGGTGTTGCATATCGGCCGACTCAATGCGAAAGGCGTCCAGCGCAATGTCCTGCGTGGCCGAGCCAAAGGCCACGGCAATGGCGCACCAGACCATGGGAGCCAGCGCCAGCTTGGGATCGGTCAGCGCCATGCTGACCAGACCGCCCATGATCAGGGTCTGTGCCAACAACAGCCAGCTGCGCCTGCGGCCCATCCAGCGCGTCAGCAACGGAATTGGCATGCGGTCCACCAGCGGCGACCAGACCCATTTGAAGCCATAGGCCAGCCCGACCCAGCTCAAGAAGCCGATGGTGCTGCGGTCCACTCCGGCCTCGCGCAGCCAGAAGCTCAGCGTGCCAAACACCAGCAGCAGCGGCAGCCCGGCAGAGAAACCCAGCGACAGCATGCGCAACGAGGCGGGCTCCAAATAGACCTTGAGGGTTTGCGCCCAAGTGGGCTTGTTTGTTGGTGCGGCCTTGCCGTGCGTTGTGAGGGTCATGCGGGAATAATACTTGCTGGTGCGTCGCAAAGCCGCACCCGTTTACCTCTATTCTTGGCTTATGAACCGGACTTTTTCAAAAATCTGTACTTGCTTGCGCAGGGCCGCGGCCGTGCTGGTTTCGTGCGCCCTGCTGGCTGCCCCGATAGCGACTCTGGCGCTGGAGGGGGAGGGCGTCAACGTCGGCAAGAACTCGGTGTTTACCCAACTTGTTCCTGCCGAAACCGTGGAGCGCTCGGCGGGGCAGCAATATGCCTTGATGCTTCAGCAGGCCGACACCAAACGTGCCCTGGGTCCGGCGGACAATGCACAGGTCAAGCGCCTACGCAGGATTGCCCAGCGTCTGATCCCCTTTGCCATTCCCTGGAACGAGCGCGCCAAACAGTGGCAATGGGAGGTCAACCTGATCGGCTCCACGCAGATCAACGCCTTTTGCATGCCGGGTGGCAAGATCGCTTTTTACAACGGCATTTTGAAAACCTTGCAACTCACCGATGACGAGGTGGCGATGGTCATGGGCCACGAGATTGCCCACGCCCTGCGCGAACATGCACGCGAACGCATGGGCAAAAATGCCGCCACCGGCATCGGTGCCAGCGTGATTACGCAGCTTTTCGGTCTGGGTCAGCTCGGCCAGACGGTAACCAATTACGGCGCGCAGTTGCTGACGCTGGAGTTCAGCCGCTCCGACGAATCCGAGGCCGATCTGGTGGGCATGGAGCTGGCCGCGCGTGCCGGTTTTGATCCGCGCGCCGGCATCACGCTGTGGCAGAAGATGGCTGCGGCCAGCCAGGTCGCGCCACCACAATGGTTGTCAACCCACCCGGCGGGCAGCACCCGCATTGCCGATATCGAGGCCAATCTGCCCAAGGTGATGCCGCTGTACCTTCGCGCAAAGAAATAAGAGCCCCCACGTTCGCTCGCTGCGTGGGTTGCTTAGAAGAAGTCGAGATTTTCGCTGGGTGGCGCTTCGCGGGTGGCCAGACCCGAGCTGACCATGTCTTCAAAAAAAGTGAGACGGTTGCGGCCGTTTTGTTTGCTGTAGTACAGCGCCTTGTCGGCGTAATCCAGCAGCGTGCCGGCAAAGGTGTTGCGCAGCATCTCGGTGGCGCCCAGGCTAATGGTGACCTTGCCAACTTGCGGAATGTCCTGCGACTCCACCGATGTGCGCAAACGCTCCAGCAGCCCGGCGGCTTCGTCGCGGCCAGAGCAACGGATCATCAGCACAAACTCTTCGCCGCCAAAGCGGAACACCAGGTCGTCATTGCGCAGCGCGTTCTTTAGCAAATGGGCCAACAGGATCAGGACCTCGTCGCCGTACAAATGGCCGAAGCGGTCGTTGACGGATTTGAAATGATCGATGTCGATCATGGCAATCCAGTAGGTGGTCTGGATCTGCGGCTTGCGGTGGTCCACCTCTACCTTGCACTCACCCTCATCAAAGGGCTGCAGTTCATAAACCCGGCTAAAGCATTCGTCAAAGGTCTTGCGGTTGGCCAGGCCGGTGAGGGAATCGGTTTGCGACTCTTGTAGCAGTTGGCAGAAATTGCGATAGATCTGCAGCATGCCTTCGATCATGCGGCTGTCCGCATCGCGCAAGGCCTCGGTGCCGCCGATGACCAGGTAGGTGGTGGTGGAGCGCATGTCCATCAAGGTCATCACGCTCAGTATGCCGTCCGCTAGATCCAGCTGGACATGGGCGCTGTCCGCCGACCGGTGTTGCCCAAAGATTTGCAGCAGCTCCGCACGGATCTCGAAGTCCTCGCGCAGCACCTGGCACCTCTCGGGCCCAAATACCACCTGGGAACGCACCTCGCCCCGGTGGGAAACCTTGTACAGCGACAGGCTGGTGGGATGGATAAAGCCGTTCAAGGTCTTGAGCAGACTGGCCTCCAGCAGCTCCAGATCGCGAATGCCGGTCAGGCTGACCAGTTGATCCAGAAGGTGAGGGGTGTTGAACATGGGCTTGCGTGACTCCTGCGGGATCATACTTCGCCAGCACGCCGTGTGTGCGCTCGCTGTAGACTATTTCAGCGAGCGCACGTGCTCAGGATTTCAATGCCTTGTTCATGGCATCGCGGTCCAGTTCCTTCTCCCAGTGGGCTACCACCACCGTTGCGACACCGTTGCCGATGAAGTTGGTCAGGGCGCGCGCCTCCGACATGAAGCGGTCAATGCCCAGGATCAGCGCCAATCCGGCCACCGGGATGGTGGGCACCACGGCCAGCGTGGCGGCAAGGGTGATGAAGCCGGCACCGGTCACGCCCGATGCGCCCTTGGAGGTCAGCATGGCGACAAACAGCATGGTGAGCTGCTGGGTCAGCGTCAGTTCGGTATTGAGCGCCTGGGCCACAAACAACGCCGCCATGGTCAGGTAGATGTTGGTGCCATCGAGGTTGAAGGAGTAACCCGCAGGTACCACCAGACCGACCACCGACTTGGAGCAGCCCAGTGCCTCGAGCTTTCGCATCAGCGGCACCAGGGCCGATTCGGAAGAAGATGTGCCCAGCACCGTCAGCAGCTCTTCCTTGATGTAGCCGACAAAGCGGAAGATATTGAAGCCCACCATCAGTCCGATGGCGCCCAGCACCACGATCACAAACAG
Organism: uncultured beta proteobacterium; assembly: GCA_903845935.1. Classification (GTDB taxonomy): domain Bacteria; phylum Pseudomonadota; class Gammaproteobacteria; order Burkholderiales; family Burkholderiaceae_C; genus Allorhodoferax. Next base: position 73,109 of record CAIMZI010000091.1, on the reverse strand, counting down.
GCCGCAGGTCAGGTAGAAGCTGCCCATCAGTCGGGCCAGCGGGCCGAGTGCGCCGACGCCATATTTGCCGATGGTGAAGGCCATGGCGCCACCGGCGCCTAAGGGGGCCAGCTTCATGATGGCGTTCATCATGGCAAAGAAGATGTGCGACGCCTCTTCAATGAACAGATGCACCATGTTCTGTGCCTTGCCCATGTGCACCATGGCGTAGCCAAACAGCACCGCCACCAGCAGCACCTGCAGCAGGTCGCCCGAGCCGGTGAAGGCATCGGTAAAGGTCTTGGGGATGATGTGCAGGATAAAGTCGATGCTGCTTTGCTCGCCGGCCGACTTGGCATAGCTGGCCACAGCCTTGGCATCGAGCGTGGCCGGGTCCACATTGAAGCCGTCGCCGGGACGCAGCACATTCATCACCACCAGGCCAATGGCCAGGGCGAAGGTGGACACCACCTCGAAATACAGCAGCGCCTTGCCGCCCACGCGGCCGACCTTTTTCATGTCACCGGCACCGGCAATACCGAGCACCACGGTGCAGAAAATCACTGGGCTGATCAGCATCTTCACCAGCGAAATAAAGCCGTCACCCAGGGGTTTGAGTTTGACGGCGCCAGCAGGATTCAGAAAGCCGAAGGTGCCGCCGATCAGAATGGCGATGAGTACCCAAAAGTACAGGTGTCCGGTCAGTTTTTTCACGTGGATTCTCCGTTTATTGTTAAAAATCTGGCTGCATTTTGTGCGTATCTTGCGGGTGTCGCAAGTGTGGAAACCCACATGCTTTTGAAACCCACATAAGATAGGGGCTCTCAAGCCACACGGAAAACCATCCTCTTATGACCGCCAAAACCATGAAACATAGCGCCAGCATCTGGGACGGCGAAGTGGGCGATTCCCGCTGCATCGACGTGGTGCACTGGGAGGGTGACATCACCCCCGAACAACTGGCCAATGTGGCCACCCAGATTTCCACCGTCTGGCAGTCCATCGATTTGCAACTCGATCCCACGCACCCTATGCACGGCAACGCCTATCACTTGCACAAGATGGCCGACGACGAGTATGAGGAAGCCGAATACCAGAAACGTCGCGCCGCCTTTGAGGCCCGATTCGCCGGCAAGCGCGTCTGGGTGCATGGCTACCACCACGAGGAAGATGAGGCAGCCGGCACCAGCGAGCCCTTCTACTACGACACCATGTTCAGCACCCTGTTCATTACCTTGGCCGATATCGAGTCCCTGTGCGACGAACATTACGGCGTCGATGTGTGGGACGAATACAGCCTGTACCTGGACGACAAGCTGCCCACGCCGCTGGCCATAGACTTTTAAGCCGCTGACGCAGTCCGTGCGGCAACGCTCGCAAAGTCATGGTTAAAAGCCCGGGGTGCGGTGGGATAATGAACTGCGGGGCGCGCCGGTTCTAGGACCTGAGTTTGTGCCTGGCATTCAAAATACCGGAGGGCAGAAATTCCATGAATCAAGATGCACTTGCAAGCGCGGGGTCGGACGCGGGGTTTTTCAGCTACCACGGGTGGCTGGCGCCCGGCGTCAAGCTTTTCAGGAGCCTGAGCTTTGCCTCCAAGTCAGCCTGGATTCTGGTCTCGCTGCTGATTCCCATCGTGGGTTTGCTGATCTTGCTGTATGGAACGGAGTCTGCGCTCATTGACGCCTCCCGAGTGGAGCGTCAGGGCGTGGCCTACGTCAACGCCGTCAACCTGCTGACCAAGGAGCTGACGGATTTGCGGCGTGCGGCGGTCGCCCACTCGGCCGATTTGCGTGAAAAGCAAGCCAGCGCCAGCGCCGCATTCAGCAAATTGCAAGAGATGCAGAAGGACCTGGGTGCAGGTTTTGGCCAGGCCTCGGGCAATCATTTTGAAACCCTTAGCAGGGACGTTGCGGCGCTGCTGCAAAAGCCGGTGCTGGACGCGCCCGACGACACCTTCACGGCGCACACGGCCGCGCTGGATTCTGCGCTGAACCTGCTGGCCGACCTTGGCAACAGCTCGCAGCTGGCCTTGGACCCCGAGCTCGACACCTGCCACATGATGAACATCACGGTGCATGTCGGGCCGCAGTATGTGGAGTACCTTTCCAGGCTGCGTGAACTGGGCGCGCTCAGCCTGGCAGAGGGTGACAAGCCCGTACCGGTGGAGCGGCTGCGCAAGATGGAACGCTATTTGACCCTGATCGACTATGTGGACCCGATCTACGAGAGCTCCTTTGGCATGGCCATAGGGAACTCTGCGGAGTGGGCAAAAACCATGGACATGAAGGCGGTGGACGAGGCCCGGGGCGCCTTCCTTGCCTTGTTAAAAAAGCAGGTGCTGATAGCCGCGCCCCAGGGTGACGCGGCCGCACTGTTGGCTGCTGCAAACGCCGCTATCGACAAGCAGTTGAGCCTGAACCAGCAAATTGCCCAGCGCCTGGACGGCCAGTTGCTGGCCCGGATGGAGCGGGTGGCGCAGACCCAGGTGCTGGAGTTTTCGGCCTCCATTCTCTGCTTGGCGATCGCGCTCTATCTGATGCTGTCGTTTTACAAGGTGACCAAGGGTGGGCTGGCGCTGGTCAGCCACCATCTGAATGAGCTGGCCGAAGGCGATTTGCGCAACCGCCCGGTCAATCCGCGCGGCAAGGATGAGCCGGCCCTGCTGATTCTGGATTTGCACAAGGTCTATGACTCCATGCATGACCTGATCCGCCGTGTGCGGCATTCGGCACGTGAGTTGGCGACCACCAGCGCCGAGGTGTCGCGGGCCAGTCAGGATCTGTCGCAGCGCACCGAGGACGCCGCTTCCAACCTGGGTCACCAAGCGGCTGCCGTTGCGCAAATCAGTGCCCAGGTGAAGGAATCCGCAGCCCGCACGCAGGAGGCCGCTGTGCTGGCCAGCGGCAATGCCGAGGTGGCCGAAAATGGCGGTCGCACCATCGCCTCCGTGGTCGACACCATGCGCGAGATCCATGCCGCATCGGCCCGCATTAACGACATCATTGGCACCATTGACGGCATCGCCTTCCAGACCAATATCCTGGCGCTCAACGCCGCGGTGGAGGCGGCGCGCGCCGGCGAATCGGGGCGTGGCTTTGCCGTGGTGGCCTCCGAGGTGCGCAGCCTGGCGGGCCGCAGCGCGGCGGCGGCCCGCGAAATCAAGCAACTGATTTCGGCCAGCGTGGACAAGGTCGCAGCTGGCACCCACATCGTCGAAGGGGCCGGCTACATCATGTCCGAGATCGTTGCCAACGCCAAGCAGATCAACCTATTTTTGGGCGAGATTGCCAAGGCCACCACCGGCCAGGCCTCGGAAGTGGACGATGTGGTGAATGCCATCATCCAGCTCGACACGCATACCCAGCAGAACGCCATTTTGGTGGAGGAAACCAGCGCGTCCTCCGAGTCTCTGAGCAACCAGGCGGTCAACCTGACACAGGAAATCGCGCGCTTTCGCGTCGGCTGAACAATGCCGCACCCGGCTCGCGCCAACGCTCGGCAGCGTCAGCCCAGCCAGGCGCGTAAGGCCTTGGCCGAGGGCGCACCGATGGATCGCTGCAAGTGACCCTGTTTGTCGATCAGCACGATATAGGGTGTGACGTCGGGCCATGCCGGGTCCACGCTGTATCGAATGGCAGGCGCGTAACCGTCAAAGGCATACATCTGCGTCAGACCTTGAAAGTGCAGCGCATGGCGCAGCGCCTGCGCGCCGCTCACATCCATCATCACGACAGTCAGCGGCATCGCGGGCGCCTTGTGCAGGACGGCCTTGTGCAGTTGTTCAAAAGCGTCCGGGCAGCTGCTGCAATAGGAGGTGGTGAACAGATAGGCAGCGGGCCTGGGGCTGCTTTTTAAAAGCTGGGCCCAGGTGCTTTCATCAAAGTCGGAAATCTGGGCAATTTGGGACATTTGGATAGTGCCCGGAGTCTTGGCCGACTTGGATGCGCCGGACTGCGCAAACGCATTGCTTGCAGCGGCCAGCAAACACAGCCAAAGAACCGCCTTAAAAATTGATTTCATGGATTTCAGCCTTTTCGTCCGTGCGCCAGACCGCCACCACATGGCTGTCATTGGCTATGAGTCGGGGGTGGTCGTTGTTGCCATGGGCGGTGGCCAGCAAGCGCTGCTCGAAGGTCTTGCCACCATCCATGGAAATCCAGGCCTTGAGCGAGGTCTGGCCCCCCTGGAAACTGCGCCAGACAATCGCCACCTTGTCACCAATGGCCACCACGTCGGCATGTTCGGCCTGAGGGTCTGGCAGCGCCCTGACGCTAGCAGCCACTGGCTGTCCATCTTCTGCCAACCGGGCGTAGCGAGCAGCGGCTACGTCAACTCCCTTTTCCTTGCGGATGCCAAACCAGACTGCGTGATAGCCGGCATGGGGCGAGGTTCCAGCGAGTGCCAAGCCCGGTCCCTGGTGCGGGCAGGCCTGTATCTGCCACTCATCAAACGTTGCACGCTTGAATCCATTGGCTGCGCCGTCGGACAGATTGGCAAAGGCATGGTCACGCGTGCTGCTGCCAAAGACATGGCGCCACAGGGCGCGGAGTTGTCCATCCGGACCTTGTGCCAGGGCGATGCGGCAACATTCGCAGCTGTGGTCTGCCACCTTGCTGTCGGGGCCGAACGTCAGCCCACCGTCCAGTGACACGTTCTGGTAAATGGCCGCACCCACATAGGATTTGCCTGCCAGCAGCATGTCGCGCTTATCGATCCAGACCGTGTGCAGCGCACCGCTGGCATCAAAGGCGATGGATTCAAAGCGGTGGGTAATTTCCTGGCTGTCTTTATGCACGGTGAACGGTGGCGAAAAGGTGGCGCCGCCATCGGTGCTGCGCAGCATGCGTATCCAGCCGGTATAGGGCTTTTCCAGTGGGCGCGTGTAGCTGATGACCACCTGTCCGCTGGGCCCGAAGGCCAGTTTGGGCCGGTTCTCGCCATCCGCAGAAATGGGGTCAGCGCTGACGTCCAAAACGTGGGGCGTCGACCAAGTGGCCAGGTCGGTGCTGTTTGCGGTGTACAGCTGCTGCTTGGCATCCAGGCCCACCATCCACAGACTTCCGTCCGGTCCAAAGGCCACACCGGTGGCCAGCTGCGTTCGGGGGCCGTGCGACGCATGGCCTGACATACCCGTAGCGGCCGGAGCAGCAGCCTGCTGCGCCATTGCATTGGAACAGCCGATTAGGAAGATACCTGCTAACAGTAGATGTTTTATAAGGGATGGTGATTTGTTCATGGCGTGATCAGAAGCGCATCTTCATGCCAAGCGTCAGGGTGCGCGGCATGGAAAGCGTTCTGTTCCAGGGCTGGTTGTAGGTGTAGGCATTCTCAGAATATTGGGTATCCAAAAGGTTGACCACACTGGCACTCAGGTCCAAATTCTTGTTGAATTGGTATTGCATGCTGGCGTCGAACACCGTGATGTCGCCCTGTGTGTAGGCGACACCGGCGGTGCTGGTGGTGTCAATGTTCATGCTGCCGATGTAGCGCATTTGCAAGCTGGTTTGCAGCGGTGCGCTGGGCTTCCATGTCACACCGAGGTTCACCACATCCTGCGGTGTGCCTGCCAATTGCACGCCCACCGGAGTGGTCACGGCGCTGGCCTTGCTGGTCAGCACGCTGACGGTACCGGTATAGGCGCCGTTAATCGTCCAGGCATTGTTCAGCTTCCAGCTACCTATCAGCTCCAGTCCATAAGACTGGCCATTTTGGTCGTTGGTGTAATAGCTGGCCGAGCCCGTGTTGCCACCGCAATTCGCAAATGCGAGACCACAGATGCTTTGCACCAAAGCGGGCGCACTCGCATATTGGCTGCCCTTAATCGAGTAGGTGGCAATCATGTTTTGAATGTCGTACTGGAAATAGGTGGCGCTCAGCGAGAGTCCTTCCTTGTTGTAGTCCAGCCCGATCTCGCGCCCGAACAGGTTTTCCGGCGTCAGGTCCGGATTGGCAATGGTCGGGTTGGGTGAGCCATAGGTGCGCGTGGTGTTGTTAAAGCCCGGCGCACGGAACGATTTGTACACCGCCCCCCGCAGCGCCAACTCGTCGCTGAATGCATAGCGTGCGGCAAGTGATGGGTCGAAGGCACTGGTGTTGGATGAGGGCTGCGCACCGCCCACCGTGGGCGCACCGGCCATGGTGCGGGTATTCAGGCGATTGGTGTTGTCCCAGCTGTCATAGCGGCCGCTCAAGGTGATGTCCAGCGCTTCGGTGGGAACAATTTTGGTTTGCGCAAAAACGCCGGTAAAGGTCTGTTCGGCCGTGCCATAGGTGCTGCTGGCCAGCACCGGTGTGCCGTTGAAGGTGGTGGGTGCGCCATAGAAATATTCCAAGTCGGTGGCAGACAGGTGGCGATAGTCCACGCCCAGTTGCATGCTATTGAGTAGTCCGTCTTTTTGCGTGGAATAGATGGCGGAGGCACCCTGCTCCCGGTAGCGTTGCGAGCCGTACTGGGTGTAATACTGGTCAATATTGTTGTTCACCATGGCGGGAGTGACAGCGCTGCTGGACGGGCATTTGGTGGAACCCGTGGCCTGCCAGTAGCAGGTTGCGCCGTTGTACTTTTCAAATTCAAGGTACTGTGCCCAAGCCGTGGCGGTTACGGCAGTCTTTTCGTCAAGTTTCTGGGTGAAGCTGCCAGAGATATCCGGATCGGTCTGCAGGTTCTTGCCGTTGGCGTAGCTGATGTCCTGATCCTGCACATGCTGGCCTATGCGCACATAGCCACTCAGATCACGGTTGGGTTTGAAGTAGGTGGTGAACTGCATATTGGTGTCCTGGGTGTTCACCGGTTGGCGCGCCGGGTAGCGCCACATCTGGTCGGCGGGCACGGTTTCGTAGCCGCGTGAATTGAGCTTGTCGATGGCAATATTGACGCTCAATGTGTCGGACAGCACGATGTCCTTGCTGATGGAAGCCGACTGGGTGCCGTTAAAGCCCAGACTGAGTGAGGCTTCACCGGAGTTGTCGATAGGCCGCTTAGAGACGATGTTGATGACCCCTGCTACCGCCATATTGCCCCACAGGCTGGAATTGCCGCCGCGCACAATTTCGACACGCTCAATGTTGGAAAGCGGCACCTTGAACCATTGCGTGGTCAGATAGAACGGGTCGTGAATCGGTACGCCGTCCAGCAACACCAACACCTTGGCATTGCCCATGCCGCGCATCTTGGTCTGGTGTCCGGTCGGGTCCGTCTGCGCTGCGGGCACGCCCGTGAAGTTCAACCCAGGCACGTCGCGCAGCAACTGGTCCAGCGTTTGAGCGGAAGACTTCTGAATGTCCTCCTGGGAAACAATGGTCGTGTTCAGAGGCATGGCTTCGACTTGCGCCTGGCTGCGACTGGTTGTAACCACCACTGCATGGAGTTCGTTCTGTGATGAATCCGGGCGTTCTTGCTGGGCCTGTGCCATTGTTGCAAAGAGGAATGAAACGGCGGCCGCTGTCGCCAGACACGGCAAGTAAATGGAATTTTTCATGATGAAGAGCTGGGTGCAAACGAAGGCAGGCGTTACGAACCATGCGCGTAAAGCCATCTTTCGAATTGCAGATAAATGAAACCGGTCCCATCGGTAGAACCGGATATTGCTACCGTGCGGCAGACTGAGATATCAAACTGTGGTGGGAGGGCCGCGTGCCGGTGGAACTGCCGCCTTGTGCGACGTTAGCGCCACAATGGAAATGGTGGCAGGCGCCATGGAGCGCGGATGCGCTTGCACCATTGCCGCTGAAGAGTTGGGGGGTGGTGCGCAGATTCCGGCACACAGCGGGCAGCTCAGCTCTGTCGTGGACTTCCCGCTGCCGTCATCGTGGCCAGCCGATGCCAGCTTCATGGCTTCCATGGCTGCGCAATGGGGCGCCGGTGTGTGACTGACAAACGGGGAAGCAATGGCAGCACTCACAAACAGCACGAACCACACCAGCACGAAGCGGGTAATCAGGTGGGCGTTGCGCAGGGCTTGCATGTGCTGATTATGGAAAAATGATGCCGATCAGAAAATACCGTAAAGACGGTATTTTCTGACTCGGGCAGGTTTTGGTAACAAGGGCAATGCCGGGCAGATGCCGTGGATGACGGCCCTAGCGGGTCTGCAGGGGGTCCATGGGCGCCATGGTACGCACAGGCACCTTCAGTTCGGTCTTGCTCTGCACACCCTTGCCGTCCACAAATACCAAGGTCAATGCAATGTCGCTGTCCTTTTTGACCGGAGCCTTCAGGTCCATCAGCATCAAATGGTAGCTGCCGGGCTTGAGCTCTACGGTCTTGCCAGCCGGAAGTTCCAGGCCGTCCTTGAGCGCCGCCATCTTCATCACGTCGCCCTCCAGACGCATTTCATGCACCTCGGCCACACCGGCCACGGGCGCAGATGCCCAGACCAGGCGTGCACCGGCAGGCGAGGACAGGCTCATGAAGACGCCCGTGGCCGTTTGCCCTGGCACGGTGGCACGGGCCCAGGCGTTTTGCACCACCACGGCTTGTGCCAGTGCCGTCTGCGCCAGCAGGGTGATACCTATGACAGCGATAGCTTGTCGCGCAAAGCTGCAAGCTGTGGAAGTGAAATGGAATGGGTGCATGGCGGTCTCTTGCAGTGAAGGAATGAAGTGCTGTGCGCAGAAGCGCAACAGCGGGAATGACAAATGGAATGCTCTGTGCGCCCAGGAGGCGGCCAGAGTATGTTCTTGCTCGAGCAGTTCCTGGGTAGTGCGCGGGCACTACCCAGCACCGATGTCAGGAGAAGGTCGGCGGACCGCGCGAAGGCGGTGGTGCTGCAGCAATAGGCGCAACACGGACAAGCTCTTGCACCGGAAGCGCATAACGCAGGGGCGGCGCGGCGCTAAAGGAGATGATTTCCAGCGGTGGTGGGGCACCCAAGGCGGCGCAGAGCGGGCAATGCAAGTGCTGCTGGGCGGCGTCGCCCTGGTCGTCCACACCACCGGCGATCAGCTTGCTGGCGCCAGAAGCCGAGCAGATGAGTTGCAAGTTCTGCGGCTTGACCAGCGGCGAGGCAATGGCCGCACCGATGGACAGCGCAAACCACAGCAACACCAAGCGTGCGATGGAATGGGCCTTGAGCCAGGACGGCAGGGATTGCATGGCGCCGATTATTGCAGCATTAAGCGCTCTGCACGGTCGGGTTGGCGCGCCAGCGCCTGATCCAGGCTGGCATCTGCTCGGGCGGCATGGGGCGTGCAATGCCATAGCCCTGCATGAAATGGCAGCCCAGCGACAGCAACATCTCGCTTTGCTCGGCGGTCTCCACGCCCTCGGCAATGGCCTTGCGGCCAAAGGCCCGTGCCAGACCGATAACGCCGTTAACGATGGCCATGTCTTCCGGGTCGCTGACCATGTCGCGCACAAAGCTCTGGTCGATCTTGAGGGTTTCGGCCGGCAGGTGCTTGAGATAGGTCAGCGAGGAATAGCCGGTGCCGAAGTCATCTAGCGCAATGCGCACCTCACTGGCGAGGCAGGCCTGCAGCACCTCGGCCACCAGCGCGATGTCCTTGAGCGCACTGCTTTCCAGAATTTCCAGCTCCAGCTGCTTGCGTGCCACCGTGGGGTAGCGCTCCAGGATGGCCCTCAGCTTGTCGATAAAGCCGGGCTGCTGCAGTTGCAGGGCTGCCACATTCACGCTCACCGACAACTCAAGTCCTTGCGCGCTCCAGGAGCACATCTGCGCCAGGGCTGTGTCAATCACCCACTCGCCGATCTGTATGCTGAGCTCATGGTTTTCGATGCCGGGCAAAAACGCGGACGGCTGCAGCAGGCCGCGCGCCGGATGCCGCCAGCGTATCAGCGCTTCGGCGCCCACCACCGCCCCGTTGCGCATGTCCACCTTGGGCTGGTAATAAAGTACAAATTCACGGCGCTCCAGCGCCTTGGCAATCAGTTCCAAACTTTCACGGTGGCTTTTGACCGCGCTGTCGTGGGCCACGTCAAACAGGTGGTAACGGTTCTTGCCGGCCTGCTTGGCCAGGTACATGGCCTGGTCGGCATGGCGCATCAACAGGTCGGCGTCGGCCCCGTCCTTGGGGTAAATGGTGGCGCCAATGCTGGCCGACAGGTGCAGGCAGATGGGCTCGGCGTTGTACTCCAGTTGGACCGGCTCCGCCGCTGACAGCAGCAGCCGCTCCAGCACCGGCACGCAGTCGTGGGGCTGCTCCAGATCCACCAGCACCGCCACAAACTCGTCACCGCCAAAGCGTGCCAGCGAATCCCCGTCGCGCAGCGCCAGCTTCATGCGCTGGGCCAGAACCACCAGCAAGCGGTCGCCGGTATCGTGGCCGTAACGGTCATTCACCGCCTTGAAACCATCCAGGTCCAGGTAGATCACGCTGAGCGAACGCTTGCGTCGCTCGCTCATGCGCATGGCCTGGCCCAAGCGGTCGGCAAACAGCAAGCGGTTGGGCAGGCCGGTCAACAGGTCGTAGTGGGCGATGTGCTCAAGCTGCTGCTGGTGCTCCTTCATCGGCGTGATGTCGGTGAACAGTGCCACGTAATTCTTAATCTGCTGCTCGGAATCGCGCACGGCGCTGATGGTGAGGATCTCGGCGTAGATTTCACCGTTCTTGCGCCGGTTCCAGATTTCGCCCGACCAGTGGCCGGTCTGCAGAATCGCGGCCCACATGGCGGCGTAAAAGTCCGGCTCCTGCCGGCCTGAATTGAGGATGCGCGGATTGGCCCCAATGACCTCGTCGCGCGCATAACCGGTGATGCGACAAAAGGCATCGTTGACGTCGATGATGTTGCCCTGGATGTCGGTGATGACAATGCCTTCCCTGGCATGCGTGAAGACGCTGGCCGACAGCTGAATGCGGGCCTGCGCCTGGCGGCTTTCGGTCACATCGCGGCCGATGCCGAAGATGCTTTCCACCTCGCCGTTTCCATTGAACAGCGGCCAGCGACTGGTTTGCACAAAGCCCGACTTGCCATGCGCGTCCTGGAAGGCGTTGATGTGGTTGAGCAGGGGTTTGCCCTGGTCGAAAACCAGCGATTCTTCCGTCATGAAGTCGTTCAAGGCTTGGGAGGGGAACAGCTCGCGGTCCAGCTTGCCGACCAGGTCGCGCCAGTTGCCATGGCCGAACACATCGGCCAGCGACTGGCTGCAAAAGCGCATGCGTCCCTCATGGTTTTTGAAGTAGACGAAGTCGCTGGTGCGATCGAGAAAGGAGCCAAAGTCGCGGGCGAATTCATGTTGCACCTGCTCGGCTTGTTTGTGCTCGGTGATGTCGCTGGAAAAACCGTGCCAGAGCGTGCTGCCATCGGCCATGCGTTCGGGACTGGCGACACCGCCGCGCCAGCGCTCGCCCTGGCGCGGAAGAGTCACCCGAAACTCGCAGATCCAGGGTGTGAGCTGCCGCGCGGATTCGACAATCGCCTGCATCACCCGTTCCTTGTCTTCCGGGTGGACGCGGTCGAACACGATGGCGCCATCCTCAGCGCCCTGAGCCGGTGTCAGTTCGTACATCAGCTCCATACCCTGGCTGGCATAGGGAAAATGCAGGCTGCCATCGGGACGCAGCACGATCTGATAGATCACACCCGGCACATGGGCCGCCAGGTTCTGCAATAGCTTGTGCGCGGCATCGGCCTTTTGCTGCGCCTGCACGCGGTCGCTGATGTCATGGATGATGGAGAACAGCAGGGTGCGTCCATCAATGTCGATCGGGCCGGAGTGCACCTCCACCGGCACGATGCGGCCGTTGGCCAGACGGTGCTCAAACAGGAAGTGCTCGCGTTGGCGAAAGTTGGATGCGCGCATGGCCTGCGCCATGGCCTGGGGCTCCATGCAGTTGATCTGGGCTATCGTCATGCTCTGCAGCGTGGCGCCGTCGTAGCCATAAAAGCGCTGCGCCGCCTCGTTGGATCGGACGATGTCACCCCGGTCCGGGTCGATCAGCAGCATCGGTACCTTGGAGTGATCAAACAGGGCGCGATGGCGCTCCTCGCTCTTGGCGAGTTCTACATGCCGGATTGCCAGCTGGCGCTCAAAGCTGCGGTCCACCAGCAGCAGCAGCCGTTGCCCGTCATGCGCTGCTTCGGGCTCCAGGGTGATGATGTGGCTATCCACCTCGTTCACGCTATCGCTGTTGTCGGCACCGGCTAGACGGCATTGTGCGGCCCCGGCCAAGGCTGCTCGGCTGTTCAGGGCGGAATGGATGGCGCTGCGGCTGTCCATGGCGAACAGCTGGTAGACCGAACGGCGCTGCAGGGCGCTGGGCTGGTGCAGGCCAAAGCGTCGTCTGGCTACCGCGTTGGCTTCAACCACAAAGCCCTGGGGATCCACAATCATGGCTTCCAGCGGCAGGTTCTCAAACAGGCGTTTGTACTTCTGTGCGGCGGCTTCGGTTTGCAGTTGCGCAGCCTTGAGGTCCTGGTTCTGGATCTCGAGTTCGGTCTGGTACACCCGCAGCTCTTCCATCAGCCGCATGGCATCGAGCATTTCTTGCGGCAGCGTTTGCTGCGCCTTCGGGCTGTCTTTCAGCAGCGCCGAGGCACGGGCACGCAGCAATTCGAGTTCTCGGTCCAGTGACTTCATGACTTGCCTTGCCCTATCCAGGCCGTGACGTTGATGTGGCTCACCACGGCGCCCGCGGACGGTTCTGGCAGGGGTGATACATGCATCATGAACCAGCGCTTCTCACTGGGTGAGTGGCATGGATACTCGATGGAAAAACCGGCCGAGCTACCTTCCAATACCTGGCGCAGTCCGCGCATGGCGGCAGCGGCGCTGTCGCCGTCTTCCGGTAGTTCCATGGCGCAGGCGGCCAGGTAATTGCAGCCGGGTCCGCTGTGCTTGAGATCGGGGTCGCCGTTGGCCCGGGCGAAGCGTTTCCAGGCGGCATTGACCAAGCGGATGTTGCCGTCTGCGTCGAGCACCGCCACATGTTCGGCCAGGCCATCGAGCACTGCCTGCAGGCGGCGCGCGTCGTGGTAGGCGCTGACATCCACCACCGAAGTGACCACACCGTGTTCGGTGGTGGAGGGAATGGAGTAGGGCAGGATGCGCACAAACAGCATTTGTTCGGGCCCAGCGCCGGGCACTTCGCGCTCCAGGATGCGCTGGGTCCTGAGCGTGAGCGCCATGTCGTCCATCAGTTCCGGGTAGTGCATGCTGTGCGAGATATCGTCCAGCCGGCGTCCGATGTCGCTATCGCGCAAGCGGAAAATGCTGGCTGCGTCCGGGCTGAAGCGGGTGATGTTCAGCTGGCTGTCTAGAAACACGGTGGCCACGCCGGTTGCCCGGCCCATGCCCTCCAGGTCCGCGTTGACGCGGTTGAGCAGCAGCATCTTTTCCTGGTATTCGGCATTCACGGTGTTGAGCTCTTCGTTGACGGACTGCAACTCCTCGTTGGAACTTTGCAGCTCTTCATTCGAGGCCATCAGTTCTTCGTTGGTGGCCTGTAGCTCCTCGTTGCTGGTTTCCAGCTCTTCTATGGTGGCCTGCAGGCTTTCGCGGGTGGCGGCAATCTCGCTCTCCAGCGCGCTGATGCGCGTCATGGTTTCTGCGCCCACATCGAGCGGCGCATGAAGGCCAGTGCCGACCACGAGCACGGTTTCAAAGCACAGCATGCAAAGCCGCTCCACACCCTCGTTTTTCAGGGCATGGGCCGACAGCCTGACGCCACGGACCTCGCCGCTGCGCAACTTGAGCTCGACCGGGTCTGCCGTCATGGAGCATTGCTCCTTGATCGACTTGTAGAGAAGGGCTGCCGCAATCGGAATCAGCGGGTCGAGCAGCATGCGCTTGAGCACCAGGCTGGCCGAGCCCTGTTTGGCCTGGATAAACGGATTGACGTCACCAAACAAATGCACCGCCTCATGGGTCTCATTGAAGATGATGGAGGGTGGCGCGTACTGGGCCAGCAGCGCGGCAATGCCGATGTCGGAGGCATTCACCGCGGCCGCTTGCGTGGGGGCTTGGCGGCGTGCCTCCGGCAGCGGCGAGCGGCGCACCCGGCCACCGGACTTGTTGAAGTTTTCCAGCAAGGGCAGCATGCGCTCGGAATTGCGTCTGAAGAGCTTGTGCTTGGCGCTGATGGTCTGCAGGGCATCGGTCATCATGGCCACGGATTCGCTGGAACCCAGGAACAGGGCGCCACCGCCTTGCAGCGCATAGAGCAGCGCGTGCAGCACCCGCTCCTGCGCCAGGGGTTTGAAGTAAATCAGCGTGTTGCGGCAGACCACCAGATCCATACGGGTAAACGGCGGATCCGACAGCAGGTTTTGCCTGGCAAAGACAATGCACTGGCGCAGCTCCGCTTTGATCCGGTAGCAGTCGCCCTCGTGGACAAAAAAACGTTCCAGCCGCTCGGCTGAAATTTCGGCAGCAATCGATTCACGGTACTTGCCGACAGCGGCTTTCTCAATCGCCTGGTGGTCCACGTCGGTGGCAAAAATCTTCAGGCTGGGCCAGCGCTGGTACTGGCCAAAGGCCTCCAGAAACAGCATGGCAATGGAGTAGGCCTCTTCGCCGGTGGCCACACCGGCGATCCAGACCCGGATGCTGTCGCTGGTTTTCGCGTTCTGAACCAACGGTGCGATGACGGTTTCTGCCAACAGTTCAAAGGCCTCCGGATCGCGAAAAAAGCTGGTGACCGAGATCAGCATTTCGCGCCTCAGGGTCAGCATTTCTTCCCGGTTGCTTTCCAGCAGCTCCAGATACTGGTACAGCTCGGGGGTATGGCGCGCCTGCATGCGCCGCTCCAGTCTACGCATGATGGTGGCGGGCTTGTAGTCGGAAAAGTCAATGCCGCCGAGCTGGTACAGCAGTTGCAAAATCTCGGCAAACACATCGTCGTGGGTCAATGCCGAATGCGGTGTGACCGGCAGAATGGCGCGCTGGATGGCATAGGGCTCATTGCGCAGATGGGCGAGCAGGCACAGCGGCAGCTCCTCGGCCGGCAGAACTTCACGCACCAGGCCGGTTCCAATCACGCTGCGCGGCATGCCGTCAAATTTGCACGACTCGGGCTCCTGCGCCATCAGATAGCCCCCCGACTGGCTGATGGCGGCGGCCCCGCGCGTGCCATCGGTGCCGGTGCCGGAAAGAATGATTCCAACCGCAGTGGGGCCGTAAACCCCGGCCAGCGAGGTCAGAAAAATGTCAATCGGCAGGGTCAGGCTGTGCGTCATCCGGGGCTTGAGATGCAAGAGGCCGGGCGTCACGTGCATGGTGCAGCCCGGTGGAATCAGGTACACATGGTTGGCCTCAATCGGCATGTCGTTTTCCACCATGATCACTGGCATGAGGGTGTGCCGCGACAGCAGGGTGCTCATCATGCTTTTGTGGTCTGGCGACAGGTGCTGCACCACCACAAAGGCGCAGCCCGTGTCTGCCGGGCAGGCGCCGAAAAAGCGCTCCAGCGCGTCCAGTCCGCCCGCCGATGCGCCTATGCAGACCACATGGGATGCGGGGATGGCGGCATGCGGTGCTGCGTCAGTGGACTCACATAAGGGCATCGTTTCCTCGTTTGCATTCCCTGCAGTTTGGCGCGTCTCCAAGGGCGGGAAGCTGCTGAAGAGCAATACCCATTTACACCAGGCGCTCCTGCGATTGTGAATGGTTCACGAGCAGCACGGATTGACCAGGATCAAAAGTACGGGCCGCCTGGCGCCATGCCACGACCCTTGATCTGCAGCTGCTGGAGCTAGTTCAGCGCCACTCTGGGGCTGCCCGCCAGCCTGAAGGCCGAAACCACCTGTGCCAGGCGCAACGCCTGCTCGCGCAGGCTATCGGCCGCGGCGGCAGACTGTTCCACCAGGGCCGCGTTTTGCTGGGTCATCTGGTCCAGTTCCATCACCGCAGTATTGACGTTTCCAATGCCTTCGCTTTGCACATTGGAGGCGGCAGAAATTTCACCAATCATGTCCGACACGCGCTGCACCGAGCCCACGATTTCGGTCATGGTCTGGCCTGCATCGGCGACCAGGCGCGAACCGGAATCCACCTTTTCCACGGAGGCACCGATCAGGGTCTTGATTTCCTTGGCGGCCTCGGCCGAACGTCCGGCCAGGCTGCGCACTTCGCTGGCCACCACGGCAAAGCCGCGGCCCTGCTCGCCGGCCCGCGCCGCCTCAACGGCTGCGTTGAGCGCCAGGATATTGGTCTGAAAGGCAATGCCGTCGATGACGCCAATGATGTCCGCAATCTTGCGCGCACTGACATTGATTTCTTCCATGGTGGAGACCACTTGGCCGACCACGGTGCCGCCCCTGGCCGCCACGGACGAGGCATTGGCAGCCAGCTGAAAGGCTTGTCGGGCCGACTCGGCCGAATGCCGCACCGTGGTGTTGAGTTGTTCGGTGGAGCTTGATGCACGCTGCAGGTTACTGGCGGTTTGTTCGGTGCGCAGGCTTAAGTCCTGGTTGCCAGTGGCAATTTCTGCGCTGGCCAGGCGTATCGATTCGGACGACTCCCGCACCGTGGCAAGCGACAGGTTTAACTGCCGCGCCATGGCGCCCATGGCGCGCAGCAGGTCACCCACCTCATCGTCCCGGTCGGTGGTCGCGTCCACTACCAGGTTGCCATCGGCCACTTCGTTGGCCACCGTTGCAGCATGGGCCAGGGAGGCGACAATTTTTTGCTGCATACGCCAGGCTAGCAACACGGCAGAGCCACCGACCAGCAGCGAGATCAGGGCCAGCGTCCAGCTGATGCTGCGTCCCCGTGCGCGTGACTGCGCAATGCTTTCATGCGAGGCGTCTTCAATTTCCGAGCTGATGGCAGCGGCCGCCTTGATCAGTTGCTTGAACGTGAGCTCGGCGCGCTGCATGGCGCCTATGCCGGTGTTGGCGTCGATCTGGGCAAAGTTGATGGCGGCGTCGGCCTGCTTTGCATAGGTGGATACCAGTTCGGCAGCCGCCTTGATTTCGCCCTGCACCTTGGGGTCCAGTTCCGTGTTGCTGGCCAGTGTTTCCACAACCCGTTTGACACCGCCTAGTTGGCTGCTGAAGTCGGCGCGCAGCGACTTCAGTTTGGCCTCGTCGAGCGAGTCCACCAGGGCGACCGTGCGGTAGACGCCGGCATGGACCTCGGCCATTTGTTGCTGCGCGCTGGCCATGGTCTTGAACAAGTCCAGGCTGTCCTGGGACGAGGCCAGGCCCTTTTCGGCCTGCACGTTTTGCAGGTAGCCGTTGATCTGTCCGGCCGCAATCACCAGCACCGCCGTCAACAAAGGGGCGGATAGCAATTTGTAGCCGAGCTTCATTTATAAATACCGGCGCAGGCCACCAATTCATCGACCTTTTCGCAGTACATGCTCTTGGGTTCGATTTTTTTGCTGCTGGGGTTGGTGTATTTGTAATCCTGCCAGAAGGAACCCTTGGCCTTGGCTTGGTCGATGCGCTCCTTGATGTAAGGCTTGCCGTCAATGTCGAGCATGTCGATCAGGTTGTTGCCCACCAGCTTGGCATTGGCGCCATGGGCCTTGACCATGCCGTCCAAGCCATACACCACCAGGTACAAATCGCGGTCTACCCACTTGGCGTCCTTGGCAGTCACTTCGGAGAACAGCTTGTCATGGTCGCGTCCACCGGCCTTGATGGCAGCGACTCCCTTTTTTACCATGGCCGTGGCGTCCGCTGCCGTAGCCTTGGAATCTGCCGTCGCCAGGGTAGGGCTCAATGCGGCTGCCAGTGCCAGCAACAGCGATGGCAGGATGGGGCTGGATTTCATGGGTGCTCCTTCGACTGATTTCATTTGAGTTAAACGCTAGCCCCGCATTTATACCCCTAATCACAAGCCACGCGGCGCATCCCAAGGCCGCGCTTCACTTTATTGCGGGAACAGGGGCAAGAAGAGGCCGCGCAACTTCTTCATGGCTTCCACCTCGGCCGGTTGCAGCAGCTGGTCGGAATCCCAGTCGCAATACAGCAGGCCAGACACCTGGCTGTTGGCAATCGGAAGAAGGATGAATGTGTTGATATTCGGCAGCAGTGCGCGGTAGCCTTCCGGCAGTGCGCTGTCCTTGAGCTTGGACAGATCCGCAATCGAAATGTCCCGCTTATTCTTGATGGCGGCGTGAAATGCCGTCGGTTGGAATTCGGCCGACACCCGCAGCTTGGACTTGAGTTCGTCTATGCCCTTGCCATAGCCCATGCGCACCCGCATCTCACCCGTGCGGGTGCGCATGAAGAGCATGCAGTGCGCCGTCTTCAGTGCGTCGGCCATGCCGGGCAACAGGGCGGCTGACAGTTCCTCCACCGAGCTTTTCTTTTCATCCGTCAGCATGCGCAGCAAGGCGCTCAAGGCGCCCACGGCCGAGGGTTCGGTTCTGGGTTTTCTGGCGCTTGCGAGCTCCTGCAGCTTGCTGCTGACCACGGACGCCAAGCGCCACTTGTCAGGGTCCGGCAGCTCCCAGGTGCTCAGCAAGGCGTCGGCATCCTCGGCCCGGCCTTCGTGTATCAGGCTGGAGGCTGAACTGCACAGGCGGGCGATGTGGATCAGGGCGGGGTCACCGCTTCCGTCCATGTTCGCGAGAATGGCTGGCGGCATGTTCCAGCGCCTGGCCAGCGCGATACCGAGGTCTTGGTAGGACATGCCCAGCACCTCCAGCGCCGCATCCGACGGCGCCGCACCGCCCGCCACCCGCTTGGCGATGGCGGCGCTCTCGGCGTCAAGGTATTTGCTCGCCATCAGACGGCCAATCTCATACATTAAGGTGGCAATCGATGCATCCTCGGACCGCTCGGAGCAGGCGCTGCGCGCCAGTTCGGAGGCCAGCAGGGTTCTGGAAAGGCTTTCGTCCTTCTTCAGGTCCTCCTCGGATACCAGGTCTGCACCCAGCACCAGATGCAGCACCGCCTCTGACCCCAGCACGGCGAGTGCCGAACTCACCGACGCTGAGCCGTAGCCAAACGGCGCATACATGGTCGAGTTGGCCAGCCTGAGCACTTTTTGCGTCAGGGCCACGTCTTCAATAATGTGCTCGACCACCTCCTGTTTACCGTCCAGGCCACTGTCCAGCGCGCCCAGCACCGAGGCCACGGCGTGCTCTGAAGCGCGTATGCCCTTAGAGGCGTTCATGGCCTGCAGCAGCTTTTCCAGGATCGGGCTGCTCATGCGATGGCCTCCGCATGCGCCTGTAACTGCTTCGCGATGTCGGCTGCGGCCATGGGCCGACCGGTCAGATAGCCCTGGACCAGGTTGCAGCGTGCATCCTTGAGAAATGCAAACTGGGCCTCGGTCTCCACGCCTTCGGCAACCACCTTGAGATCGATGCTGTGTGCCAGATTGATCATGGCCGTGATCAGTTTCTTGTTCGAAGTGCCGGCCGATCCGCCTTCGTCCATGGCGGTGACAAAGGCCTTGTCGATCTTGATGCTGGAGACCGGCAAGCGGGTCAGATACGACAGGCTGGAGAAGCCGGTGCCAAAATCATCAATCGAAAAGCGGATGCCTTTTTCGCGCAAGCGGGCCAGCGCGCGCTCGGTCTTTTCCTGGCTGCTCATCAGGGTGGACTCGGTAATCTCCAGAATCAACCGGGTCGGGTCTATGTCGGCCTCCTGAATCACCTCGATCACCTGCTCGTCAAAGCTGTCGCTGCCAAACTGCACCGGCGACACATTGACCGACATGACGAAGTCCGGCGCCAGGGTGTGGAATTTTTTGAGCTGGTGGCAGGCGTAGCGCAGGGCCCATTTACCCAGAAAGGGCATCAGGCCGGCTTCCTCGGCGATGGGGATGAACTGGTCCGGTCCGACCCGCCCCAGGTTGCGGTTGCGCCAGCGCATCAGGGCCTCGGCGCCCACCAGTTGGCGAGCCATGTCGTACTGGGGCTGGTAGTCCATGTAGAACTCGCCCTCCTGGATGCCGTCGTGGATGGCAGCTTTGATGGAGAAATCGACATTGGCCTTGGTCGGCTCGAACACCGTGACCCGGTTCTTGCCCGCGTTCTTGGAGTAGTACATGGCGGTGTCGGCATTTTTCAGCAGCATGGAGTAGTCCGTGCCATGCTGCGGGTACTCCGCCACGCCTATGCTCACGCCCAGATAAGCATTGTGGGGCGCGGTGTCATAGGGTCGCGCCACCGCCAGCAGCACTTTTTTCAGCGCCTGGTGGGCGGCCAGTGCGTTCTTGCCTTCGAACAGCAGCACAAACTCGTCACCGCCCAGACGCGCCATGGTGTCTTCCGGGCCCAGCAGCTTGCGCAGGCGTTTGGTGGTCTCCACCAGAACGGCGTCGCCCATGGCGTGGCCGTAGCTGTCGTTGACCTTCTTGAAACCATCCAGATCCAGTAAGGCCACGGAAAATACGCCGCTTGCCGTCTGCAGGCGTTGGTCCACGGTCTTTTTCAGAGAGGCCCGGTTGGGCAGTCCTGTCAGCTCGTCATGCTCGGCGGCGCGCCGCAGCGCGGCGTCCTCGGTCTTCCACATGGAAATATCGATGATGCACAGCACTAACTGGTGCAAGGCGGGCAAGCGATAGCTGCGTACATGGACCCAGCAGTTGTGGTCGTTCCTAAGGATGCGCAGATCGCAGGAAAAGCTGTCCGGGGAACTGGCGATGCACTGTTGAAAGCGCGCCACGTCGTCCGCATGCAGGATGGACAGAAAGTTGCTCGGCAGCACAGCGCCGGGCACTCGCGTGAACCAGCGTTGGCCGGGCTCCGATATGAAGCGGATGTCGTAGGCCGCGTCCACCCGCAACACAGCGTCGAGAACACGGTCCAGGGTTGGCGTGCTCATACGCGCGCCGCCCACATGCTGCCGGCCTTGGCCGTCAATGCTCCCATTCGGACTCCGTTCCTATTGAAGCCAAGAGAATAACATTGCCGATTGAATTTGCGCAATCTGCGGGATTTGCCGTGTGCTGGGTGGCAGGTGGTGGGTCTATGCGCCGAAGTCGTAGCCAATCGTGATCGGCGCGTGGTCGCTGAACTTCTCGTCCTTGTAGATATCCACCCGCCGTGCGCCAGCCGCCAAGGCTTTTGTTGCCAGATGGTAGTCCAGGCGCCAGCCGACATTCTTGGCATAGGCCTGGCCGCGGTTGCTCCACCAGGTGTAGGCGGCGTCGGTGGCGCTGGGCTCCAGCTGGCGGTAGACATCGACCATGCCACCCTCGGTCAAGAGCTTGCTCATCCAGGCGCGCTCCTCGGGCAGGAAGCCGGAGTTCTTTTTGTTGCCCTTGAAGTTCTTCAGGTCCATTTCCTGGTGTGCGATGTTGATGTCGCCACACAGGATGAAGTCGCGCTGGCCCTTGAGTGCCATCAGGTAGGGATACATCTCGTCCAGAAAGCGGAACTTGGCAGCCTGGCGCTCCTCGCCCGATGAGCCACTGGGAAAGTAGCAGCTGATCAGGGAGTGCTTGCGCTGCGGCGTGTCAAAGCGCAGTTCGACATAGCGGCCCTCCGGGTCAAACTCGGCCGAGTTGAAACCCACCACCACATCGCTGGGCTCCAAGCGGGTGTAGACCCCCACACCGGAGTAGCCCTTTTTCTCTGCCAGATGGAAATAACCCTTCAAACCAGAAATTTCTTCAAATTTGTCTGCCAGATCAGGCGCCTGGGCCTTGATCTCCTGCACGCAAATACAATCGGGTGCGGTCTGTTCAAGCCAGGCCGCTAAGCCTTTGCTGGTGGCGGAGCGGATGCCGTTGAGGTTCAGGCTGGTTAACTTAAACAAGGAATTTCCCATGTCGATTCAAGACCCTGCGCAAGGCGCTATTGCGGACCCTCTGGCCCAGGCGTTTGTGGCGTTTGCCGTGGAGTGCGGGGTGCTGCGCTTTGGTGAGTTCAAGACCAAGGCGGGTCGCATGAGCCCGTACTTCTTCAACGCAGGGCTGTTCGATGACGGATTGAAGCTGATGCGTTTGGCGGAATTTTATGCCGAGCGCATTCTGGAGAGCGGCATCGCATTCGACATGGTGTTCGGCCCGGCCTACAAGGGCATTCCGCTGGGTGCGGCGCTGGTGGTAGAACTGGCCCGGCGCGGCCGCAACGTGCCGTTTTCCTACAACCGCAAGGAAGCCAAGGACCATGGCGAGGGCGGCACCCTGGTCGGTGCGCCGCTCAAGGGCCGGGTGCTGATTGTCGATGACGTGATGTCGGCCGGCACCGCGGCGCGCGAGTCGATTGCCATCATCGAGGCGGCTGGTGCCATACCGCACGCCGTCTGCATCGCGCTGGACCGCCAGGAGAAGGCGACCGAAAACGGACAGGACGTACCCTATAGCGCGGTGCAGTACGTGCAAAACAGGCTGGGTCTGCAGGTCTGCGCGATTGCGAAGCTAAGCGATTTGATGCAGTATCTGGCGGCAGGTGGAAGCTCCACCTCGGCGCAAGACCACCAGCGGGTGCTTGCCTACCGTCAGCGTTATGGGGTGGACCAAGGATCCGTATGAAATTTGAAGTGCTGGGTTTACTGGCATGCAGTTTGTGCTGCGGTGCTGGGGCGCAAGGCATTTACACCTGCGTTGACGCGCAAGGCCGCAAGCTCAGCTCGGATCGACCGATCCCCGATTGCAACGACCGCGAGCAAAAGCTGCTCAACCCCAGTGGCACCGTCAAGCAAAGGCTGGGCCCCAGCTTGACCGCCGCCGAGCGTGCCCAACAGGATGCCCGGGACAAGCAGGAGATGGAAGAGCGCAACCGCATCACCGAGGAGCGCCGCCGCGACCGGGCCCTGTTGATGCGCTACCCCGACCGGGCGGTCCACGACAGGGAGCGTGCCGATGTGCTGGCCCAGATTGCTGCGGTGAGCAAGGCCGCCAGCACGCGCTTGGTGGAGCTTGCGGCACAGCGCAAGAAACTGGACGACGAGATGGAGTTCTACAAAAAGGATCCCACCAAGGCGCCGCAATACCTGCGCCGCCAAATGGAAGAAAACACCCAGAACAAGGCGGTGCAGCAGCGCTTTATTGCCGACCAGGTGGAAGAGACGCAGCGTGTTAACGGCCGCTTTGACGAAGAGCTGGTGCGGCTGCACCAGCTTTGGTTGATGGTTAAATAAGCTTTAGGCCAGCTTGGCGCGCAGCAGCTCGTTGACCTGTTGCGGGTTGGCCTTGCCTTTGCTCGCCTTCATGATCTGACCGACCAGGGCGTTCAATGCCTTCTCGTTGCCAGCACGGAACTCGGAGACGTTCTTGGCATTGGCTGCGATCACCTCGTCGACAATTTTCTCCAGCGCGCCGGAGTCGTTCATCTGCTTGAGGCCCTTGGTCTCGATCACGGCGTCCACAGTCGTGCTGGCGTCTTCCCATAGCGCATCCATCACCTGGCGTGCGGCATTGTTGGAGATGGTGCCGTCGCTGATGCGCGTGATCAGTGACGCCAATGTTTCCGCTTTTACCGGTGCCTGCTCAATGGAAAGATCTTGCACATTCAGGCGCCTTGCCAGCTCCCCGGTGATCCAGTTGCTGGCCAGTTTGGGCTGGCCGCAGACCTTGCTCACGGCTTCAAAATAGGCGGAGAGCGCCAGGCTTTGCGTCAGCTGCGTGGCGTCATATTCACCCAAGCCATAGTCCCGCTCGAAGCGTGCCGCCATGGCGCGCGGCAGCTCAGCCATTTCACCGCGCACCTTTTCCACCCATTCGCGCGCAATGCACAGGGGCGGCAGATCGGGGTCGGGGAAATAGCGGTAATCGGCCGCGTCTTCCTTGGTGCGCATGGCGCGCGTCTCACCGGTATCCGGGTTGAATAGCACCGTGGCCTGCTGGATCTTGTGGCCGTCCTCGATCTGCTCGATCTGCCAGCGCACCTCATAGTCGATGGCCTGCTGCATGAACTTGAAGCTGTTCAGGTTCTTGATCTCGCGCCGCGTGCCCAGCTTGCCGCCGGGCTTGCGCACCGATACATTGGCGTCGCAGCGGAAGGAACCCTCCTGCATGTTGCCGTCGCAAATGCCGATCCAGGTGACGATTTTGTGCAGCTCCTTGGCATAGGCTACCGCTTCGGCACTGGAGCGCATGTCGGGCTCGGTAACGATTTCCAGCAGCGGTGTGCCGGCCCGGTTCAGGTCGATGCCACTCTGGCCTATGAAGTCTTCGTGCAGCGATTTGCCGGCGTCTTCTTCCAGGTGCGCGCGCACCAAACGCACCGACATTTTCTTCTCGTTCAGGAAGAATTCCACGGTGCCGCCCTGCACCACGGGGATTTCAAACTGGCTGATCTGGTAGCCCTTGGGCAGGTCGGGGTAGAAGTAGTTTTTGCGCGCAAACACGCTCTTCTCGGCGATGTGCGAATTCACTGCCAAGCCGAACTCAATGGCGCGCTCCACCGCACCCTTGTTCATCACTGGCAGCGTGCCGGGCAGTGCCAGGTCCACCGCACAGGCCTGGGTATTCGGCTCGGCACCAAAGGCCGTGGAAGCACGCGAAAAAATCTTCGATTGCGTGGACAGTTGGGCGTGGGTCTCGAAACCGATGATGACTTCATAGCCCTGCACCAGCGGTGCATCCGGACGGTCTAATAAAATGGGTTCTTGCATAGTGGCCATATCAATATCCTGCGGGCTTGGCGCTGTGAAAGTCGGTGGCCAACTGGAAGCGGTGGGCCGCGTTCAACAGCTGCGCTTCCTTGAAATAATTAGCTATCAGCTGCATGCCAATCGGCATGCCCTGATCTTGCGCGGTGTTGGAGAAACCGACCGGCAGGCTCATGCCCGGCAGACCGGCCAGCGAGGCGGGCAGGGTGAAGATGTCGGCCAAATAGTTGGCCACCGGATCGTCCGACTTTTCGCCCAACTTCCAGGCCACCGTCGGTGCCACTGGGCCTGCAATCACGTCGCATTGTTGGAATGCATTCTGGAAGTCGTCGGCAATCATGCGGCGGATCTTTTGCGCCTGCAGGTAGTAGGCGTCGTAGTAGCCGTGCGACAGCACGTAGGTGCCTATCATGATGCGGCGCTGCACCTCTTCACCAAAGCCCTCGGAGCGGGTCTTTTTGTACATATCGGCCAGGTCGCCATACTGCTTGGCGCGGTGGCCGAACTTGACGCCATCGAAGCGGCTCAGGTTGCTAGATGCTTCGGCCGGGGCAATGATGTAGTACACGGGAATCGACAGCTCGGTGCGCGGCAGGCTGATGGGCACCAACTTGGCACCCAGCTTTTCATATTCGGCCAGGGCGGCGTTGACCGCAGCGCGCACATCGTCGGCCAGACCGGCGCCAAAGAATTCCTGCGGAATGCCGATGCGCAGACCTTCAATGGAATCATTCAAGCTGCGGCTGTAGTTCTCGGCCGGTACATCCAGCGAGGTCGAGTCGCGGTCCAGATCGGGGCCGCACAGTGCCGTCAGCAACAAAGCGCAGTCTTCGGCGCTGCGCGCCATCGGGCCGGCCTGGTCCAGGCTGGAGGCAAAGGCCACCATGCCATAACGCGAGGCGCGACCATAGGTCGGCTTGATGCCGGTGATGCCGCAGAACGATGCCGGTTGACGGATCGATCCGCCGGTGTCGGTGCCGGTGGCGGCCGGTGCCAGGCGCGCGGCCACGGCGACGGCGCTGCCACCCGAGGAGCCGCCGGGAATGCGCTCGGTGTTCCAGGGGTTGCGTACCGGTGTCGGTGCGTCGTGTCCGACCGGCGCCACGGCCGAGTTTTCGTTGCTCGAGCCCATGGCGAACTCGTCGCAATTGAGCTTGCCCAGGGTGACCATGCCCGCGCCCCTGCTGCCCGCCACACCCAGCTTGGCCACCACGGTGGCGTCAAATGGCGAGCGGTAGCCCGACAACATGCGCGAACCGGCGGTGGTGACGAAGTCCTTGGTGACGAAAATGTCCTTGTGCGCAATCGGCACGCCTTCCAGCGCCCCGGCCGTGCCTGCTGCAATGCGGGCGTCGGCGGCTGCGGCCTGGGCCAGCGTCACCTCGCGGTTCAGGTCTACATAGGCGCCCAGGTCGCTATGCGCCTCGGAGCGATCCAGAAAGTGCGTCGCCGCTTCCACGGCGGAGATTTGCTTATTGGCCAGGGTAGAGGCCAGCTCGCGCACGTTCAGATCGTGCAGTTCAGTTTGGGAAAGTTTGCTAGTCATGGCGTGGCCTTATTCAATGACCTTGGGGACCAGAAACAGTCCGTTCTGGACTTCCGGGGCACTGCGTTGGTTGGCTTCGCGTTGGTTGGGTTCGCTCGCCACATCGTCGCGCAGGCGCAGTGCGATGTCGCCCAGGGTCGCCACCGGGTGCGCCAAAGGCTCCACGCCCGTGGTGTCCACCGCGCGCATCTGCTCCACGATGTCAAAGAAACTGTTGAGCTGGACTAGCATGCGCTCGCTGTGTGCGGGCGTCAGCTCCAGGCGCGCCAGATTGGCGATGCGTGCGATGTCGGTAGATGTCAGTGACATGGATGAGTGGATTGAAACCAAAGGTAAATGGGCGGCAAATGGGTGGCATTACCTAGGGTATTCCCAGGCGATCGGTTATTATCCTGCCTTTGGCCTGTGCAGCGCGCAAGCGCGGGTTTAAGCGCCAAAACCACGATTTTTATTGCATAAAACATGGCGATGGATGGGCGAAGCCCCGTCTGTGCCCGAGAGGATTTTTAGATGTTTGGATCTTTCCGTCGGTACTTTTCCACCGACCTGGCGATTGACCTGGGTACCGCCAACACGCTGATTTTTGTACGCGACAAGGGCATTGTTCTCGATGAGCCCTCGGTCGTTGCCATCCGCCACGAAGGCGGACCCCAAGGCAAGAAGACGATTCAGGCCGTGGGCCGCGAGGCCAAGGCCATGCTTGGCAAGGTGCCCGGCAATATCGAGGCCATTCGCCCGATGAAGGACGGCGTGATTGCCGACTTCACCGTCACCGAGCAGATGCTCAAGCAGTTCATCAAGATGGTGCATCCGCGCGGCATCTTCAAACCCAGTCCGCGCATCATCATTTGCGTGCCCTGTGGCTCGACCCAAGTGGAGCGCCGCGCCATCCGCGAAAGCGCCTTGGGCGCCGGTGCCAGCGATGTGTTTCTGATTGAAGAGCCCATGGCGGCTGCCATAGGCGCCGGTCTGCCAGTATCCGAAGCTAGCGGATCCATGGTGGTGGACATCGGCGGCGGTACCACCGAGGTCGGCGTGATTTCGTTGGGCGGTATGGTCTACAAGGGCAGCGTGCGCGTCGGTGGCGACAAGTTTGACGAGGCCATCATCAACTACATCCGCCGCAACTACGGCATGCTGATTGGCGAGCCCACGGCCGAGTCGATCAAGAAGCAGATCGGCTCCGCCTTCCCCGGCTCCGAGGTCAAGGAAATGGAAGTGCGCGGACGCAACCTGTCCGAAGGCGTGCCACGCAGCTTCACTATCTCTTCCAACGAAATTCTGGAAGCGCTGACCGACCCGCTCAACAACATTGTTTCCGCAGTGAAAAATGCGCTGGAACAAACCCCGCCCGAACTCGGTGCCGACATTGCCGACCGCGGCATGATGCTGACCGGTGGTGGCGCCCTGTTGCGCGACCTGGATCGCCTCCTGGCCGAAGAAACCGGACTGCCGGTGCTGGTGGCCGAAGATCCGCTGACCTGCGTGGTGCGCGGCTGCGGCATTGCGCTGGAGCAGATGGAGCGGCTAGGCTCCATTTTCACCAGCGAATAAGCCCCGAGGTCCGCGATGCCACTGGGTACGCTGGACAGAGCTCCCCCCCCATTCTTCCGTCAGGGCCCATCGGCCCTGACCAAGCTGGCTGTGTGCGGTGCCCTGGCCTTTTTCCTGATGGTGGCCGATGCCCGCTTCAAGATCATGCAACCCTTGCGCATGGTGCTGGCCACGGTGCTGTACCCGGTGCAGTGGCTGGCGCTGCAACCGGTGCATTTGGTGCAGGGCGGCAGCGAATATTTTTACAGCCTCAACTCCGCCCAGCGTTCCAAGGACGAAGCCTTCAAGAGGCTGGGCCTGCAGTCGCTCAAGGCGAACCAGGTGGAGCAGCTGACGCTGGAAAACGAGCGCCTGCGCAAACTGCTGGACCTGCGTTTGCGCCTGCAGACTACCGGCATTGCCGCCCAGGTCTTGTATGACGCCGCCGATCCCTATTCGCGCAAGCTGGTGATTGACAAGGGCCTGGTGGACAAGGTGCGTCCTGGCTCGCCGGTGTTGGACGAGCGCGGCGTGCTGGGGCAGGTGACCAGGGTCTATCCGTTGGTGAGCGAGGTGACCCTGATCACCGATCGTGACCACGCCATCCCCGTGCTCAACACCCGCACCGGTGCGCGCGGCGTGGCCTTTGGCGACACCACCACCCATGCCGATGCCTTGGAGCTGCGCTATATGGCGGCCAACGCCGATGCCATCGTCGGCGACCTATTGACCACCAGTGGCGTCGATGGCGTCTATCCGCCCGGCCTGCCGGTGGCCCGCATTGAAAAGGTGGACCGGCGTGTGGATGCCATCTTTGCCCGTATCTACTGCGTGCCAGCGGCCTTGGTGTCGGGCGCCAGCCATGTGTTGGTGCTGGAGCCCCTGTCCGAACAGGTGCCGCCGCGTCCGTTGCCCGAGCCTCCAGCGCTGGTCCGCAACAAGCGTGGGGAGCTTCTCAAACCATGATCATGCGCCAGGGTCAGCAACTGCTGTTGCCCGCCAATCCCTTGTTTGTCTGGGGCAGTATGCTGGCCGCCTTGGCTTTAGACATGTTCCTGAACATGGGCCTGACTGGGCGCGCCGCCTGGGTGCCTGACCTGTTGGCGGTGGTGCTGGTGTTCTGGACCGTGCACCAGCCGCAGCGCGTGGGCATTGGTGCGGCCTTTGTGTTTGGCCTGCTGCTGGATGTGCACCAGGGGGCGCTGCTGGGGCAAAACGCCCTGGCCTATACCGTGCTCAGCTTTTTGGCCGTCAGCATTCAGCGTCGCCTGCTGTGGTTTCCCCTGTCCTCGCAATCGCTGCAGGTGTTTCCCTTGTTTGTGGTCGCCCATTTTCTGGAGCTCAGTCTGCGCATGTTGGCGGGTGGCACCTTTGCCGGTTGGTCGATGCTGCTGTCGCCGCTGCTGGAGGCGGCACTGTGGTCGGTGGCCAACATCATCCTGCTGGCGCCGCAGCGCCGCGCGCCAAACCCTGACGCCAATCGACCGCTGTAGATGACCCCCAAGCTTCTCGCTTCGCGTAGTGCGCTGCCCCCCAAGGGGGCTGATTGCCCTTGGGGCGGCCCGGCGGGCAATCGCATGACCCCCACGCTTCTCGCTTCGCGTAGTGCGCTGCTGCCATGACCGTCCTACGGAATGTCGAGGTTGATCTGGCGCGGTTTCGTTCCCGCATCTTTGTGCTCAGTCTGGTGGTGCTGGTCTGCTTTCTGTTGCTGATTTCCCGCCTGCTGTATTTGCAGGTCTGGCGCCACGAAGAGCTGCGCGCACAGGCCGAAAACAACCGCACCTCCATCGTGCCCATCGTTCCCAACCGGGGGCTGATCCTGGATCGCAATGGCATCGTGCTGGCCAGCAATTACTCGGCCTATACGCTCGAAATCACGCCCAGCAAAAGTGGGCCGCTGGACGAGGTGTTGGACGATTTGTCCAAGGTGCTGGACATCACGCCGCGCGACCGGCGCCGCTTCAAGAAGCTGCTGGAAGAGTCGCGCAGCTTTGAATCCCTGCCGATTCGCACGCGTCTGACCGACACCGAGGTAGCACGCTTTGCGGCGCAACGCTACCGTTTCCCCGGCGTGGAAATCAAGGCCAGACTGTTTCGCAACTATCCGTTTGGCGAACTGGCCAGCCACGTGATCGGCTATATAGGCCGCATTAACCAGTCCGAAAAAGAAAAGATTGACGAGGGTGATGACTCCGATAACTACCGCGGCACCGAGTACATCGGCAAGCTCGGCATCGAGCAAAGCTACGAGGCAGAGCTGCATGGCGTGACCGGGGTGGAGGAAATCGAAACCTCGGCCGGTGGGCGCGCCATGCGCAAGCTCGCCAGCAATCCGGCCACCCCTGGCAACACCGTCAAGCTGTCGATAGACATCAAACTGCAGGGCCTGATAGAGACCATGTTCGGCGAGCGCCGCGGCGCACTGGTGGCCATGGACCCCCGCACCGGCGAGGTGCTGGCCTTTGTCAGTAAGCCCAGCTTTGATCCCAATCTCTTTGTCGAGGGCATAGACAGCGAAAGCTGGCAGGCGCTCAACGAGTCGCCCGACAAACCCTTGCTGAACCGTGCGCTGCGCGGTACCTATCCGCCAGGCAGTACCTACAAACCCTTCATGGCGATTGCGGCGCTGGAGACTGGAACGCGCACGCCGGAGCAAAGCATTTTCGATCCCGGCTTTTTCCAGTTTGGTGGCCATCGCTTTCGCGACGACAAGGAGGGCGGCCATGGGCAGGTGAATATGTACCGCTCCATCGTCGACTCCTGCGACACCTACTACTACATGCTGGCCAATGACCTGGGCGTGGACACCATCCATGACCAGATGCAGCGCTTTGGTTTTGGTGAGGTCACGGGCGTGGACATCCTTGGCGAGACGCGCGGCCTGCTGCCCTCCACCGAATGGAAGCGCCGCACTTACAAGCGCGCCGACCAGCAGAAGTGGTATGCCGGAGAAACCATTTCCCTCGGCATTGGCCAGGGCTACAACGCCTTCACCATGTTGCAGCTGGCACAGGCCGTCTCCACCCTGGCCAACAACGGCGTGCGCCATCCGCCGCATTTGGTGACCGCCACGCAGGACGCGGTGACGCATGCCATCGTGTCCGGAGTGCCACCGCCTGCGGTCGACCTGGGCCTGAAGCAGGCCAACATCGACATCGTTCGCAAGGCCATGGTGGGCGTCACGGTCGAGGGCACCTCGGCACGTGCCTTTGCCGGTGCCGGTTACACCAGCGGCGGCAAGACCGGCACGGCCCAGGCCGTGGGCATTGGCAAGGACCAGAAATACGATGCCCACAAGATCGAGGAACGCCAGCGCGATCACGCCCTCTACACCGCCTTTGCACCGGCTGATGACCCGAAGATTGTGATTGCCATGGTGGTGGAAAACGCCGGCTTTGGCGCCGAGCATGCCGCACCGATTGCGCGCCGCGTGTTGGACTATTGGCTGCTGGGCCAGTACCCCAACGAGGAAGACATGGCGGCCGTCAGCAAGGGCCAGGCCGCAGCACCGATTGGCAAACCGCTGCAGGCCGCCGACGTGCATTGGCCTCCACTGAAGAAATAGCAGCCCACGCTAGCGCAGGAAGGCATCAAAGCCGGTCTTGAGAATCAGCGCCGAGACCACGGCGATAAATACCCAGCGCACAAAGCCGGTGCCGTGCTTGAGCGCCATGTGGGTGCCGGCCAGGCTGCCCACCACATTGGCCACGGCCATGGCCAGAGCGAAGTGCCACCAGATGTGGCCCTTGGCAATGAACAGCGCCAGCGCCGCGATGTTGGTGGCGGTGTTGAGCAGCTTGGCCGCGGCCGAGGCATGCAGAAAGTCGTAGCCCAGAAAACGCACCAGGCAGAAGACAAAAAAGCTGCCGGTTCCAGGTCCAAAAAAGCCGTCATAAAAACCGATCGCCGCGCCTATGCAGCAGGCCAGCGCGGCCTCCATGCGGCCGGTAAATTTTGGTGCATGGTGGCGGCCCAATTCCTTTTTTGCCAGGGTGTAGCCCAGCACCAGCAGCAGGATGGCGGGTAGGATTTTGCGCAGGTAATCGGGCGAGGCCACTGTCACCAACCAGGCACCGGCCAGCGACGCCAGCATGGCGGCCAGCGACGCCGGCAGCAGGGCATGCCAGGGCAGGGTGACGCGGCGGCTGTATTGCCAGGTGGCCATGCCGGTGCCCCAGACCGAGGCGCCCTTGTTGGTGCCAAACAACGTGGCGGGATGGGCGTTGGGAAAGGTCGTCAGCAGCGCAGGTACCAGGATCAGGCCGCCGCCACCCACCATCGAATCGACAAAACCGGCGAACAGCGAGGCGAGGGTGACAACAAGCATTTCCATGGCTGGATTGTCGCATCCGACTTCCGGGCAAAAAAAAGCACCAGACTGGCTGGTGCTTTTTTGTGGCACATCGAGGTACCACTGTTCTTGCTTTCAGTTGCCGCTTTGATTGCTGATCCGTCGGCGCATCCTCGGGGTCGTTTTCTTTTCAGGCCGCGTGACCATGTAATGCATGGCTCCAATACGCGAACCCGTTGACTGTAACCGCTAGGTAACCCCTCTGGCATCCGGATTTACCCTGCTGTGGCGGGGCTGCGGGCGGCGTCCTCGGCGATCCACTGCGCGGCCTTCTCGGCAATCATCAGCGTGGGCGAGTTGGTGTTGCCGCTGGTAATGCGCGGCATGACACCGGCATCGACCACCCGCAGCCCGGCCACGCCGCGCAGCTTGAGGCGCGTATCAACCACGCTCAGAGGGTCGCTGGACGGGCCCATGGCGGTGGTGCCGCAGGGATGGAAGATGGTGGTAGCAATGTCGCCTGCCAGCTTGGCCAACTCGGTATCGGTTTGAAACTGCACGCCGGGCTTGTATTCTTCGGGCGCGTATTGCTGCAGCGCCGGTTGCGCCACGATGGCGCGCGTCAGGCGCAGTGAGTCGGCGGCAATTTTGCGGTCGACCTCGGTGCTGAGGTAGTTGGGTGCAATCGCCGGTGCTACTCTGAAATCCGGGGACGTGATGCGCACCTGGCCGCGGCTGGTCGGGTTGAGATTGCAGACGCTCGCCGTAAACGCGTTGAAGTTGTGCAAGGGCTGGCCAAAGGCTTCCAGGCTGAGCGGCTGCACGTGGTATTCCAGATTCGGATAGGGCTGGTCCGGGTCACTGCGGGTAAAGGCACCGAGCTGGCTGGGCGCCATGCTCATCGGGCCGCTGCGCTTGAACGCATACTCCAGGCCGATCTTGGCCTTGCCCCAGAGCGAATTGGCCTGGGTGTTGAGGGTAATCGCGTTCTTAACCTTGAAGACGGCGCGGATCTGCAAATGGTCTTGCAGGTTCTGGCCCACACCCGGAATGTCTTGCACTACCGCAATGCCCAGCTTCTGCGAGAGAGCTGCCGGTCCCAGGCCGCTAAGCTGCAGAATTTGTGGCGAGCCGATGGCGCCGGCCGACAAAATCACCTCGGCGCGCGCAGTGGCCGTCACCATCTCGCTGCCGTTCCAGACCTGCACGCCGGTGCAGCGCAGCGGTCGATCGGCGTCTGCACCGGTGTTTTTTTCGACGATCAGCTTGGAGACCTGGGCATTGGTCCAGAGCTCGAAGTTGGGCCGGGCGTAACAGGTGGGGCGCAAAAAGGCCTTGGCCGTGTTCCAGCGCCAGCCACTCTTTTGGTTCACCTCGAAGTAGCCCACGCCCTCGTTGTCGCCTCGGTTGAAGTCATCGGTGGCGGGGATGCCTGCTTGCGTTGCGGCCTGAGCAAAGGCGTCCAGCACGTCCCAGCGCAGGCGCTGCTTTTCCACCCGCCATTCGCCTCCGGCCTGGTGATGGCGCAGGGTCTGGCGATAGCTTGTGCCGCCATCGGCCAGTAACTCGGCTGCTGTGCCGCGCGCGCCGTGCAATGCGTTGGCGCCCTTGTAATGGTCTTCGTGCAGCTTGAAGTAGGGCAGGCTGTTGCGCCAGGACCAGCTCTCGTCGCCGCTGAGCTGCGCCCAGGCGTCATAGTCGCGGGCCTGGCCACGCATGTAAATCATGCCGTTGATGCTGCTGCAGCCGCCCAGCGTCTTGCCGCGCGGGTACTTGAGCGTGCGGCCATTCAGGCCGGCGTCGGGCTCGGTGTGGTAGAGCCAATCGGTGCGCGGATTGCCTATGCAATACAGATAACCCACCGGGATATGGATCCAGTGGTAGTCGTCCTTGAGGCCCGCCTCGATCAAGAGCACGCGCTTGGATGCGTTGGCGGATAGGCGGTTCGCCAGCAGGCAGCCGGCGGTGCCTGCGCCTATGATGATGTAGTCAAAAGTGGTGTCGTTCATGGGATGGTGCGCAAGGGTCTGTGCTTACAGCAAGAGAAAGAAAATTGCAGCCACGCAAGTAGGCAGCAGTGCGCCCAGCAGCAGGCCACCGGCGCCAATCGACGCGTCTTCAAAGCCGTTTTTCAACAGCGCCACACCGGCCGGGTTGGGCGCGTTGGCAATCACGGTCAGGCCGCCGCCGGTGACGGCACCGGCTACCAGCATGTATTGCGAACTGCTGGAGATGCCCTCAATCAGCGAACCCAGGTAGGTCAGCGCCGCGTTGTCGGTCATGGCCGTCAGGCCGACGGCGCCAAAGAACAGCGCGGTGGGCGCCAGGCTGGAGACAATCGGCTGTAGCCACCATTGCTGCAGCCCGCCCAGCACCACCAGACCGGCCAGGAAGAATCCCACCAGCAGGGCTTCCTTGAGGATCAGCGGGCTCTGGTAACGCGCATAGGCCTGGGTGTAGCCCAGAAAAAACAGAAACAGGCCCAGGAACAGCACCGGATGGTGGGCCATGCTCACCACGCCGCCCAGCACCAGCAGATGGATCAGGCTGACCTTTAGCGGCACCGGCTTGTCGTCGGTGGCCTGTGCCGGGGCCTGCAAATGCGTGCGCAACAGAAAGGCAATGCCGCTGGCATTGACCAGCACGGCGAGTGCCGCCTTCCAGCCAAAGCTGTGCGCCATAAAGGCGGTGTCCCAGCCCCAGGCACCGGCCACCATCAGCACCGGCGGCGCGGCGTACGAGGTGAGCGTGCCGCCAATCGAGATGTTGACAAACAGCACGCCCAGGGCGCCGTATTTCAGCCGCTCCGGGATACCCGGTTTGAAGATTTGGCTGGACAGCATCAGCGCGGCCAGGGTCATGGCCGCCGGTTCGGTGATCAACGAGCCCAGCAGCGGCACCACCGCCAGGCCCAGCCAGGCCTGCACCAACGGCGTCGGCAGCGGCGCAGCACGGGCCAGCGCCAACAGCAGGCTTTGGACTATCGACAGCACCGGTTTGCTGGCGGCCACCACCATCACCACAAACACAAACAGCGGCTCGGTGTATTGCAGCGACTCGGCATAGGCAATCGCCTGCTGGCTGCCGGTCAGCAAGGCCATGGCGGCGATCAGCACAAAGGCCCAGAAGCCAAATACCACCTCCACCTCGCCCAGCAAATGCAAGAGGCCGGCGTGGCGCGGGTGGCGCTGCGCCAGCCGCTCAAACTGTTTGGCGCAAAAGCTGTGCAACAAGGCCAGGCCGAATAGCGTGGCACCCACGCTCTGCATCAGGGCGCTATGAACCAGGGGGGTGGACGGTGCACTCATAGATAAAGCGTTGATGGACATGCTGGCGTGCTTGGCGGAATAAGACCTGTATTTTGCTTGCAAGCGCTGCCCAGGGTTTACCATGCGATGCATATCCTTTTGATGGCCCCTAGGCCCCGTGCAAGACCCCCAACCCCGCATCGTTCGCGAGACTTCCGCCAGTGGCGAAAGCATCAGCTTGTACGGCAGTTGGAGCGCGGCCGCGCTGGCGCAAATCGACAACTGGACGGCGCTGGAAGAGTCTCTACCGCGACACGCCCGGGCCTTGATGGAGGCGAGCTGGGATCTGCGCCACATTCAGCGCCTGGACCACACCGGAGCCCAGTTGCTATGGAATGCCTGGGGCCATGCCTGGCCGCGCCATGTGCTGGTGCTGGATCTGCAGCGCAGCACGCTCAACCGCGTGGCCCGCTACACCATGCCGCCGCCCAAGGCACAGCGCCACACGCTCAAGCAGCTGTTTCTCAAGCTGGGCGAATGGATCATGGGCATCGAGAGCCATGCGGTGGGCGGACTGCGCCTGACCGGGCAAACCGCACTGGACTTTTTGGCGTTTTTGCGCGACCCCAGCAAGGCGCCTTGGCGCGACATCTCCGGCCATATTTACCGCATAGGCGCCACCGCCCTACCGATCACGGCCCTGGTGGGTTTTCTGATTGGCGTGGTGTTGGCCTATCTGATGGCGCGCCAGTTGCGACAGTTTGGCGCCGATGCCTTTATCGTCAACATCCTGGGCCTGGCCCTGATCCGCGAACTGGGGCCGGTGCTCGCGGCCATCCTGGTGGCCGGGCGATCCGGTTCGGCCATCACCGCGCAGATCGGCGTGATGCGGGTCACCGAGGAGCTCGACGCCATGCGCGTCATGGGCATTCGCAAGGGAAGCCGCCTGGTGCTGCCGCGGGCCATGGCGCTGGCCCTGGTGATGCCGCTGTTGGGTGTCTGGACCACGTTGGCGGCCCTGCTGGGCGGCGTGCTGGCATCCGACCTGACCCTGGGCCTGTCGCCCGAATATTTTTTGATTGCCTTGCCGAAGGTGGTGCAACTTTCCAATCTGTGGCTGGCCACGGGTAAGTCGGTGGTGTTCGGGTTGATGATTGCGCTGATCAGCTGCCACTATGGCCTGCGCGTGTTGCCCAATACCCAAAGCCTGGGCGAGGGTACTACCGCCTCGGTGGTCAGCTCCATCACCATGGTGATTCTGGTGGACGCCTTGTTTGCCGTGCTGTTCAAGGGGGTGGGATTGTGAGCCCCTCCTATGTTGTCCAAATTGAAAATCTGTGCTCGACCTTTAGCACCCGTGGCGTGCGATCTGTCATTCACCAGAACCTGAATCTGTCGATTGCGCGCGGCGAATTCCTCTCCATCGTCGGCGGCTCAGGCAGTGGCAAGACCGTGCTGCTGCGCCAGATGCTGGGGCTTGAGACGCCGCAAAGCGGCAGCGTCACGGTGCTAGGTGAGCCGGCCAGCGAACTGGGTCGCGCCGGTGCTGCCAGCCGTGTCGGCATGCTGTTCCAGCAAGGCGCGCTGTTCTCGGCCTTTACCGTGCTGGAGAACATTGCCTTTCCCTTGCGCGAACTCGGCACCCTACCCAGGTCGCTGATCCATGACACCGCCATGGTCAAGATGCAGATGGTGGGCCTGGACCCCGCGGCGGCGCACCAGATGCCCTCCGACCTATCGGGCGGTATGGTCAAGCGCGTGGCGCTGGCGCGCGCCCTGGTGATGGACCCGCCGCTGCTGCTGCTGGACGAACCCACGGCCGGGCTCGATCCGGATGCGTCGGACGCCTTTTGCACCCTGCTGCGCTCGCTGCACCAGGAGCTGCGCCTGACGGTGGTGATGGTCACGCACGACCTGGACACCATCTTCGAGCTGAGCACCAGGATTGCCGTGGTGGCCGACAAACAGGTGATCGTGGACGCGCCGCCACGCCAGGCCATACGCTTCGACCATTCCTTTGTGCGCGACTTCTTTCGGGGTGAGCGCGGGCACCGGGCCCTGGCCATATTGGCCGCCGCAGACCAAGAGGTGTAAAAAGAGATCCTGATGGAAAACAAATCCCACGCCATTGCCGCCGGCACTTTTGTGCTGTTGCTGGCCGCCCTGCTGATCGCCATGGCGGTCTGGCTGACACGCGACAACAGTAGTCAGCGCGTGTATGAGCTCTCCAGCAAGGATTCCGTGACCGGCTTGCAGCCGCAGGCCGGTGTGCGCTACAAGGGCGTGCAGGTGGGCCGCGTCACCGCCATCGGCCTGGACCCGCAGACGCGCGGCAATGTGCTGGTGCGCATAGCCGTGAGCGATGCCGCACCGGTCACCGCCACCACCTTTGCCAGCCTGGGCTTTCAGGGCGTGACCGGTCTGGCCTTTGTGCAACTCGATGACAGCACTGAAGCCAGCCAGTCGCTGGCCACCAGCATCGCGCATCCGGGGCGCATTCCGATGCGGCCCGGTCTGATGTCGCGCCTGACCGAGCAGGGCGGCAATTTGCTCAAGCAACTTGACGAAGCCAGCCAACGCGTCAACGCGCTGATGGCGCCCGAGAATCAGAAAGTCTTGTTCACGGCGGTGAGCAATTTGTCGCAGGCGGCCGCCGGCATCAGTCAGCTGACGCGCCACGCCGACCAGGTGCTGACCGGTTCAGGCCCCGAGGGCAGCGCCAGCCTGCCGCGCATGGCGGCCCAGCTCGACGCCAGCTTCAAGAGCATCCAGCTAACGGCCGAACGCCTGCGCGACAGCGCCGAGGTGGTAAAGGCCTCGGCCGAAAAGTTCCGCTTGACCAATGTGCGTATCAGCGAGCCCGGCGGCACGCTCGAGAAGATTGCCCGCAGCACAGAGGCCCTGGCCGCCGGCACCGCCACGCTCAACACCATCCTGCTGCCGCGCCTGAGCCGCAGCAGTGATGAAGCCACCCGTGCCGCGCGCCAAATCGGTCGCGCCGCCGACGGACTGGCCGAGCAGCCGCAGTCGCTGTTATGGGGTCGGGCTGCGCCAGCGCCTGGGCCTGGCGAGGCCGGCTTTGTGCCCCCACTTGATCAATAAGGCAGAGCATGCAGTTCATCCTTCCACTTCGGTCCCTTGCACACGTTCTGACGCAAGGCCTGCGTCTGCCTAGTCCGCCTCGCCATGCCCTGGCCGCAGCCCTGGTCGCGCTGCTGGGCGCCTGCAGTGCACCGGCACAGCGTCCTGCGGTGTATGACTTTGGGCCCGGCCAAGTCCCCAGTTCCATCCCCGCTTCCCTCTCAAGCAGTCAGGCGTCCCTACCGCCCCTGTTGCTGGCCGACATAGATGCCAGCAGCGCTCTGGACGGCAGCGCCGTGCTGTACCGGCTGCTGTACGCCGACGCCCAGCAACTGCGGCCTTACGCCCAGGCACGCTGGAGCATGGCACCGGCGCAACTGCTGCGCCTGCGCCTGCGTCAGCAACTCGGCCAGCGCCGCAGCGTGCTCTCGCCCGGCGATGCGCTGGCGCCCGGTACCCTGGTGCTGCGCCTGGAGCTCGAGGAGTTCAGCCAGTTGTTTGCCTCGGCACAAACCAGCAGCGTGCTGCTGCGCGTGCGGGCCACGCTCAGCCGCAGCCCTTCCAAGCCACTGGCGCAAACCAGCTTGGTGGTGCAGCGCCCCGCTGCCAGCCCGGATGCCGCGGGCGGCGTTCAGGCCCTGGCCCTGGCCACGGATGAACTGACCCAGCAACTCGACGCCTGGTTGCAGCAGGCGGGCGCGGCCGAGCCCGCGCCATAAGGCTCCCGCTGCTGCCGGGGGGCGATGACGGGGAAACTTTTTAACCGGGACTGACGCCGCTTAATACGGTTTGAATTTGGCGCCATCGCCTCGTGTGGGCGCCGCCGTCAGCCTGGGCATTTCATCCCCGGTCTTGAAGAAGCTAATGCTTTGCTGCAACTGCTGGGCCTGGCCGGAAAGCTCTTCACTGGTGGCCGCCAATTCCTCGGACGCGGATGCGTTTTGCTGCGTGGCCTTACTCAGCTGCCCCATGGCGCCACCAATTTGCAGCACCGAACCGCTTTGCTCGGAACTGGCGGCTGCTATCTCCTGCACCAGCTCGCTGGTCTTCTGGATGCTGGGAACGATTTCATTGAGCAACTTGCCGGCGCGCTCGGCTGTGGACACGCTGCTGCCGGCCAGTTCGCCGATCTCTTTTGCCGCCTGTTGACTGCGTTCCGCCAGCTTGCGGACTTCGGCTGCAACGACCGCAAAGCCCTTGCCATGCTCGCCGGCGCGGGCCGCTTCAATCGCCGCGTTGAGTGCCAACAAGTTGGTCTGGTAGGCAATGTCATCGACGATGCCAATTTTGGAGGCAATTTGCTTCATGGCCAAGATGGTTTCGTTCACCGCCACGCCACCATCCACCGCCTCTTTGCTGGTCTTGCTGGCCATGCCTTTGGTCACCTGGGCGTTGTCGCTGTTCTGGCTGATGGAGGCCGACATGGTATCCATGGTGGCCGTGGTCTGTTCCACGCTGGCGGCTTGCTCACTGGCGGCTTGTGACAGCGACTGCGCCGTGGCACTTACCTGGTTGGCCGCACCGGTCAGCGCATCGGCAGCGGCTCGCACTTCGCCCAGCACGCGCGTCAGGTTTTCAGCCGTGGTGTTGGCGCTGTCCTTCACCTGGCCAAAAAGTCCCGCGTACTCGCGTGCTATGCGTTGGGTCAGGTTGCCCTCGGCAAACGCCTGGAGCAACAGAGCGACGTCACTCAAGCCCTGCTCGCTGGTGCTCATCAGGCCATTCATGCCGCTGGCCAAGTTGGCAAAAAATCCGGTTTTTCCAGCCGCCGACAGCCGCTGCGAAAAATCGCCTTGGCCGGCTGCCCGCACCAGGGAGTCCACTTCATTCTCAGAAGCCAATTGTTCGGTGATGTCGTCCCATTGACCAATCGTGCCGAGTCGCTCTCCTGCGTCGGAGACGACGGCAGTCGTCGTGAGCCGGTAGATCCGGCCGCCAAACTCTTGTTGTGACTGCACGGTACCGCTGAGATTGCTCAGGCGCGCCAAGGCGGCTTGGGGGTCGGCGTAAATCATGCCGATGCTGCTGCCCACAAATTGCTCCGGATCGAAGCCGGGAATCAGCGCGCGGAAGGCCTCCTGGTCGCGCCGCAGCACGTTGCGAAAGGCATGGTTGATATACAGAACGGTTCCGTCGTCCGCAGCAATGCGAACCGGCAGCGTCACATTGTCCAAGGCCACCCGCACCCGCGCATTGGCCTGAGCGGCTTCGGCAGCCTTTTTAAGCGAGGCCTGTACGCGGTCAATCGCCTCGCTGATGCGCGCCTTGTGGCCTGGCAGGCGTTCGATCGCCACGTCCAGATGACCTTCTGAATACTGGGAGATCACCTTGACGATTGCCAGCGTGACGCCAATATGGGACTGCGCCAGTTCATTGATTCCTTGCGCCATCACCTGATAGGCACCGGGCAGTTCCTGCAGCGGGATACGGTAGTCGGTCATGCCGGCGTCATGCTGCTTGGCCATTTCAGCCTGTTCTGCCTGGAACTGACCCAGCACGCCGTGCATGCTGATGAGGGAGTGAATGACCCCGGCTAATTCGTCCTGTCCCAGCGGCTCGGCCGGCACATGGCTCAGGTCCCCAGTCGCGACCTCCTGCAAATGGCGGCCCACCAGTTGCATGCCACCCCGTGTCAGCAGATAGAAACTGTAAAAAAAGTAGCCTGCCAGCAGCAGGGCGACGGTCGCTGCCACTCCCACCACCCGCATGCGCGTCTTCATCTTCCCTGTGCGTAGCTCCAGCAGTTCATCCAGCACCGGCAGTCCGGTGTCGTAAAAGCCCAACAGCTTGGACACAATGGCCTCGCCTTGGGCGAAATACTGTTGCGGCGTCATGTCGGTTTTCTGTATCAACGCGTCCGGGTCACTGGCAAATTTCTGAAACGCAAGGGCCTCATCAAATACCTCCAGGTTCAACTTGAGCTTGAGCTCGGGATTGGCCTCGACCACCCGCTGCAAATAGGCCTTGCTGCTCTTGATGCCGTTTTCCGCCCCTGCCACCCACACCGTGTAGCGTTTCTCTTCATCCACCGACAATCCGGGTCTGGCCACCGCATAGGTTCCCCAGCCCCAGAGTTGTCCCAGGTCTTCGGCTAGCGGTGGAATGGACAGCACCATGGTGTCCACCAGATAAAAGGAATCCAGGTCGGGGTCCAACACTAAATTGGAGTTGTCACCGATCTTGTTGAGCAGCGCCAGGATGCTTGCCGTGACGGGGCCAAAGACGGTGCGTCCCTTTTCATCTGCCCCGTTCTTGGACTGAACCGTATGGGCCCAGGCCGACTTCAGCTTGTCAAATTCGGAGTGCACGCCCAAAGGGTCGCCGTTTTGGCTCAACTGGGTTTCGAAGGCTGCCAGCGCCGCGTCGGTTTGCTTGCGCCCTTCGGCGTATTTGGTCAGCCCATCAAAGTTACCCAACATGGCGCGGGTTGCATTGCGGGTCTTGAGCACGCCTTGCAAAATGGGGCTGAATTTTTTCAGGGTGGCGACGCCGACTTGCTCGGACTGGCTGAATCGCAATTGCTCCAGTTCGGCAGATGCGTAAAAGTATCCAACCAGCAGCATGGGTGCCAGCAATAGCAGGGAAATGATCAGCGCCTTGACGCCGAAGTGGTACCTGCTCATCAAGCGCACACCAGCGGACCAGAAGGCGGGTCCATATACCTTGCCACTGACGTTTTTATGGGCGGTTGCGCGAGCGGACGATTGGACCATGTGTATTCCAGCTAAATTTTTTTAGTAAGCTGCAATTGCCGCATGGAGCTGCAGCAACGCGGCACAAGTTTTCAGTCCCAGACCCAGCTCCGCCACAAGAATAAAAACTTTGGGAAAGTTTAATGACGTTTGAACGTGCCGCGCTGCAATCGTGCGCAATTATTTGGCGCTGCTGCCGCTTCAGTGCCCCAGCGCCGGAAACAGCTTGATCAGCCCGTCGGACATCACTTCCACCGCCAGCGCCGCCAGGATCAGGCCCATGAGACGGGTCATCACGCTGATGCCGGTCTTGCCCAGCACGCGGGCAATCGGTGCGGCCAGCGAAAAGCACAGCAGAGTGGCCAGCGCCACCACTACGCCATAGCCCACCAGGGTGGCGAGTTGCAGCACGCTCTTGGCCTTGTCGGCGTAAATCACCACTGTGG
Organism: uncultured beta proteobacterium; assembly: GCA_903845935.1. Lineage (GTDB taxonomy): Bacteria > Pseudomonadota > Gammaproteobacteria > Burkholderiales > Burkholderiaceae_C > Allorhodoferax. Next base: position 30,866 of record CAIMZI010000091.1, on the reverse strand, counting down.
ACATGGTGGCCGGGCCGGTCAAGAGCGGAATGGTCAGCGGCACCACGGCAATGCTGGAACCCTGCGCTGCCTTCTCGGCGCCGTCTTCCATCACATGCGTGCTGGGCTTGGCCTCGGCCGGTTGCGCGTTGAGCATATTGAGCGCGCTGGTCAGCAGCAGCATGCCGCCGCCGACCTGAAAGCTGGCCAGGGTGATACCAAAAAATTCCAGAATTTGCAGACCGGCCAGTGCGCTGACCGCAATCACCACAAAGGTGCTAAAGGAGGAGACGAAGATGGTATTGCGCCGCTGCTCGGCCGAAAAGCCCTGGGTATAGTGGATGAAGAAGGGGACTATGGCCAGCGGATTGACGATGGCCAGCAGGGTGATGAGTGGTTTGAGATCCATGGCGGGTTCGGGCAGTGTGACGGGCCCGTGCATGGTAATCGCAAGCAGCGCAGCGGCAGGCTAGGTCCGCTGTTGGGCGCGAAACCGCACCGATACCCGCAGGCCGCCCAGAATCTCGGATGTTTCAATCGATAGGGTGGCGCAATGCGCGTCGACAATGGTTTTCACCAGCGCCAGGCCCAGTCCGCTGCCCGAGCCCTCGGCACCGGGCACGCGGTAAAAGCGGTCTAGCACGCGTCGCCGATCTAGTTCCGGAATGCCGGGACCGCTGTCTTCCATGGTCAGCACCACGGCTTGGGCTTGTGCCCGCAGCGTGAGGTGGATGCTGCCTCCCGCGGGGGTGTATTTGATGGCGTTGTCCAGCAGATTGCTGATCACAATGCGCAGCGCTTCGGTCTGACCGCTGACGCTGCAGGCGTCCAGCTGCACGTCGAGTTGCAGTTGGCGCGAATGCGCCAGATAGGCGGCGTCGTGCAGCACCAACAGTGTGACTTGTTTGAGGTCTACCGGCACCGGTGGCAAGGCCTCGTCATCGCCAGTTTGCTGGCGCGCCAGCACCAGCAACTGTTCCACCAGGCGCGTGGCCCGGTCTATGCCCGTGCCCAGGCGCAGCACGGCCACATCGCGCTCCCGGTCGGTGACCGATCGCCGCAGTTGCTCCACTTGCAGGCGCAGGGCGGCCAGCGGTGAGCGCAGCTCATGCGCGGCATCGGCGACAAAGTTCTTTTGCGTGGCAAAGGCCTGGCGCATGCGTGTGAACAACAGATTCATTTCGTCCACCAGCGGACGCACCTCGTCGGGCAGGCCACTGGTCTCCACTGCATGCAGCGCATCGGCCTCGCGGCTGGCGATGTGTAGGCGCACCCGGTTGACCGGCTCCAGCGACGAGCTCACCACCCACCAGACCAGAAACAGCAGCAGCGGCACCATCACCATAATCGGGCTGGTGGTGCGCAGCGCCAGGGTACGCGCCAATGCGCGCCGCGCCGAGCGGTCCTGCGCCACCTGGATCCGTTGCGAGCCTGAGACCAGCGAATACAGCTTGTAGGTGGTGCCGCGCGCCTCGAAGGTGGAGAAGCCGGTGGCGTCCTTGTGCGGTAGTTCTGCCTTGGGCGTGGACTGAAAAATCTTTTGCCCGTCGGCCGTAGACACTTGGACTATGAATTCAAAGCTGTCGTCCTTGTCATCGCGAAAACCGTCGCTGGCATAGCCACCCACCGGCAGGCCGGGGCGCAGCGACAAGGCCATTTGCTGCATCTGGTAGTCAAAAATCTCATTGGTCTCGTCCAGCGAGCTGCGGTAGGCCACAAAGGCCTGAACGCAGGCCGTCAGCAGCACCGCGCCAAAAAGCAGCAGCAACAGGCGCGCGCGCAGCGAATGGCTACTCCACAGCCTCATGGCTCGACCTTGGCAATCATGTAGCCGACCCCGCGCACGTTTTGGATCAGCTCGACGCCCAGCTTTTTGCGCAAGCTGTGGATATGCACCTCGACCGCATTGCTGCTGACCTCGTCCTTCCAGCTATAGAGTTTTTCTTCAATCTGCTTGCGCGAGAGCACATGGCCGGGTCGCACCAGCAGCATTTGCAGAATCGCCCATTCGCGCGCCGACAGCAGCACCGGTTGGCCATGCACCAGCACCTCGCGCGTGGCCGGGTCTATGCTGACACCGAGATGCGCGTAGACCGGCTCGGCACGGCCCACAGCGCGGCGAAACAGGGCGCGGATGCGGGCCAGCAGTTCGCCCATGTCATAGGGTTTGACGATGTAGTCGTCGGCTCCGGCGTCCAGTCCCTCAATGCGCTGGGCGATGGCATCGCGCGCCGTGGCCACCAGCACCGGTGTGCGGTCTTGGCGTGCGCGCAAGGCGTGCAGCACGCTCAGGCCATCGCATTTGGGCAGGCCCAGGTCCAGCAGGATCAGGTCATAGGCTTGCGATTGCAGCACTGTCAGTGCCATGTCTCCGTCCTTGACCCAGTCCACCGCATAGCCCTCGTCGCGCAGCAGGTCCAGCACCGACTCGCCAATCATCACATCGTCTTCCACCAGCAGCAGGCGCATGGTGTCAACGCAGCTGGGTGCGGTGGCTGCTGAGGTACTTGCGGATGTTCAATGCGTCCAGTGCGCGCGTGGAATTGGCGCTGGCGTTGAGCAGCACCAGCGTGGCGTGGGCTCCGGCCTGCTGGATGCGCATGATCAGGCAGTGGCCGGCCTCATTGGTGAAGCCGGTTTTGGACAGCAGCACGTTCCAGCCACTGGCGCCCACCAATTGGTTGGTGTTGTGAAAGGTGAACGGGCGCCCATTCATGCGGATGGTGTCGGCACGGTCGGTGGTCACATTGACTATCTCCGGATAGTGCGATGCGGCCTGCGCCATCTTGGCCAGATCAGCGGCCGTGGACATGTTTTCTGGCGACAGGCCGGTGGGCTCCTTGAGCACGGTGTTGTGCATGCCCAGCGACGTGAGCTTGCGCTGCACGGCTTGTTCGAAGGCGGCATTGCTGCCGGGGTAGGTGCGCGCCAGCGAGGCCGCCGCGCGGTTGTCTGAAGACATCAGGGCGAGGCGGAAAATTTCCTTGCGCGCCAGCTTGGTGCCCACCGGCACATGCGACTTGCTGTGCTTGAGCACGTCCACATCCGCCGGTTCGATAGAAATGCTGGCATTCATATCGGGCTTGCTGTCGAGCACCACCATGGCGGTCATCAGCTTGGTCAGCGAGGCAATCGGCACCATGGTGGCCGAGCCTTTTTCAAGCAGCACCTGGCCGGTGTCGTCGCTCACCACGATCGCATGTTCGGAGCGCAGGGGCAGGGCCTGCGCGGCGCTGGCGCAGCAGAACAAGGCGACGATAAGGGTCTTGATAAACGGGGTTTTCATGGGGGACTGGAAGTCGGTGCGGGTCATAGTGCCATTGTCGACTGTCTGGATCATGTCGATCCAGACTTAGCTGAAACTTAAACGCAGCGCACAGGCAGCCGTTGCCGCGTCTGTCATTCGTTTTCGTGTGCAGAATCGACCGTTCCGCGCTGTGCTGCTGCTTGCCTATATCAGGCCAGCGTCACAGCTGCTCAAGCTCACTGAATGGATGTCCGTATGAAAAATATCAATCGCCTTGCACTTCTGGGCTGCATGACCGCAGTCGCATTTCTGGGCGCCTGCAGCAGCACGCCCATGACGCCGACCCCCTCGGCGCCGACCCCGGTCGCCGCTCCGATGGCACCCGCTTCCGCCGTGGCGGTGAACAAGTCCGCCGAGCCCATGCCGCTTGCCAAGCCGGTGTTGCCGCCCTACCTGGACCCGGCCAACGCCTTGAATACCCAGCGTAGCGTGTACTTTGACTTTGACCAGGCGGTGATCAAGCCCGAGGGTCAACGTCTGTTGGAAGTGCATGGTAAGTACCTGGCGGCTCACCCCACGGTTTCCATCAAGGTCGAAGGCAATACCGACGAAAAGGGTGGTGCCGAATACAACCTGGCACTGGGACAGAAGCGGGCACAGGCCGTCACCAAGGTGCTCAAGGTGTTTGGTGTGAGCGATGCGCAAATGGAGGCCATCAGCTTTGGCAAGGAAAAGCCCAAGGCGACAGGCCATGACGACGGCGCACGCGCACAAAACCGCCGCGCCGATCTGGACTACCCCAGCAAATAATGCAGCTGTAGGCCGGTGCGCTTGCGGCACTGGCCTAGTCTGCGGCCTGCGCCCAGTGCGCCTTGATGCGTTCAATCTCCGGCAGTATGGACATAAACAGGTCGCTCAGCTGAGGATCGAAGTGGCTGGCGCGGCCGCTCTGGATGGTGGCCAGCACCCGTTCCATGGGCCAGGCGTCCTTGTACGGGCGCTTCATGGTCAGCGCGTCAAACACATCGGCAATCGCCACGATGCGCGCCGCCTCTGCGATGGCGTCGCGCTGGAGTCCCGCGGGATAGCCGCTGCCGTCCCACTTTTCGTGGTGCTGCAGCGCGATCAGCGCGGCCATGCGAAACACCGGTGAGTCGCTGCGCGCCAGGATGTCGTGTCCGACCTGGGGATGGGTCTTCATGGTCTTCCATTCATCCACGTCCAGCGGTCCGGGCTTTTGCAGAATGGACTGGGGCACACCGAGCTTGCCGGTGTCGTGCATGGGGGCTGCCATTTCCAGCAGCTGGCAGTCGTCAGCGCTCCAGCCGCTGGCACGCGCCAGGGCCGCAGCATATGCCGCCATGCGCCAGATATGCGCGCCGGTATCGGTGTCGTTGAAGTGTGCGGCCTCACCCAGCATGGAAATGGCATCGCGGTAACTTTGCTCCAGCCGGGTGGCCCGCACCAGCGACAGCTGGGCCCGTACCCGCGCCAGCACAATGGCCGGATAGACCGGCTTGACGATGTAGTCCACCGCGCCATTGGCGAAGCCCTCGGCCTCGTTGCCCACGTCCGACATGGAGGTGACAAAGATCACCGGTATGCCCTCGGTGGCGGGATCGGCCTTGAGGGCGCGGCAGACCTCATAGCCGCTCATGTCCGGCATCTGGATGTCGAGCAGGATCAGCGCCGGTTGGTGCTTGTGGGTGGCGGCCAGGGCATCGACTCCGTTGCGGGCAAACACCAGCCGGTAATCTTGGCTGAGAATCTGGCGCATCACGGCCAGGTTTTGCGGTTCGTCGTCGACGATGAGCAAGACGCCGGTCATGCGATGGCCTCCAGGCGCAGCGCAGCAGCCAGTTCCCGCACCGCCGCTTCACCGGCGCGAAAGTCAAAGTCCTCTACCGCATGGCGCAGGGCGGCGGTCTGCTCGCGCCTCAGCAGCGCGTCGAGTTCCAGCAGCACCGGCTCCACCCCCTGCGGCGTGTCGCGTCCCAGCTCTACCAGCGCGCGCTCCAGCAATTGCTCCAGTCGCGCCTGGTCCGCGGTCTGCGCGCAGGCTGCAGGGCCGTCGTGCCCGGTTCCAGCGTAAAGCTCAATCGAGCCGACTGCCACCTGGAAGGCTTGTTGCACGACCAGCAGTGCGCTGCTGGCGTCGGCCCCAATCTTCAGCACGGCTTCGAGCTCGGTGCTGGCGGCCGCCAACTGGTCCAGCGCCAGATTGCCGGCAGCTCCTCGCAGCTTGTGCGACAGGGCCTGCATGGCGGGCACAGGCAGTTGCGCCATGTCGGCGAGCAAGGGACCATAGTCGCGCACGAACTTGCGCAAATACTGTTGGTAGACCGCGGCATCGCGCCAGATGTCCAGGCCGCGCACTACGCTCAGGCCCGGCATGTCTTCTTGTCCATCGAGCCAGCCCTGGGGCATGCTGGGGCGGTTGCCGGTCCACTCGGGCCTGCCGGTCAAGCGCCGAATAATGGTCACCGCATGCTCCACATCCATGGGCTTGCTCAGGTGCTCGTTCATGCCGGCCGCCAGCGCCTCTTCCTGGTTGGACTTGAAGGCACCGGCCGTCAGTGCCACCACGGGCAGCTGCGCCAGCGCCGGAATGGCGCGCATGCGCTGGGTTGCCTGCACGCCGTCCATGACCGGCATTTGCACATCCATCAACACCAGATCAACGGCATGCGGATGCGACTGCAGCCAGTCCAGCGCCTCTTGGCCATTGTCGGCGCTGCTCACCTGCGCGCCCTCGCCCTCAAAAATGAGTTGGGCAATCTCCAGGTTAACGTCGCTGTCATCGACCACCAGCAGGCGGATGCCGGCCAGGCGCTGCGGGCTGCCGGTGCTGTCCTGGGCTTCGTTGCCGGAACGCTTCTCCAGCGCCGCTGCCACGGCTTCGTACAGGCTGTAAGGCGTCACCGGCTTGGACAGCACGGCGTCGGCCAACTGGCTGTCGGGCATGGCCAACAGTTCGTCGCGCGAGTAGGCGGTGGCCATGATCAGGATCGGTCCCTGCTGACCGCGCAGCACCTTATTGACGGCGCGGGCCACTGCCAGACCGTCCAGATCTGGCATCTTCCAGTCCAGCAGCAAGACCTGGGGCGTGGCATGGCGGCGTATGCGCTGCAGCACATGGTCCACGGCGGCCTGGCCCGTGTCGACCACACTGGTGGTCCAGCCAAGGCCCATGGCGGTGGCGCGCAAGGCGTCGCGCGAGATGGCGCTGTCGTCGGCAATCAGCACGTCCAAGCCCGTCATCTTTTGCGTGACGCTTTGGCTATGCGGAGCCCAGGCCAGCGCCAGGGTGAACCAGAATTCACTGCCCTGGTTTTCGACGCTGCGCACATGCAGCTCGCTGCCCATCATTTCGACCAGGCGCCGGCTGATGGCCAGCCCCAGGCCGGTGCCGCCAAAGCGCCGGGTAGTGGAGGCATCGGCCTGGCTGAAGGGCTTGAAGATTTCGTCCAGCTTGTGCTGCGGTATGCCCAGACCGGTATCGCTGACGCAAAAGCGCAGACTGACACCGGCTTCGGACTGCTCCTGCCGACTTACCGTCAGGCTGACGTGACCGACATGGGTGAACTTGATGGCATTGCCCACCAGATTGATCAACACCTGGCCGATGCGCAGGGGGTCACCCAGCAGACCCTGCATGTCCACGGGGGGGGGCGCGATGGCGAGCTCGATCCCGTCATCGGCCGGCTTGGTCACCATGATGGTGGCCACACTTTCCAGCACATCGCTCAGCATAAAGCTGGCATTCTCCAGCTTCAGTTGGCCGGCCTCGATCTTGGAGAAATCCAGGATGTCGTTGAGTATGCTTTGCAGCGTCTTGCCGGTCTGGCTGATCTTGCGTGCCAGCCGCGCAGCATCGGGCGCTAGCTTGGCCTTCTCCAGCAAATAGGCCAGGCCCAGGATGCCATTCATGGGCGTGCGAATTTCATGGCTCATATTGGCCAGGAATTCGCTCTTGGCCCTGGTCGCAGCCTCGGCCACATGGCGCGCGGTGTCCATGGACAGCTTGGCAAACCGTTGTGCCGTGACATCGGTAAAGGTCAGCAGCATCCATTGGCTGGAGAGGGGTTGGGCGCGAACTTCCAGATAGTTGCCGCTGGCCTGCAGGTGTTCAAAGCAAGCGCTTTGGCGGCTCTTGCAGACTGCATCGAACTGGGCCAGCGCCTCATCCAGGGTCTGCTGTGGATAGTCGCCGCGCTGGAAGTTGTGGCGCACCAGCTCAGGGTAGGGCAGCGGCTCCCGATTGAGCAGCTCCGGCGGATAGGCCAGCAGCGTAGCAAACAACTGGTTGCGCAGAATCACCTGTTGCTCCTGGTTCAGCACCACCATGCCAAAGGGCAGCACCTCCAGCACGCCGTGCAGGAATTTGTTGAGGTCTTGAATGCGCTGGGTCTGCGCCTTGCGCTCCTCCTGGTCGACCAGCATTTCAATCGAACGGGCGCTGTGTGCCCTGGCCTCGGACTCCAGCTGCAGGCTGAGCTGGATTCTCGCCGTATAGCGTTGAACCAAGCCATACAACAACACCGATGTCAGCGCCACAAACAGCCAGCCCTTGAGCGAGCTAAAAAAAACGATTTGCGCCGGGTCATGGAAGAGCCAGACCAGAAGTTGGTCCGACAACCCGATCCATGCGCTGGCAAATAGCACGTACGTCAGGACCAGGCGCAGAGTTGCACCCTGTTCGATTCGAACCTTGCTGGCCGCCATTGTTGTCCCTCAGTTGCCGCCATTCTAGTGACTGGCGCGAGGCATAATGTTACGCCCGCAACCTGGCGTTTGAGGTCTTCTCGTGGACTGTATTCCACGCCAAGCTTGCTATCCCACAGGCATCAGGACCGACGGCACACTCTGCATGTGCCGCAGCAGGCTGCGCAGCTTGGCCGGGCGCACCGGCTTGTGCAGCAGGGGCAGATGGGCGAGCTTTACCTCCTGCAGAAAGTCGGCGTGCGTTTCGCCGCTCATCAGGCACGCCGGTATGGCCGAGTCGGCGCGCGCGCGCAAGGCGTCAATGCAGGCAATGCCGGTCTCGCAAGCGCCCAGGTGGTAGTCGCTCAGAATCACGTCGGGCACGCCGGCGGATTCCAGTTGCGCCAAGGCCTGCTCCCGATTCGCCGCTACCTGAACCTGGCAGCCCCAGGACTGCAGCAGGCCCTGCACCGCTTCGCGGGCGTCCAGGTTGTCTTCGATCAGCAAGATCCGCAGGCCTGAAATGTCACCTGGGCCGGGCGGCAAGGCTTGTGTGGCGGCGGCTGGCATGGGCATGCCGGTGTCCAGCAGGATGGAAAAGCGCGTGCCGCGGCCCGGCTGGGAGCGCAGGGCGATGCGGTGGCCCAGCAGTTGTGCGCTGCGCTGGACGATGTTCAGGCCCAGGCCTAAGCCAAAGTTGCGGTCACCGGCCCGGTTGGCGAGCTGGTAAAACTCCTTGAATACGTCTTCGTGGTGCTCCGACGGAATGCCGATGCCGCTGTCCCAGACCTCTACGCGCAGTCCCCGCCCCTGGGGGCGGCAGGCCACCAGCACGCTGCCGGTCTCGGTGTAGCGGATGGCGTTGATCACCAAATTGGACAACATGCGCTGCAGCAGCAGCGGGTCGCTCAGTGCCCAGAGCGTGGTGGGGCGCACCCGCAGGCGCAGGCCCTTGGCCTCGGCCGTGGCCTCCAGTGCGCTGCGCACCGAGTCCAGCAGCTCATTGATGTTCACCGCTGCCATGCGCACCGGCACGTTGCCGGAGTCCAGGCGCGACAGGTCCAGCAGGCCGTCCAGCAAATCTTGCAGTGCCTGAACCGAAATCTCCAGATGGTCGACCAGGTGGCGCATTTGCGCGTTCATGGGCAACTGGCTCAGGCGCGCCACAAACATGCCTAGGGCATGTGAGGGTTGGCGCAGGTCGTGGCTGGCGGCTGCCAGAAAACGCGATTTGGCCAGGGTGGCGCTTTCGGCCTGCTCTTTTTTCAGACGTAGTTCCTGCGTCACGGTCTGGACCTGACGCTCCAGTTCGTCGCGGCCCCAGGCCAGGCGCGTGGCCATCTGGTTCAGTGAGGCCTGCAGTTCCTGCAGCGGGTCGCGGTCTGGCACCGGCGCGGCGATGGAGAAGTCGCCTTGGCCGATGCGGTTGACCATTTTGGATACGCGCACCAGCGGGCCCACCACCCAGTCACCCAGGCGAAAGGCCAGCAGTCCGCCCAGCAGCATGCCGGCAGCGCCCACCCAGATGGCGGTGAGCAGGGCGTCGCGCTTTCTGGCTTCGAGCGCCTGGCGTGAGGCCTCAATCACCGCACTGCCCAGTTCTGCGCTGCCCAGGGTCTTGGGCAGTTCGCCCGCCGAGAACAGGTCTTCGATCGGCAACACCGCGGGAAGAATTTTTTCAACCCGTACGTCGATGCTGCGTTGCCGTTGTTGCGCTGCGTAGCCAGCATCGCTCAACTCGAACAGGCTCTGTCTGGCCGAGCGGCCACTGCTGGCCACGGCAAGTCCGCTGGCGTCGAAGATGCGCACCGACTGCACGCCGGGTTCACGTTGCATTTCCTGCACCACGCTTTGCAGGCTGGCGGTATTGCCGGAAAACAGGCCGTAGGCGCTGAACAAGGCCGCCTGGTGGGCCAGCAGGTTGACGCGCTGTTGGTGTGACTCTTCCAGATCCTGAACCCGGCCTTGCCAAAAGATGCTGACCATGGTCAGCACCACCAGCAGCACCGGCAGCACCGAGGCCAGTGCCATGCGGGAGCGTATGGAACTTCCCATCATGGCCGTTTCTCCTGTTTTTCCAACTTGCGCAGGTGCTCGCTCAGGGCCTGCAGGTCCAGGCTGATGCCCAGCGAATGGGCAACGTAGTCGTTGCCGCTGATGCTGAAGTCCAGCGGGTACTGGTTGCCCGGCAGGCTGTTGGTTTGCAGAAAGCGGCTTGTCATGGCGCCCAGCTGCACCCCGGCTTGGGCTGCGGTGCTGTGCACGGAGAGCAGGGCACCGGCCTTGACATAGGCCGGCGAGAAACCCATGACGGGCGTCTTGGCATGGTAGCTGGCGAGCAGGATATTGGACACCGTGGACGGGTTGAAGACCGCGCCATCGGCCACCGCCAGCAGTACATCGGCATCATGCAGGGCGGAACGCAAGGCCGCTATGAGCGGCAGTTTGTCGCTGACCTGGCCTTCGGACAGGTCCATGGCGCGCGACTGCAGCGCCGCGACCAAGAGCGGCTGCTGGATGACCGACTCCGGCCCCCACAGCACGCCGATGTGGCGCACGGTCGGCAGGGCCAGGTGCAGCGCGTCGAGTTGGCGGCCAAAGGGTTGGTCTAGGTACAGGGCCGCGACATTTGCTGGGCTTTTGCGGCCGGATTCCTGCACTACCCGTTCGAATGCGATGCGCGGTATTAGTCCGGCAAGCAGCGCCTGTTTGGGGTTGTGCACCACCAGTTGCCGCAAGGCGTCGGTTCCCAGGCTGACCAGCAGCCGGCTGTCCGCCGCGCGTGGGTCCCCATCCAGGTATTCGGCAAGGCTGAGCACCGCGATGTCCTGCCGGGCGACTCCAAGGCGCACTGCCTCTTGTAGGAAGCTGTCGGCGGCCTCCTGAAAGGCCGCTCCTTTGTCGCTGCTGACCACACAGACCTGTGCGGCCCAGGCCGGGCTGAGCAGGCCCAACAAACCTGCCAGCACCAGCGCGCACAAGCAAAGCCGCAATGCTGCCATGGCCTTAGTCTTCTATCTTTAGCGTTACCATGGCGCGGCGTTCGAAGCGGAACTTCCAGTCGCCGTCCTGATAGGGCGCGCCCAGGTTTTGCAGCACCAAGGCCACAACCGTCTTTTTGCCACCCAGCAAAAAGTCCTGGGCCAACCTCAGATCCGTGCGCCGCATGGAATAGAGCGCATGGTCTCCGGAGTCCGACATCAGGGCCATCTCGTCGCTTGCCTGCTGCATCAAGGACAGGTGAAGTCCGCTGGCAAAGTCGTGCATCAGCGTCAGGCTAAAGGCATAGCGCGGCGCGCCGTGCTCGGCCCGGAAAAGCAGCTCCTCGTTGGGTGAGGCGCTGACATGGATCTGGGTCCAGGTTTGCGTTAAAAATAGCTTGGTATCCGGCTGCGGCGCCCAGTTCGCTTGCATCTCGATTCCCGTGATCTGGTCATCCTGGGCATTGGCCGTGGTCTCGGGTTGCAAGCCAGGGTCGGTGACAATGGCGTTGGTGATTTGCTCATTGAACACGCGCACATCGCCGCCCAGGTGCAGGGCCGGCAGGTCCAGGTTGTAGCCTAGCTCGCGCGAAAATAATTTTTCGGCCCCGACGCTACCGTTGTTGAAGGTGAAGTAGCCGGTGGGATTCTGGCCATTGGCGTCTACGTACTGGATGCGGCCGTATTTTTCGAAGGCGCTGGGCGGACGGAACGCGGTGGACGCGCCCATGCGCAATGTGTGGCCCGGTGCTACCTGCCAGTTCAGCATCAGTCTGGGCGAGACGGAGTCGCCGGACAGCTCATTGGATTCCGCCAGGGCGCCGGCATTGAGCAGCCATTGCTCGGAGAGTCGCCATTCGGCACTGCCAAACAAGCGGTAATAGTCGGTTTTTATGCCGCCCAGGCCATTGAATTGCGTAGCTGAAACCACCCGTTCCTGGCGCAGCTCGGCGCCCCATACGGTGCGCAGCGTGGGGCCGAGTCGGATGGTGTTTTGCAGTGTCAGGGTGTCGATAGTTTCGTCGCCGCTGAAGTCCACGATGGCGCCGTAGTAGTCCCTGCCGTTGATAGGAGAGTGGGTCAAGTAGGTAAAGTTGTCGCGGTTGCTGTTTTGGGTATGAGAAGCGCTAAGTGCCAGGTCGTGCGTATCGTCCAGCGACTGCCGCCAGTCGGCCTGCACAAACTGTGAGCCCATGAAGCGCATGCGGGTCGGGTTGCCATACTGGTTCGGCAGAAAGCTGCCTCGACCAGCATCAATGCTCACCGTGCCGGCGCGCAGGTCCAGGTCGGCGCCCTGATCCAGCGCCATGTGCGACGAAAAATTCAGCCTTTCGGTATGGTTTTTGCCAAACGCTCCCTGCAGGCCGTTGTCACTGACGCTGTCTGCGCTGAGTCGGTAGCTGGCGTCGGCCTGGCTCCAGCCCACGCGCATGCCAAGGTCTGTGATGCCGTTCTCACCCTTGGTGACGGCGGCGGCCGGGCCCTGGGTCTCGCGCACATCGCGCGAAATGATGTTGACCACGCCGAGAAAGGCGCGCGCGCCGTAGGTGGCTGAATTGGATCCGCGCAGCACCTCAATGCGTTCGATGTCATCCAGCGCCAGCGTCTGCCAGCCGATACCGGCGGAACCATCGAGCAGGCTGGAGTAGACCGAGCGGCCGTCTACCAGCACCTGAATGCGGTTGGCCCAATCGTTGTCTCGGCCATGGTAGGTGGCCATGGGGGCGTCGGTCTCGAAGGCGCTGGTGGTCTGAAAGCCGGGCACAAAGCGCAGCAGGTCGACCACGTCACGCGCGCCCGTCATGCGGATGAAGGCGCGGTCCAGGATGGTGACGGCGCCGGGCGTGTCTTCCAGGGTCTGGGCAATGCGCGACACCGAGATGACGGTGGGCATGTCCGCCAGATAGTCCGATTCCGAGACGTTAGAGACAGCGGCGCCTGCCAGTTGCGCCCACACACAGGCCAGGCCTAAGAGAAATTTTGGATGAATCACATTCGCACTCCCAGGGGCGCCGCACGCCGACGCCAGCTTTGTCTTCTAGCGTCTATTAGACATCAGTGGCGGCCTTGGTACCGCAGCGCAGGCAGCCGCCTCAATGTTGCCCAGCAAAGGCCTGCATATGAAAGGCCGCATGCTCCTGCGTGTAGCGCAGCTCAGGCGCCACCGGGCAGGCGCGGCGCGCCAGACAGCCGCCCTGCATGCAGTCCGTGCCCTGAGCCGAATGCAGATGGCTGGCGCAGGCCTCGATTAAAAATGCCGCACCGGTGTAGGCGCCCACCGGGCAGGCCTGCAGGCAGGGCTGCCCGCTGCAGGTGGCGCACAGGTCGGTGGCCGGAGTTGGCAAAGTGGCTTTGCGTGGTGGCGTGATCGCCTGGGGTGCATTGGCTTCTGCACCGTCGAGCATCACCGGCAAGGCTAGCGCAAAGCGGTAGGCATGCCACAGGCCGTGCTCCGGGTGGATGCGCAGCAGCATGCGGCTGGGCTGTGTGACATCTGATCGGTCGGCCCAACGCTGGAACGGGTGGTAGGGCGGTCCGTCAAACGGAAATAACGCCAGGCCGCCAAAGCGCGCCGCCAGTTCTTCAGCGATGGCGCGGCTCCAGCGGTCCAGTGGGTCGGGCTGGCCGTCGGTGTAAAACGCCGAGGACTTGAAGTGCGGCCAGAAGGCCGAGCCAATGACGCCGACCATCCAGACGCTGGCGGCAGGCTCGCCATTGGCTAGGGTGGGCAGGCCATCTGCGGCGACTGGCGTGAAGCAGCCGCGCAGGCTTAAGGACTGCGAGGAGAGTGCGGCAATCAGTCGTTTTTCAATGGGGCTTGGCATGGCTTCAGTGTGCCAGCATGTGGGATTAGCGCGGCGTTAGCCGCAGTCCGGTAGGCGGCGATCAGTTGCAAGATGGCATCGACTGCATACAGGCGGGCACTGCCACGCAGGTTCAGCGGCGCGCCGTCAATTGGTGTTTACCACCGAGAGGGCAACCCAGGGGTAGTGCCACTCCCCAATGCCCGCGCCGTTCAGCCGTTACAGGGGCCATGAGAGGCCCACAAAGGGCGCGAAATCGGTGTAGCTGGCGCCGGTGAGATCGGCGTCCCAGCGCACCTGGAAAAACGCCTCGCCATAGACCTGTTCCTCCACGCCATCGCCATTGGTGTCCTGCAGGACGCGAAAGGTGATATCTGGCACATCCAGCATCGGAACCCATTCGGGCACGAAGACATCAAAGCAGCGTTTGAACGGCCCGAAGGAGCGGCGCAAGTCGAGATCCCACTTGCATCTGGGCGCGTTGGATCCGCACGGCGATATCGCGGCCCAGGCTTTGCTCGACCTTTGCCATCAGGCGGGAGCGGTCCAGGTCATAAAAGGGCTGCGGGTCTGGCCCGGGGCCGTGCGGCGGAATGTGCGGAATCTCAATCCTCGCGGCGGCTTGAATGGATGCTGCTGCCCGCGGAGTTCAAGTCGCTTGTGGACCCTGCCTTTGCCAAGTGCCCGGTGCCAGGCCGTCCAGCGTGTAGGGGCCGATCGCCGCGCGGATCAGGCGCAGGGTGGGGTGGCCCACGGCCGCCGTCATGCGGCGCACCTGGCGGTTACGGCCTTCGCGGATGATCAGTTCAATCCACGCAGTTGGTTTGTTCAGGCGCACACGGATGGGTGGATCGCGCTCCCACACGGCGGGTGGCGGCTGCAGCAAACGGGCGCGCGCCGGCAGGGTCATGCCGTCGTTGAGCTGCACGCCCTGGCACAGTGCCTGCAGCGCGGCCTCTTCCGGTAGACCCTCCACCTGGGCCCAGTAGGTTTTCTCCAGCTTGAAACGGGGGTCTGAAATGCGGGCCTGCAACTTGCCGTCGTCGGTCAGCAGCAGCAGGCCCTCGCTGTCGCCGTCGAGCCGCCCGGCCACATAGACGCCCGCCAGGTCAATGAAATCCTGGAGCCCACGCCAGCGCCCCTCCGGCGTGAATTGGCTGAGCACACCATAGGGCTTGTTGAAGCGGATCAGCTGGGATGTGGTGGGGACTTGCATGGAGGGTATAGCTGCGGCATGCGCAGTAGTAGCGCGCGCATACCCTGATTTTGCCTGAGCCCATGCGAGTTTGCGCACAGGGGGAAAACGTCGCTCCGTAGCGCAGGTCAACAACTCAGGTCAGTAAGTCCAAGGCCACTTCATAGTCAAAATTTTCGATGGCGGCCTGCACCGCTTTTGCCTGAGGAAGCAAGCTACCCAGCAGGCTGGCATTTTCTTCCCAGATCGATAGGGCCGATGCATCGTCTTCGCGCAGGCATTTTTTGAGTTGCTCGAGCACCGCCGGGGCGCGCTGGCGGTCTGTCTCGGTGGCCGGTGCAGCTTCGCTGGAGACCGTGTCGGCGAGCACAAATCCGGGTGTCTCTTGCAGCGCTTGCAGCAGCTTGGACAGCACTTGTTCGGTGTGGCTGGTGCAGGCTTGGCATTGCACCTCGTCTGCACCAGCGTGCAGCGAGGATTCGAGGGCACCGGCGCTATTCTGCAGTGCGACAGCGCCCAGGTTGCCAGCCACGCCCTTGAGAGTGTGGGCGCTGCGCTCGGCGCTTTGCCGGTCGTGGGCTGCCAGTTGTTCGCGCACGCGCTGCACTGCTTCGGCTTGCGACGCCGCCATCTTGCGCAGCATGCTGATGTAAAAGCTGGCCTTGCCGCCGCTGCGTTGCAGGCCTTGCAAGGGCTCCAGACCTTCTATCCCCTGCAGCAATTCCATCAACTGCTCGTCTGCCTCAGGCGCCGGTGCAGGGGTATGCGGGGCGTGTCGCGCCTGACCCAGTCCATCGCGTACCTTGACCCACTGCACCAGCGCCAGCCACAGCTCGTTGGGGTTGATGGGTTTGGTCACTACCCCGTTCATGCCGGCATCCATGCAACGGTCGCGGTCGGCCTTCATGGCATTGGCGGTCATGGCGACGATGGGCAGCACCGCAGCACTCATGCTTTCGCGGATCAGGCGTGCCGCGGTCACGCCATCCATCACCGGCATTTGCATGTCCATCAGCACGATGTCGTAGGGGCGGCGGTCCGCCACGCGCGCAGCCACCTGCGTGACTGCCACGAGGCCATCCGGAGCAAGGTCGACCTCAAAGCAGTGGGACGTCAGCAGTTCGGTGGCCACTTGCTGGTTGATCTCGTTGTCCTCCACCAGCAGCACGCGGGCGCCGCTTATGCGCTGCAGTTCTTCTTCGTGTGGATTGCCGTCGCTGCGCTGCTGATGCTCACGCCGCTCGGCGTGGCCGGCGGCCTGCATCAAGGTGTTGAACAGCAGTGAGGAGCTAACCGGCTTGCTCAGAAAGTGTTCAATGCCCATGCTGGCCGCTTCCTTGACCACGCCGTCCTGCCGGTGTGCCGAGAGCATGATGAGCTGCGGGCACTTGGGCAGGCCCAAGGCCTGGATCGCACGCGCCGTTTCCAGTCCGTCCATGCCGGGCATGCGCCAGTCCAACAGAATCATGTCAAAGGGCTGTTGTGTGGAGGCCTTCAGCGTATCCAGCGCAGCCTGGCCGGAGTTCACGGTGTGTACCGTAAATCCAATTACCTCCAGCATCTGGGACAGCACCAGGGCCGCGGTCAGACTGTCGTCGACCACCAGGATGTGGCTGCCGTGCAGGTCTACCTGCGGGCGCCCCAGCACGCGTTCCCAGGACTCAATCCCTAAGCGCGCCGTGAACCAGAAGGTGCTGCCTTCGCCATAGCTGCTGTGCACGCCTATGGCGCCGCCCATGGCCTCGGCCAGGCTCTTGCTGATGGCGAGGCCCAGACCGGTGCCGCCGTACTTGCGGGTGGTGGACGAGTCGGCCTGCGCAAAGCTCTGGAACAGTTTGCCTAACTGCTCGGGCTTGAGCCCGATGCCGGTGTCGGTGACCTCGAAGCGCAACAGCACCTCGGTGTCGGCGCATTCCTGCATGTCGATGCTGATGCGCACCTCGCCGCTTTCGGTGAACTTGACGGCATTGTTGGCCAGGTTGATCAGGGTCTGGCCTATGCGCAGAGCATCGCCCACCAAGACGCGCGGAATGTTGTGGGCTACGCGGCAGATCAACTCCAGTCCGGTGGCCTCCACCTTGTCACCAATCATGTTGATGACGTTCTCCATCATGGCATCCACTTCGAAGGGTACCGCCTCGATTTCCATCTTGCCGGATTCCATTTTGGAGAAGTCCAGAATGTCGTTGATGATGCCCAGCAGATGCTCGCCGCTGCGTTTGATCTTGCTAAGGTAGTCCAGCAAGCGTGGCGACATGTCCTGCGTCAGCGCCAGTCCGGACAGTCCGATGATGGCGTTCATCGGCGTGCGAATCTCGTGGCTCATATTCGCCAGAAAATCGCCTTTGGAGCGGACGGCTTGTTCCGCCTCAAGCGCGGCCTGCTGCAACTCCTGGGTGTATTTTTGTTCGTTGCTTTGGTATTGGCGCAGATTGGATCGCATCACGGCCAGGCGGCCCATGATGCTGCTCTCGCTGGCCTCTTTCTGGTCTATGGGTGATTCCAAATCGCCCTGTGCCACCTTGGCAATGGCTTCCTGCACATTGCCGATGGAGCCACCCATCACGCCCTTGAGCTTGGCAATGAAGCGGTTGAAGCTCTCAATCACCTCGTCTATTTCGTTGACCTGGGCCGGTGGTATTTGCAGGGACAAATCGGCATTGCCCGCGTTGAGTTCGACCAGGGCCCGCTTGAGCTGTCGCATCGGTTTGAGTACCACGCTGCGCAGCAGAAAGTAGATGGAGGTCACCAGGATTACATTGGTCAGCAGCAGCTGCGTCAAGAGCTTGCGCAGTTCGGCTTGCATCTTCTGCTGTATGGAGCGTTCGGAGACATACAGCCTGGTCTGTCCTACGGGCATATTTTTGCCATCGACCGAATAGATATTGTCCCAGGAGATCACACGGTCGGCAGCGGGCGCGGCTTCCCGGTGGGTCCACTCGGTGCCTTCCCGAACGGTACTGTAGAGCAGCTGCCCATTGTTGCCCCAGACCTGTATGCCCAGCACGGCTTGGTCCCGGATCTCGGCATCCACGGAGAGTTTGATCTGCTGTTCGTAGTAATCCCAAATGGACGCTGGCAGGCTGGTTTTCAGGCGTTCCTTGATACCTTCCATGCGCATGACAAGTTCTTGTTGATAGCCCGCCCGTGCCGCCTGGTAATTGAGCACGCCCCAGCCCAGGAGCACCAGGCTAATCAACAGCGCCAGCAAAACCGTAAAACGGAGTTGAATAGAGCGCAGGGGTTTGTGCTGCGAGGGACGCATGGGGCATTTTATTTCGGCAATTCAACGCCCACAGCCGCCATGTGCTTTCGTATCAGCCTGCCTATTGTGCCGTCTGCGCTGAGTTTTTTGAGGCTCGCTTCAATCAGGGGAATCTTGTCCGCGAACCTGGATTTTTTGGATATTGGTAGATAGGTAAAGGGTGCGTGTGCTTCGTCCCCACAGGCGACCAAGGTGTCACCGGCAAACGCAGTGCTACTGAAGACGACACCCAAAGCAAATGCAGCGAGCTTCATTCAACTCTCCCTAATCAATGTATGAATTAGAGTGCAAGTGTAATGTGTGGAAAGCCTTTGTACCAGCACGATGTAGTCGTGCCACGCTCGATCGAACCCCATGTGCCTTCGTTGCAATGCGCGCGGCGCCAAGCTGACCGGAGCCACTGCCACACCATGTTAGGGCAAATCTGTGGATCACGGCTATGCCAGAGAAACTGGCGGCAGCGGGGCGTTGACAGCCCCGCCTGCTGCGCCCTAGCGGCCTTGCAGCAGGCGTGCGGCCGCTAGGGCGAAGTAAGTCAGCACGCCATCGGCACCGGCGCGCTTGAAGGCCAAGAGGCTCTCCAGCATGACGGCGTCATGGTCGAGCCAGCCGTTTTGCGCAGCGGCCTTGAGCATGGCGTATTCGCCCGACACTTGGTAGGCAAAGGTCGGGATCTTGAACTCGTCCTTGACGCGGCGCACCACATCCAGATAGGGCATGCCGGGTTTGACCATCACCATGTCGGCGCCTTCGGCAATGTCCATAGCGACCTCGCGCAGCGCTTCGTCGCTGTTGCCGGGGTCCATCTGGTATGTCTTCTTGTTGCTTTTGCCGAGGTTGGCGGCCGAGCCTACGGCGTCGCGGAACGGGCCGTAAAAGGCGCTGGCGTACTTGGCGCTGTAGGCCATGATGCGGGTGTGCACAAAGCCTTCGGCCTCCAGCGCGGCGCGTATGGCGGCGATGCGGCCGTCCATCATGTCGCTGGGCGCCACGATGTCGACGCCGGCGCGGGCCTGGGTCAGCGCCTGCTGCACCAGGGCCACGGTGGTCTCGTCATTGAGGATGTAGCCTTCGGTCTCTGGCCGGGTGTCGGGCAGGCCGTCCTGGCCGTGGCTGGTAAAGGGGTCCAGCGCCACATCGGTCATCACGCCCAGATCGGGAAACTCTTTTTTTAGGGCGCGCACCACGCGGGGGATAAGTCCGTCCGGGTTCAGGGCCTCGCTGCCGGCGTAATCTTTCAGCGACTGGTCGACCACCGGAAACAAGGCCATGACGGGAATTTGCAGCTTGACACACTCCTCGGCCACCGGAAGCAGCAGGTCCAGGCTGAGCCGCTCCACGCCCGGCATGGAGGCCACAGAAACACGCTGCTTCTGGCCATCGACGACAAACACGGGGTAAATCAGGTCATGGGCCGTCAGGCTGTTTTCACGGACCAGGTTGCGGGTAAAGCTGTCACGGCGCAGGCGGCGTGGGCGGCCTGCAGGAAAGGGTGCGTATGGGGTCATATGAAAATTGTGCCTGAAACTTGCGCGCAATCACCGTATCGGCTTGCGTTGACCAGTCTTTCGGCCATTTTTCTTCTGTCAAAAAGGCTGCGGCGACGCTTTATGTAGGAAATGTCACAGTTCTGTGTAAGGTCATTTGATAAATTCGCTTGTGCTTGTGAGAGAACTTTGTTAAAGTCAGCTTCGGGTAGCTTGCTACCTCCCGCTTTTCCTCCCTGAGCGGGGCCTTGATGTGTGACAGCAAATAGGCTTACTACCCCAGCCCACGTGCTGGGGTTTTTTTTGTGTCAAGCATGGGCGAACACCCGATGGGGCCTAAACTCAAGCCCATGCTCTGGGTAAAGTCCTTTCACATCGTTTTCGTCGCCAGCTGGTTTGCCGGCCTGTTCTACCTGCCGCGCATCTTCGTCAATCTGGCCATGGTTCCCGCCGGTTCGGATGCGGAGCGCGCCCGTCTGTTGCTGATGGCGCGCAAGCTGATGCGCTTCAGCCACATGCTGGTGCTGCTGGCCCTGGGTTTTGGACTGTGGATCTGGGGGCTCTATGGCTGGACCTTTGGCATGGGCGACGGCACTGGCCCGGGCTGGATGCACATCAAGCTGACCTTGGTGCTTTTTGCTGTGATCTATCACGCAGTCTGTGCCGGCATGTTGCGTAAGTTCGAGGCCGGTACCGAGGGCCGCAGCCACGTCTGGTTTCGCTGGTTCAACGAGGTTCCTGTGTTGCTGCTGACGGCCATCGTCATTCTGGTGGTCGTCAAGCCGTTTTGAACCATTTCCCCGGGGTGCGCAAAAAACTAAAATCTGGCCATGTCTGAAACCACACCCCCCGCACCCTCCTATTTCGAGCGCCACATTTTTTTCTGCCTGAACGAGCGCAAAAACGGCGAGGCCTGCTGTGCCAACTTCCAGGCGCAAGAGGCGTTTGACCATTGCAAGGCCCTGGTCAGAGAGGCCGGTATTAGCGGACCTGGACAGGTGCGCGTCAACAAGGCCGGCTGCCTGGACCGCTGTGCTGCGGGGCCAGTGGCCGTGGTCTACCCGGAAGCGGTCTGGTACAGCTATGTGGATACGGCTGATATCGATGAAATCGTGGAGTCGCATCTCAAGAACGGCAAGGTGGTAGAGCGCCTGCTCACACCGCAGCATCTGGGGCGATAGTCCATGAAAGCATCGACCAAACGCTTCACGCTGCAAGGTCCGGTCGGAGAGATCGAACTGGCTGTGGACGAGCCGCACGGCCTGCTGCGCGGTGTGGCAGTGATCTCCCATCCACACCCTCTGTTTGGTGGCACCATGGACAACAAGGTTGTGCAGACCCTGGCTCGGGCCTTTGTGCAATGTGGCTGGCGCGCGGTGCGTTTCAACTTTCGTGGTGTCGGTGCCAGCGCCGGTGTACACGACAATGGCCAGGGTGAGTTGCAGGACCTGCTGGCGGTGGTTCAGGATCAGGCGCCAGAGGGCGCGCTGGCCTTGGCAGGATTTTCTTTTGGTGCCTTTGTCACCAGCCACGGGATTGAGCAACTGCGGCAGCAGCGCCAGCTCGACAAGCTGGTGCTGGTAGGAACAGCGACCACGCGTTTTGCCGTGGCCCCGCTGGCGCCTGAACTGCACGAGCGGACCTTGGTGGTGCATGGCGAGATTGATGACACCGTGCCGCTGGCCGATGTGATGAACTGGGCGCGCCCGCAGAAACTTCCGGTGACCGTGATTCCCGGGGTCGAGCACTTCTTTCATGGGCAATTGACGTTGTTGCGCTCACTCGTAGCGCGCCACCTGATGAGCGAGTTGCCCTCACTTTAGGCACCCGCCCTTCAACGGTTCCTTGCCGAACCCAGTCCCATGAAATCACTTCTTGCTATTTTGTTAGCTGCACTGAGCCTTGCCGTTGCGGCGCAAATGCCGCAGCCGCCCGAGGTGGCGGCTCGCGCCTATATGTTGCTGGACGTCACTGCCAACCAGATCCTGGCCTCCAAGGACATAGATTCCCCGGTGGAGCCAGCCTCGCTGACCAAGCTGATGACGGCCTATCTGGTGTTTGATGCGCTCAAGTCTAAGAAGATCGACCTCAAGCAGACCTTTGCGGTTAGCGAGCGCGCCTGGAAAATGCCGGGTTCGCGCATGTTTATCGATCCCAAGATGCAGGTGCCGGTGGAGGATTTGATCCGGGGCATGATTGTGCAAAGCGGAAACGATGCCACCATGGCTCTGGCCGAGGGCGTGGGTGGAGCGGCGGAAAAATTCGTGCAGATGATGAACGAGCAGGCCAAGGCCCTGGGCATGAAAAGCACGGGATACAAGAATCCGGAGGGTCAAACCGAGGCAGGACACACCACCACAGCGCGCGACCTCAGCATTCTGGCCACCCGCCTGTTTGCCGATTTTCCCGAGTACGTGGGCTTTTATGCCATCAAGCATTACCGCTACCCGGGCACGCCAGCGGCCAATGACAGCAATCGCAACCTGTTGTTGTTTCGGGACCCTACGGTAGACGGATTGAAAGCCGGCCATACCGATGCTGCTGGCTACTGCATGGTTGCCACGGCCAAGCGCGATTTCCCCAATCTGGTTACGGTCGGCGCCGCTGCTGGAACGCCTTCTGCCAGCGGCAATCGCCGCCTGTTGTCGATTGTGCTGGGCGCGGAAAGCGAAAACGCCCGTGCCAATGAGTCGCAAAAGCTGCTGAATTGGGGCTACACCGCCTATGAAGCAGTCAAGCTGTTCGATGCCAACCAGGCGGTGGCTACGCCAGCCATCTGGAAGGGCACTTCAGCCGCCGTCAAGCTCGGTCGCAACCAGTCCATCGTGGTGGCCGTGCCCGCTGGCATGGCGGCCAAGCTCAAGACCCAGGTGTTGCGCAATGAGCCTCTTTTGGCGCCTGTCGCCCAAGGACAACAAGCAGCCACCCTGCGCGTCACCCTGGCCGAGCAGCAACTGGTGGATGTGCCCCTGCTGGCGCTGGATGGCGTGGCGCAGGCCGGCGTGCTAGGCCGCGCCTGGGACGCCATACGACTCTGGATCCGTTAGTTTTTCATGCGCTGCTCAAGCCCTATTGCGGTGAAACGCCCGATCTGATATATTCGAGGGCTTTTCGGAAATTCCGTAGGGATTCACGTTTTCGAAAAGTTATTTTGTAAGAACCAAACGTTTAGGGACGTTTTTTTTCAGGAGGCATCAGTGCCAACCATCAACCAACTAGTGCGCCAGGGGCGCGAGGTCGAGATTATCAAGTCCAAGAGTCCTGCTATGCAGAACTCTCCCCAGCGCCGTGGCGTATGCACCCGTGTGTACACCACAACGCCTAAAAAGCCCAATTCCGCTCTGCGTAAAGTTGCCAAAGTGCGCTTGACCAACGGTTTTGAGGTGATTTCCTACATCGGCGGCGAAGGCCACAACCTGCAGGAACACAGCGTGGTGCTGGTTCGTGGTGGTCGTGTCAAGGATCTGCCCGGTGTGCGTTACCACATCGTCCGTGGTTCGCTCGATTTGCAAGGCGTGAAAGACCGCAAGCAGTCGCGCTCCAAGTACGGTGCGAAGAAGCCAAAGGCCAAGTAAATTGACCTGAATTCGAGGTGCGAGCCCTGAATTCGAAAAAGTAAAAGGTGTTTGTTTGCTGCGTGGCGCGGTGAATGAACGAAGTGACCCAGTGTTCGGGTCGAGTAAGTGAGAGTCTTATTGATTAACTCTCGCGGTGTCCGATAAGGGCGCCAACTGAAGCAAAGAGGTGAAAAAATGCCACGTCGTCGCGAAGTCCCTAAACGTGAAATCCTGCCGGATCCTAAGTTCGGCAATGTTGAGCTGTCCAAATTCATGAACGTGATCATGGAAGGCGGCAAGAAAGCCGTTGCAGAGCGCATCATTTACGGTGCCCTGGAACTGATCGGTAAGAAGCACCCCGATAAAGACCCGGTGGAAGCCTTCAGCGTTGCCATCAACAACGTCAAGCCCATGGTCGAAGTGAAGTCCCGCCGCGTCGGCGGTGCCAACTACCAGGTGCCAGTTGAAGTGCGCCCTGTGCGTCGTTTGGCTCTGTCCATGCGCTGGATTAAAGAAGCTGCACGCAAGCGCGGTGAAAAGTCCATGGCTCAGCGCTTGGCTAACGAGTTGCTCGAAGCCACCGAAGGCCGTGGCGGCGCCATGAAAAAGCGTGACGAAGTTCACCGCATGGCTGAGGCCAACAAGGCCTTCTCCCACTTCCGCTTCTAAAAAGCGGCTACTGCGAAGGCTTCATGCGTCGTTGTGTCACCTGGCCGTGCTACAAGCACTGTCTGCGGTGACACGCCTAGCCTGAAGCCTTCTCGCTACGCCGCGTTGTGCGCGTAGCGGAATTCAGAACTCCCCAGATAAACCAAGGATCCATCATGGCTCGCCATACTCCCATTGAGCGCTACCGCAATATCGGTATTTCGGCTCACATTGACGCCGGTAAAACCACTACGACCGAGCGCGTACTTTTCTATACCGGCGTGAATCACAAAATTGGTGAAGTGCACGACGGCGCGGCCACCATGGACTGGATGGAGCAGGAACAAGAGCGCGGCATCACGATCACTTCCGCTGCCACCACCTGTTTCTGGAAGGGCATGGACGCTTCTTTCCCTGAGCACCGCATCAACATCATTGACACGCCCGGACACGTGGACTTCACGATTGAAGTCGAGCGTTCCATGCGCGTGCTGGATGGCGCCTGCATGGTGTATTGCGCCGTGGGCGGTGTGCAGCCCCAATCGGAAACCGTGTGGCGTCAGGCCAACAAGTACAAGGTGCCCCGTCTGGCCTTTGTCAACAAGATGGACCGCACCGGCGCCAACTTCTTCAAGGTCGTTGAGCAAATGAAGCTGCGCCTGAAGGCCAGCCCGGTTCCCATCGTGATCCCAATCGGTGCCGAAGAAAACTTCACCGGTGTGGTCGATCTGCGCAAGATGAAGGCCATCATCTGGGACGAAGCTTCCCAGGGCATGAAGTTCACCTTCGAAGAAATTCCCGCAGAACTCCTGGCATCGGCCAAGGAATGGCGAGAAAAGATGGTCGAAGCTGCCGCTGAAGCCACCGAAGAACTGATGAACAAGTACCTCGAAGAAGGTGACTTGACCGAAGAAGAAATCACCCACGGCCTGCGCCTGCGCACCTGTGCTGGTGAAATTCAGCCCATGCTGTGCGGCTCGGCGTTCAAGAACAAGGGCGTGCAGCGCATGCTGGATGCCGTCATTGAACTGATGCCTTCGCCTCTGGACGTGAAGGCCATCAAGGGCTTTGACGAAGACGAAAAGGAAACCACCCGCAAGGCCGACGACAACGAAAAGTTTGCTGCGCTGGCGTTCAAGCTGATGACCGACCCGTTCGTGGGTCAGCTGACCTTCGTGCGCGTTTATTCCGGCGTGCTTAAAAAGGGCGACACCGTTTACAACGCGGTGCGCGGCAAGAAGGAGCGTATCGGTCGTATCGTGCAAATGCACGCCAACAATCGTGAAGAAGTCGATGAAATCCGCGCTGGCGACATCGCCGCCTGCGTCGGTTTGAAGGACGTGACCACGGGCGAAACCCTGTGCGATCCTTCGGCTGTGATTACGCTGGAGCGCATGGTGTTCCCTGATTCGGTGATCCGTCAGGCTGTAGAGCCCAAGACCAAGGCCGACCAGGAAAAAATGGGCATCGCGCTCAACCGTCTGGCTGCAGAAGATCCTTCTTTCCGCGTGCAGACCGACGAAGAGTCGGGCCAGACCATCATCGGTGGTCAGGGCGAGTTGCACCTGGAAATTATTGTCGACCGCATGAAGCGCGAATTCGGCGTGGAAGCAAACGTGGGCAAGCCCCAGGTTGCCTATCGCGAAACTATTCGCAAGAGCGTGTCGGAAGTCGAAGGCAAGTTCGTTCGTCAGTCCGGCGGTAAGGGTCAATACGGCCACGTGGTGTTCACCGTTGAACCCAACGAAGCCGGCAAGGGCTTCCAGTTCGTCGACGCCATCAAGGGCGGTGTGGTTCCTCGCGAATTCATCCCCGCGGTGGAAAAGGGTGTCATTGAAGCGCTGAACCAAGGCGTGTTGGCCGGTTACCCGGTGGTCGACGTCAAGGTGACGCTGACCTTCGGTTCCTACCACGACGTGGACTCGAACGAAAACGCGTTCAAGATGGCCGCCATCTTCGGTTTCAAGGAAGGCTGCCGCAGGGCCAGCCCCGTGATTCTGGAGCCCATGATGGCCGTGGAAGTGGAAACACCGGAAGACTACGCCGGCAACGTGATGGGCGATCTGTCCTCACGCCGCGGCATGGTGCAGGGTATGGACGACATGGTCGGTGGCGGCAAGGCCATCAAGGCCGAAGTGCCCCTGTCCGAAATGTTCGGTTACTCCACGACACTGCGCTCGATGTCGCAAGGTCGCGCTACCTACACGATGGAATTCAAGCATTACTCGGAAGCTCCGCGTAACGTGTCTGAAGCCATCATGGCTTCGCGCGCCAAGTAAATTTGCAAGTTGTCTGCGACGGTGTGCCGCCCTGTTCCCGTGCGGGGCGAATCAGCAACATCGTGCAGACATAAAACCAATACACGGGATTAGCTCTTTGGAGAACGACATATGGGTAAAGAAAAATTCACACGTACCAAGCCTCACGTCAATGTGGGCACTATTGGCCACGTTGACCACGGCAAGACCACGCTGACTGCGGCCATCACCTCGGTGCTGGCAGCCAAGTTCGGCGGCACCGCTCGTGCCTATGACCAGATCGATGCAGCACCGGAAGAAAAAGCCCGCGGCATTACCATCAATACCGCCCACGTGGAATACGAAACGGCCAACCGCCATTACGCCCACGTCGATTGCCCCGGACACGCCGATTATGTGAAGAACATGATCACTGGCGCTGCCCAAATGGACGGCGCTATCCTGGTGTGCTCGGCTGCTGACGGCCCCATGCCCCAGACCCGCGAGCACATCCTGCTGGCCCGTCAGGTCGGCGTGCCTTACATCATCGTGTTCCTGAACAAGTGCGACATGGTCGATGACGCCGAGTTGCTGGAACTGGTTGAAATGGAAGTGCGCGAGCTGCTCGACAAATACGATTTCCCTGGCGACAAGACCCCCATCATCCACGGCTCTGCCAAGCTCGCCCTCGAAGGCGACAAGGGCGAGTTGGGCGAAGGCGCGATCATGAAGCTGGCCGAAGCGCTGGACACCTACATCCCCATGCCCGAGCGTGCGGTTGACGGTGCCTTCCTGATGCCTGTGGAAGACGTGTTCTCGATCTCCGGTCGCGGCACTGTGGTGACTGGCCGTATTGAGCGCGGCATCATCAAGGTTGGCGAAGAAATCGAAATCGTCGGTATCGCTGATACGCAAAAGACCACCTGCACCGGCGTGGAAATGTTCCGCAAGCTGCTGGACCAAGGTCAAGCTGGCGACAACGTCGGTATTCTGCTGCGCGGCACCAAGCGCGAAGATGTGCAGCGCGGCCAAGTGCTGTGCAAGCCCAATTCGATCAAGCCTCACACCCATTTCACTGGCGAAATTTACGTTTTGTCCAAGGATGAAGGCGGTCGCCACACTCCTTTCTTCAACAACTACCGTCCCCAGTTTTACTTCCGTACTACGGACGTGACCGGTGCCATCGAGTTGCCAGAAGGCAAGGAAATGGTGATGCCTGGCGATAACGTGTCGATCACCGTCAAGCTGATCAACCCCATCGCCATGGAAGAAGGCCTGCGCTTCGCCATCCGCGAAGGCGGTCGTACTGTCGGCGCCGGTGTGGTTGCCAAGATCATTGCGTAATTCGCACAATACAAAGGAATTACCATGGCCACCAAGCAAAAAATCCGTATCCGCCTGAAGGCGTTTGACTACAAACTCATCGACCAATCGGCCGCTGAAATTGTGGATACCGCCAAGCGCACCGGCGCGATTGTCAAGGGCCCCGTGCCCCTGCCAACCCGCATGAAGCGTTTCGACATTCTGCGTTCACCCCACGTGAACAAGACTAGTCGCGACCAGTTTGAAATCCGCACCCACCAACGCCTGATGGACATCATTGATCCTACAGACAAGACTGTGGACGCCCTGATGAAGTTGGACCTGCCAGCTGGTGTGGACGTGGAAATCAAGCTGCAATAAGCGGTTAGTGCGGTTTCGAATCCGGTGCAAACCGGGTTCACCAAGAGTCGATGTGGCGCGCTATTGCTTAAATGCAAATGGCGCGCTATACTCGCAGGCTACGCTGAATTTTTGGCGTAGTTTTATTAACAGTCTTTCACGCAAAACGTCTGCAACCAATTGAAGCTGCAGCGGTGGAAGTTACGGAGAAAACAATGAGTCTTAGCAAGTCCTTAGGGTTGCTGGGTCGCAAGGTTGGCATGATGCGCCTATTCACGGACGACGGGGATGCAGTTCCTGTTACCGTGGTAGACGTTTCTAACAACCGTGTCACTCAGGTGAAAACCGAAGAGAACGACGGCTACGTTGCCTTGCAGGTAACGTTCGGCGCACGCAAAGCATCGCGTGTGACCAAGCCGATTGCTGGCCACCTCGCGAAAGCGGGCGTTGAAGCCGGTGAAATTATCCAGGAATTCCGTGTCGCAGCCGACACCGCAGCCAAGTACGCAGCCGGCGCCCATGTGCCTGTTGTTGACGTGTTTGCTGTGGGTCAAAAAGTGGACGTGCAAGGCACCTCCATTGGTAAAGGCTTCGCCGGTACCATCAAGCGTCACAAAATGAGCTCGCAGCGCGCGTCGCACGGTAACAGCCGTTCGCACAACGTGCCCGGCTCCATCGGTATGGCACAAGACCCAGGTCGCGTGTTCCCCGGTAAGCGCATGACAGGCCATTTGGGCGATGTCACCAAAACTATCCAGAATCTGGATGTCTTCCGCATCGACGAAACGCGTCAACTGCTGCTGATCCGGGGCGCAATCCCTGGTGCTCCCGGCGGTTTTGTGACGGTTCGTCCTGCAGTCAAAGCTAAAGGAGCGATCTAATGCAGCTAGAACTCCTGAATGACCAAGGCCAGGCTACTTCGAAATTCGAAGCGCCCGAGACCGTGTTTGGTCGTGCATACAACGAAGATCTGGTTCACCAGGTCGTGGTGGCTTTTCAAGCCAACGCGCGTCAGGGCACCCGTGCCCAGAAGGATCGCGAACAAGTTCACCACTCAACCAAGAAGCCTTTCAAGCAAAAGGGAACGGGTCGCGCTCGCGCCGGTATGACGTCCTCGCCCCTGTGGCGCGGCGGCGGTCGTATTTTCCCGAACATGCCTGAAGAAAACTTCACGCAGAAGATCAACAAGAAGATGTACCGCGCTGGTATGGCTTCGATCCTCTCGCAACTGGCTCGCGAAGGCCGTCTGGCTGTGGTGGATTCGATCAAGGTCGACTCCCCCAAGACCAAGGCCCTGGCTGCCAAGTTCAAGGCAATGAATCTGGACTCCGTCCTGGTCATTTCCGACGAAGTGGACGAAAACCTGTACCTGGCCTCGCGCAATCTGGCTGGTGTTCTGGTGGTCGAGCCGCGTTACGCTGATCCGCTGTCTTTGGTTCACTACCGCAAGGTTCTGGTGACCAAGGCCGCTATGGGCAAACTGCAGGAGATGTTCGCATGAGCCACGGTCCTAATTTGACCAAATTCAACGAAGGTCGTTTGATGCAGGTGCTGGTTGCTCCCATCGTGTCCGAAAAGGCCACCATGGTTGCAGAGAAAAGCAATGCTGTGACCTTCAAGGTGCTGCAAGACGCTACCAAATACGAAATCAAGGCCGCTGTGGAATTGATGTTCAAGGTAGAAGTCAAGGGCGTGTCTGTAGTAAACACCAAAGGCAAGACCAAGCGGTTTGGCAAGTCGGTGGGTCGTCGCGATAACATTCGCAAGGCCTACGTGACGCTCAAGCCCGGTCAAGAGCTGAACCTCGGTGGGGAGGCTGCGTAATCATGGCTGTCATTAAAATCAAACCAACTTCCCCGGGCCGTCGTGGCGTGGTGAAGATCTCGCGTGACCACCTGTACAAGGGTGCACCTCACGCAGCGTTGCTGGAGCCACAATTCCAGCACGCCGGTCGTAACAACAACGGCCACATCACGACCCGTCACAAGGGTGGTGGTCACAAGCACCACTACCGTTTGGTGGACTTCCGTCGCGTCAAGGACGGCATTCCGGCAAAGGTTGAGCGCATTGAGTACGACCCTAACCGCTCTGCGCACATCGCTCTGGTGTGCTACGCAGACGGCGAGCGCAAGTACATCATTGCTCCGCGTGGTCTGGAAGTGGGCGCAACCATCATGAGCGGTTCGGAAGCCCCGATCCGCGTCGGTAACACCCTGCCTATCCGCAACATCCCAGTGGGTTCCATCATCCATTGCGTGGAATTGCAAGTGGGCAAGGGCGCTCAGATCATCCGCTCTGCGGGTACGTCTGCTACCCTGTTGGCTCGCGAAGGCACCTACGCTCAAGTGCGTATCCGCTCGGGCGAAGTCCGCAAGATTCACATTGACTGCCGCGCCACTATTGGCCAGGTCGCCAACGAAGAGCACAGCCTGCGTCAACTCGGTAAAGCCGGTGTGAAACGCTGGATGGGTATTCGCCCGACCGTTCGCGGTGTGGTGATGAACCCGGTTGACCACCCACACGGCGGTGGCGAAGGCAAGACTGGCGAAGGCCGTCATGCAGTCGATCCTTGGGGTAATCTGACCAAGGGTTACCGTACCCGTAACAACAAGCGCACGCAGGTCATGATCGTGTCGCGTCGCAAGAAGTAAGGGGAAGGTTAAATGACTCGTTCACTTAAAAAAGGTCCTTTTGTTGACCACCACCTGGTCGCCAAGACCGAAAAGGCCGTGGCTACCAAGGACAAAAAGCCGATCAAGACCTGGTCGCGTCGCTCCATGATCCTGCCCGATTTCATCGGCTTGACCATCGCCGTGCACAACGGCAAGCAGCACGTGCCCGTGTACATCACTGACCAAATGGTAGGCCACAAGTTGGGAGAGTTCGCGCTCACCCGTACTTTCAAGGGCCACCCTGCGGACAAAAAAGTCCAGAAGAAATAAGGAGGTGACCATGGAAACTCGTGCAACCCTTCGTGGCGTTCGTTTGTCAGTAGACAAAGGTCGTTTGGTCGCGGACTTGATTCGCGGCAAAAAAGTTGATCAAGCCCTGAACATCTTGCAATTCACACAGAAAAAAGCTGCTGTGATCATCAAGAAGG